>CANOUP010000005.1 GCA_947570625.1 uncultured Clostridia bacterium | reverse complement strand
AAACGCTGCAAAGTATAAGCAGGGAACGAATAAAGGATTGCTTGGAAGTGGTATCGACAGAACAGATGCGGAAGGATGTAAGCCGAAGGATTTAATCGGGATTCCGTTTTTGCTTGCATTTGCGCTTCGCGCAGACGGCTGGTATTGGCGGCAGGTCGATATATGGAATAAGCCGAATTGTATGCCGGAAAGCGTAAAAGACAGATGCACGAACTCGCACGAGTATGTGCTTCTGTTTTCCAAATCAGCGCGGTACTACTTCGATTATCAGGCAATAGAAGAGCCGTGCGTCGGATTCAATAACGACCCGCCTGCAGGAAGTAAGGGGACATTGAGACCGAACTCGCGTCGGCGGAAAGGAAATAGAAAGACATTTCGCGGCGGCGGTACATATACGCAAAACGGCGCGTTTAACAATAGCACAGTAAAAGATAATGAGACGCACGGGAATCTTACGAACGAAACAGGGATGCGAAGAAAGCGGTCTGTTTGGAATATTCCTACGGTTGGAAGTAAGTACCATCATTTTGCGACGTTTCCGCCGAAATTAGTTGAGCCGTGTATTTTGGCGGGTAGCAGAGTGGGCGGTGTAGTTCTTGACCCATTTGCAGGGACAGGAACTACGGGGGAAGTTGCAATGAAAAACGATAGAAAGTATATACTTATCGAATTGTCATCGGAAAACGCGGCTATCTGCCACGATAGACTGGAATCGGGACAGATGTCGTTCAAATTTATATAAAAAGGAGTTGTAAAAAATGGTTAGTTTTGATGCTTGTGAAGGAAATCCCGGAGCGCTTACTTTTATGTGTCAGGCGTATATGGGTGGAGGTATGGGAAACGCTTTCAAAGCAGAGTACGCATTTCAGCGTGTTATAAACGCTGGAATTAAAGGAAGCAGACTGTATCAACTATGGAATGACTGTTGTGGACGCGATACGGATTTTGCGCTTGAAGTTATGTCGAAGTACGACATTGAAGATATAAAGCGTCATATAGACGGTAACGGTTGCTACGGAGAGCCTTTTGAAAGGAGAAAAGATGATGAAACGGATTAAAGAAAAATTGAACATTGAGGTGGAATATCTGCCGAACGATTATCTCGAAGACGGCGACGATTGGGAACTGCGCATCTCGGTTAACGAAGACAATGCGGGACCGCACAATCTTACACCGTTCGGGAAAAGTCTTAAAGACCTGACAGTTAATGAACTTGTACAGTACATCAAGGAAGCAATAGAGGAGGAATTGTTTGGATGAAAGAGAAAAAGAAAAGAATACTGACGGAAAAAGAACAGAAGGTTGCGATTGACTTCTTGGAAGAATTGATATTCGCAAATACACCTGTTCCCGAAGGATTTTTCGATAAGATGATGGAAAAGTACGAACTTATGACAGACCCGTTTACAGGTTTGCCGTGTACGCCGAAAGAATACGCAACGAACAGGTTGGAATACGATCGGCAGAGTATGATACAAAAATACGGGCATTGCGACGGGGTCGAGTGAAAATATGATACATCACGTTTGTATGAATATAGACGGAGCAATCATAAACGCCAAAGATTTGCGCGGTTGCATTACGGTAGAGGGACAAACGCTTAACACGGTTGCGGAAGTTAGGGCGTGGCTGAATGAGCAAAAGACAAAAGGTTACAGAGTTCTGCCGTTCGGCTACTGTAAGTGTTTCGATTTTCAGAAAGGATGTCCGGGACACGAGACAAAAGAAGAGTGCGTTGAACACGAAGCGATTTGCAAAATAGCAAGCGCTATTTGCGAAGAAGAGAAGACCTGCCAGCATTGGTGCGGCGTTTATACAGACTGTAAAGCATATCAAGAAGCAAAAAAAATATACGAGGAGAGAAAAGCCAAATGAAAGCAATGTTAATATCAATACGTAAGCCATTCACGGATATGATATTTCGTGTGGACGATTATTACAACGACTACGATAAGACAAACGAATGGAGAAAAAAGCCGTTGCCGCTGGGACATTATTTTGTTTACGAAAGTAAGCATAAAGGCGGAAGCGGAAAAGTAATCGGGGAGTTCGACATCGTAGAAAACCACAAGTTCCCGATAGGAAGCGCCTCTTTTGAAGATTGTATGGTAAGCGACTTGGTTAAGCAAGGCATAGTTGCTTATGGTTTTTTGAAAGGGTACGCAAACGGGGCAGAGTTTATCTACGCAAATATAATCAGGAACGCAAAACGCTATGACAAGCCGAGAGAGCTGGGAGAGTTCTTAACGCCGAGTGGAACGGGTGGAGTTTGGGGAAATCATTATCTTTCCCGTCCGCCGCAGTCGTGGCAATACGTGGAGGGCTAAATACCGTGAAAAAGTTAACGTACACGAAGGCAGAATTACTACGAGAAGCGAAAGCATTTTCGTTATACTGCGGTAGAATTGAATTGATGTCGGATGATACGCGCAGACGGTTTGAAGAATTTATCGAGAAGGTCAAGGTCTACGAAAAAGAAAAGGGAGTATCGCTATGAAGATAACGACTACCTACGACAAGAACGGCGCACGGACGGATTCGGTAGAATTAACGAGCGAAGAAAACGACGCTATTGGCAAAGCAATCGAAACTATTAAAAAACGCTGCATTGCTGCCGGCTATCCAGAAAATTTTAAGAACTGGGACGACGAGTTTAACAGGCTGATCGGTATTATGAGATTTGAAGGCGGAGTAGATGCTGTCCTTAAATTTGCAAATCAGGCAAAAATCTTGACGTACCAAAAAAAGAAAATATCACGCGGTTATGCGTAAAGGAGTATGTAATGAAAAAGACAAAAATCGACTGGTGCGATTGCACGGTTAACCCTGTTGTGGGATGCAAGAACGGATGCAAATACTGTTACGGCGAACATATCAATACGCGGTTCCATATCATAAAGCATTGGAAATGTCCGCAGTTCTTTCCAGAAAGGTTGAAAGAATTTGAAAGCAAAACGCCGAAGAGTGTTTTCATCGACAGTATGAGCGACATCGGAACGTGGGGCGACGAATGGCTTGATGCTGTTATGGAAGCGATGTATAAAAATCAACAGCATAGGTATTTGGCACTTACAAAGACCGGTATAAGGCAGCTTATGGATAGGCTTTGGAAGTACACGTTAAAATACGGTAAGGCGGCGCCGTTGTACATCGGAAAAAGCATTACCACACAAGAGCAGGCGGATGTTCTCTTTAAGAACGGCGACATCACAGACTTTTTGAGCATAGAGCCTATTCTCGAACCGATTGATATGACGGAAGCTATTTGCACAACGGCAACGGTCATAATAGGAGCGGAAACAGGGAATAGAAAAGGCAAGGTTATTCCACAGAAAGTGTGGGTTGACGACATCGTAAGGCTTGCGGATCAGCACGGGATTAAGGTGTTTATGAAAGGGAGCCTGCGTGGAATTATGGGCGAGAGTTTTAGACAAGATAAACTCGCGTGGGAAAGACAAGATAAACGCTATTAAAAAGAATAAATCATGCTATAACGTCCTGATATATCTTGCCACCTATTTCTTCAACAGTTAGAATCCTATCAGCCCCAGAAGCAACCAGAGCGTAAAACACTTGCAATTCTGCAATAAATCAATTATAATATAGGCATCTCCCCAAAACGAGAGGAAGGTGCCTATTATTATATATGGTATAGGAAATCCTGCTTCCCGTTAGACAAGGGGACGCTATGCTTGTCTTATAAGCGGCGCATCTCTTTGTCGCGCTTCGCTTTTTATCGGGTCGCGTACGTCTATGTACGCTCCCCTCAAAAAAGCTCGCGCTTCTCGACCTGCTTGCTTCTAAGCCAAGCAATCATCATATCTCTTAAATGAGCTTAAACATCAATTACAATAATATGAGTAAATATTTTTCATTCGAAGTACAACATATCGATAAACACACGGGTGCGCGCGCGGGCGTATTCCATACTCCGCACGGCGATGTTTTAACGCCCGTTTATATGCCCGTCGGCACTCAGGCGACCGTCAAGGGCGTGTATCCCCGCGACCTGAAAGAAGCGGGGTCCAGCATAGTCCTTTCCAATACATACCACCTTTTTGTGCGTCCCGGCGACGAGCTTGTAAAAAAGGCGGGCGGGCTCCACAAATTTATGAACTGGGACGGACCCATTCTTACCGACAGTGGCGGTTTTCAGGTATTTTCTTTGACGAAACTGAATAAAATCAAGGAAGAAGGGGTATATTTCAATTCGCACGTAGACGGAGCGAAGCACCTGTTCACGCCCGAAAAAGTTATGAGCATAGAGGAGAACCTCGGCGCGGACATAATAATGCAGCTTGACCAGTGCAGCGAATACGGCTATACCCACGCGCAGGCGTCTGAGGCGTCGGAACGTACCTACAACTGGCTTAAACGCTGTGCCGACGCAAAGTCGCGTGACGACCAGGCGCTGTTTCCCATAGTGCAGGGCAATCTCTACGGCGATTTAAGGCTTGAAAGTCTGCGCAGGGCGAAACCGTTTGCAACCGACGGCATAGCGATAGGCGGGCTGTCCGTCGGCGAACCCAAGGAGCTGATGTATGAAATGCTTGACATTTTGCGCCCCGAACTTCCCGAAAGCGTGCCCCGCTATCTTATGGGCGTGGGCAGTCCCGACTGTTTAATCGAAGGCGTTAAGCGAGGGGTGGATATGTTCGACTGCGTGCTCGCTACGAGGATTGCGAGAAACGGAACGGCGTTCACGTCGCAGGGCAAAGTGGTCGCGCGCAACGGAAAGTACCGCGAGGACTTTTCCGCCCTCGACGAAGAGTGCGGTTGCTATTGCTGTAAGAACTACACGAAGGCATACCTCCGTCACCTTATAAACGTCAACGAAATGCTGTCGTCAATGCTTTTAAGCCTGCACAACATAACTTTCCTTCACAAACTTATGCGCGATATGCGCGAAGCGATTTTTGCGGACAGCCTTACGGAGTTTGCACGGGAGTTTTACGCGAAGTATACTCTCAACGGTTAAAAATGTGTGAAAGTTTGGTGCATTTGACTTTTATCATTTAAAATCGCTTGCAAAAACGGGGCGGAAAGTTTATATTTAATTAGTAAAAAAAATTTGGAGCTGTAATATGTTTAATTCTATTTTGGCGGAAAGTAACGGACAGCAGTGGGTATCGTTCGTAATACTCGGCGTACTCATAGTTGCAATCGTCGTAATGTTTATTTTTTCCGGCAGACGCCGTAAAAAACAGGAGCAGGAAGCAAAAAACCTCATCGAATCGGTCAAGCCCGGCAACAAGGTAAAGACAATAGGCGGTATTTGCGGAATAGTAGTCGAAGTCGACGCAACCGAGAATACCTTTGTTCTCGAAACGGGAACAGAGCTTTCGGGTAAATGCTTTATCAAGTTTGACAGACAGGCTATTTACCAGACCGACGCGGTAGCCGAAAAGACCGAAGAAAAGAAGACGGCGGAAGAGCTTCCCGCCGAAACCCCCGAAGAGGTTGCCGAAAACATCAAACCCGAAGAAGAAACCTCGCCCGAAGAGAAAAAGCATTAATAAATAAACTTGCCTCCGCATAAATTAAAGCGGAGGTTATTTTATGTGCAAAAATATTTTTCAGGTAGTCAAAGCGTCCGCCGCTTCGGTCATTATATCGCTTTTGTTCGTTCTCGTATTTACGTTGATAATTCAGTTGTTTTCCATTCCGATGACGGCTGTCAAACCCGTTAACCAGGTTTTCAAAATACTTTCGATATCGGCGGGCGGGCTCATTTTCATACGCGGTGAAAAGGGTCTTATAAAGGGCGTCGTGTTCGGGCTTTTCGCCGTCGTGATTACATATCTTCTCTACGGGCTGATTTCGCATTCGCTGTCAATTAGCTGGAAGTTTCTCATCGAAATCCTGCTCGGCGCGGTCGCGGGCGGAATTTCGGGCATAATCGCCGTCAATATCAAGAAACAGTCCTGAATATAGTAAAATCACTTGATTTTTTGTGTAAAGTATTCTATAATCTTTATTGTAAACTACCTAAAAGGAGAATCAGATTATGATTAAGACAATAGCAACCCCCCGCGATAAGAAAGTTACGGGATGCGGAGAATGCAGAAGCACCTGTCAGTCGGCTTGCAAAACCAGCTGTACGGTAGGCAACCAGAGCTGTGAAAGAATTACCAGAGAACAAAATCCCGAAAAGAACGATTAATTAAAAACCTAATTTAATTAAAGATTATTTGAAAGGAGCAGAGATGCTCCTTTTCACTATTACCGGATAATTCATATGATACACGTATTCGATTATAAAGACGCGCATTACATATACGACACGGGGAGCGGAAGCCTCCACGAGTGCGACAAGGATACCGCCGACTACCTCAAAGCCAAGTACGAAGGCGGAACCATGCCTAAGCTTTCCGCGGAAAAGACGCGCGAAATAGAGGCTGACGTAAAGTCCCTGCAAGACGGCGGGCTTCTTCTCTGTCCCGAAGTAAAGACAGCGCCGATAAAGTCTGACGAGGTGAAAGCTTTGTGCCTTCACATCTGCCACGACTGCAATTTAAGGTGCCGTTACTGTTTTGCCGACGAGGGCGCATATCACGCCGAGCGCGCGTTTATGAGCGAGCGGACGGCTAAGACGGCTATCGATTTCCTCATTAAAAACAGCGGTAACCGCAAGGTGCTCGAAGTCGACTTTTTCGGCGGAGAGCCTTTGATGTGTCTGGATACTATAAAGAACGTCGTCGCTTATGCGCGCGAAGAGGGCGCAAAGGCAGGCAAGAAATTTCTTTTCACTACCACGACGAACGCGCTTTTGCTCGACGACGACGCCATTGACTTTTTCAACCGCGAAATGGAAAACGTCGTTTTAAGCCTCGACGGCAGAAAGGAAGTCCACGACGCCATAAGAAAGACGGTCAACGGCAAGGGCAGTTTCGACCTTGTAATCGGCAAAATCAAAAAATTCGTCCGTTCGCGCGGGGATAAGAATTATTACGTCCGCGGAACTTTCACCGCCCGCAATCTCGACTTTTCCAAGGACGTGCTGTTCCTTGCCGAAAACGGTTTCGACAGCATATCCATGGAGCCCGTCGTCACGGAGATAGACGACCTTGCGATAAAGGAAGAGCATATTCCCGAAATACTTTCCGAGTACGAAACGCTGTGCGATAGATACCTCGAAAAGCATGAAAAGGGCGAAGGTTTCAACTTTTTCCATTTCAACGTCGACCTCGAAGGCGGGGTTTGCCTTCACAAAAAGGTTTCCGCCTGCGGCGCGGGCAACGAGTATTTCTCGGTCGTGCCTAACGGCGATATTTACCCCTGTCACCAGTTCGCGGGAGAGAAAGAGTTTTTGATGGGCAACGTTTACGAAGGCAAGCTTGACCCCGCAATCCGAGAAAAGTTCGCTTCGAACAGCCTGTTCACGAGAAAGGGCTGTGAAAACTGTTTTGCGAAATTCATATGCAGCGGAGGATGCAGTGCGAACAATTATCACTACACTGGCGATATGAACACGCCTTATCCCATAACCTGCGATATGATGAAAAAGCGTATAGAGTGCGGTATGCACGTCCTTGCGCGCAAAAAAAGCGGACAAAAGTAAAAAAAAGAGATTTAAATGTTTTTAAGGTAAGAATAATTAATTGACTGTCGCAACTTTTTTTAATATAATATGAGTTGACAGTTTATAAATAAACGGCTCAGACACAATTTTATTTAGGAGTTTAAAATGGGCAAAATAAAATCGGCGATAATTACTTCGCTGCTCGTTGCCGCCATATTAGTGCTTGCGTTCTTTTCTTTGGTTTCGATGCAGGTACCCGGTTCGGGCGGCGTCGACAGATATAATTCGTTCATATCGAGCATTAACCTCGGCGCAGACGTCACGGGCGAAGCTCACGCCGTTCTGTATCCCGACGGAGTAATTTCCGCCGAGGACTACAATTTCAGCTTACCCGAGGATGCGGACAAGCTGGAAGAGTACAAAAACAAATACGTGGAAAAGGGAAACGTCTATATCGAAAAGGACGTTCTCGACGAGTACGGCGAAGAAGGACTCAAAACCAAAGTAGCGAACGACGCAAAGGTTATTTCCAAGCGTTTCGGCGAAAAGGGATATTCGTCGTATTCCGTTTCGGTTACCGACGATTACGCGCTCAAAGTAACCGTTCCCACAAACTTCACATACGCCGAATATAAGCGTTACGACACGTCGTCGCGTTCGGACAAGACTACGCTCGTCAGTCAGGCGGTGCGTATGCTTACTTACGACGGCGAACTCACGCTCCGCAATTCCGAAGTGGGCAAGACGGGTTACGACAACATTTTAACTCCCATAACAGCCGACATAACAACGTATTTCAAAAGCTTCGTCAAATATTCCGCCGGCACTAATCACGCGGTGAAAGTAAACCTCACCAAAGAGGGAAGGGAGCTGTTCAAATCCATATCCAAGCTTGTCAACACTGCCGAAAACGACAAGGCAATCGGCTTCTATATAGGCGAAAATCAGCTTCTTTCGCTTACCGTTTCGGAGGAAATAGACAGTTCCAGCTTCTATATTTCCGTAAATGCGGAATATGCGGAAGATTATGCGATAACGCTTAACTCCGTCGCGCACGGCAGTAAGGTGGAGCTTTCTTACAACTCTTCCGAAGCGCAGATAGTATACGCCAACGCACCGCTGGGCGACCTTTCGGCTATAATGCTCGGCGTATCGCTCCTTGTAATAATACTTGCCTGCGCCGTATACTCGGTTGTAAGATACAGACTGCTCGGACTTATCAACGTATTGATGATTTCAATATACAGCCTTGCGCTCATAGTCGCGCTTATGCTTATCGGAATCCAGCTCACCGTTGCGGGCGCGCTGTGCGCGGTGCTCGGTCTTGCGCTTATGTGCGGTTCCAACTTCGCGCTCTTCGAGGAAGTCAGAAAACAGACCAAACTCGGCAAGACGATGCAGTCCTCGGTCAAAGCGGGTTACAGAAAACTTCTTGCCGGCATAACGGAGCTTCATATAGTTCTGTTTGCGGTGTCGCTTCTTCTCACACTTGTCGGCGTTGGCGAACTTGCTTCCTGCGGATTCATCATGTTGATAGCAACGGTCGCTTCGTACGTGCTGTACTGGTTCACGCGCTTTATGTGGTACGTTATATCGTCGCCCGTTAAAAACAAATTCAAATTCTGCGGATTTGCAAGGGAGGATTTAAACGATGACTAAATTCAAACTCTCTTCGAGAATGCATATTCTTATTATAATTTCCTCGCTGATTATCGCTGTAGGTCTTGCAATGGGGCTGGTATTCGAATTCGTGTCCGACGGTTATTTCAACTACGGCGGCGAGTACGCAAGCTATAAGAGCGTTGTCGTAAATTACGCGTACGTAGATTTAAGCGCGTTCGGCGACGAGGAAGGCATACAGGAAATCTGCGACGCGGAGTTTAAGTCCGCAGGCGTAAATTATTACTCTTCCGTCCGCGGAGAAACGAGCGGAGGCGGAGAGATAACCTTCAAGTTCAACAAAAACACCGGCGAAGAAAATTTGCGCAAAGCGTCCGACGCGGTCAACGCAAAACTTACCGACGCCAAACTTTCGGGACTCAGCAACGCTTCGTTTCACGACAGCGTAACTGTAAAGGACAACGTAAAAGCTTATACGTACGGCGCAATCGCGCTCGCGTCTGCAATTGTTTTCCAGCTTATATATTTCGTTGTAAGATACGGTATTTCCATGGCGCTTGCGTCGCTTCTTGCCGACTTGCACAACTTTGCAATCTTTGTTTCGCTTACGGCTATCACCCGCGTGCCTGTCGGCTCGTCCGTAGCGGTTTTCGCGGTGCTTACCGTGCTTATGACGATGATAGGCTGCGCGCTGTTCTTCGATAAAATGCGCAAGGCTGTCAAGGACGAAAACTTCGTCAAGCTCGAAGTCAACGAGCAGGTTGACAGAACGGTTTACGAAAGTCTTCAAGGTATCTGCCTTCCCGCAATATTCGTTGCGGCGGCTTCCGTAATATTGTTTGTGCTTTTATCGGTAAGCGCAATGTCCGTTACGCTTGTGATAACATCGGCGGTGCTCGGGCTTTTAAGCGCGGTTTCGGCTGTATACGGCACGGCTTTCTTCACCCCCGCGGTCTATTCGCGCTTTAAACTTATAGAAGATAACTGTAAGGCAGGCCGGACAAAGAAAGCTTCTAAAAAATCTTAACATTTTAAAAGAGGCGGGGTAAACAACCCGCCTCTTGTTTTTAATTACCCGAATATGAAAAAAATAGTTCCCGAGTACGAATTTTCGGACGAACAACTCAATACCGTAAAGAGCCTTGCAAAGCAGTGTTCGTTAATGGAGGAAACCGTTAAGATACTGTACGGCAGGGGAATAGACGACGAGGAAAAGATAGAAAAGTTTATCCGTCCTTCCCGCGACAACTTTATTTCGCCCTTTAAAATGAGCGGAATGAAAGAAGCCGTCGAGCTGATTACGCGCGCCCGCGACGAGGACTGGTCGGTCGTCGTTTACGGCGATTACGACGCAGACGGAGTGTGCGCTTCTACGATAATGAGCTCCGCGCTCCGCGATTTCGGAATCGAACCCTTCGTCTATATTCCCGAACGGCGCGATGGCTACGGGCTGAACAGGAACGCGATAGACGAAATTTTCGAGGAGTGCTTTCCCCAGCTTTTCATCACGGTCGACTGCGGTATTTCCTGCGCCGAAGAGGTTGAGTATATCAAGGAGCAGGGGGCGGAGGTGATAGTCACCGACCACCACGAACTGCCCGACAAAATTCCCGACTGCATATGCGTCAACCCCAAATTCAACGACGGGTATATTTACGACAACCTGTGCGGCGCGGGCGTCGCGCTGAAAACGGCTGTCGCGCTGAACGGCGAGTCGGCGTATAAGTATCTCGACTTCGCCGCGATTGCTACCGTTGCGGACAGCGTCCCGCTTACCGGCGAGAACAGGGACATCGTTTACGAGGGGCTTAAACTGATAAACGGCTCGCCCCGCAAATGTTATTCGCACTTTCTTTCTAAAACGGACAGCGCCACTTCGCAGACGATAGCGTTCGGAATCGCGCCCAAAATAAACGCCGCGGGCAGAATGGGCAACGCCCGCTCCGCGCTCAGTCTGTTTACGGAAACGGACGAAAACAAAATTTTCGATTTGGCTTCTTCGCTTATGGCGTACAATACCGAGCGTCAGAAATACTGCGACGAGCTGTACCTCTGCGCGAAAAACAAGCTAAAAGAAAGGGGCGCGTACGGTAAGGTAATAATGCTGTGGGACGAGGGCTGGAACACGGGGTTCGTCGGCATAGTCGCCGCCCGCCTTTCGGACGAGTTTTCCCGCCCCGTAATACTTTTCGTGCGCAACGGCGACGATTTGAAAGGCTCTGCCCGTTCGGTAGAAAACGTCAATATTTTCGAGGCGCTTAAAGCCTGCGGACGCTATATAAAAGAATTCGGCGGGCACGCGCAGGCGGCGGGCGTAAACATAAACGTGCTCGACTTCGAAAACCTCGAAGAAGCGCTCAACGAATATCTCTCGGAGCGCTATACCGCGGAAGATTTCGAGCCCGCAGTCCTTGTCAGCGGTAAGCTGACCGCGCCGTATTCGATAAGGTTTGCAAAAGAGCTGGAAATGCTCGAACCCTTCGGCGTGGGCAACCGCAGACCGCTGTTCGAACTCGAAGAGTGCGCGCTGGAAGTCAGACCCGTCAAGCCTCTTTCGCCGCACGTAAGCGTCAAAAGCAACAAGATAGAATTAATTTATTTCGGCGGAAGCCGTCACACCCTGCTTATGGAGAGCCCCGCGCCGAAACGCTATCTCTTCGACTACAATATAACGACCTTCCGCGGAAAACAGTCCGTAAAGGGCTATATCCGCGAAATAGTGTATTCGCGCACGGCGGGAAAGTACTGCGAAGAGCAGATTGCGGTCAACAATATTTTAAGCCTGTGTTCGCCCGTTGTTAAGGCGGAAGAAAGTTATATGACCCGCGAAGAAATAGACAGGCACATCTCCGAGTGCGGGGGATACGGCACCGTGTTTATTGCGCCTGAGTACGAAACGCTTTCCAAGTACGAAAATCTTTCTCGCCTTCCCGTAGAACTTTTCCGCCTGTCGTCGGGCAATCTTGCGGACTGCGTTCTGCTGTCGCCAGTCGCGGACTGCGATTTAAGCGGTTACAAACGCATAGTTTTCCTTGACAAGCCGGCGGACGGCGTCAGGATTGCCTCAGCCGAGGGAAAACAGGTGATTATATGTTCCGACGGTACGGGCAATAACTGTTTAAAGGGACTGCCGTGCAAAAGGACGGAGCTTTTGAAAATCTTTGCCGGTGTATCGGCGGGCGCGCCGGGAATGTCGGGTTACAGTATAGGCGAAATCGCGTTCAAAAACAAAATGTTTTCCCCGCGCGAGCTGGCTTTCGCGCTCGCGGTGTTTGAACAGCTTTCTCTGGTTTCGCTTGAAAACGGAAGGGTGACCGTCAACCGCGGAGTCAAGACCGAGCTTGCCAATTCCGAGCTCTACAACATAGTATCGAAGGTAAACTTATGAGTACGGTATTTGAAAAACTTTACGAATATCCCGAAGAGGACAGAAGCGTTCTGCTCTCCGCGTACCGCTATGCCGAGCTTATGCACGACGGGCAGAAGCGCGCCTCGGGCGAGCCGTATTTTACGCATCCCTGCGCAGTTGCGGAAATACTTATAGACCTCGGTATGGACACCCCGTCCATAGCCGCGGCTTTCCTGCACGACGTAATCGAGGATACCGACGCCACCGCGGACGACATACGCGAAAAATTCGGCAACGAAATTCTTACTCTCGTAGACGGCGTTACCAAGCTCGACAAAATCCGCTATGCTTCCCACGAGGAGGAGGACGCGGAAAACTTCCGTAAAATTTTCGTCGCTATGGCTAACGACGTGCGCGTAATAATAATCAAGCTTGCCGACAGGCTTCACAATATGCGCTCTTTAAACTATCTTTCCAACGAGCGCCAACAGCGCATAGCCAAAGAAACGCTTGAAATTTTCACCCCGCTTGCGGGCAGGCTGGGTATTTCGCAGATAAAGTGCGAAATAGAGGATTTGTGTCTTAAATATCTCGACCCCGAAGCTTACGAATATCTTGTGACCAACATACACCAGAAATTGCAGGAACGCAGGGATTTGGTCGATTTCGTCGTAAAACAGCTAAAAGAATTGCTTAAAGAAAGCGAAATCCGCGGTGAAGTTTTCGGCAGACCCAAACACTTTTATTCCATTTACAAAAAGATGAAAAATCAGGGCAAATCGTTAGACCAGATTTACGATTTGTCCGCCGTCCGCGTCATTGTCGGAACAATAGACGAGTGCTACGAGGTGCTGGGCAAAATTCACAAAAAGTGGAAGCCCGTCCCCGGCAGGATAAAGGACTATATCGCAACCCCCAAGCGCAATATGTACCAGTCGCTCCACACGACCGTTGTTACCAACTTCGGACAGTTTTTCGAAATTCAGATAAGAACGCGCGAAATGCACCATATGGCTGAATTCGGTATCGCGGCGCACTGGCGCTATAAGGAAAAAAAGACTACGGAAACCGGTTTCGACGCGCGTTTAAGCTGGATACGCGATGTCATGGACTGGCAGGGCAGTCTTAACGACTCGAAAGAGTTTGTAGACAGTCTTAAAAACGATTTGTATTCCAACGAGCTTTTGGTGTTCACGCCCCACGGCAAAGTAATTTCCCTTCCGCTCGAAGCCACGCCCGTCGACTTCGCGTACGCAATCCACTCCGAAGTGGGCAACAAGTGCGTCGGCGCAAAGGTCAACGGACGCATCGTCGCGCTCAATTCCGCGCTTCACACGGGCGACGTTGTCGAAATTCTCACTTCGGCTACGACAAAAGGTCCTTCGTGGGACTGGCTGAAATACGTTAAATCGGGCTCCGCCCGCGCCAAAATACGCGCTTTCTTCAAACGCGAAATGAAGGAAGAGAACGCGAAGACGGGCAAAGCCATGCTCGAAGCCGAAGCTAAGCGCAGGGGCTATAACCTTGCCGATATTCTCACGGAGGAATCTTTCAAAAAGCTTTCCAACAAGCTGGTATTCTCCTCGGTAAACGAAATGATGGCGTCTGTCGGCTACGGCGCGGTAAGCGTTAACCAGATTATTTTCAAGCTTATCGACTATTACAAGAAAGAAATACCCAAGCCCATCGACGTACTTTCCAACGATAAACTCAAAAACACCCCCGCAAGCACTGTCGTCATTAAGGATATGGGCGGACTTCTCGTCCGTTTCGCGCACTGCTGTAACCCCGTGCCGGGCGACGATATAGTCGGCTTCGTTTCTCGCGGAAGGGGAGTAATCGTCCACAGAAAAGACTGTCCCAATTTGCAGGGCGAGGACCCCGAACGGCTTCAACCCGCAAAATGGACGGGCGAGGGCGCGGACTTCATTGCGGGCATAAAAATTCTCGCCGAGGACAACGACGGTCTGACCGCCTTTATAGTCGCCGAAATTTCCGCCCTTCATATCCATATGACGGCGATTAACGGCAGGGTGAACAGGGACGGACAGGCTGAAATAGAGCTTAAAATAAAGCTTAACAGGCGTTCGGATATGGACCTTTTAATCAACCGTTTAAAGCGCGACAAGCGCGTAATTGACGTTTACAGGACGACGAACTGATTATGCGGGTGATAAAAGTACAGGCAAGCGGTTTCGGCTGTAACTCTTATATAGTTACAGCCGATAACAAAAACGCGGTAATTATAGATTGCGCGGAAGAAGAGCTTTACGGCATTTGCGCGGAAATGGGGCTGACCCCGCGCGCGGTGCTTCTCACCCACGGGCATTTCGACCACGTGGGCGGTTGCGGAAAGTTTTTCAAAGAGGGCGTTCCCGTTTACTGCGGTGAAAAGGAAAAGCCTTTTATTTTCAGCGCGGAAAACAGGGGCATATTCGGCGGGGTGCATATCCCCGATTTCCGGATTGCGGGAACATTTAAAGACGGCGAAAGCGCGCATTTTTCCGGTATGACTTTCAAAGTCCTGCACACGCCCGGGCATACCGTGGGCGGAATTTCTTACCTTGCGGACGGCTGTCTGTTTACGGGCGACACCCTTTTCAGGCAGGGAATAGGCAGGTACGATTTGCCGACGGGTGATTTTAAACAACTTAAAGAGAGTATAAACAAGCTTTTCTCGCTCGACGGCGATTTCAAAGTGTATTGCGGGCACGGTGAAGATACGTCGCTGGGACGGGAAAGGAAAAACAATCCTTATGCTTAACACAAACAGCGAATATCTGCGTCCCGAAATTATGGACGTAATCCGCGCTTTCGGCGCGGAAGACGAAAACTTTACTCACTATTATTCGTATTCGTGCGGTAAGTTTTTCAACGCGGTGGAGTACAAAGACAAATTTTACGATTTCGAAAACGAGTTCGGAACAGACGACGAAACCGTATTTAAAAGAATGGCTAAGCGCTTTGCGAAATTAGCCTTTTATAAAGTACTCGCCGGCGAGAGGGGAACCCTTCCGTGGGGCGCGCTTACGGGAATAAGACCTACAAAATTAGCATATGCCGAGCTTGCCGAAAACCGCGGTTTTAAGGATATGTTCACGGAGTTCGGCGTTAGCGCGGAAAAGACCGCGCTCGTCGGCAGGGTCATTGAAACGCAAAAACCCGTCTACGGCAATGCAGGCGGGCAGGATTTATTTATAAGCATACCTTTCTGCCCCACCAAGTGCGATTACTGTTCGTTCATAACCGCGCCCGTATCGGCGACGCGGAAGTACATAGACGAATACATAGGCTGTTTAATAAGGGAAATAGCGTCGGTAAAGGATATAATAACCAAACTCAACAGCGTGTACATAGGCGGTGGAACGCCCTTCGTGCTGGACGCGGACGCGCTTGAAATGGTGTATTCGGCGGTAGGGAAGGCTTTTCCCGAAATACCCGAATACACGGTGGAAGCGGGCAGACCCGACGTGTTTACGGAAGAAAAACTGAAACTTTCCAAAGATTTCGGCGTAACCCGCATATGCGTAAACCCCCAGTCGTTCAACGACCAAACGTTGAAGGCGATAGGCAGGGCGCACACGTCCGGGCAGACGTTAACGGCGTACGAAATTGCGCGCAAATACGGTTTCGACATAAATATCGACCTGATAGCGGGGCTTGCGGAAGAGCGCGTCTGCGATTTTGAATATTCCGTGAAAACCGCCCTGTCGCTCAGCCCCGAAAATATAACCGTGCACACGCTTTCGTTGAAAGCAGGCGCAAAGCTGAAAGAAAACACCGCGCGCCTTAATATAGCGGGCATAGGCGAAATGGTTGCGCTTTCCGATAAATTGCTTACTAATGCGGGGTATTCGCCCTATTACCTGTACAGACAGAAGTATCAGGCGGGCGGACTGGAAAACGTCGGCTGGTGCAAAGACGGAAAGGCGTGCGCCTACAACATAAACGTAATGGAAGAAATAACCGACAACGTCGCCGTCGGCGCAAACGCTATTTCCAAACGCCTTTTCGAAGGCGACAGGATAGAGCGCCTTGCTTCGCCCAAGGACATACCTTCGTATATAAACAAGACGGATAAAATCATCGTGGAAAGGCGCAGGCTTTTCGGGCTTTAAATCTGACATTAGATTATCTTTGCTTTTCAGAATGCCCCGCAGACGAGCTGTTCGGATAAATTATTTTCGTTAATCAACTGTAATTCGTTTGCTATTTTTTTTCGTCTGTGTTATTATGTTTCCGTTACGGATACAAAGGGGTTCGGGTACTCTACGGCTTGCTTTGTTTCCCGCAAATATTTCCATAGGAGGATAAATTAAATGGAAAAGTCCGAAGTAATTGCAAAATACGCTTTAAAGGAAGGCGACACAGGTTCGCCCGAAGTTCAGATTGCTCTTCTTACAGAGAGAATCAATCATTTGAACGAGCATCTTAAAGAGCATATTCACGACAATCATTCGCGCCGCGGTCTTCTCAAAATGGTCGGTCGCAGACGCGGTCTTTTGGATTATTTAAAGAGCAAGGATATCGAAAGATACCGTTCGATTATTGCCGCTTTAAATCTCAGAAAGTAATCGAAAATTCAGAGCGGGAGCCCACTCACGGTTTCTCGCTCGATTTTTTATTTAAAAATCAGTTTACGGCGGGCGCCGTAAGCACAAGAACAACAAGGAGATGTAGGTTATGAACAACAATTACAAACAATTTACTTTTAAAGTCGGCGGTAAAGACGTCGTCGTTGAAACGGGCAAGTACGCCGAACAGACCAACGGCTCGTGCCTTATCAGATGCGGTGAAACCGCCGTTATGGTTTCGGTATGTATGTCGTCCGCTCCCAGGGAAGGTATGGACTTCTTCCCTCTTCAAGTGGACTACGAAGAGAAAATGTTCTCCATCGGCAAAATCCCCGGCGGGTTCAAAAAGCGCGAAGGAAGGGCTAGCGATAAAGCCATACTCACGGCGAGACTTATCGACAGACCCCTTCGTCCTCTGTTCCCCAAGGGTCTTTTCAACGACGTAGTGGTTACGGCGCAGGCGCTCTCCGTCGAACCCGACGTTTCCCCCGAACCTCTCGCCATGATAGGCTCCTCGATTGCGCTTGCAATTTCCGATATTCCCTGGGCGGGCCCCACGGGTTCGGTAGTCGTCGGTATGGTTGACGGAAAGTACGTCATTAACCCCGACCTTGCCCAGCGCGAAAAGAGCGTTATCCACCTCAATCTCGCGGGCTCCAAGGACGCTATTTTAATGATAGAAGCGGGCGCGGACGAAGTCACCAACGAAGAAATGGTCGGCGCGATAATGTACGGACAGGAAGAGATTAAAAAAATCTGCGAATATATCGAAAGCGTAATCGTTCCCGCAGTCGGCAAGAAAAAGCTTGAAATGGAACTTTACCATATTCCCGAAGAGCTTGACAAAGAAGTCCGCGCATACGCGGGCGAAAAAATAGACTGGGCTATCGACACGTTCGACAGACAGGAAAGGGAAGAAAGACAGGCGAAAGCCGAAACCGAAGTTTTGGAACACTTTGCCGAAATTTATCCCGACAACAAGCGTGAAATAAAGGACAGCCTTTACTATCTTACCAAAGAAAAGGTGCGCGCGAAGATATTCGACAAGGGTATCCGTCCCGACGGCAGAGGACTTAAAGACGTGCGTCCCATCTGGTGCGAAAAGGGAGTGCTTCCCCGCGCGCACGGTTCGGCGGTATTCACCCGCGGACAGACCCAGACGCTTACGACCTGCACTCTCGGTATGCTTACCGACGCGCAGAAGCTCGAAGGACTTGACGAAGAAACAAAGAAGAGATATATGCACCATTACAACTTCCCTGGATACTGCACGGGCGAAGCAAAGGCGCTCCGTTCCCCCGGCAGGCGCGAGATAGGTCATGGCGCTCTTGCCGAGCGCGCGCTTATCCCCGTGCTTCCCGACGAGGACAGCTTCCCTTACGCTATAAGGGTGGTCAACGACATAATGTCGTCGAACGGCTCGTCGTCGATGGCTTCCGTCTGCGGTTCGACCATGGCGCTTATGAATGCAGGCGTGCCCATCAAAGCGCCTGTCGCGGGCGTTGCAATGGGTCTTATCAAGAACCAGGAAACGGGCGACTTCAAGGTATTGACGGATATTCAGGGACTCGAAGACTTCCTCGGCGATATGGACTTTAAGGTTGCGGGCACCGAAAAGGGAATTACCGCAATACAGATGGATATAAAGATTAAGGGCATATCCGAGGAAATAATGCATACCGCAATCAACCAGGCGAACGAGGGCAGGCAGTTCATACTTTCCAAGATGCTCGAATGCGTTCCCGAAGTTGCGCCCGAACTTTCCGAACACGCGCCTAAGATTATCTTCTTCGAAATCGACCCCGACAAAATCGGCGACGTTATCGGCAAACAGGGCTGCGTAATCAAGAAGATTATGGAAGAAACCAACACCGAAATCGAGTTCAACGAAGACGACAGTGGCAAGGGCTATATTTCCGCGGTCGGACCTATCGAAAACGCGAATAAGGCAAAAGCTATAATAATGAGCATAGTTCACGAGCCCGAAGTCGGCGATATGTTCGTCGGAACGGTAGTAAGAATTCTCAAATTCGGCGCGTTCGTCGAGTTTGCTCCCGGCAAGGACGGTATGATTCACGTATCCAAGCTTTCGGACAAACACGTGGAAAACGTTGAGGACGTTGTCAAAATCGGCGATACCGTCAAGGTTGAAATAATCAAAATCGGCGACAAGGGTATCGATTTGAAGCTTCTCGAAAAACTTAACTGATTTAAAAGTCGGCAATCGGCGCAGTACTGCGCCGATTGTTTTTAAGGGGAATACTTATGATTTTATCGGGTCTGAAAAAATATTTCGTCAACTTAAAATACTATTTCACGCCCGTAGGAATGCTCGCCGTCGGGCTGGTGCTCGGGCTTTCGGTTGCCCTGCCGACGGCTTTTTCCGCGCTTAAACAGTTTATAAATGCGGTCGCCGAAATAATACAGAGCAACAACGTCGACTTTACGGCAACCGAGGATTATATAGTAAATTCGATAACCTCGCTTAACTGGGAGGACCCAATAGGCGCGCTGGGCACTATGATAAACGGCGAGTGGCTGAAAAAGCTGATAGACGGCAGTTTCGAGCTTATAGGCGTAGAGCTGAAAGTTTACGCCGACCTGATTACGCAGGCTTTTGAAGAAATGGTCGTAACGATAATCGTCCTCATAGTGCTCGTGGTGTTTTTATTCTTCGCGGGGCTTGTGGCGGGCTATGCGCTTACAAGATATCTCGTGCGCAGGAATATGGCAAGGCGTGGGCTGTGGAAAATGATTTTGGCGTCGCTTGCCGATTCTTTACTTACGGTGTCGCTGTTCGCGCTGTGCGTATGGCTGGCTTCTATCTGGACGCCAAGCGTGGCGTTTACGTCCGTGCTGTCCGTCTGCGTATTCGCGTTTACGTCACTTCTGGAAGCCTACCTGATACACGGCGCAAAAGTAGTGCCGTTTTCCGCGGTAATGCGAATAAGCAACGCCGTAAAGCTGGTTTTGTGCGACTTTCTGATTTTCTTTATTTCGCTTGTTCTGTTGGTAATCAGTATCGCGCTGACCAACGTCGTTGCGGGTATGTTTATAGGTTTCTCGTTCGTGGAGATTGCGTTTATCGTAATCGCGCTCAACGCGGAAAGCTATGTCAAGGACCTGGCGGACGCGGCCGTCGCGCCTTGCGAAGAAATTCCCGAAGAACCCGCTGTTGCATAAATTTTAGCGCCCCGCGCATCGTTTATACGAAGCGCGGGGCGCCAGGTATTTATGAGTAATAAGCGACTATTCCTCTGAACACTGCGTAAGCAACGTTTTTGCGGTATTCGTCGGTGCACAGAAGGCGCTCGTCCTCGGAATTGGATAAAAACCCGCACTCGACTATTACCGAAGGGTTCTGCGTGCATTTAAGCATATAGTAGTCGCCCGCAAGCGAAGTGTTGCCGTCCGCGCCGTTCAGGGCGTTAAGGCTGTGCTGTATGCTGTCGGCAAGCAGTTTTCCCGCTTCGCTGGTCTTATCGAAAAACACGTGCGACCCGCGTTTCGAGGGGAGGGGGCAGAAGTTCTGGTGTATCGATACTACCATATCGGCAGAGCTTTCTTCTATGACCTGTTTGCGCTTTTTCATATCGCGCATTTTAAAGCCTTTTGTGCTCGTGCCGTAAAGCCCGCCCTGCGTCGTGCGGGTCATCACCGCGTTGAACCCCGCGCCCGAAAGATAACCTTTAAGGTGCTTCGCTATGCTGAGGTTAATATCGCTCTCTTTCTCGCCCGAAATCTTGCCCCTTACGCCCGCGTCGACCCCGCCGTGTCCCGCGTCAATGACTATCGTGCGTTCGCCGGCGTGCGCCCAAGCCCCCGCAACTCCCGCAAAGATTCCCGCGGACGCGCCGGCGAAAACTATCAAGGCAACAAGTATAAGCAAACTCTTTTTACATATAAACAATTTCACGCTATATACTACTTTACATTTGATTTTTTTATGACAAAGTGGTATAATAAAGTCACTGATTTTTCCCTTTTAACGGGTTAACGGCAAACAGGCGATTATGAACTTTTTCGGAACGGTAACTGACGGCAAAGCCCGCAATATAAGCCCCGTAACGCTCGCTTTTATAGGCGACGCGGTTTATTCGCTTTACGTGCGCGAAAAACTTGTGCTTTCCACCGATTTCGGTACGGGCACCCTTCAAAAGCTTACCTCGTCCGAGGTTTCCGCCCACGGTCAGAGCGGGCTTCTCGAAAAGATTATCCCCCTGTTTACGGAAGAAGAGGCGGATATTTTCCGTCGGGGACGCAACGCAAAAAAACCTACCAAGAGCAAGAACGCAAGCGTTGCCGAATACAACCGCTCGACGGGGTTCGAAGCCGTGCTCGGCTATCTGTATCTTACGGGCAGGCTGGAAAGAATTTCCCGATTATTGAGCTATAAGGACTGATATGAAAACCGAAGGCAGAAACGCGGTAATAGAATTACTCAAAACAGATAAAAACGTAGATAAAATACTGCTCGAAAAAAATCCGCAGGGTTCGCTTAAAAGCATATTCGCGGAAGCGCGCAAAAAAAACATACGCGTGCAGTTTGTGGACAGGAAAGTGCTTGACAGAGAGAGCGCGGAGGGCAGGCACCAGGGCGTAATCGCGTTCGCGACGGATTTTAAGTACTGTTCAATCGAGGACATAGTCGCTTCGCGCAAAGAGAGCGGAGGCTTTATAATACTCTGCGACGGCGTCGAGGACGTGCATAACTTAGGCTCTATCATAAGGGTCGCCGAGTGTGCGGGCGCAGACGGCGTGATTATTCCCGCCAACAATTCGGCGTGCGTGACCGAGGCGGTCGCGCGCATTTCCGCGGGCGCGGTAAACCATATGAAAGTAGCGAAAGTAAACTCTCTGAACCGCGCGATTGACGAGCTTAAAAAGTCGGGTTACTGGCTTTACGCGCTGGAAGCGGACGGCGCGTCCATTTACGAAGCCGACCTGACGGGCAATATCGCGATAGTCGTCGGCGGAGAGGACAGCGGGGTGAGAAGGCTTACCCGCGAAAAGTGCGACTTCACTCTGTCGATACCCCTTCACGGCAAAGTCAATTCGCTTAACGCCTCCGTCGCGCTGGGCATTGCCGTGTACGAAGCGGTGAGAAAACGTCTATGACGGACGAAGAGCTTGTCGCACTGTGCCGTGAGGGCGATAAAAATGCGTGGGAAGAGCTGTTTACGAGATACAAGCCCCGCGTTTTGAAAATAGCCCGCCGTTTCTTTCTCAGCGGGGGCGATACCGAAGATTTGGTTCAGGAAGGTATGTGCGGGTTGTATTCCGCGGTAAACGGCTATAATAAAGTACGTAACTTTTCCGCCTTCGCCAACGCGTGCATAAAAAACCGCATAGTCGACGCGGTAAAAAAGAGTCAGGGCGCAAAACACTCGGCGCTTAACAATTTCCTGCCCATAGGCGAAACGGGCGCGGAGCATGATTCTTCGGGCAATCCCGAGGACGCGCTTATTTTTTCCGAGGACAAGCGCGAGCTTTTGCAGAAGATGAGCAAAAACCTGTCCGCGCTGGAATTTAAAGCAATAGTAATGTATATCGACGGTCTGACGCTGACGGAAATCGCCTCGGCGCTGGATACGAGTTTCAAGAGCGCGGATAACGCTATATGCCGCGCAAAACATAAAATTCAGAAATTGATTTCTGTGGAGGAATAAATGGCGTACCTCGCGTTTTACAGAATGTTCAGACCCGTGTCTTTCGATACGGTCGTCAGGCAGGAGCATATCGTCCGCACTTTGAAAAACCAGATAGAAACGGACAAGATAGGACACGCGTATCTGTTCTGCGGTCCGCGGGGCACGGGTAAAACCACCCTTGCCAAAATTTTCGCGCGGGCGATAAACTGCGAAACTCCCGTAGACGGTTCGCCCTGCGGAAAGTGCGCGGTATGCAAATCGCTGTCAGACGGCGCCAACCTCGACATTTCTGAGATTGACGCGGCGTCCAACAACGGCGTGGACGAAATGCGCGATTTAAGGGAAAAGGTGCAATATCCACCCGTTGCGGGTAAATACAAGGTTTACATTATAGACGAGGTGCACATGCTCACGTCCTCGGCGTTCAACGCGGTTTTAAAGACTCTCGAAGAACCGCCCGCGCACGCGGTGTTCATACTCGCCACCACCGAACCGCAGAAAATCCCTGCGACGATACTTTCGCGCTGTATGCGTTTCGATTTCAAGCTTATTCCCCAGAAGGATTTGGAAGGGCTGGTAAAGACCGTTCTTGACAAGACGGGCAAGAAATACGAGGACGAAGCCGTTTCGGCGATAGCCAGGGCGGGCGCGGGAAGCGCGCGCGACAGTCTTTCAATCGCGGATATGTGCGCTTCTTATTCCTCAGGCAAGCTGACTTACGAGGACGTAAGCACGGTGCTGGGAAGCGCGGATTTCGAAGCCGTCGCGGGCATTGTGCAGAGCATTATGGACGAGGACGCTTCTTCGGCGCTGACCGAGACGGAAAGCATACTGTCCTCCGGTAAGAGCGTGGGCGTTCTTATAAAGGACTTGCTGGTGTTTTTAAACAACTGTGCGATAGTTAAAATGTGTGCGAACGCGCAGGAGATAATAAATTTGCCCGCGGAAACTTTCAACCGCATCAGGCAGACGGCTTCGCCTGCCGACGGGCACAAAATTCTGCGCGTGACCGAAATTCTCGCAAAAGCCGAAACGGACGCGAGGTATTCGCTCAATGCCAAAATAACGCTGGAAACGGCGGTGCTCAAATGTTCGCTTCCGCAGTCCGATTACAATATCGACGCGCTCATCGGCAAGATAAACGCGCTCGAAGAGAAACTGAAAAACGGCGTTGCGTTTAAAGCTCCGCAAAGGGAAGAGCCTGTAAAGCGCGAAAAGAAGGCGGTATTGCAGTCCGACGACGAAAAGTCGCCCTTCGCGGGCGGGGAAAAACCCGCTGTTAAAGCGCCCGAAGCAAAGCAGGCGGAAATGTTCGCTCCCGCGCCCGGTCCTGCGGGCGGATGCGACAGGCAGAGCGTGTTCGGCAAGTTTATAAGAAGCCTTAGAACGACGCACAGAAACGCGGTGCTGTTTACGCTTTGCATGGATTTGGGCAACTTTTTCGAGGGCGACAAACTTATTTTAACCACCGAAAGCGACGCTGTGTATAAGGGGCTTACGCGTCCTGACAACAATGCGTTTATAGCTTCGGTTCTCGCGGAGCTGGGGGTAAACGCTCACGAAGCGCGCCTTGTCAAAAAGGGAGTAAGCGATTACGAAAAAGCCGTTTCGCAATTGAAGAAAAATTTCGAAGGCACGGACATAGATATAATTTAAGGAGTTTTTTATGGCAGGATTTAAAGGCGGAATGGGCGGTATGGGAAATATGCAGAACCTTATGAAGCAGGCCCAGAAAATGCAGGAACAGATGCAGGAAACCGAGAAGGAACTCGAAGATTACGAAATAGTCGGACTTTCGGGCGGGGGCGAAGAGGGCGACGAAACCGTCGTCGTCTATATGAACGCAAAGAAGATAATCAACGGCATCGAGTTCGGAAGCAGGCTTTCCGAAACAATCGACATAACCGACGAGGACGACATAGAAATGCTCGAAGACCTCATAATGGCGGCAATCAACGACGGCTACAAGAAAGCCGACGAAGTTTATAACGAGAAAATGGGACCCTTCGCCAAAGCGGGCGGACTGTTCTGACGCGGGATTTATGGACGTATTTATCGAGCCGATAGGCAAACTTATAAACGAATTTTCAAAACTCCCCGGCGTCGGCAAAAAGACCGCCCAGCGCTACGCATACAAAATTATAGGTATGACCGAAGGGGAAGCGCGGCGGTTTGCCGAAAGTATTCTGGATTGCAAACGCAAAGTCAGGTATTGCAGGGTGTGCGGGAACTTTACGGAAGATGAAGTCTGCGATATATGCAAGCGCCGTGAAGGTTCCGTAATATGCGTCGTCAAGGAACCGAAGGACGTTGTCGCAATGGAGAAACTTCACGAGTTCAAGGGCGTGTATCACGTTCTGCACGGGGTCATCAGTCCAATGGACGGCGTGGGACCCAACGACATACGCATTAAAGAGTTGCTTGCCCGTGTAAGCGGGGGAGAGGTCAAGGAAGTAATAATGGCGACCAACCCCGACGTCGAGGGGGAAGCGACGGCAATGTATATAGCCAAAATTTTAAAACCTCTCGGCGTTACGGTTTCAAGGCTCGCGCACGGCATACCTATCGGAAGCGAACTCGAATATACCGACGAAGTCACGCTGTCGCGCGCGCTGTCCGACAGGAAAATAATTTAAATAAGGCGGAAATATGAAAATTTCGGTTTTGGGGTGCGGGCGCTGGGGTTCGTTCATAGCCTGGTACCAGGCGGTTATACTGAAAAACAAAGTCGTTTCATGGGGCCCCGAGGGCGACTATTCTTACGAAATTTTAAAAAACACGGGTAAAAACGAGTACGTTACTCTCGACAGCAACATCACGCTTACAAGCGATTTAAAGTCTGCCGTCGAAAGCGCGGACGTGATTATAATATCCATATCTTCGCAGGGTCTGCGCGGTTTTATGCAAAGGGTAACCGCATACGACGTTGCGGACAAACCCTTCGTGCTATGTATGAAGGGCATAGAGGAGAGCACGGGCAAACGCCTTTCCGAGGTAATGAAAGAGAGCGGAATTTCTGCGGACTCTGTTGCCGTTTGGGTAGGGCCCGGGCACATACAGGCGTTTACTCGCGGTATACCCAACTGTATGGTTATAGACAGCGAAAACGAAAAACTCAAACGCAGGCTTGCCGACAGCTTTAAAAGCAATCTTATACGCTTTTATTACGGCAACGACTTGATAGGCACGGAAATAGGCGCGGCCTCCAAAAACGTTATGGGCATCGCCGCGGGCGTGCTCGACGGAAGCGGATACGTCAGTTTGAAGGGTCCCCTTATGTCGAGGGGCGCCAACGAAGTCGGACGGCTTATACAGGCTATGGGCGGTAAGTTCAATTCCGCTTACGGTCTTGCCCACCTCGGCGACTACGAAACGACGCTGTTTTCGGAGTATTCGCACAACCGCAGGTACGGCGAAATGATGGCGCACGGCTCGCGGTTCGAAAAACTTGCCGAGGGCGTTATGACGGCTAAGGCAATGAAAAAGCTGGGCGACAGGTACGGCGTTGACCTGCCTATCACGAACGCGGTGTACGAGGTCTGCTTCGAGTCGAAGGTATTCGAAAGCGGGGGCGGGGCAAAGCACTGCATGGATATAATTTTAAAGCTGTTCGAGCGCAGTACGAAGAGCGAATTTTAAAAAAGTTTAACAGGGAAAAATGACGAAATTTAATTTGAACGAGGCAGTAATTTGATTAGAAACGATTTGAGAAACGTGGCGATAATCGCGCACGTAGACCACGGCAAGACGACGCTTGTCGACGCAATGCTTAAACAGAGCAACACTTTCCGCGATAACCAGTCGGTAGAGGACCGCGTTATGGATTCGGGCGACCTCGAACGCGAAAGGGGAATAACCATTCTCGCAAAAAACACGTCGGTGCACTACGGCGGGGTAAAAATCAACGTTGTGGATACCCCGGGCCACGCCGATTTCTCGGGCGAAGTAGAGCGCGTAATGATGATGGTAAACGGCGTTCTCGTACTCGTGGACGCGGCGGAGGGACCTATGCCCCAGACGCGTTTCGTCGTTCAGAAGGCGCTTGAAATGGGGCACAGACTGATTATAGTCGTGAATAAAATCGACCGTCCCGACGCAAGGCTTGCTGAGGTGCAGGACGAAATACTCGAACTTCTTCTCGAACTCGACGCTTCCGACGACCAGCTTTTAAGCCCCGTCGTCTGGTGTTCGGGCAGGGACGGCACGGCTACGCTCGATTTGAACGTGCCGGGCAAAGATTTGACCCCGCTTTTCGAAACAATTCTCAACCACATAAAGCCCATGGAAGCGGACGAGGAAGGTCCCGCACAGCTTTTGGTTTCGTCGATTGACTACAACGAGTATGTCGGCAGGATAGGCGTAGGCAGGATAGAGAGGGGAATAATCAATCAGGGTCAGGGCGTAGTAGTTACCAACTACAACAACATACACTTGAAAACGGCCGGCAAGCTCGTCAACCTCTACCAGATAGAGGGCTTACAGCGCGTCGCGTGCGAAAGCGCCAAGGCGGGCGATATAGTCTGTTTCTCGGGTCTTGAAAAGATAAATATAGGCGATACGGTCTGTTCGCCCGACTGCGTAGAGGCGCACAAGTTCGTAAAGATAACCGAGCCCACCGTCGAAATGACTTTCTCCGTCAACGACTCGCCGTTTGCGGGCAAGGACGGAAAGTGGGTAACCACCCGCCACTTAAGGGACAGGCTGTTCAAGGAACTTTTGCGCGACGTGTCGCTGAGGGTTGAAGAAACGGATTCGGCGGACAGTTACCGCGTGTGCGGAAGGGGCGAAATGCACCTTTCTATATTGATAGAGAATATGCGCAGGGAGGGCTACGAATTTCAGGTTTCCACGCCCCGCGTAATGTATAAGGAAATAGACGGCGTAAGGTGCGAGCCAATGGAAAAACTTATGGTCGATGTGCCCGAGGACGCTACGGGCTCGGTGTTCCAGAGTATGGGCAACCGCAAGGGCGAGCTTCTGCATATGACCGCCGTAGGAAGCCGTACCCGTCTTGAATTCATTGTTCCCGCAAGGGGGCTGTTCGGCTATAAATCCAAATTTCTCACTTCCACCAAGGGCGAGGGCGTAATGAACAGCGTATTCTTCGAATACCAGCCGTACAAGGGTGAATTTTCGCGCAGGGATACGGGCTCGCTCGTCGCGTTCGAAACGGGCGAAGCGGTCACTTACGGGCTTTACAACGCTCAGGGAAGGGGCACGCTGTTTATCGGCGCGGGCACTCCCGTCTACGAGGGTATGGTTATAGGCGAATCGCCCAAAAACGAGGATTTGAACGTAAACGTTTGCAAGACGAAGCATCTGACAAATACGCGTTCGAGTTCGAGCGACGAAGCGTTAAGGCTTATCACGCCCAAGAAAATGAGCCTTGAAGAATGTCTTGAATTTTTAGGCGACGACGAGCTTCTCGAAATCACGCCCAAGAATATACGCATAAGAAAACGCATACTCAACAGCGAACTTCGCGCCAAGGCGCGCGCCCGCGAGAAGAAGGGCAATGAATAGTACCGTTCTGATAACAGGCGCGACGGGCGGGCTGGGCCGTGAGTTTGCCGAAATTTCGGCAAAGGACGGCAACGGTTTACTGCTTACCGCCCGCAACGCGCACAAGCTGGAAGAGATGAAACAGGCTCTTGAAAAAAAGTACGGCGTGCGCGTAAGCGTTTTTCCGTGCGATTTGTCCGAACCCGACGGCGCAGACCGCGTTTACGCGTTCGCGTCGGAAAATGAAATAGCGGTGGACGTGCTTATCAACAACGCGGGTTTCGGCGACTTCGGCGAATTTACCTCGTGCGATTACGAAAAACAGCGCGAAATGGTAAACCTCAACGTGCTCGCGCTTATGAGGCTTACTTATATGTTCGCGCCCGCGATGGTGAATAACGGAAGCGGAAAAATTTTAAACGTCGCTTCAATAGCTTCCTTCCAGCCGGGTCCGCTGATGTCGGTGTATTACGCGAGTAAAGCTTTCGTTCTGTCGTTTTCAGAAGCGCTCTCCGTCGAGTTGAGAAAGAAGGGCGTTACCGTCACCGCGCTCTGTCCCGGTCCCGTGCGTACCGGTTTCGAGGAGAGGGCAAGCCTAAGCAATTCGGGGCTTTTCAAAAACCTAAAAGTCGCTTCGGCGGAAAAGGTTGCGCGTTTCGGCTATAAGAAAATGAAGAAGGGCAAGGCCGTCGCCGTTCAGGGCGGGAACAATAGGTTTCTCATTTTCATGTCGCGGTTTGCGCCCCGTTCGCTGGTCAGGCGCATAGTCTATAAAATAATGAAACTGAGGTAAAGCTTCTGTTGTCATAATCGCATTTTTGCAGGCATAAGATACCACCGTAAGGCGGTATTTTTTTTATCGGAGGATTTTATGGAAGTTCAACCCCATACGCTCAATATCGAGCAGTGCAAAAAATTATCGGCAACCGGCATAGACAGCGTGGACGCGTTTTCGGATAAACAGATAATTCTGTCCTACCCCGCGGGTAAGATAGTTGTTTCGGGCAACGGTATGAAGATAGCGGGATTTTCCAAATCGAGCGGTTCGTTCTCGGCAAACGGCGAAATCACGTCGGTGCGCTATACTGGCAGGGGGCTCGGTTTAAAGGGCAGACTCTTTAAGTAATGAGCATATTCGTGTTTATAACCTGCGCCTGCTGCGGTATAGTAAGCGGACTGTTTTACGACGTTTTGTATATCGCGCGGTGCGCGGTATGCGGAATACACAAACAGGCGTACACGCTGAAAGACAGAATTTTTACCGCGTCGTGCGATATACTGTACTGTGCGGTATTCTGCGCAGGCTTCATTTTCATATCCGTAATGTTCGGTTTCGAAGGGCTGAGGCTGTATATGCTTCTGGGCTGTGCGCTGGGCGCTTTTCTCTATTTAAAAAGTTTTCACGTATTTGTTGCATTTTTCGTAAAGAAAGTATATAATGGTATTACTTCAAAGAAAAAGTAAGGTGCTTTTATATGTCAGAAGAAAAACGCAACCGCCTTGTTTCGGCAGTTACTGTAAACGTAATATTGCTTGTCGTCATACTTTCGGCTGTTATTATCTATCAGCTGGTATGTATAGGCACGCTCAACAGGGTTAAAAGAGAAGTTCAGGACAAAATAACCGCATACGAAACCGAAACCTACAAAAACGAAAAAACGCTCGAATACTATATGTCGAGAGAAGGTTTGCTGGACAAGGCTTACGAATACGGTTTTGTGTTCAACAAATAAACCGCATTATGAAAACAGCAGTAATCGATATCGGTTCCAATTCCGTCCGCCTGGCAGTAATTTCAGGCGGAAAAACTTTATATAAGCAGAAATCCACCACGCGTTTGGGCGAAGGCTTGTCGGGTACGGGGCTTTTAAGCCCGACGGCGGTAACGCGCACGGCGCAGGCTGTCGCGTCTTTCAAAGCGCAAGCGGAAAGCGAGGGGGCGGACAAGGTATTCGTATTTGCGACGGAAGCCGTCCGTTCCGCGGGCAACGGTATCGAACTCGTTCACAGCGTGTACGACCTGTGCGGTGCGGAAGTCGACGTGATAAGCGGCGAAGAGGAAGCCGAAGCGGGGCTTGCGGGCGCGCTTAAAGGCGCGGACGGCGGAATTATAGACGTCGGCGGTGCAAGCACGGAAGTGACCGTCCGTCACGGCGGTAAAATTGTTTACGCAAAGAGCGCGTGCATAGGCACGGTCAGGCTATTCGATGCGGCGGGGCGCGACAGGGTTAAGCTCGAAAAGGCGATAAACGCAGGGCTGGAAGCATACGGCGCTTTCGACGCTTCCGCTTACGGAATGTACGCGATAGGGGGCACGGCTACCCGCCTTGCCTGCATCAAACACGGCGTTAAGGATTACCGTCCCGACTTAACGGACGGCACGGTAATTTCCGTTGAAGAAATGTCCGGGTATGCGGACAGGCTTCTCACCATGACGGTCGAGGAAATACGCGCGTCCACAGTGTGCGCCGCGTCGGCGGATATAGTCGGGGGCGGGTGTCTGCTTATGTATATGCTTATGAAAAAATTTCGTATAAAATCGCTTACCGTTTCGGAAGGCGACAACCTCGAAGGTTACTATATGATTAAGGCGGGAAGGCAATGAAAAGGGTTTATGCAGGCGCGATAGTCAGCGCCGTCGTCAGCGCGCTTTGGGCCGGCGCCGTGCTCTGGTTTAAATACCGCTTTCTCGCGTTTGCGTGCTACGGCGCGATGATAGTTGCGTTCCCGTTCGCAAGTTTGGCGCACGAGCTCGGACATATGCTTTTCGGCGCGGTATCGGGTATAAAAGCCGTGCCCGAGTTTTCGCTGTTCGGCCCGTCGAGCTGTAAGCTTGTTCCCCGCACAGACAAAAATCTCAGAATGAGAGTGCTGTTTACCGCGTTCGGCGGTATTTCCGTCAACTTCGTTTTCTGTATAGCCGGCGCGCTCGGGCTTCTCGTGACCGAGGCCGCGTTTTTAAGCGTGTTTCTGCCCGCGTCGTCATACCTTTTCTGGCTGAACGCCGGACAGGCGGAGTTTTCGGACGGAAAGACGGACGGTCTTGTCATAAGCGAATTTTACAACAACGACGACAGCGCGAAAGTTGCCGTCGCCGTTCTTACCGCGCAGGCGAAAATGCTTAAAGGCGCGCGCGTGGAAGAGCTTGACAGAAACCTTCTTTTCGGGCAGCCCGTAATAAGAGAGGACGACCCAGCGTTTATCGCGCTTACACAGCTGAAAAGGGATTACTGTTCCGCCGTAGGCGACGCGGAAGGCGAAAAGGCTTTGAACGAGCGCATCGAACAGCTTAAAGAATACCTTTAAATCAGCTTATCCTGTACAGTTTTCCGAAGCAGTTGGGACAGATTCTGCCCCATATTTCGGCTTTCTCCCTGCAAACGTGGTTCCCGCAGGAGGCGCACTCGAACACTTCTTTAAAGTCGAAATTTTCCATATTTTTACAACTGAATTTTTCCATAATATAAGCGTGCGCCGCACGCTTTTTTTTATGCAATCTTCAATTAAAAACTTGCTTTTAATTATATAATATGGTATAATAAAAAAAGCAAATTGCTGTATAAAAATAAGAGGAATTTATAATGTTCGGAAAAGTAAAATCAAGCTACGACGCCAACAGTTTAAAGGCGTTGAAAGGATTGGAACCCGTCAGGGAACACCCCGGAATGTACATCGGACCTACCGACGAAAAAGGACTTCACTGCCTCGTCAGGGAAGTTATCGACAACTCGATTGACGAAGCTCTGGCAGGCTTCTGCGACAGGATTGACGTGGTCATCACCGAGGACGGCTCGTGTACCGTAAAGGATAACGGAAGGGGCATACCCACGGGCATCAACAAGGAAGAGGGTATAAGCGGGGTCGAGCTCGCGCTTACCAACCTCAACGCGGGCGGAAAGTTCGGCGGCGGTAAAAAGGCGGGCGGATACAAAATATCTTCCGGCTTGCACGGCGTCGGCGTATCCTGCGTCAACGCGCTTTCGGATACGCTCACTGCCGAAGTTTGTCAGGACGGGCATATTTTCCGCCAGATTTATCACTGCGGTATTCCCGAAACCAAATTGAAGGTCGTGGGCAAAACGCAGGAAACGGGCACCACGATTACTTTCCACCCCGACGCGACGGTTTTCGAAACCATCGATTTCAATTACGATACTTTGAAAACGCTTCTCCGCGAACTTTCCTACCTCAATAAGGGGCTTACCCTCACGCTTACGGACAAGCGCGAGGGCAGACAGCGTTCCGACGTATTCTGCTATGAAGGAGGCGTCGTTCACTTTATCGAAGATATAAACAGGGGCAAGGAAGTGCTGTTTGCAAAGCCCGTGTATTTCGAAGAAACCGAGGGCGACGACAAGTTCCTCGAAATAGCAATCCAGTACAACGACAGCTATAACGAGCAGATTTTCCCCTTTTCTAACAATATCCGCCAGCCCGACGGCGGAACCCACCTCGACGGGTTCAAGTCGGCGCTTACCAAGATAATAAACGATATGGGTAAAAAGCTCAATATCATTAAGGAAAACGTCAAACTTTCCGGCGACGACGTGCGCGAGGGTATAACCGCGGTAGTTTCCGTAAAGATAGCCGACGCGCAGTACGAAAGCCAGACCAAGAGCAAGCTGTGCTCCACCTACGTAAGGGGCTTTGTCTACAAAGCCGTGGTGGAAAAGTTCGGCACGTACCTCGAAGAACACCCCGCCGAGACGCGCGAACTCATTATGCGCTGTCTTACGGCGCAGAGGGCGAGGGAGGCGGCGCGCCTTGCGCGCGAGGAAACGCACAGAAAGGGCGTTTTGGAAAGCACGAAGCTCCCCGGCAAACTTGCGGACTGTTCGGACAAACGCCCCGAGCTTTGCGAAATTTACATCGTAGAGGGCGACAGCGCGGGCGGTACCGCAAAACAGGGCAGGGACAGGCGCTTTCAGGCTATACTTCCGCTCAGGGGTAAAATACTCAACGTCGAAAAAGTGCGCATAGACCGCGCGCTCGGCAACGAAGAAATCAAAGCAATGATAACGGCTTTCGGTTGCGGTATACAGGAAAATTACGACGAAAGCAAACTGCGCTACGACAGAATAATAATAATGACCGACGCCGACGTCGACGGTTCGCACATAAGAATACTGCTTCTTACCTTCTTTTTCCGCTATATGCGCCCGCTTGTCGAAAACGGACACGTATACGCCGCGCAACCGCCCCTTTACAAGGTTTCGGGCAAAGGAATACAGGACACTTATCTTTACGACGACAAGGCGCTTGAAGACTTCAAGGACAACTATAAGGGCAAGTTCGAGCTTCAAAGATACAAGGGTCTGGGCGAAATGAACAAAGAACAGCTTTGGGAAACCACTATGGACCCCGCAAGGCGCACGCTTGTAAGAATTAACGTCGAGGACGCGGTTGAAGCCGACAAGTACTTCTCGCTTCTTATGGGAGAACAGCCCGAGCTTCGCCGTCAGTTCATAGAAGACAACGCAAAACTCGTCGAAGAGCTCGACATATAAAATAAATATCTGGCAGGAATAAAATTATGGCAAAGAAAAATACCACCGGCGCCGAGCTCACGGAAGAATTTAAAAAGACGCTCGAAATGACAAAGCTTCTCGACGTCGAAGTCGAAGAGGAGCTTAAAAAATCGTTCATAGCCTACGCGATGGCGGTTAATGTATCGCGTGCTATACCCGACGTAAGGGACGGTCTTAAACCCGTTCACAGACGTATACTTTACTCGATGCACGAACTCGGTCTGTACTCCGACAAAGCGTTCAGAAAATGCGCGCGTATAGTCGGCGACTGTCTGGGTAAATACCACCCGCACGGCGACTTTTCGGTGTACGACGCGCTTGTTAGGCTCGCGCAGGATTTCTCTATAAACTTTCCGCTCGTCGAAGGACACGGCAACTTCGGTTCGGTCGACGGCGACCCCGCCGCGGCGATGAGATATACCGAGGCAAGGCTTTCGAAGCTCTCGTCCGAAATGCTCCGCGACCTCGACAAAGAAACGGTCGACTTCTATCCCACGTTCGACGATACGGGTATGCAGCCCACGGTACTGCCGTCGCGCTTCCCCAATATGCTCGTCAACGGCTCCGACGGTATTGCCGTCGGTATGGCGACCAACATACCCCCCCACAACCTCGGCGAAGTAATCGACGGCGTCGTTGCAATGATTGACAATCCCGAAATAGACGTCGACGGGCTCATGCAGTATATCCCCGCCCCCGACTTCCCTACGGGCGCGCTCATTATGGGCAGAAACGGTGTCAAAAAGGCTTACCGCACGGGCAGGGGCAGTATAACAATCCGCTCCAAATGCGAAGTGGAGGAGTATAAAAGCGGAAATATAACGCGTACCCGCATAGTTGTCTCCGAAATACCCTATCAGGTAAACAAAGCCAAACTCATAGAGAGTATGGCGGATATGGTAAAGGATAAGAAGCTGGAAGGCATTTCCGATATACGCGAAGAGTCCGACCGCGACGGTATGCGCATAGTCGTCGAACTCAAAAAGGACGCTTCCCCGCAGGTTGTTCTCAACACCCTTTACAAGCACACGAATTTACAGATATCCGACGGGCTTATAATGCTCGCGCTTGTAGACGGCACGCCTAAAATTCTCAACCTTCGCGAATTTATCTATTACTACCTCGAACACCAGAAAGAGATTATAAGAAGAAGAACCAAGTTCGACCTTGCCAAAACCGAGGAGCGCGCCCATATTTTGCGCGGACTCGTAATCGCGCAGGCAAGCATCGAAGAGGTCGTCGAAGTCTGCCGTAAGGCAATCGACAAACAGGACTGCGTAAAGAAGCTTACCGCCAATTTCGAGCTTGACGAAAGGCAGGCGACCGCAGTTGCCGAACTCAGGCTGTACAGACTGTCCCACCTCGAAGTTGACAAACTCAAAGAAGAGCTCAATCAGCTCGAACTCACCATAGCCGATTTGAAGGATATTCTCGCGCACGAAAGCAGGGTGCTCGGCATAATCAAGGAAGACCTGCTTGAAATCAAGCGCAAGTACCCCTCCGAACGTAAGACGGAAATTGCCGTCGACGTCGACGGCGAAATAATCGACGCCGACCTTATCCCCGTAGAACAGGTAGTAATTTCTATGACCCATTCGGGTTACGTAAAGAGGATTCCCGTAACCGAATACCGCGCCCAGCACCGCGGAGGAATGGGCATTACGGCGCACCGTCCCAAGGACGAGGACTTTATCGAGAGAATGTTCGTCTGCTCGTCGCACGACGATATTCTGCTGTTCTCCGACCTCGGCAAGGTTTACCGCATAAGGGCTTACGAAATTCCCGAAGCCACGCGTATCGCAAGGGGCAGGGCAATCGTAAACATTATCCAGATTACGCAGGACGAAAAAATCAACACGCTTTTGCCCGTTCAGCACGGACAGAAGGGCTATATAGCGTTTGCCACGCATAACGGTCTTATCAAAAAGACAAGGCTTAGCGAGTTCGCCCGCATTAACAAAAACGGCAAAATAGCAATAAAGCTCAACGACGACGATTACCTTATGTCCGTAAGCTTCACGACGGGCAAAAACGAAATTATGATTGCTTCGCGTTCGGGCAAATGCATAAGGTTCTCCGAAAGCGGTATACGCTCTATGGGCAGGGATACCGCGGGGGTTAAGGCAATGAAGCTCGCCGACGGCGACTGCCTTGTCGATATGCTTGTCGTAAATCCCGAAAAGGATATTCTTACGGTAACTTCCAACGGCTACGGCAAACGGAGCGACCTTGAAGATTACAGGCTTCAAGGCAGGGCGGGAATGGGCATTAAGGCAGGTATATTCAACGAAGTCACGGGCAACCTCGTAAGTTTGAAGCAGGTTACCGACGACGACGACGTAATGATTATATCCGACGGCGGAACGATAATCAGAATGCACTGCGCCGATATCTCGCACATAGGCAGAAACACCAAGGGCGTACGTCTTATGCGCCTTAAAGACGGAGCTGTTGCAACCGTCGCCCTCACCGCAAGGGACGAGGACGAAGCGGCGGAAACGCTTATAGAAACCGCGCCCGAAATTGTTCCCGTACCCGCATCGGACGAAACCGACGAAACCGACGAAACCGACGAAATCGACGAAACGGTTGAGGGAGTAGAGGACTTCGACGGCGAAGAGGAAATAACCGAAACGCCCGATGACGAAATTTAATCAAAGAAAAAGCCCTGCGCGGTTAAGCGCGCTTCCCATAGGGAATATAAAATCGAACAACAATAAAAAGCTCTCGGACAAAATTGTCCGGGAGCTTTTTATTACAAATTGTTTAGAAGGATAAATTGAAATTTACGGTACTTTCATATATAATAACGCCTTCGGTTAAATATCATTGTTGCTATCAATGATTTCATTTTCCTGTTCCGCAATCAGACTATTTATGCGATAAAGTTTGTACCAACTAATAAACAGCATAACTAAATCTGCAAGCATGATAACACCGAATATAACGACCATAACAAAAAATGCTATTGAATTAAAATCTGTAAGATGTTTTACAATTGAAAGCAATATAAAAGCAAACAATAATACCAAATCAATAGCCAAAGTAATTCGCTCTGTCTTTTTCCATTTCTTTTTCAGTTTAATCAAAACATAATTGTTCTTGGGTTGGTCATTATTGTTTATCATTTTTATTCTCCGCTAAATTATTGTTTACCGCATAATATTCTATCATATTTAGCGCAAAAAAAACAAGAAGTATACGATAGTGCGGCTCACTGCATTTATGAAGCCTTCGTTTCATAATACCCCCGCGCCTAAAGCGCACTTCCCATAGGGAATTAAAAAACTAAATTTTTAAGAGTTGCACTTTCAAGCGAGAAAAAAGCTCTCGAACAATTTGTTCGAGAGCTTTTAACTATAAATCGAAATTTATCTTTCTTTATACCCAACGATAATCGTTTTTGCCCAATTCAGTAGCAACTCAGACATTTCCTCCAACTTCACTTTTGCATCATTCTTCAACTCTTGGGCGGTTGTAAGCACGGCAGACGGTGGATTGATTGCTTTTTGCAATTCAGCCTTTGATTTGATATATTTGCCCGTTTCATAAAACCACACCGCTTGAATAACAAAGACTGCCGACTTATACAATGAGCGTAGTATATCATCGCTTTTCTCGTGAACGAAATTATGAACGCAAGCGTGGTATATGTTACACGCGCCAATTCGTATAGCACGTTTAACGGCTTGCTTATCTACCCTATCTAAAAGCGAATCGAGCGTTCCTTTTATCGGCGTAGTATCGTAATAGAATTGGAACAAGTCGCTTGCTTCCCAATTCAGAAGCTCGGCTTTGCCCGAAATAAATCCGCAAATCAAATCCCTGTTCGGTAAAGTGTCGAGCATATCTCTATAAGTTTTTAAGTCGTTCACCCTCAACTCGTCGAGAATAACAACCACATCTATATCGCTCGTTGCGGTTGCTTCATCTCTGCCGTAACTACCTTGCAAGCCGATAAACCACACGCGATTAGCAAAGGTTTGCTCGACTTTCTCAGTAAAATCCTTAATCCAAGTTTTTATATCTATCATATTTGCGTTACTCCGCTAAATTGAAATTTGTTGTTACTTTTTAGCTTTAAGAAACACGCCTATATCTTTTCTATAAACCTGTACTGTTTCAAATCCGGAATTAAAAAAAAATCTCTCTAACTCTTTTGGGCTGTATACTCTCACATCTCCACTTTTTGAAAAGGGAAACCAAAATTTATTTGCAAAAAACCTAAGTATAGCTCCAAAGTTAGGTTCAGCTATATACACTGTACCGTCTTTCTTTAAAACTCTTTTACATTCATTTACAAATCCCTGCGGATTATCAAAATGATGAAATGCACAACATATCGTAATAATATTAATACTTTCATTGCTCCATTCAAGTGGATAACATGGCTTTACCTCAAAATTCATATCGGAATAACGCATTTTTGCGGCAAGTATCATATTCTCTGATATATCTATTCCATTTGCTTGAATTTTTGCTCTCTTCGATAATTCCCTCAACAGAGTTCCATTTCCACATGCAACATCAAGAACGATATCGCCTTCGTTCAAATCTATTGTATTAGATAGTTCTTTAATATGAAATCTGGTATATTGTCCTTCTTTCGAAGTATCATATTCAGATGCTATTTTATTGTACGCAACTCGTGATTCTTCGGTTTTGTTTTTCACGTCATTTCCTCAAATTACTGTTTATCGTACAAGCATTATATCATATCGGACGCGAAAAAACAAGCGGATATATAACAGCACTAATAACATACTGCCCAATTCCAGTTTCGACAAAAAAAGTCATAAAAACTTTTTTCACCGTCCGTTTATGGGCGGTGAACATATTGCACCGATTTATAGTCTATGATATAATACATACTGTACCGCGATAGAGTAACGAGCGGTAGTTTGCCCTTCGGGGAGGTGTTCCGCGATGAGCGATTGCTCATTGAATACGGAAGATTTTTGGCGTTAAAACCGCCTTGCCTTAGCTTACGGATAGAGCGAAGGTTTTTTAAGTGTACGCAAAATTCGTGAGCCGTGATAGGCTTTTATTGTCGTACCGTTTTGCGGCAATAAACCGTGCAGCCGGAGTTATCCGAGATTCCTATGAGGATGTGAAAGTCGGATAGCGTTGATGGTCTATTTTGTGTTACAAATTTTTCTATAATCGAGGTATCTTTTGAGTTAATAACAATCTTACAATTCAATAGAATGGCTAACCACCATAGAGCAATGAGAAGTTGCTAAATACGGTTAGAAGTCGGTGATTACGTTGAAAGTATCAGCGGCTTTTTTGTGTCCTTTTTACGGTATCCATTCCACTCTTTCTTGCGTGGACGAAGATATAAACTAACAATTCGGAGGTAAACTCAATGACAATCAGACCGCCTTAATCGGCAAGCAAAATCACAAGACAGTACGAAATCAAAACACTACTGCTCGGACGGACAAAACGGGATATGCAGAGTATATCCATATCTCACTAGGCTACAAGTAGCCAAGTTCGCCCTTGCAGGGGGCAATTATTGCAGGAGGAACAAAATTATAAGTTATCAGGTAGTCAGAATAGAACAATTTAATAAAGGTAGTTCAGGAAAGATTGGCGGCGAAACGGAACGCACGAGTAAACACCACCGCAACGAAGATATAGACGACGAGCGCACGCCGCTCAATCTCTATTTCAAGAAGTCGGAAGGCGGTCTTACTGCTCAATGGAAAAAGACAATGAAAGACTTAAACGCAACCTTCCGGGAGAAGAAAAAATCCGTTGCTTTCGAGGGTATGATTATCACTTCGGATACGGCGTTCTTCGAACGGCTCGGTTGGAAGAAAGGCGAAGAAACGCCGTATGCGGTAATGGAGTTTTTCAATCGTTGTTACGAGTTTGCGTTGCAAGAAATCGGCTATAAAGGAACGGACAAAAACATATTGTCCGCCGTAATCCATTTGGATGAAACAACGCCACACTTACAGCTCTACTACATACCAATCGTGGACACTGCCAAAAAGAAAGTCTATGAGAAAGGTGCAGACGGAAAAGTATTGCGGAACGAAAAAGGCTCGCCTATTCAGAAGAAAGACGAACACGGCAAAAGCATTTATGAGTACGTTCCGTTGGAACAGCCGAAACTGTGCAGTTCGGACTTTTGGAGTGAGCGCGGCGGTCAGCTATCTTACGGAAATTTGCAAGACAGCTTTTATGAGCGGATAAGCGTTCACTACGGTTTGGATCGCGGCGAAGTCGGAAGTAACAAAAAGCACACGACGAAGTACCAATACGAAAAGGCAAAACAGGAAGCCGAGCTTGCAAGTCTCGAAGAAGAAAAAGTCCACGCCGAAGAAGTAATACAAGAAGCGCAAACAGCCGTTGCGACGAGAGATAAAGCGTTGGAAGAATTGAAACCGTTGCAGGGATATTTAGACGCTTTTCACGAAGCATTGAGCGGCGAACTCCCTTTATCGCCTACAAAGTTACGAAAGATGATTGTCGGGCTTACAGCCGAGTATAAACGGCTCGAAGAAGAAAAGAAAATCACGGACAAAGACCGCGAAAACCTTTTCAACGAATTACAGAAAGCCGAGCGGCGCATACCCGAATTAGAGAAGTACAAAGAGTTTGTAGCTTTCGTAAACGAGTATGCACCGGATAAGTTGGACGAAGCAAAGCGAACGGCAACCGAGCGCAAGAACGCACCGAAACCGCCCGTTAAATCTACAAAGAATTGGTGGTCGAAGTAAAAAATCAATAATACCGTTCTACTACTCTATCGGATTCCGTTGACAAGATACCCATAAAAGCGTATAATAAGAAAAAGGCGTGTCAATACGACACATATATTTACGGAGGGTATTATGAAACCGAGAGCGGAAAAAGATAAGAACTATGAAGAACGGCACAGAGAAGAACGCAAAGCAAAGAGTTTGGTTTGGGGGACGAGCGTGCCGAGAAAACAGGCAGAAGAAATAAACGCATTTTTAATAAAGAACGGTTACACGAAAGTCCGTCTTATAGAAGCGGGATATAAAGTATTGTTAGAAGAAGCCGCTAAAAGAGAAAAAAACGGACAGTAACCGAAAAGCAAATCAAACTATGTGTTCTTCTTGTATGACGGGAGAAAATAACTTGAAACGCCCGATTTCAGACAAGGAGTACCATTATTAAAACGAACAGAGCAACCACACCTAAGGCAGACTTACTGTCTTACTACTACGAACAAGAGAACGGCTCGCTTGTAAGAAGCCGTGAAAAAGTTATCGGGAACACGGTATATACCGTTATATCCCGTGAAAAGTCAAACGCCGACACTACGGCATTTGACATTACAAAAAGACTAATCGAACGGAATATCGACGAAGCATTGCAACCGTCTATTCCTATTCGGTTATCTCATAAGCAATCGCTTGGGAGTTGCAATTCGGGAGGTAATAAACAATGAATTTGCAACCGACAATTAAATATAAGAAAGTAAAAAGTGCAGAAGAACAATGGACGGCTCTCTATTGCAGACTGTCCTGCGACGACGATTTGGACGGCGATTCCAACAGTATCCGTAATCAGAAAATGCTGTTACAAAAGTATGCGGACGAAAACCGTTTGCGCAACGTTAGATTTTATGTTGACGACGGATATTCGGGAAGCAACTTTGACCGCCCCGACTTCAAGCGTATGATGGACGACGTGGACAACGGTAAAATATCTACAGTTATCGTCAAGGATATGTCGAGATTCGGCAGGGATCACATTCTTGTAGGCTATTACACCAAGTATTATCTTGCCGAAGCCGACGTAAGGTTTATAGCAATCTACGACCAAGTGGACAGCGAAACCAATCCCGACGACGATATTACACCGTTCAAGAACATACTCAACGAAATGTACGCCAAAGATTGCAGTAAGAAAATCAAGGCAGTTGTCCGTGCCAAAGGCAATTCGGGCAAGCACATTTCTTACATACCGCCGCTCGGCTATATGAAAAGTCCCGAAGATAAAGAGAAATGGATTATAGACGAGAAAGGTGCGGAAATCGTGAGAGAAATTTTCAAACTCTGTATTCAAGGTTACGGTCCGACACAAATAGCGCGGATACTGACCGAACGCGGCATTGATACACCCGTTGTGTATTGCCATAAGAACGGTTTACCCACAGCGTTAAAGATTAACGATTGCTCAAATATATGGTCGCAAAATTCCATAGCACACATATTGGAAGATGTCAGTTATCTTGGGCATACGGTAAACTTCAAGACATACAAAAAGTCATACAAATCGAAACGGCGCATTGATGTACCGAAAGAAGATTGGGTAGTTTTCGAGAACACGCAGGAAGCAATCATAGACAAGCAGACTTTCGACACCGTTCAGAAGATACGGCAAAACAAACGCCGTCCTACCGATATGGGCGAAATGAGTCCGCTGTCGGGAATGCTGTACTGTGCTGACTGCGGAAAGAAAATGTATCTTTGCAGGTGTACTACTATGAAGCAAGCGGAATACTTTAACTGCTCTACTTACCGTAAGCAGAAGAAGCGCATTTGTGGCTCACACCAAATAACCGTGAAAGCGGTAACGGCAATCATACAGGACGATTTGCGGCGCACAATCCACTTTGCCAAGAACCACAACGAAGAATTTTTACAGACCTTACGCAAGGACGCCGAAGCGAAAACGAAAAAGGAACTCAAAGAGAACCTACGCGAAATAGAAACTTCGGAAGAACGCATAGACAAGCTCGACAAGATTATAGAGAGCCTATACGAAGATAAGGTTACGGGTAAAATCTCGGAAGAACGGTATTTGAAAATGAGCGATACATACGAAGCCGAGCAAGCCACGCTGAAAGAGCGGGTTAAGACTTTGAAAGCTGAAATAGAGAAAGCCAAAGCGCAAGACGATAAAATTCTCGACTTTATGCTACTCATCTACAAGTACAGCAATTTTGAAGAACTCACGCCCGAAATTCTGCGTTCGTTCATTGACAAGGTAATCGTCCACGAGAAAACGAAAGTAAACGGACATTACAGACAAACGGTAGAAATAGTCTATAACTTCGTAGGCGCAATCGTTCCGCCGTTCTTCGATGACGACTACAACAATTAAAGCAACTAAAACAAGACAAGAGAAAAGGCGTGGCTTCACGCCACGCCTAATTCTCGTTCACCTGCGGCTTACCTAAAATTCCCTATGGGAACTACGGTAAAAAGCGCGGGGGTATTTATTTATTGTTGGTTTTGCTGTTGCGCCTGAATTTGCTGTGCTTTATGTTTTCCCGTAGACGACGGGAATATTATATGCATCAGCTCTATCATCCAGCTGGACACGGGGAAGGCCGCTTCTATGACGACGACTATAATAAGTATCTTCGCGTAATCCCACTCAATCGTTTTCCAGCCCTTGTAGAACAGTTCGGCAAGCGGGTCTACCGCGTAAGCCGTAATACACAGCGCAAGCATACTCACGCACAGTACGGCGCGGTATACGTTGAACGGTTTACATATTCTGAACACCATTACAAGCCCGGAGAAGGTCAGCGCAATCATACACATGGGGCTGTAATACTGCCCGAATTCCGCAGGGTCGATGACGTTCGTTATATACATCGACATAACGCATATTACCATCACCAGCGCGCCCGACACGGCTCCGCTCATAACGTGGGTAATAAATTTGCCCTGTACTCTGTCCTTGTTGGGTTGGAGCGAGAGGAAGAAGGAGGGTATAGCTATTATGCACGTTTCCAGAAGAAGCATATTCTGCGGCATAAACAGGTAGGGCACCTGCATTATGATGCACAGCGTCGCAAGCAGGGCGGTGAACAGCGTCTTCATCAGATACAGCGACGACGAGTTTTTAATGTTGTTTATAACGCGCCTGCCCTCGGCAACGACTTTGGGCATATTGTTGAAGTTGTTGTCCATAAGCACGATATGGCTTACGTTTCTCGCGGCTTCGCTTCCCGAAGCTACCGAAATGGCGCAGTCGGCTTCTTTGAGCGCGAGTATATCGTTTACGCCGTCGCCCGTCATTGCAACAGTGTTGCCTTCCGACTTAATCGAACGCACCAAAACTGCTTTCTGTTCGGGCGTAACCCTGCCGAACACAGTATACTTGTTTGCGACGTTTTCGACTTCCTTTTCGTTAAGACCTTCGAGGGAAATAAATTTTTCCGCGTTCTTTATTCCCGCGCGCTTTGCAACTTCGCATACCGTCACGGGGTTGTCGCCCGATATAACTTTAACGTTTACGTCGTTGTCGCCGAACCACCTGATTGTTTCAATCGCGTCCTCGCGGATATTGTCGGCAATCGAAATAACGGCTACGGGCTTCAACACTGCGGGCAGTTTTTCGCCCACTATGGGCGCGGGCGAGTGCGCAAGCACAATAACCCTCAGTCCCATCTGCGCATAGCTCTTTACAATTCTTTCAACCTTCGCGGGGTAAGGTTTAAGTACGAATTCGGGCGCGCCCATTACGAAGGTTCCCACGTCCTCGAACGTTACCGCAGAAAGCTTTCTTTTGGAAGAGAAGGGGAGAGTAACGGAGGGCGACAGCTTGTCGCTTAAACCGAAATGGTTATGAAGCGCTATCGAGGTCTGGTTATTGTCGTCGAGCGCCGAAAGCATACTGCCCATAATATCGTTGAGCGAATATTCGCCGACGGTGTTGAGTATTACGCAGTCGTTTACTTTCATTCTGCCGTCGGTAATCGTACCCGTCTTGTCGAGGCAAAGCACGTTCACCCTTGCAAGCATTTCGAGGGAATACATATCCTGAACGAGCGTATGATTTTTTGCCAGCCTCACGATGCCCACGGCAAGCGCGACGGAGGTCAGAAGAAGCATACCCGAAGGTATCATACCTATTACAACCGAACATGTTCTCTGTATTGCGTAGTTTATGTTCGCCTTGAACAGGAAGTCCTGTACGTTCGAAGCGGGGTCGAAGTTGTTTTTCGCAATGAAAAACATACCTATCGCAATGGGAATTATAAGTATGGAAATGACCTTTATTATGAGCTTGGTGGAATTCATAAGCTCGGAATTGGGTCTTTTGTACTTTTTGGCTTTGGAAGTAAGCTTTTCCAGATAAGTTTCTTTACCTACTTTTTCAACCCTGCATTTGCCGTTACCGCTTGAAATAAAGCTTCCGGCGTAAAGCAGGTCGCCTACGTTTTTCTTTATTGCGACGGATTCGCCAGTAAGAAGACTTTCGTTGACCTCGACGCTGCCTTCGGCGAGTATGCAGTCGGCGGGCACCTGGTTGCCCAGTTCGAGGATAATTACGTCGTCAAGCACAATCTCGTTTGCAGGCACTTCCGTAACTTCGCCGTCGCGCATTACCTTGACGGTGTTTGCGTTTAGTATCGAAAGTTTGTCGACAGACAGCTTCGAACGGATTTCCTGTATAATTCCTATAACGATATTCGCCGTCGTGATAAACAGAACGAGATAGTTGGTTATGCCCTGCGTGTCGGCAATAATCAGCGCGACGCCCGCAAGCAGACACAGGAGGTTGAAGAACGTGCAGATATTGCCGATAAAGATGCTCGCGTACGAACGCGAATACTTTTTATTGGTGTCGTTGAACAGGAACTGCGTAAACCTTGTCTGCACCTGCGCGGGGGAAAGTCCCTTGTTCAGCTTTGGCGTGAACCTGTCGACTTTTGTGTTTACCGCTTTTTTGGGGTGGCGTTTGAAATACTTGACTATTTTTTCCTTATCGAAATCCCCGTCCTTGTTTTCGCTTTCCGCGTCAATATCGGGTTTGGGCGCCTTGCCCGTCTTTTTGGGCGGGTCGGCGGGCGCAGGCAAATCCGCAACTGCGCTCTCGGCGGAAACGGCGGTTTCTTCCTCGGCCGTCACTGCTTCTTCGGGCTGTGTTTCGGGCGTGGAATTTTTCTTACCGTTAACTTTAAAAACAATTTTGCTCATAATCAACTCTGAAAAATAAATTTATACATTTGACATTATATCATATGTAATCTTTTTTTTCAAGATAATAACGGCTATTTTATTGCAATTACCAAAAATTTGAAGTATAATTTGCATATACGCAATTCTTAGGAGTTTTTATGATTGACATTAATCTTATAAGAGAAAATCCCGAACTTGTAAAGGCAAATATCAAAAAGAAATTTCAGGATAAAAAGCTTCCGCTCGTCGACGAAATAATCGCGCTCGACGTCAAAAAGCGCGAGCTTCAATCCGAAGGCGACAGCCGTCGCGCACAGCGCAACACGCTTGCAAAAAGCATAGGCGCATTAATGCGCGAGGGTAAGAAGGAAGAAGCCGAAGAAGCAAAGCGCCTTTCCAAGGAGAACAACGACCGCATTTCTGCGATAGAAGCGCAAGAGGCGGAAATCGAAGCAAGTTTGAAAACAAGAATGATGTCGATTCCAAACATAATAGCAGACGACGTGCCCGTCGGGCGCGACGACAGCCAAAACGTCGAGGGCAAAGTATTTTTGGAAGCAAAGGAAAAACCTTTCGACGTTCCTTATCACCTCGATATTCTCGAAAGTCTGGGCGGTATCGACCTCGATTCCGCAAGGCGCACCAGCGGAAACGGCTTTTACTATCTCTTAGGCGATATCGCAAGGCTTCACTCGGCAGTATTGACGTACGCCCGCGATTTTATGATTGACAAGGGATTCACTTATTGCGTGCCCCCGTTTATGATAAGAAGCGACGTCGTGTCTGGCGTTATGAGCTTCGAAGAAATGGAAGGTATGATGTACAAGATTGAGGGCGAGGACCTGTATCTTATCGGCACTTCTGAGCACTCTATGATAGGCAGGTTTATGGGCGAGGTTCTGCCCGAAAACTCCCTGCCCCAAACGCTTACTTCCTATTCGCCCTGTTTCCGCAAAGAGAAGGGCGCGCACGGCATAGAGGAGAGGGGCATATACCGCATACACCAGTTCGAAAAGCAGGAAATGATAGTTATCTGCAAGCCCGAAGAAAGCGAGGACTGGTACAACAAGCTCTGGAACTATACCGTAGAACTTTTCGTTTCCATGGAAATCCCCGTAAGACAGCTTATCTGCTGTTCGGGCGATTTGGCGGACCTGAAATACAAGAGTTGCGATATCGAAGCGTGGAGCCCCCGCCAGAAAAAGTATTTCGAGGTGGGAAGCTGTTCCAACCTAACCGACGCGCAGGCGAGAAGGCTGGGCATCAGGTACAAAAATTCCAAAACGGGCAAAAACGAATTTGCCCATACCCTCAACAATACGGTCGTAGCTCCCCCGAGAATGCTTATCGCTTTCCTCGAAAATCACCTTCAACCCGACGGAAGCGTCTATATACCCGAAGTTTTAAGGAAGTATATGGGCGGCAAGGACAAAATTTCACCCAACCGCAAATAAAGAAAAGCCGTCCGCGCTTCAAGCGCGGACGGCTGTATTTATTATTTTAAAAGTTTTCTGAATTTTCTTTCGGTCAGGAAAGAAATCCTGTACCCCTTTTCCCTGAGTTTATGCAGTTTTGAAGCGGTGAATTTCTTTTCGAGCGCAAGGTACAAAACTATTTCGGCTTTAAGCGTTCCGTCCAGTTCGGCAAGCCCGTCCACGTTCATTTTGCCTTGCTTGATTGCAAGCATTGCGTACATATAAAAGGGCACCAGCCTGTCGCAGATAAGCGCGGAAGCGTAGGAATATATTTCCTTTTCTATTTTGGACTTGTATTTGCCGAACGTTTCGGCACAGCACAAAAGCCCTTGCAGACTGTTTTCGTCGAACTCATTGTCGAACTTTCCGAAAGTAAGGGGGAAATATACCGTTTTTAATATGGATTTACATTCCAAAACGCATAGCACCTTGCAGGAAAAAGCGTCCTTGCAGTCCTTTGCGCAAGCTTTGAATATAGCCGTTTTTACCGCAAAACCTTGTTCGAAACAAATAAGGTCTTTGGGATTTTTGTCTATAATGTTTATAAGTTGTCCTATTTCGGCAATGCCGACCGCGGTTTCGCTTATGACCGTATATTTGCCCTTTGCGGTTTTCGCGGAACGCGTAAGGAAATCTTTCTGATTTTCGTCTTTTTCGGGATATATAAATTCTACGCCGTCCGTTACCGCGGTTTCGGGTGTTCCTCGGCAGACGGCGATAGTCAGCAATGTTTTCATATATGAAATTATAAAACAAAAAAAAATATTTGTCAAGGGGGAAGGTTAACTACGGTTGATATTTTATCACCGATATGCTATAATCATTTCACAAATCAAATTCGCGCGCTTCAAGCGCGGTATTTCCGTTAACAATGCCGTTTGTTTTTTTTGATATCGAATGTGCAAGCGTGAATAAGACCACGGCTAAAATCTGTGCGTTCGGCTACGTCCTCTGCGACGAAAATTTCAATATAATCAAAAAAGAAGATATCCTCGTCAACCCCCGCGGAAGCTTTCATTTAACCGACAGAAAGGGCGACAAGGGTATCGTTTTGCCGTATTCTTACGAAGAGTTCAAAAACCACCCGCCCTTTCCTAAGGTATACGGTTACATAAAGGAGCTTTTGGAAGACAAGGACAACACCGTCCTCGGTCACTCCACGCTTAACGACGTAAAGTATCTCAATCTCGAAACCAAGCGGTTTAAGCTTCCGCCGTTCAAGTTCGCTTTTTCGGACAGCCAGCAGATTTATAACGCTTACAAGGGCGACTTTTCGCGTCAGACCGGGCTTGAACATATTGCGGGCGAACTGGGCGTGGAGTTTACCCCGCACAGGGCGGCGGACGACGCGTATGCGACGATGCGCGTAGTGCAGGCAATGTGCGCGGCGCGCGGGTGCGGATACTTCGAACTCGTAAAACAGCTGAAAATGATTGACGGCAAAATAAAAAATTTCGTGATTACCCCGCCTACCTCCGAAGGCGAAAAGAAGTATCACGAAGAAAAACTAAGATTAAAGCGCGAAAGCGCGAAAAAAAGGGTCAAGTTTTTCAACTACCTTTCGCGTAAAAGGGTAAAAAACAGCGGTAAAGCATCAGGCAAGACGTTCACTTTTTCCCGCGGTATCGAGGACGATATAGACCTTGCCAAGAGCCTTGCCGACAAAATCTATTCGGAAGGCGGTAAATACAGCCAGCACGTGACGCACAGCGACTATTACATTGCCGATTCAGACGACGACACGCCCCGCACGCAGAGCGCGAAAAGGCTTGTCAATCTGACGGTGATGGACGTTGAGGGATTGGAGGCGCTTTTAAATGGCTGAACTCCCCGAAGAATTTCTCGCGCGTATGCGCGCCGTGCTCGGCGCAAGCTTCGATAAATTTCTGCAAAGCTATTCCCGCCCTCCCGAACGCGCGGTACGCGTTAATACGCTTAAAATTTCCGTTGAAGAATTCAAAAACATTTCTCCTTTCCCGCTTGAAAACGTGCCGTGGGAGGAGAGCGGATTCTATACTCCGTGCGAAGGATTGGGCAAAACGCCCTTTCACTCGGCGGGGCTTTATTACGTACAGGAGCCCTCGGCAATGAGCGTCGCGCCCAAACTCGAAGCCGGCGCCGGCGAACGCGTGCTGGATTTATGCTCCGCGCCGGGCGGAAAGGGAACCCGCCTTGCGGAGGGTATGCGGGGCGAAGGGATAATTTTTCTCAACGAAATCAATTTTTCCCGCGCGGGCATACTTTCGTCCAACGTAGAGCGAATGGGCATAGGTAACGCCGTCGTAACCTGCGCTCCGCCCGAAAAACTTGCGGAAGAGCTGGGGGAATATTTCGATAAAATTCTCGTTGACGCGCCTTGCTCGGGCGAAGGAATGTTCAAGAAAGAAAAAAACGCTATTCCCGAGTGGAGCGAGGCAAACGTTGCAATGTGCGCTGTGCGCCAGCGCGAAATACTCGACAGCGCCTACAAAATGCTTGCGGGCGGGGGCAGGCTCGTATATTCGACGTGTACGTTCGCGCCGGAAGAGGACGAGCTGTGCGTCGGCGACTTTATAAAAAAATATCCCGATTGCAGGTTATTATCCTGCGAAAAACTGTATCCGCACGAAGTGCGCGGAGAGGGGCACTTTGTCGCTGTAATTGAAAAGGGCGGAAGCGTTCGGCGCGATTTGCGATTCGTGAAACCGGCGTTCGGCGACAGAAAGCTTAACGCCGAATACAGAAAGTGGGAGAGCGAAAACCTTAAATTAACCTTCGGTAACCTGCACGCGGTCGGCGACACGCTGTATTCCCTGCCAGAATGTATGCCAGCAGTTTCGGCGCGGATATTGCGCGCCGGCGTAAGGCTGGGCGTATTTGCAAAGGGCAGGTTCGAGCCCGACCATTCGCTTGCGATGTATCTGAACAAGGAGCAGGCGGAAGGGATAGAGCTTGACGAAAACGGCGCTTTAAACTATCTCAAAGGTCTTACCTTCGAAGCCGAAGGCAGGGGGTGGAAGCTTGCGCTGTATAAGGGGTTTCCGCTCGGCTGGTGCAAAGTTTCGTGCGGGACGGCAAAGAACAAACTGCCAAAGGGCTTGCGCATTAACGTATAAATAAAAAACCTGTTGCTTTACCGTAATTCCCATAGGGAATTTAATAAGACGCAAATAAAAGATTTAGGCATAGCGTTAAGCTGTGCCTTTTCTGTACTTTTTTTCGTGGACGACTATGCTATTCGTAGCCTAGTGAGATATAGATATTTTTTATATTTCCCGCAAAATTCAATCAGTTGCGTTCTTTCATTTTTCGTGATATTATGAAACTACGATAAACAGTAATTTAGCGGAGATTAAATGAAAACACAAAAAGACAGTAAAAAACAGTATGTAATAATTTTGATTATCTCTTGCGTTTTTGCCATTATCGCAAGTGCTTTGATTATTATTTCAATATGTGAGTTTCCGCAAGCGTTAAAATACCCACAAGCAGTGAAGTATTTATACGAAAACGGCATTGAGGTTGATGCTCATTATAAGTACTATTATGATGATTATAGATTAACAAATCCAGACGAACCTTATATGAGAATATGGCGCGGGCGTTTTCACATAGTATATGAATATATTGATGCCAATGGCAACACATATACAGATGAATATTTAGATACCGTTGAATGCACAACAAGAGATGAGTTGAGTGCGCGAGAGCAAGTTATTAAGCAAATGATAGCCGACGAACCGACAAAGAAAATGCTTATAGCCGATAATGGTTTATGCTGTCTGTCTGTTAATAAGGAATCATTAAAACGCAATACAGCTTTAATCGTTTACAGTATTTTAATTCCGGTTTCGTCGGTAGTGTTAGGCTTATGTATATTCGGCATTGTACGGCAGTCTAAAAAATTGCGACAGTTAAGATAATCATAATAAGATAAATTTCAATTTGTCTTTCTAAATAGTTTGTAGTAAAAAGCTCTCGAACGATATGTTCGAGAGCTTTTGTCCTCGCTTAAAAGTACAACTCTTAATAATTTAGTTTTTTAATCCCTATTAGAATTGCGATTTAAGCAACAGGTTTTTTTATCGGGTATTGATTACTCGTCTTTATTTTCGCCTTCGTCCGCGGGTTCTTCTTCCGTTTGTTCGGGTTCCGCAGTTTCGTTTGCTTCATCTGCCGTTTCGTCGACCGTTTCGTCGGCTTCGGGCTGAGCTTCGGCAGGAGCTTCGACTTCCTCGATTTCTTCCTTGCTGATTTTGAGTTTCCTCATATAGCGGTTTACTTTGTTGTGGTCGTAGGTGTTCTTGCCGGTAATCTTGTTATGGCGCGACTTCTTCATCATATCTTTTGCAAGTATCGCAAGCATTGCGAATACCAGCGCGACGACGAGCAGGATGGAGGATACGAGGAGCCAAATATTAGAGTTGTTTTCTTCCTCGGTTTCTTCTTCTTCCTCTTCTTCCGCAACGCCCAGCTCGATGTTCTGGTTAACCGTCGCGTAGTCGGCGAATACCGTGTACGCGTCGTCTTCCGAAATTTCAAGGTAAGCAAGCGTTTCGTTCCAGTCGTTTATCTTGTAGTCGTAACCGGTAGAAGTTTCGTCGGCGGTATCTGCGTTGAAGGGCTGATAGTTTGCCGAGTCGTACAGGCTGTACGTAAGGTAACGCGCCTTGTAGCTGTTAAGAAGTTCGCCGTCAACCGTAAGCTTGTGTTCTTTTGCAAGCTTTTCATAGTAGCTTATGTTTTCTGCGGATGAATCGAATTCGGTTACGCCGTTTTCGATAAGCAGTTTCTGGTAAGCTTTTATAATCTCGTTTTCGTAATAGGTTTTAAGAGTATCGTCGGCAACGGAGGTGTAGCTGTAATCGAAGATAACGCTACTGTCGGCTTTGAATTCCGTCGTGCCGTCCTCTTTTACGCCCGTACTTTCTCTCGAACCGCTCCAAAGTTCAAGGCGGTAGGACTTGGAGTCGCTTCCCGTGTGAATTACGAAAGTAACCGTAATCCATTTATCCGAAACTTTCTTGCCGTTCTTGTCGTAGCCGAGTTCTCCGCAAGCGGGGTCGGTGAAGTATTTGCCGTCCTTGTCGTAGCGCGCGTCAATGCACACGGTGTACTTTTCGGAAATACTGCTGTATCTTGCATATTTGGTTTCGAAGGGGTGTACCGCGCTGTCCTGCGTTTTGCCGTCTACGATATAGTGATAATTGCCGTCCTTGTATTCGTACAGTTTAACGCCCTTGCCGTTAACGAGGAAGTGGTTTGCCATCTTCGTTTTCGCGCTGTCGGCGTAGTACGTTTCGCCCTTTTTCAGGTCTTCGAAGCTTATCGGCTTTCCGTCTTCGTCGTAGTAAGTTACGGTCTGGTCTTTATATAATTTGGTATAGTTCCAGGTGTTGGCGTAAAGGTTGCCTTCCGCGTCCTCGTAAAGACCGTCCGTCCTAAGCGAGTAGAGAATATTTGCTTTCCTGTCGGCAAGCGAAGCGTCCTCGTCGATTTCGCCTTTAAGAACGTTGCCGTCCTCGTCGTACCAGAAGGTGTAGGCGGGGGTGTCGAAGCCGAGCACCGCATTGCCTGCGGAAGTGTCCGCAAGGTATACGTAAGCGACTGCGCCTTTGGAAACCTTGACTCTCACGCTTACCGCCGAGTAGCTGTTTGCGTTGACGGTAGCCGAACTTCCGAGATAGCCGTAGTTGAGCACGTCTTTGAGAGTGTAGTATTTCGTATCCTCGTCGAACTCGTCGCTCGAAGTTGCTTTTCTGTACTTCTTGCCGTCGAAGGTTTCTATATCGCCCTGGGCGTCTTCTATATAATAGTTGGTGTAATTGTCCTTGTCGGCAGTTACGTTTTCGGTGTATTTTCTTAACTTGTTGATTATTATAAGCGGTTGGTAAGCCTTTTCGTCGAATACCTTGTTCCAGCTCGTCTGGCTGTCGATACCGCTCGTCTGAACGCCGAAGTTGTTAAGAAGCGTTTTGTACCAGGGCGCGCCCTTGCCGTTCATATAGCCGTCTACGTAATCCCTGTTGATAAGTCCCGCGTACTTGTTCGTGTCAATCGAATCGAAGGGGAGGGAGATTGCGCCGTTGTTTACTATATTCGAGCTTCCGCCGTTAACACCGCTGTAACCCGAGGGTTTGACAATGTTTTCTTTTATGTCGTTGGACTGATTGCCGTAAACTTCCGCGAACACATTGGTGTTCTTTGCGGGGTTCTCGGGGATAACAAGGCTTCCCGAAGTGTCGCCCGTGCTCGTAAGTTCGTAGATGTCCTCGTCTACCGCGTCGAGGTAATGAACGTTCGTCAGCGCGCCCCAGCCCGCTTTGTAAGCGCTTACCGCTGTGCCGTTTATTGTCGTGTTGCCGAAGCTGAGTTCGAGTTTAAGCGTCTTTTCGCCCGTCTGTTCGTTTTCGTCTTCGTTGTTGACGAAGAAGAAGCACTGTACCCAGCCGTTGTAAATGTCCTCGTTGTCGCCCAGCTTTGTCTTTTTGCCCGTAGTGTCGAGCGTAAGGCTTGCCGTCGTATCCTCGTTGTTTGCGTCGGTAAGCTTTATCGTGCTTGCCGTACCGCCTTCCATATCGGATGTTTTAACCCAGAAGGATATAATTTTGCGTTCGCCCGCGCCTACCTTGAATTCGAAGGAGGAGGTGTAACCTGCGCCCCTTGCGGAAAGCATTAAAAGCGTCTGCGTACTGCTGTCTGCGTTGGGAAGGGAAGCAACCGAAGATGCTTCGGTATCGCCGTCTTTATAGAAAAGGATTTCGTTAAGTCTTTCGTAGTATTGCGTTTCGGAAGAGGTGAACTTCTTATCCGCGGGTACAAGCGCTATCAAATCGGAACTCGTATCCAGCCCATTAGGCATATTTTTCAGTTCGGCGGGAAGCTTGACTTTGCCCGTTTCTTTTACCGTAACTTTGCCCAGAAAATTTTTTGCAAAAGAGTTGTCGGTGGAGGAAACGTAATCTTTGTCGTCAACCGTAAGTCCCGCTTTCACTCCGTCGGCGAAATCGTAGGAGGTATATTTGCCGTGCGAAGCGAGGTCGAGAAGGAAATGACGGCATTGGGAGAAGCGTTCCGCGATTACTTTGTCGTTTCTTCTGTAAACGTCGGTTTTGAAAACTTTTTCAGAAGCGTCGCTGTTAATGGAGGCGAAAGCCTGCTGCGTTCCGCTTTCGAGGTTATAGTGTTTATTGATTTCGGCTTCGTTTGCCGAATAGGTGCAATCCTCGTTTTCGAGTTCGTTAAACTGCGTAACCGTTATGTCGTCGAAGAACGCATAGCCTTCGACGGGCTTGTCGTCCTCGCCCAGACCGAGCTTCAAAGAAACCGTGCTCGAAGCGAAGTCGCATGCGTTTACGTATACCGTATATTCCACCCAGCCGTTATTCTTCTGGCTGTCGCCGAGAAGCTTCTGCGTGTTGATATTAGTAATTTTGAAATCGTCGAGGGAAGTGCTTCCGACCGTGTGCGAAACGGAGATGTAAGCGCCCCTGTCCTGAGTAACCGTTTCCCCGCCGTGGTAGAAGAGGTTCTGGGTCTTTACCCAAACCGAAATTTCCGCCGACGTGTTTGCGGGAAGGGTGACCGAAACGGAGGAGTAGTTCTGCGCGATGCCGTTGTGCGCGGAGTTGGAGTAATTGTGAAGCATCAGAACGTTAGTGAAAGTTCCGCTGTATTTTTCTCCGTCCTTGTTGAGGAAGTAGTCGCCGTTATCGTCCTTATAAACGTCGACCCTTTCGCCCTCGGCGTCGGTGTAGAAATACCCGCTCGAATCCTTGTCGAGATTGTAGTGGGTGCCGGGGTTGGGAATACGCTCTCTCGTGAGGGGCTGTGTAAGGTCCTCGTCGAAATAGAATATTTTAACGTCCTTTTCGCCTACCTCGTAATAGACCTCGGTTCCGTTATAATAGTATTTGCCGTTTTCTTCGGTGAGCCCGAAGTACTTGACGGCGTCTTCGATTTTGTCGTCGTTGAGCGCCGCGTAAGTGTCGCGGTAAGGTATATCCGAGGACTTCATGCCGTTGTAGTCCACGTATAAGTCTTTATAACCGCTGTCCTTTTTGTCAAGCTCGTTATTGGCGTCGAGCTTGTCCTTCAAATCGTTGCCCGACATCAAATCCCACGCGGTCTTGTTGGTATCGATGATACCCGACATCGTGTAAGAGGAGGTGCCGTTGCGCGTCCAGTTGTTGGGCGTGTTTATAAGGTACACGGGCTCGTTGCCGTCCTCTTCTTTTTCGGGAACGTTGAAGAATTCGAAGTTACCGTTTTTAAGGAGCTGAGTGTCTTCCTTAGTCGTCTTTTTATCGTCCTCGGGGTCTTCTTCCGCCGGCTTGCACGCCGACGCGAATCCCGGCACGGAAAAAGCCGCCGTGCAGGTCAGCGCAAGCAAAACGTATTTTAATCTGCGTTTCTTTGATAAGTGTTTTGACATAACGTATTTTCCTTAATAAATAATCGTATCTTTGATATTTTAATATAAATGCGCATTTTAATCAAGCAATTATAGCGGGAATATGCAAATTTTTTAATTATTTTCACCTTATTGCTCATACTTAAAAGCAAATGAAAAAGAATAATTTTTTCAAAAGACTTACGGCGGGCGCGCTTACAGGCGCCGTGAACGGGCTCTTCGGCGGGGGAGGGGGAATGATTGCGGTGCCCCTTCTCGGTAAAATGCTGGGTTACGAGGATAAGGAGGCGCACGCTACGGCAATCTTCGTCATTGCGCCCGTCTGCGCCGCAAGCGCTTTAATCTATATAATTAACGGGTACGCTTCGGCGGACGTGGTAATACCCGCGGCCATAGGTTCGGTCGCGGGCGGTATCGTCGGCGCGTATATGCTGTCGGGCTGTCCCAAAACGGTTATAAATTATATTTTTATCGCCGTAATGTTCGCCGCGGGCATAAGGATGCTGTTTTGAGTTTTCTGCTTTTCGCGCTTGCGGGGTTCTTTTCGGGTATGCTCGGCGGTATGGGAATGGGCGGTGGAACGGTGCTCATTCCCGCGCTTACCATTTTTATGGGCGTGGAACAGCATGCCGCGCAGGCGGTCAACCTGATAGCCTTTCTTCCCATGGCGCTGTTTACCCTTAAAGTTCACAAGGAAAACGGGCTTTTGAAAACCAAAGGTCTTTTATGGATAGTCCTTCCCGCAATCGTTGTTTCCGTAGGCGCGGGCTTTCTCGCGTCGTTGTTGCCTTCCGAAGTTTTGAAAAAGCTTTTCGGCGCGTTCCTTGTCGCGCTAGCCGTCAAACTGCTTCTCGAAACTAAGATTTTCACCTTTTCGAAATAAGCTTTTTAAGCGGTCTGAACGTGAACATTTCAAGGCAGTAAAGGAATGTGGAAGTAAACGCAAGGCAGGCGGGCGCGCATATGAACAGTCTTGCGAGGGGCGGAACGAAGTTTACGAGTATGCCGTTTAAGAACGAGCCGAACAGGCACGAACCGACAAGGACGATTAACGCGTGCGCCGTGTATTTCACGAATTTCAGTCCCGGACATTTCTTTCTCAGAAGGTTGAGGTTGAGCACGCAGGTGATTATAAAGCTGAGCGCAAGCCCCGTCATGTACGAGTAAATGCCTATATACTTAGTAAGCGAGAATATGCATACAAGCATTGCGATTGCGCCGATAATGAAGTAGACCAGCGTCTTTTTCTCGCAATTCATCGAGTTGAGAACCGTGGTGGTAATCATTGCCAGACACATGGGCAAAAGAATAAACGAGCACCTGTGCACTATTTCACCGCTCAGCTGGTTGGAATACAGCACCTCGCCAATATCCCCGCCTAGCACGAAGAGCACGGGCACAAGCAAAGTCGCTATGAAAATAGAGGCTTTTATTGATTTTTCTACGTCGTACTTAATCAGCGCGGTGTTGTTTTTGTAGTAGTTTTCCGAAAGCTCGGGCGCGACCACGACGGAAATGGAGCCTATGAGCGAGGATGGTATGAACAGTATGGGCACGCTCATGCCTATGGCTACGCCGTAAAGGCTTATGGCTTCTGAATTGGTAAGGTTGTAAGCGCTCATCAAAAGGACGGGCAAAAGCACGGCGACGGCGGAATTGAGCACGGAAGTGGACGTGCGCATTGCCGTAATGGGCAGGGAGGACGAGAACAGCGGTTTAAGCTGGCTTTTGGGGTTTGCCAGCCTTCCGCCCCTGAAAAAGTACCAGCCCAGCGAAACTATGAACGAGAACACGTACGATATCAGCACCGCTAGCGTCGCGCGCTGCGCGCCGAGCACGGGGTCGGCTATCCCGTAAACGAGTATACAGCCGAGGATTACCATGACGGCGTCCTCCAAAAGCTCTATTACGCTGTACGGAAGAAACTGTTTGTTGCCCCAGAACGAGCCCCTGATTACGGCGTAAACCGAAGTGAGGATAAGCCCGGGCAGGAGCAGGAGGAAAATGTCCTTGCACCTGTCGTCCGAAAACAGAAAGTCGAGAAGGTTTCTGCCGAAGAAAAGAATTATCGCAATGGGTACGGTGAATATCAAAGTTCCTAAAATGCCCGCCGTCACCGCCGAGTTTTTGCCTTTGACGTCGCCTTCGGCTCCGCTCTTTGCCATCAATCTTGAAACGGTTACGGGAATACCGCTCGACGCCATTGTCAGGAACACGGCGAATACAGAAAGGCAAATCTGGTAAATGCCCAGCCCTTCCGCGCCGATAATGCGCGACAAAACAATCCTGTAAAAGAAACTCAACGCTTTTTCTATCGTGGAAAATACGGTAACCAACGCCGCCGACCTGTAAATGTTCTGTTTCATCAACATTATTCTACAAATTTTTCGCGCCGATTATGAACATTTTTACAGGGTTTGACCGTATAATATACAAATGTTTACGCTCGTTACCGACAAAAGCAAATATTTCAGGGTAAAGCGCGGGCAAACCGCCGTCGACATAGAAAGGGTGCTGGATACTCCCGTCTGCGCCCGCGTGTTCGAAGGCGCGGTGATACGCATAAGCGAAGGCAAGTTTTTGAAATACACCGCAAAACCCGGCGACAGTTACAAAACGGTCGCGGTGAAATTCGGGGCGGACGAAGAGGAGCTGAAAAAACTCAACGCCTTCAAACCCGTATATCCGACCTGCAAATTATTTGTGCCGATATAAAACCGCGTGGCATATAATGTAATATAAAAACAAACGGAGGTCAAAATGTCATTTTTTTCGAATTTTCAATCGGATAAATGCCCCGGCACCATAAGCGGAAATCCCCTCAACGGCCTGTGCGAAAAAGTATGTATTCAGGCACAGAAAATTTTCGACGCGTGCATTAAGCAGATTCAGATAGAAAACTATACTCTGACGCTTACGGACAGCATTCCCGCCGACCCTACATACCCCTTGACGTTCATCAGTGCGAGGTCGACAACTTCCGCCGGCGTCATAACCAATCTCAACGTGGAAAGGCTTGCCGACAAGCCCGGCTGTGCGAGAGTACAGGCGACGGTCGGTATTCCTGTAGAGATAGCTTACACCGACGCAAACGGCGTGGAAGGAGTGGCGCAGGCTACTATTTCCGTCGCTCAGGACGTATTGCTGTTTGTTCCCGCTCCGTCGATAATGCCCTATAAAATCACCGCGGAAGTATCCGCAGTGTGCGCCGAAGGCACGTTCGACCCGACGACGGGAACGTTTAAAGTCAACGCCTGCATAACCGTAATTTTGAAGGTTGCCATAGACGTTGAAATTCTCGTCCCCAGCTACGGCTACTGCGCAATACCGCCCGCACAGGAGTATTCGCACGAGGTATGCGCGGGCTTCTTCGAGCTTCCCCTATACCCGCAGGGCAAGACCTGTTCCAAACAGTAAAAAGACAAAGACAACAACGTTTTACTAAAACTTTCGGAAACCATAACCGGGTAGGCGGTAAGGCGTAGTTAATAGGCAGGCGGAGCAAAAATGCTCCGCCTGCCACTATTTTACGGCATAAAAATAGTACTATGTCACGCATAACTGCCGTTTTTTTGCGAAAAACGCTTTAAAATTAGGAAAATATGTGTTAAAATGTATATAAAAACAGGGCGGGCGCCTTTTTTTGAGAACGACTTTTCAACGGCGTAAATGTTATGAAAATTTTTGCGATAAGCGATTTGCACCTTTCGGGAACGTGCGACAAACCTATGGACGTGTTCGGCGCGGGGTGGGAAAATCACTTTGAAAAAATCAAAGCCGACTGGCAGAAAAAAGTGTCGGAAGAGGACATTGTTTTAATCTGCGGAGATATAAGCTGGGGGCTGACTTTAAGCGAGGGACTGTTCGATTTGAACTCTCTTTCCCCGTTGAAGGGCAGAAAGGTTTTTATACGCGGCAACCACGATTACTGGTGGAACGGCATTACAAAACTGCGTGACTCCGCGCCCGACGCAACCTTTTACTTTTTGCAGAACGACTGCGTCAAGTTCGGCAATATAATTATCTGCGGTTCGCGCGGATGGACATGCCCGGGAAGCACAGACTACACCGCCCGCGACGAGAAACTTTACCGCAGGGAAGCCGAAAGATTTTCGCTCTGCTTCAAGCAGGTGAACAAGGTAAAAGAAGAGGGCGACAGGGTCATAGCGCTCATACATTACCCCCCATTCAGCCTTAAAACGCCTGCGACTCTGTTCACGCGGATGTTCGAAGAAAACGGGGTCGAAAAGGTCGTTTTCGGGCATATCCACGGCGAAAACTTTTTCCCGCTGCGCACGGTATCGGGCGGTATCGAATACGTTCTGACTTCGTGCGACAAGGTCGGTTTCAGCTTGCAGAGAATTTTATAACGGCTATTGCATTTTTGCCTTATTAAACACTTTACAACCGCCGTTTATAGTGGTATACTTTTAGCGATAAATTTGTAACGGTATTTTGAAATGCGATATAATTTTTACTGTTCGGTAATAATATCTTCAACGAGCGGAAGGGCGCAGACGGACTTGAAAAGTTCGTAATTTTTACGCCTTTACCGCTTTTTTTATAAGGAGAAACAAATGCTTAAAAAGAAAGACCTTCTCGGTCTGTACGATACGTCTGCGGAAGAAATAGACGAAATTCTCCGCGAGGCGGAGGGAATGAGAAAATTCCTCGACGGCAAAAACAAAAAGTCGGATTTGCTGTCGGGCAAATCGCTGATTACCCTTTTCTACGAGAACAGCACGAGGACGCGCACTTCCTTCGAGCTGGCGGGAAAATACCTCGGCGCGAGCGAAGTGAATATTTCCTCTTCCGCAAGTTCCGTGCAGAAAGGCGAAACCCTGATAGACACGGGCGAAACGCTCGACTCGCTCAAAACTGATTTCATAGTAATCCGCCACCCCATGGCTGGCGCGCCCAAGCTTTTGGCAGGCCGTGTAAAAGCAAGCGTTTTAAACGGGGGCGACGGCATGAACGAGCACCCGACGCAGGCGCTTCTGGATATGCTTGCGCTCAAACGTAAATTCAAAAAAATAGAGGGGCTTAAAATCGCTATTCTCGGCGACATAAAGCACAGCAGGGTCGCAAAGAGCAACCTGTTCGGTCTTACCAAATTAGGCGCGCAGGTGTACATGTACGCACCCGCGACGCTGTTGCCCAAAGAGATAGAAAAACTGGGCGCAAAGGTCTGCAAATCCCGCGAGGAAGCAATCGAGGGCGCGGACGGCGTAATGGGGCTGAGGATACAGCTCGAACGCCAGAACGGCGGGCTTTTCCCCTCGCTTTCCGAATACTCGAAATATTACGGCGTCAACGACGAACTTTTGAAGTATGCAAAAAAGGACGCAATCGTGTTGCACCCCGGTCCCGTGAACAGGGGGGTCGAGCTTTCGCCCTCCGTCATAGACGGCGAAAAGAGCGTAATCCTCGAACAGGTCACCTGCGGGCTTGCCGTGCGCATGGCGCTTTTGAAACTGCTTGCCGAATACAGGGAGGCTGAATTATGAAACTTTTGATAAAGAACGGCGCGCTCGTTTTAAATGACGGCGTAAAAAAACTCGATATTCTTCTCCAAGACGGAAAGATTGCAAAAATAGCGGAGCACATAACCGCGGACTGCGAAACGGTAGACGCGTCGGGGCTTCACGTATTCCCCGGGCTCATCGACATGCACGTGCACCTGCGCGAACCGGGCTTCGAGGGAAAGGAAGATATCGAAAGCGGGTCGCGCGCCTCGGTCGCGGGCGGGTTTACGCAGGTATGCTGTATGCCCAACACCAACCCCGTTTGCGACAACGCGGTGGTCGTTTCATACATTAAGAACAGGCAGAAGGAAGTCAACCTTTGCAAAATAAATCCTATCGGCGCGATAACGCGCGGTCAGGAGGGCAAGGCGATGGCGGACATCGGCAAAATGAAATCTGCGGGCGCGGTCGCGCTGAGCGACGACGGAAAGTCCGTTATGGATTCCAACGTTATGCGCCTTGCAATGGAATACGCCGACGGCTTCGGGCTTAAATGCCTCTGCCACTGCGAGGACGAGAACCTCGTGGACGGCGGTGTTGTCAACGAGGGGTACAACTCCACGCTTACGGGGCTTAAAGGCAGTCTGCGCGCGGCCGAGGACATTATGATTGCCCGCGATATCGCGCTTGCCGAAAGTTTAAATATTCCCGTCCACATCTGCCACGTTTCCACGTACAGCGGTCTTGAAATCATCAGAAGCGCAAAAGCGCGCGGAGTGAAGGTGACGGCGGAAAGCTGTCCGCACTACTTCGTGCTTACCGACGATATTATAACTTCTTACGATACCTTTACGAAAGTCAACCCTCCCGTCAGGGAAGAGCGCGACAGACGTGCGGTAATCGAGGCTTTCAGGGACGGCACGCTCGACTGCATAGTCACCGACCACGCGCCTCACTCGCTTAAAGACAAACAGGTCGAATACAACCTTGCGGCCTTCGGAATGAGCGGTATAGAAACGAGCTTTGCCCTCAGCTATACCTACCTCGTAAAGACGGGAGCTTTGACGCTTTGCGAACTTGCCCGCAAAATGAGCGGCAACCCCGCGGAAATTCTCGGGCTGGAAGGCGGAGAGATTGCGGTCGGTAAAGCGGCTGATTTGACGGTAGCCGACCTTGGCGCGAAGTACGTTATCGACAGTAAAAATTTCTTATCCAAAGGCAAAAACACGCCGTTCAACGGATACGAAGTGTACGGCAGAATAAAATACACCGTCGTCGACGGCGAAATAAAATATAAAAATTAAACGGTGCAGTTTCACCGCAGAGAGGATAAAATGATTGACAAGCTGATTGAAAAAATTATTGCAATGCAGAACCCTACGTGCGTCGGTCTGGACACGGATTTCAATTACCTTCCCGACGAAATGCGGACGGACGTTTCGGACTTCGGCGAGGCAACCGAACGTATTACCGAGTTCAATATGAATATAATCGACAAAGTGTGCGACATCGTGCCTGCCGTAAAAGTGCAGATAGCCTATTACGAAATGTACGGTTACGAGGGGCTTAAAGCTTTCAACTATACCGTGAATTACGCACGCGGAAGGGGTATGACGGTAATCGCGGACTGCAAGCGCAACGACATAGGTTCTACCGCGGGCTGTTACTCAAAAGCGTATTTAGGCAAAACCGAGCTGGGCGGTAAAAATCTCAGGGCTTTCCCCGCGGATATGCTCACCGTCAACGGCTATCTCGGAACGGACGGAATAAAGCCCTTCGTTGACAGCATAAAGTCGGAGGATAAGAGCATATTCGTGCTTGTCAAAACCTCCAACCCGTCCTCTGGCGAATTGCAGAATTTAAAGTTGGAGAGCGGGGAATACGTCTACGAACGCATGGGCGCGCTTGTCGAAGAATGGGGAAAGGACACAATCGGGCGTTACGGTTATTCCGACGTCGGCGCGGTCGTCGGCGCGACCCATCCCAAGGAAGCGGAAAATTTGAGAAAACGCCTTAAAAACACTTTCTTTCTCATACCCGGGTACGGCGCGCAGGGCGGAAGCGCGGAAATGCTTAAAGTCTGTTTCGACGAAAGAGGGCTGGGGGGCATAGTCAACAACTCGCGCGGAATAATCTGCGCTTATAAAAAACCCGAGTACAGCGGTATGAGTTACGCCGAAGCGGCGCGCGCCGCGTGCATCGATATGCAGCAGGACCTTGCCAATTATATTAAAATAAAATTATGAAAGATTTGACTACAGTCGTAAAAAGCAACGTTAAGATTGCCGAAAACATATTTATGATAACGCTGACCCTTCCCGAGAGCGCGGGTAGGATTAAGGGCGGACAGTTCGTCAACCTCTCCACGGGCGACGGCGCGCATCTTCTCCGCCGTCCTCTCGGCGTAATGAAGGTCGAAGGAAACGACGTTTCCGTTTGTTATCAGTTAAAGGGCGAAGGCACGGTTAAGCTGTCGCAGGCAAAGGCGGGCGATAAACTTAAAATACTTCTCCCGCTGGGCAACGGATTTGACCTCGAAGGAAAAAAGAATATAGCCGTAATAGGCGGCGGGGTTGGTATATTCCCGCTGATTGCAACAATCCGCGAACACTGCGCGGATAAGAAATTCTATTCGTACATAGGTTTCAGAAACAAAAACGCCGTTTGCCTTACGGACGAGCTTGAAAAATCCGAAAAACTTACAATCGTCACCGACGACGGCGGCTTCGGCGCAAAGGGCAATGCGGTGGAAGCTTATCTCAACGACTGCGATAAACCCGAACCCGACCTTATTATTGCCTGCGGGCCGCCCGTAATGCTGAAAGTTCTCAAACAAAAGCTATCCGAGCGGGGTATAAAAACGCCCTGTTACGTCTCTTTGGAGGAGCGTATGGGGTGCGGTATAGGCGCATGTCTTGTGTGCGTATGCAAAAAGACTGACGGCGAAAACGCGCGCGTCTGCAAGGACGGGCCCGTATTTAATATCGAAGAGGTGGAATTATAATGGAAATAGTAGCAAAAAAATATCCCAGAAAAACGTCGTTTATAGTAATTCTTCTTGCTTGCTTTCTTATGTTTGCGGTAGGTTTGGCGCTTTTAATCGCGTACATATTCATAAACGACATGGAGGACATTTATTCTTATATCGGCATGGCGCTGATGATACTCGGATTTATCCTGACCGCGCTTATGGTATTCACGCTTATAAGGTTTTGCCGCTTGCCCAAAAATCTGATTACTTACGAAAACGACGTGCTTACTTTCCCCAAGGGAATAACCCTGCGCCCCGAAGAAATCAGCTCGGTAGACTTCACGAAAGCGAATCCTGCCTATCAAAACGTTTCTTACGATTTCGGCTTCGGTCTGATTAAGGTTGAAGCGGGTTCGAAAAAAATAAAAGCCTATTACGCCGCAAATCCCGAAGGCGCGGCGAACAGATTAAGAGAGATAATTAACGAGGCAAGGTACTCGAAATAATTATTATAAAAGGAGATTGATTATGGAAGAAGTAGTAGCAAAAAGACACAATGCCGCCGGTGCGGCGTACATCTTCGTCATCTTAGTAGGTCTTTTAATGGTGATTATCGGATGTATCGTCGGTATCGGCAATGAGGAAAACGGGGCGGGTGTGCTCGTCATTACGTTAAGCGTCGGCGGACTTATTCTCGCAATGGGAATATTCTATACCGTTCGTTTTTTCAGGCTTCCCGCAAAGGTAGTCGTTTTAAGGGACGGAGTTTTATATTTCCCCCGCAATGTAAGTTGCAGGCCCGAAGAGCTTGAAAAGGTATTCATAAGAATTTATAAAAACGCAAGGTCGGGCGCGGTTTCCAGATACGGCAAACTCGAAGTTACAATCGGCGGTAAGGTTTATAAATACACAGATATCGCCAACGTCGAAGCCGCACAGTCAAGACTTCTTCAACTCAATAGTGAAGCTATCGAAAGACTTGCGCACCCCGAACCCGCGGAGCTTAACGAAAATACCGAGGCTCCCGCAGAAGCGCCTTCGGACGACCCGTTTGCCGAATAAGAGGAAGTATGGCGAATTTAAGCGTAAACATATGCGGCGTAGCATTTAAAAATCCTTTGATTGCCGCAAGCGGAACTTTCGGGTTCGGCAGGGAGTACAACGAAATTTACGATATTTCGCAAATCGGCGGGATAAGCACTAAGGGTATGACGTTACAGCCCCGCCTCGGCAATCCCGTTCCGAGAATAGCCGAAGGTTCGGGAGTGATTTTAAACGCCGTCGGATTGCAGAACCCGGGTGTCGACCACTTCATAAAATACGATTTGCCTTTTTTGAAAGAAAAAGGTATTGTAATTGTGGCGAACGTTGCGGGCAAGTCTTTTGACGAATACGGCGAAATATGCGCAAAACTCAACGGACTTGTCGATTTTGTCGAACTCAACATTTCCTGTCCCAACGTAAAGGCGGGCGGTATGGCGTTCGGAATTAAACCCGAAAGCATAGAAAAAGTTACGCGCGTTGCCAAAAGTTCTTTAAGTAAAACTCCGCTTATGGTTAAGCTTTCGCCCAACGTTGAAAGTATTCCCGTCAACGCCCAAGCTGCCGAAAGGGGCGGCGCGGACTGCGTTTCTCTTATCAACACGCTTACGGGTATGGTAATAGATATCGAGCGCAGAAGACCGTTAATCGCCAACAATACGGGCGGGGTTTCCGGCGCGGGCATAAAGCCGATAGCAGTGAGAATGGTTTACGAGGCGGCGCACGCCGTAAGTATTCCCGTTATAGGCATGGGCGGAATTACGTGCGGTAAGGACGTAATCGAGTTTATGATGGCGGGCGCAAAGGCGGTGCAGGTCGGCACGGCAAACTTCACAAACGCAAACGCCATGCCGGAAATCATAGCGCAGACGAACGGCTGGCTGGACGCGCACGGAATTAAAGACATAAACGAAATTATAGATACCGTACGGTTAAACGGCTGAACGGCAGTAAAGAGGAGCAAAAATGACTTACAAACAGCAGTTCATAAAATTTATGGTAGACAACGGAGTGTTGAAGTTCGGCGAATTTACACTTAAAAGCGGAAGAAAAGCGCCCTATTTCATCAATACGGGCAATTACAAGTCGGGCGCACAGCTCGGCAAGCTCGGCGAATACTACGCGCAGTGCATAGTCGATAACGGCATTAAAGCCGACACTCTCGTGGGGCCTGCGTACAAAGGTATTCCGCTTGCGGTGACAACAGCCGTTTCGCTATACGGCAAACACGGTATCGATATGGATTACTGCTTTGACAGAAAGGAAGTCAAAGACCACGGCGAAGGCGGGCTTTTCGTCGGCAAACAGCTTAAAGACGGCGAAAGGGTAATTATTATCGAGGACGTTATGACTTCGGGAAAGGCTTTGAGAGAAATACTGCCCAAACTCAAAGCTTCGGCTGACGTAGAAATTGCGGGAATGGTAATTTCCGTCGACAGAATGGAGCGCGGACTGGAAAGCGGTCTTTCCGCCGTGCAGGAAGTTTATAAAGAATTCGGCGTAAAGGTCTATTCGATTGTTACTATGTCCGATATCATAGGCGCGATTGAAGACGGCATTATCGAAGGCAGGGAGTACCTGCCTCAAATGCTCGAATACCGCAAGACATACGGAGTTGAATAAAAAACAAAGTCCCGCGCTTTAAAAACGCGCGGGACTTTTTCAGTTTTGAAGATATGTTTTTTGCTGCTGTTCCCTCGTTTTCTTTCTGTAAGCAAGCGGGGTAAGCTTGCCGAATTTCGAAAACAGAACGATAAGCCCCTTCGAATCGCCGTACCCGACTTTTTGCGCTATCTCGTAAACCGACATATCGGTATCGGTAAGAAAACGGCATGCAAACGCGTACTTCTGTTTAAGTATGTACGACTGCATTGATTGCCCCACGTACTTTTTAAACAGCCTTTCCATATAAATGGGGCTGAACCCGAATTGTTCCGCTATTTCTTTCGAAGACGGAGGCGGGCATTTATAGAGTATATCGCACAATATTTTGTCTATGAATTCCGGGTATTTGTTCTGTTTTTCAATATTTCTAAGACGCAGAATTTCGGTAAGCAAACCGTAAATTATGCGCGACCGCTCGTAAAACGCGTCATCGCTTTCAGATACGGAAGAAAATTTCGCAAAGCTCTCTTTAATAAACTCTGCGGGTACGTTTCGTATAACAAAACCGCCGTTTTCAAGGTAAGCGTTATATATTTCTTTGGTCTGCCCGCCCAGCACGTGGAAGTAGACCGTTTCGGTCATATCTTCCGCCTTGGAAAGTATATGATGTGTTACCAGATGTAAAAATACCAAATCGCCCTGCCCGACCTTGATTTCCCGCCCGTCAACAGTAAGCGTATAAGAACCGCTTACAACATAGTTTATCATATAGATATTTATGTCCTGACGTTCGAAAAAATAGCTGTCTTTCCAGGTTTCGTGCCCCGCCGAGGTTGCGTAATAAAACAGTTCCTTGTTTTGCGGAACGGGTAAAAACGGTAAAGATTGTGTCTGTTTTTCGTCTATCGAAAAGTTTTTGCTTATGATAGGCATTTTTTTATTCTTCCTTAAAGGTTTGTTTTTTAGAATTTTTGGTTCAAATATTCTATTGAACAAATATTACGGTTAAATTATACTTGTATTAAATCAACTTGTCAACCATAGGAGGAAAAAATGAGAAATCTAATGCGCCATTTATTGGCGGTGCTTTTAACTGCCGTGTGCTGCGGACTGGCGCTTGCCGGCTGCAACGGCAATCCGAAGCCGTCGCCTGCGCCCGTGCAAATCGTATTGTCGGGAATGAAAACGGAGTTCGAATACGGCGAAGCTTTCGGCGTCGGCGATTTGACCGTGACGGTTAAAATGTCTGACGAAACTGAGTATACGGCGGACGGCGATGAATACGAATGCGACAGTACGGGATACGACGCAGACACCGCGGGAGAGTACACGATTACCGTGAAGCTTAAAGACAGCGAAATTTCGCAGACGTACAAAGTTACCGTAAAACCCGAGCCCGTATATTCCTGGGATGACGACGGCGCGCTTAAAATTCTTACGATAGGCAACAGCTTTTCGGACGATACAATGCAGTACGTCTATGAAATAGCCCAAAGCCTGGGGATAAACGAGGTTTATTTAGGCAATCTTTATATCGGCGGTTGTTCGTTGGATACCCATGCTTCCAACGCCGCAAGCGATGCGCCTGCTTACGAGTACCGCGTTAACAGCAACGGCGCATGGATTACAACTAAATCTTATAAAATGAGCGACGCGATTGCTTCCTGCGACTGGGACTTTGTATCGTTACAGCAGGCAAGCGGAAGCAGCGGAATAGCTTCTACTTATTCAAAACTCGATTATTGCGTCGAATACGTTAAGTCGAAACTGCCCGCGACCGCGCACGCGAAAATAGTATGGAATATGACGTGGGCATATCAGCAGAACAGCACCCATGGCGAGTTTTCGAAGTACGGAAACAGTCAGACGGTTATGTATTCGAAAATAGTCGAAACCGTTCAGAACAGGGTGCTTGCAAATACAAATATATCCGCCGTAATTCCCAACGGAACGGCAATCCAGAATGCGCGCACTTCCTGGCTCGGCGATACGCTTACGCGCGACGGTTACCATTTAACTTTGGATACGGGCAGATACATTGCGGGGCTTACGCTCGTGCATGCGCTCACGGGTTTATCTTTGGAAAATATCGGATACGCGCCGTCTGGCATCAGCGCGGAGATTAAGGCAATCGCCGTCGAAAGCGCGGTAAACGCCGTAGGCACGCCTTACAGCGCAACTCATTCCCGATATACAGAAGAACCTTCGTTAATCGACGTCGAAAAGTACACCCTTCTCGATTACGAACTCACGCAGGGATTTTACAACAGTTCCGACCCCGCTAATTATGCAAACATAATTACAACCGACGCAAATCTCAGCCATAAGCTTTTTGCTACCAAACGTTTCACGAAAGAAGAGTTGCCCGTAGGTTCGGTAATAATTTTAAGCAGGGGATGGAGATACCGTCCCGAAGCCTGGAAGAGCGACGCGAAACAGAGCTCGCGCCCCGAAAACGTAACGGAGCGTATGGTTACGGTAACGCCCGAATGGTGGAACGGCTTCATTTTCCGCGCTTTCAATATAAGCACCGTTGATTCGGCGGATTTGCGCGGACGCGAAGAGGACGCTAAAAACGCGGTAAAAATTTATATACCCAAAGCCGACGAGGAGACCGTTTTCGGGGAGATGGGTTATGTAAAGCTCGACTTTGAACTCACGCAGGGATTTTACAACAGTACCGACCCTGTTAAATTTGCAAACATAATTACAACCGACGCAAATCTCAGCCATAAGTTTTTTGCGACGAAACGCTTTACTAAGGAGGAGCTTCCCGTAGGTTCGGTAATAATGGTAAACAGCGGGTGGCAGTACCGTCCCGAATGCTGGAAGGCGGACGAAAAGCAAGCCTCGCGCCCGGGCAACACTACCGTCGTTACGGCGGTCGGCGAAGGCTGGTGGGAAGGATATTTGTACAGGGCGTTCAATATCGCAAAACTGGGAACTCCGAGTATAGAAGGACAGTCGGAAGAAGCGAAAACCGCATTCAGGATTTATATTCCAAAATCATAAAAAGCCGTCCCGCGCGTTAAAAACGCGCGGGGCATATTTTTTAAAAAGCTTCGAAAACGTATCCCTCGTTTTTGAAGTGTGCTATTATATCTTTCAACGCTTCGGCGGTAGAGGATTTGGAGGTGGAGTCGTGCGCAAGCAGGACTACGTTGTCCGAACAAGCCGAGGTGGAAATCGCGCTTTTTACAAGCTGTGCGGGCGTCGCACCGTAAATTTCGGCGTCGCGCGTTGAAGCGTTCCAGTCCACATAGCGCATACCGTGCTCTGTCACGGCGGAAACAAGCTTTTGCGAAAGACCGAAGCTTCCGCCGGGAAAACGGTAAATTTTCGAGTACTCGCCCGTCACGCTTTTTATAAGCTCGTTGCACTTGTCTATATCTTCCAAAAGGCTTTTGGGCGAAGCGTAAATTTCGCCGTAGCGGTGAGTGTAGGAGTGTACGGCGACGGTATGTCCCTCGTCGAATTCGCGCTTGATAATGTTTTTCCGCGTTTCAGCCTGGTTTCCTATTATGAAAAAAGTGGCTTTAACGTTTTCTTTTTTGAGCACGTCCAGAATTTTAGGTGTAACCTTGTTGCTGGGGCCGTCGTCAAAAGTGAGGTAAATGGTCTTAACGACGCTGTCTTTATCGTCGGCAAGCGAGAATTTGTTGCCTTCGATAAATCCTCCGCAAATAACAAACATAATTGCAAACGCAAGCATAGCCGCGCAAAAAGCGGTAAAATTTCTGTTCATATCCGTATTTTGCGCAGTTTTCCATAATTTACAATTATTTTTATAAATTTTAAAAAAGTTCTGCGGTAAGAATAACGTCCGTCACGGCTATTTGCAGGTACCGCATATCTTTGGAATACAGATACCCGCTTTCTTTGTCCTCGCACTCGGCGATAAGGCTGTTCAGTCTGTCGGTGAAACAGTTTGAAGAGTTGTTTTTCAAAAGCCCGTTCAGCCCGCTTCTGATTGCCGAAACAACGCTTTTTGCTTTCTGCTGGTTGTATTCGCCCGTGTCGAGCGCGTTGGCGCAGTCGTAAGCCATAACCGAAAGCGAGTTCAGCGTGTTAAGGTTGCCGAGATAAAGCTCGCCGTTGCGCCTTGCGTTGGGGCTTTTAAGCTTATAATCGGGCGTTTCGGCGGACAGAACCGAGCAATCGAGTTCGCGCTTTTTTAAACTCTCGCACACAGACTGCGCGTCGTTTTCGTTGAAGTAGCAGGATACCGTTACGTAATAGCTTCCGTTATAATTCAAAATGTATCCCGCCCCGCCGTAAGAGCTTACGGTATCGGAAAGCGAGCTCGCCGAAACGGTATTGTCGGCAAGGCGGTAGCAGACGAAATGATACTCTGCTTCGAAGAAGAGTTTTTTGCCCGAACAGGACACGGCGCAAGCGCAGAGTATAACGGTAGCCGTTATCACGGCGCAGAGGGCGATAACAAATCCCGTCGGTTTGAATTTACGCGACATAATATATGATATTTTTGCTTTATAAAAAATATTTTACGTTACGGTAAAAAATCGCTTGCAAAATTAAATTAATCTGTTATAATAATAATGCTTTGTCAAGGCAACTTTACGGAACGCTAATATGGCTCAGCTGGTAGAGCAGCTGATTCGTAATCAGCAGGTCGCCGGTTCGAATCCGGCTATTAGCTCCAAAAAAGCCCGTTTTTCAAGTATTTTGAGCAAAAAGTACTTTGAAAAGCGGGTCTTTTTCTTTTTATTCCGCACGAATATGCTTCCAAAGTGTCAGAATTTAGTGTCAAAATCAATCTTTAAATATGTTGCGAATTACTTCTGAAATAGAAATAATATATTTTTCTTGAATATCAGTGTAAACGTTTTGGGTCATTTCCAAGCTCGAATGTCCGAGCAGATACTGTTTTACCTTCGGCGGAACGCCCGCTTCTTCCAATCTTGTGGCGTAAGTGTGCCGCAGGATATGTAATGATACGGGAAGTTTCGTTTCGGAAGCTGTTCGCTTGATTGCGCAGTGAACCGAATTATAGGTAAACGGGAATAGTATTTCGGTATAGATTTTGTTTATTTCAGCGCAAAGATTTTGAGGAATAGGGATTGTTCTGTTCCCGGCTTCACTTTTCGGCGTATCCTGTTCAATACGTTCCCCGCGGATAAAAACTACGTTTTTGGAAACCGTTATCGTAAAATTATCGAAGTCTATATCGGAACGGTGCAGGGCGAGGGCTTCTCCGATTCGCAAGCCCGTTGCCGTCAAAAATCTGTACAGCAGCGAATACTTCGAGTTTGCCGTTGCCCTGAAAAAAGTTTCCTGTTCTTCGATTGTCAAAGCTTTTTTATGCTTTGATTTATGTCGTTTAATTTCAACAGCTTCACAAGGGTTGCGCTTAATAATATTTTTGACAACCGCTTTCTTAAAAACGCTGTTCAGGTAAGTACGGCAAAGGTCGCGTATGCGCGGCGCCGATATGGAGAGTAGCAGCTCTTGAACGTCATCACCTGATATCGAAGCAAGCTTTCTGTTCCCGAAAGCTTGCATAGCGGGTTTTAATGAATTTGACAAACTCAATAAAGACTTTGCCTTCAAGTTCGGCTTTTTATAAATTTCAATCCATTTCTCAACATACTCGCCAAAGGTAGGCGAGTTTTTATTTTGTGCTTTTCTTTTCGGTGAATTTGCCTCCTGTAAATAAAGTTTCATTTTTATCGCAACTTCTTCACGCGTACGGGCGTAAAAATATTGCTTTGTGCCGTCGCTGTTCGAGATATAACCCTGATAACGGCCGTCTTTGCGGGGTTTCGAGTTTAAGGAAATCCCCGGCATATCAATTAACATTTGACTCTCCTTTTGGGCAGTCAAAGTATCGCCTTGATTAATTATTTTCCTCTGCTCTTGAATTTCAATATCGTTAAATCTCGATATTAAAGCTTCTTCTTGCTTAGCTTGGTCTACACTGAAAATTATTTTGCCTAAAATCGAAAGCATTCTTTTAATTTCAGTGTAGTCGTCTTCGCTTACGTAAATTGAATAATTCATTAATATCCCCCACAAAAGTTAGTGGGGGATATTTTAACGTTAATTCTCTGAAAAGCAAAGCTATTATACTTTTTTCTTGGATTTAAGCGTTTTTGAGGGGGTCCATGTTGCTAAAAGCCCCCAAAGCGTTTCCCGCAGTTCGGGTGAAAGTGTACGGTAAACTTCAAGCAAGTCGCGCTCGTCGGCAGTAGTGGTGTCGCCCATCGGCGCGACGGTGCGACTGCCGAAATCGTCTTCCAGTCCGAGCAGGTAGTCGGCGGAAACTTCGAAAAATTCTGATAATCGAGAAAGATAAGTTGCTTTCGGCTCGTTTGTACCAGTTTCCCAATAACCTATTGCACTACCTGATACATTGATTTTTTTTGCTAAATCTTTTTGAGAAAGCCCTTTATCCGTGCGCAAATCTATTAAACGTTGTTGTAAGATAGTCATTTTTTTCACCTTTTGCTGTATTGTAACAAGAAATCTTGATTTTGAGCTTGACAACAAGAATTCTTTTTTGTTATAATTCAAAACAAGAAATCTTGTCGATATCGGCAACAGCGGGCAAAAAAAGCCCCTTCGCCGAAGCAAAGGGGGAACAATGTCCTACATTCAGGAAGGTAAAGCGAAATGAAAAAGTTTTATGTTTATCGCGGTTTTAATCAATTCGACGGTTTATGTTGGAGTGCCAATAGTAAAGAAGAAGCATATAAGCTAATTAAAGAATTTATGACAGACGAGTTCGGAAATACTTTTGAATGCAGTATTGACGATATATATGAATTTGATTGTCAAGAAGCTTTTGAAGCTTCACGACTTTATACTGAAATTTGTGACAGTTAAATACGTCGGCGTGCAGGTAAACGAACTGTAAGCCGGCAGACGCTTTACCCTATTCAAGCCCCGCAACAAAGCGGGGTCTTGAAGGGGACAATCTCCGGGGTTAAAGACTTGGGTCAATGACCGGGGGAAGAGAGCTGGAATGAAACTAATCAAATGGATTATAAAGCTGATACTCTTAGCAATCGGAATCGGGATAATGGCAGTGTTTGTGTATCTGGGTTTCAAAATCAAAGAGCTGTTCGGCTTATAAAAAATAAACAAGAAAGGTAAAGCGAAATGAAAAGTGTAGGTTGTGTCGTTTACGAATTGGACGTAAACGAAATCAAGGCATTGCCGCCCGGTTGGCAGATTCTCCGATACGACAGACGTTACGGTATATACAAGCTATTAGAAGCGGGAGTAGATAGGTTAAGGCAAGAGGATAAGCGATTCGCGTACTTCGTGTTCGAAGCGCCCAGTCCGAAGCTGAAAACGGACTTTGTGGCGGGGGCGACGGTATGAGCGGGTGTCCTTATAGCAAATGGAGTTGGGCGAAAGATTGCGAGGTATGCAAGGCAACGCCCTCGGACAAACCCACGCACGGCGCGGTGCAGTGCGACTTCGGCTTCGAAGAGTGCGCGGAATATAAGCGAAAAACAAAGAAGTCGGAACCTAAGGAGCCGTTATGACGGGGCAGGGATATTATTTCGTACTAACGAAATACGAAAGCGGACGTTGCGGATACAGCGAACGCAAGTACGCGACGGAGAGCGGAGCGCGTCGGCGAGCTGTGGCAATCAGGAAGAGGGCGGGCGTAAAGTCCGCGACGGTATGTTATCAGACGGGGCTAACCGTTGATATAAAAAAATTTATTTAATGGGGGCGGGAAACCCCCCGAAAGGAGCAAAAGGAAATGTCAAAAAAACACTATTCCCGCAACAGTGACGGAGCAAGCGTCAAGATAACAGCAATAATCGCGTTATTTCTCGCGCTAATAGTCGGCGCGTACGTCGTGCTTTCGTTAGTCTACAAGACGTGGAATCCCGTCAAGTGGACTCAATCAGGACAAGAGCAGACGGACAACGACGGCAACGGCGAGGACAAAGACCCGTCGGACGATAAACTCGTAAATTCGGGCGAAAACAAAGGAATATTCCTGAGGGCAAGCCGTATTTCTTCGGAACAATACGAAGATTACGGTATCGACGAACAAGCAAATACCGCATACAACATAACCGCAACGGTTAACGAGGACGCGGGCGACAAAAGCGTTGTCGGCAGTGTCAGCTGGAAAGATAACGCGAGCTCCTGGGCAACGGGTAAAAACATAGCCGATTACGTTACTTTAAATCAGACCGTGCAGTACGGGCTTGAATTCACGCTCACCGTAAATCAACCGTTCGGCGAACCCGTAATGATAAAAGTCGCTAGCTGTGCAGACGGCGGAATTTACGGTACCGCGCAGGTGGACCATTTGAAAGAGCTCGAACTGTTTACGGCAACTCTCAACCCTTCGTACGGTTCAGATTTAGGACGCGTCAACGTCGGCGATAGAATGAACACCGTAGAAATAACGCCTAAGTTCGGCGTCGGAACAATCCAGGGCACTATATCCAACTACAAGACCACTTTCACGACAAACGCCTATTTCAGAAGCGAATTACAAGAGAAGTTGAACGTAGGGCTTGGCACATCAGGCTATCACCCCGTTCAGAAAATCACAACAACGGGAAAAGACTTTAAAATACCTCTTATGGGATTAATAGTGGGCGGAGGCAATTCGCAGGGCGCAAGCATAATTGTAAACAACTTTATAGTTGAACGCGGTCAAAACTACGGCGGAGGCTTGGGAAATGTCTCGAGCGCCTCGGCAAATTATATCGCAGGCGTTTCGAGGATTGAATATGAAATTACATACAGTTACGGCGACGAATACAGCGTCGTAAAAACCCGCCGATATGAAAACACTGATGAAATGTTTTCCGACGACCCTACAAAGCTCTATATTGCGTTCAGAAGCGACTGTCTGACGCTTATCAAATCGATAACGGATATTAACCTCGTGCCCGATAATATTATCGTGTACCCTGATTGACGGAGCTTAAAATGAAACAGGCAGGCAGAAAAACAAATTACGCAGTAATATTGCTTATAGCGATATTCTTCATTTTTTTCCAAACGGGCGGCGGTGCGGTTTACCGCACCGCCGTTTCGGCGCGTGCGGAAACCGAAGCTTCGAGCGTAATAAAAGACCTTACCACAGACAAAAGCTTTAATTTCTCTGACTATCCCGAAGAGCTTTACAACTTCTCGATAGAGGTCATACAGATAGCCGAGAGCGAGAACGGCGAGTTATTTTTATATGCATACCAGCCGAGCGGACAGTATAAGGACCTTACGGCAACCACTGTCCGAATTTCTACGGCTATAAACGATAATGCCATGTGGGTTGATTACAAGCTTACTAAGCTAAATTCGAGCGGCGTATTTTTCAAATACAAGGTTAACGATATAGCGGTTAAAGCTGACGTTGTACGTTATTACGATATAAGCGCTATACACCGTAAATATGACAGCGCGATAGACGAAGGCACGGACAACAATAACAATGTTAATGAAGTTGTATATGAAGTCGGGCAATTATGGACGGCGGTAACGGTAAACGGCGAGGTAAGTTACAATATGGTAATTTCCGAAACCATAACAATAACGGAAAAGTACGTTGATTTTATACGGTATCCGAATGGTTGGCTTACATTTAATAAAGCAACAGACAGCCATTATATAGCATTTTCTACCGATAGGCAGATAGACAAGCTTGTCGAAGCAGACGTATATTTTGTTTCGCAAATGTATCGGTATAAATACAAACCCTTCTCGGACGAAATACAAGAAATCTATGCTTGGGACCCCGAAGAACAAACCGAAACTTTGAATTACGAACTTAATAAAGGCGGTAATACGGCAAGCGGACTGTTCTCCAAAAAATACGAATGGCAGTGCATTCAGAGCGTTGCGGAATTCAAAACCGCGGCGCAGTCTGACAAAATAACTTTAAGCGAGGAAACGGAAACAAATCTAAAAAATAAACAATGGATTTTGCGTTTTTATGAGTCTGAGTATAACCATTATTCTGAAACAGGCGACTATTTCGCTACGAGGGTAAACGACGTAACGATTTTACGGCTTAAATTCGAAACTGCTGGCAAAACGTATAACCTTGGCGTTGTAGACAACAAGCAGGAAGGCGACGACACTCCCGGCAATCGTCCCGAGGATACGGGGCATAAAGGTTTCTGGGAGTATATCTGGAACTGCATAATAAAACTTTTCACAGGTCAGGCAACGACAATTGAAACCGTCGTCGCTGTTGTTGCTTTGGTAGTTGCGATTGCGGTGTTCGGGTGTGCTGTGGGCTTCCTTAAATGGCTGTATAAAAAGCTGTTTAAATAGCTTGGGGAGAAGAAAGGAGAGTGAAATGCGTAAGCAACAAAGAACCGAAAAGTCGAAGAAGCTTAGACTAATACGCATTGTAACGGTGGAACTTATAATCATGGCGGTGAGCGTATGTGTGAGCATAATGCCAATGCCTTACCGCCTGATAGTTCCCATAATAATAGGTGCGCGCGCGATACTTATGAAAGCCCACCAATACGCGAAAGCTCCGCCCGCGCCCGAAGCCGTGCATAGCTGCGCAACGGCAGAGCCGAAACGTAAATCTAAAACGGAGATAAAAAGCATTGAGCAAAACAAATTCAAAGACGAAGAAGCCGCAGGCAACAAAAAAACCGCCCGTAAAGGCGGCAAAAAATAATGTATCTAAAAAAGTTCCTAATGGTAGGACGCTAAAAACTCAGGATAAGTATTTGCCTATTGCAAAAAAAGGCAATTCAACAAAGCCTAAGAACAAGCGGATAGTTGCTGTAATAGATAGCAACTCCGCCGATGAGCTTGAAGCGGTTGACGATACCGTAAGTAAAGTACATAAATTACAGCAACGATTTTATACGGTGTGCGGTGAGCTGTTTAAGTATATAGAGTTTATCGGTGAACCAATGTACAATTTAATGCTCGAACATTATTTCGCCCAATACAAGCGCGAGTATGAGTTAATGAATGCCGCGGAATTTATTGAAGTAGACAAGCAAATCGAGCAAATGAAAATCGAGCGCGACAAAGAGATTGAAGCAGTAAAGCTTGAACGCGACAAGCAGAAACTTGAATTGCAAATACAAAGCGATAAGTTGCTGGAAGAAATCAAGCTTGAACGCGAGAAGCTTAAAAAGCAGCTTGAAATGCAGCGTGAAAAAGAGCTGAAAGAAATCGATCTCGAAAGAGCAAAACTTACGGAAGAGCTTGCGACAGTACGCGATAAAGAACTTGAAGAAGTAAAGCTCGAACACAGTAAGCTTTTAGCCGAAATAGAGCGAAAGCGCGAAAAGTTAAATACCGAAATAGAAATACTTGCAGAAACTTCCTTGCTTGAATCGCAAATAAAAATCGACCGAATAATACCGCAAACATGGCGGCGTTTTAATATCGGTAGACTGCATTTCGGTAAAGTATGTCAAAATGAAGCAATGACATATGCGGAAGAAGCGGCAAGTATCGAGATAAACGAGTATCTGGCAATGCGGGCGAAGTCGGTATCGGAGAACGCAGGGGAAGAAGGCGAGCCCGCACCCGAAGCGGAACAAGAACCGCAGGGCATGACAAAACGAGAGTATAACAAGTGGCTGAAACACTTTGAAAAACAGCAAAGAAAGCGAAAAGCCGAAGCGCAGGCGCAAGCCGATAAAATAATGCGGGAAGAGTCGGACGGCGGTGCACAGGCAATGCCGAAACAAGAAGCGAACGCGACGGCGTGTAGCACAGAAACGCCCATGGAAGGCGAAAAAACGGGCGCGGCGGCGAGTGTATCTTTAATAGCTGAAAATGTTGAAGGCGATTAAAGGTGGGTCCCGTGAACTAAGCAAGGCGTCCCCGCGAAATGACGCTTGCGTTCGCGGGGGAGTTCACGGGGTGGGGAAGTGTTCCAAAATTCGGGTAAGGGCGAAGCCCTTCCGAATTAATCCCGCGGTCGTCAAATTGCGCCCCGCGACCGCAGAAAGGCTAAAAATCGAGGTCAAGAAGCGCCGTCAAGTTTCGAAGTCAAAGACCGGGGCTGCGCGAGCTGGGTCAAACAACGTCGTCGAAAATCGAGGTCAAAAAAATGAAAATACTTGTTGCATGCGAAGAAAGTCAGCGTGTCTGTAAAGCGTTCAGAGCGAAAGGACATGAAGCTTATTCTTGCGATATAGAATTTTGTTCGGGCGGTTGCCCCGAATGGCATATTTGGGAAGATGTAACGCCGTACTTAAACGGCGGGGAGTTTTTAACCTGTGACGGACAAGCGCACGTGATAGATAAATGGGATATGATTATAGCCTTCCCGCCGTGCACGTACTTATCCAAGGCGGGAAGCTGTAACCTTATCCGAAACGGCGAAATAGACGAAGAGCGGTTAAGACATGGGAAACAAGCTGCCGAGTTCTTTATGAAGATTTACAATGCGGACTGCCCGCGTATTTGTATTGAAAACCCCGTGCCAATGAAAATATTCGGGCTTCCCGAACCGACGCAGGTCGTAGAGCCGTATATGTTCGGCGTTCCCGTAAGCAAGACGACATATCTGTGGTTAAAAGGTTTAAGGCGTGTATGCCCGACGAACGTAATAAAACCGAGGTATACTTTCAATACCTATCCGCTGTTCAAAAACAGTTTCGGCAAGTACCGACAGAAGAACCGAAGCAAGACGTTTGAAGAGTTCGCGGCGGCAATGGCTTTAAGCTGGGGTTAAACAACGTCGTCAAAAATTGAGGTCACAATCCCAGGTCACAATCCCAGGTCAAAAACCGGAGCGAACAGGCGCCGTCAAAAATCAGAGTCAAAAGGTAATTGATTATGAAAACGAAATTGAAATTATATATCTGTGACGATTGCGGACGTAACGCCGAATTTTCGGGTTACGTCAAAGCTCGGGCGGCAGACTGGGCGGTTGCAAAAGATTATTCGAAATGCTACTGTCCGGACTGTGCGCCGCGTCACCGCCGCGGCAGAGCAAGCACCAAGAAAAAACGGATAAGCCTTCCGAAAGGCTACGAACAATTGAGAATAGACAATTAACGGTGAGTGGATGCAGACAGCGACGGCATGGAAACAACTGAATAACATACCCGAAACGTCGGTGTACATAGAGTTTCCGCTCGCGTTCACGGGCAAGAAGCGTAAGGGCAAAGCAACGGTTTTTTCGGGGCTTTCTTTAAGCGTGCAATTCATTCTTGCTTACATACATACAATGAACAATATCTATAAGGAGCCCGCGAAACTTACTTACGAGCATTTTATCGAATTGTACGGAATGTCACGGGAAACCGTCTGTGCAGGCTTGAAATTGCTTATAAAGCTCGGAATTATAGAACGCGTAAAACAATCCCGATACAAAATAATCGCCAAGTACAACAGAAAAAACTACGTAGAGATAGACGTATATTGGTTAAAGCGCGAATGGGAGATAAACGGAAAAAAGAAACGCCTTGCGCGTTCCAGATTTCTGAATTTAGCGCTCTTAAAGCGCAGTGTTACGAACCCGAAAACAGACGGCGTGTTTATCAGCTCGCAGGAGCGCATAGGCAAGGCGGTGAATCTTCCGAGGACCACCGTAGGCGACGCGCTGCGTGAGCTTACCGCGGCGAGTCTGATTAATAGCGAGAAGCAGGACGGTAACGACAAGCGTAAACGCGGTTGCAGTCTGTTTAAGGTTAATCCTCGGATATTAGAAGTAAAACACCCGTACTTGAATTTGCAAGCCGTACAAGCCTTTTTCAAGGAGCCGACAGCGGAAGAACTGCATGCACGGCTTATGCGGAAAAACGAGTATAAGAATTTAATAGAACGGATTAATAACAACCATTCGGCGATAGTAACGGAAATCTTCCGAACCCGCGGCGCGGATTCGCCCGAACTCGGAAGGCTTGAAAGCGAGAAGGAAGAGCTTCGAGAAGAGCTTGAAAATTATTTCAAGACCTGTAAGATAAAACGCAGCGTTTTCCCGCCGGGGTTTTTCCTGACGGATATAATAAATGAAGAAGCAATTTAAAGCGTAGGGTAAGCCCTGCGCTTGTAGGCGTTTCCAAAAAAACGAAAAATCGGTGTCGGTCGGCAAAAAAAGAGTGCGGCGCGGCAGAGAACAGAGGAAGAAAGAGCTTGATTTCAGTTTGAAATCGGGTTCTTTCTTTTTGTAAGTAAATGAAAGCTAAAAACCGAACTATTTGACAAAAAAACAGTTCGGTTTTCGCTATTAAAAAGTACGGTTACAGTCATAAAAAAGTACGGTTATTGTCAGGTTATAGTATAATTCTACCGAATTCTTCTAAGAAAAGATAAACAGAAAAGGACCGAGCCGTCCGCGCCAAAGCGCGGGTAAGAACAGAAAGCGGGCGGAGCGTTTGTAATCTAAGCGGAAGCCTGCCGAGAACGGCTGTCGGCTGCGGAAACGGCGGCGGCTGTCGGCAAGCTTGGAAGCGCAAAAGAAAAGCCGCTTGCGCGGCTTGGGAGCTGGTAAGGGTTGCGTTATCTGAAATCCCGCCCGCGCGGTTTGCTTAGGCTTCAAAAAATTACTGTCATGGAAGTGTCAAGAATTTTTTGCGATACTTTAACTACTATATATTGTATTTAAGATATTCTTGATACTATATGTTGCGGTTTTTAACTCGTTTGGCTTGCTTCGTAATCAGCAGGTCGCCGGTTCGAATCCGGCTATTAGCTCCAACGAAAAATGTCGCATTTTGTCGAAAGATAAGATGCGATATTTTTATGTTATAAGAAAAAATATAAGGAATTTTTAATAAAATGGCTTAAAATCATACAATTTTAGATACTTTTATATTCTTATTGATTATAAGAAATTAGAAAACCTAAAATTAGCGATGTTTTGAGATTTTAAACATAAAAATAGGCACGTTATGATTGATGTTTATCTATTTTTCTGCTATAATTAAACAAGGTGAATATTATGGATTTAGAAAAATATAAATCAGCTATTGAAGAATATGTTGATAGTTATAAAAAGACATGGACGAAACTCCAACAACAAGGAGTAATAACAAAAGATATCTTAAATTATAAACTGGAAAATTTAAAAAAAGAAATAGAACATTTTTTGGAATTCAATGAACCTTATGGTCAATTGCTTTTGGATGTTAACCACATTGAAATAAAAGATTTAGAATTATATTCGTTAACTGAAATAGCAAAACAAAAGAATCTGACTAATCCAAGCTATGAAATTCAAAGTTGGCTTAGAGATAGAAAAACATTAGAGATACTGATGCTTTGGGAAAAGGAGCATAATCAAAATTATTTCAATTTTGAAAAAGCGGCTATTCTTATCGAAAAAACCAAAGAGCCTTCTTTTACTTTGACGGCAAAAACGTGGATTTCAGAAACTAAAGCAGTAGGAATCATTTCCAAGCAAGGTAAGGGCGGGGGAACTTTTGCTCATCATGAAATAGCGATAGATTTTATAACACGGCTGTTTCCCGAAAAGAGATATGAACTGTCTAAAATGATTATAAATCGAAGTTTGCAATTGAAAAGCAAATAAGCATTCTTTGATATCATTATTGTCGATGAGGCAAGCTTTGTTTCCACAAAGTCGATA
>CANOUP010000004.1 GCA_947570625.1 uncultured Clostridia bacterium | reverse complement strand
TTCAACTGCCTATCGAAACACCCCCAAAAAAGGGGAGTTTCGGTCAACACACGCATCAAAACGGGAGAAATTCACAAAATTTCTCCCGTTTTGTTATGTTTTGTATGTTAATATGTGTAACACTCATATGAATTGTGGAGTTGTAATTATGGACAAACAAGTATTTGAAGCTTTAAGTATAAGATATGCTCCGATTATAACAAGTATAATAAATAAAAATGTCAAATTTTTTCGTTTTCATAAAACTATTAAATGTCCGTATTCGGCTTTTTGCTTTATTTCGTCATACGCAATAGAAAAATATTTCGGCTGTTGCGGATAAAACTCGGCAAAAACCGAATTTTTACACGCGCGGGCTACCATATCGCAAGTTTCTTGTATTTCGTTTTCCTTTATAAGCTCTATGGTCATTCGTTATATCCTCTTATTAGCGCCGTCGCCCAATTCAGTAGCAACTCCGACATTTCCTCAAACTTTACGCTTGCACCGTTCTTTAAATTGAGTGCCGTTGTAAGAATGGCAGACGGCGGATTGATTGCGTTTTGCAATTCAGCCTTTGATTTGATATATTTACCCGTTTCGTAAAACCATACCGCTTGCAAAACAAAGGCAGCCGACTTATACAATGAGCGCAGTATATCTTCGCTTTTCTCGTGAACGAAGTTGTGAACGCAGGCGTGATAAATATTGCACGCTCCTATTTTTATGGCGCGTTTTACAGCCCCGCGGTCTATCGTTTCAAGCAGGCAATCGAGCGTTCCTTTTATGGGCGTGGTATCGTAATAGAATTGAAACAGGTCGCTTGCTTCCCAATTCAAAAGCTCGTTTTTGCCCGAAATAAAACCGCACACGAATTCCCTGTTCGGCAAAGCGTCAAGTATATCCCGATAGACTTTCAAATCGTTTATGCGCAGTTCGTCGAGAATGACAACTACGTCTATATCGCTCGTTTCCGTTGCCTCGCTTCTACCGTAACTGCCCTGCAAACCTATAAACCAAACACGGCTTTTAAATGCTTGCCCGACTTTATTTGTAAATTCCGCAATCCAAGTTTTAATGTCTATCATACTTTTTTACTTTACCGCAATGTACAAATAGCAATGCGCTTTACCGTCTTTGGTATATTCGGCGGGTACGGTGCTTTCGTAGTCGATAGTAAGTGCACGTTTAATTTCGCCGCTTGCGGTGAGTTGCCAAACTTTCGACCACGCTTTATTTGCGCAATCGGCAATCGTTTCGCCTTTCTCGTCAATTTTGACATACTTGCCTTGCGCAACCAATTCTTCCATTTTTGCAAAAAAATCGATGGTTACGGACATAACGGATAAGTTATATTTGCCTTTCTCGTCGCTCTCGTAATCGCTGTATGCAGATATAGGCGACAGACCTTTTACAGGTACGCCGTTTTTTACAAAGTCAAGCGGAATTTTGCCCGTCATAATATCCGCCCAAAGCTCGTTGATTTTTGCCATTCCGCTCTCGGAATTGTCTGTGCGTATCGTTACACTCTTTAATGAGTATGCCATAGTGTTCCTCCGAAATTTAATCTATAAAATTATAGCACATCAAAGAATAATTTTCAAGCGTTATTTTATCCTTAATTTGTATTGACAATAATCTTTATATGTAGTATTGTAATTCAAAATAAAGATTTAGGTGGTTATATGAAGAAACCGACGATAGTAGCACAAAGATTAAAAGGCTTACGAGAAAGTGTTAGACTTTCTCAAGCCAAACTCGCCGCTAATTTTGAAGGAGTTGAACAACCCGCCATATTCCGTTATGAAAACGGACAAGCGTTTCCGCCCTACGGCGTGTTAATGCAGTACGCCGACTTTTTTGACGTATCGCTTGACTATATCTTCGGTAGGACGGACAACCCGCAAGGCAAGCTATACAATTTTCAACCCAAAGTATGGAAAAACCAAACTCAAATGCAAGAGCTAATTGAAATGTGCTTTGACCCGAACTCTCCTGCAAACGCTCAATTAAAGGAAACACTTTTGCGCCTTATGGGGGAACAAAACAAATGAGAGCAGTCATTTACGCAAGACCATTTCAAAATGGCACTATATAACTTCCGTAAGATAGATATATCCACGCAGAATGGAAAACGAAAGATTATTGATACCTTCATAGTATATCAAAATAAATGATTATTTCAACTATATGACTACAATAAACGACTAAATCCAAAAAAGGGGTCGGGCGGTGTTTCCGACCCCTTTTATAATTAAGGCAGGTCTTCCTACCGCGCACAAGGAACTTCCGAAATTATAAATCTCTCAATCTGGTAGTTAAAAAAATGTTGGAATTTAAGAATTGTATTTTTTTCGATATTCGAGCGGGGTACAGCCGGCGTATTTACGGAACGCGCGGGAAAAATGGCTCTGCGAAGAAAAACCGAGATATGCGCTGATTGCAATCAACGTTTTGTCGGTATAGCGGAGAAGTCTTTTGGCTTCTTCCGTTTTTTCTTTTAACACGAAATCGGTTAAAGTCATTCCCGTTTCTTCTTTAAATTTAACGGATAAGCGCGTACGGCTCAAAAACATTGCGCTTGCCAACGCTTGGATATTTACGGGCTCGGAAAGATGATGTTGAACGTAATTGCTTATTTCTAAAACTAATTTCGACGGGGATTTCCCGAGCCGAAGCTTTTCTACGTGTTCCGTATAGTCAAATACCATAAGATATTGCAAATTCGTTATTTGCTCTACGTTGTTTAAAAGCTCGCATTTTTGAATGTATGCATCGGAAAGCGTCAGCGCGTCTTCAACATCCATTCCTCCGCGGATTGCCGCCCGCGAGATAATGGTGGTAGTTACGATAAACGTATTTTTCAATTGCCGCATTTGTTCGGTGGCGAGAATACCGGCACGCACGGCAGGGGCGTTTGCAATCCATTCGCGTAGCGCGGCTGTATCGCCTTTGCGGACGATGTTGACAAGCATTTGTTCGAGAGCAATGGTGTTGTGAACTGCCTGATTGGATTGAAGTATTGCAATATCGGAATCGAAACTTTGATTAGCTCTGTCGGACTCTATAATCTCTTTGAGTTTTTGTTGTTCCGTATCATATATTTTTATCCTTTCCAAAGAAAGTTTTTCGTCATTCATCACGTAATTTATAGTGCATAAAATTTGCAATATGCTGTCAAGCGGCATGGCAACAATGCTTTTAATTCCCGTGGCAAATTCATTGACTTCATCGGGGGAAACGTCGCACTCAAAAGCCAATTCTTTTATATCCTGTTCATTCATAGTCGATTGGCGCGAAGGACCGATAACTAATTTATATGGCGGACAATTAACAATTCCGTAATAGTTAAAATACGGCGTGATATAATATCCGACGTGATCGGTTATCGATAAAATATCCGAAAGATACGGCGTTATAGGGTCTTTGGGCAAACCTACAAGCGAGTGATAAAACACTTGCTTGTCATATTTATATGTCCTTACGGGGATTCCTGCGAGATTTCCGATAATTGCGCAAAGGTAATTATAATCAAGATTTTTCATATATCCTCCCAAAGTTAAAACAATTATAATATAATTAGAACAATTATGCAAGAAATTTATAATATCTTCTGTTATAATTTATACACAAAATGAAAGGAAGTATCATTTTTATGGATATTCAAAGTTTATTGAGCGAGTTGACGGTGGAGGAAAAGGCGGCTTTGGTTGCGGGCGTAGACTTTATGTACACTAACCCCGTGCCGAGGTTGGGTATTCCGTCCGTCCGAATGTCGGACGGCCCGCACGGATTGCGCGTGCAATCTGAGGGTGGCGACAACGGAGTGTCCGACAGCGCTCCCGCAACGTGCTTTCCCGCCGCGGCGTCGACGGCGTCGGGTTGGAATATAGAAAACACATATAAAATGGGCGTTGCAATCGGCGAAGAATGCGCGCATTACGGAATAAACGTCCTGCTCGGTCCGGGAACGAACATTAAACGCAATCCGCTGGCGGGGCGTAACTTCGAGTATTTTTCGGAAGACCCGTATCTTGCTGGCAAAATGGCGGCGGCGGAAGTAAAGGGCGTTCAAGAAAAAGGCTCGGGCGTTTCGGTAAAACACTTTGCGCTAAACAACAGCGAGAACTTCCGCTTTATGGGCGATTCCGTCTGCGATATGAGAGCAATGCGCGAACTTTACTTAAAACCCTTTGAAATCATCGTAAAGGAAAGCAAGCCGCAAACCTTTATGTGCGCCTACAATAAAATTAACGGAACGTATTGCAGTCAAAATAAGTGGCTTTTGACCGACGTTCTGCGCACAGAGTGGGGCTTCGGCGGTTTGGTTATGACCGATTGGGGCGCGACGCACGACAGGCTTGAAATGATACGCGCGGGACTCGATTTGGAAATGCCGGGCGACACCAATATTTGCCGTAAGTGGATAATAGACGGAGTAGCGGACGGAACGCTGAAAACAGAAGATTTGGATAAGGCGGTAGAGAACGTGTTGCGCCTTGTCGAAAAGCACGAAAACAACAAAAAGCGTGAAGCCGACTTTGCGGCGCACAATGCGCTTGCCGCAGAGATAGCCGCCGATTGCGCCGTACTGCTTAAAAACGACGGCGTGTTGCCGCTTGCGAAAGACGGGAATTATTTCGTTGTTGGCGAACTGTTTGAAAAGCCTCGCTATCAGGGGTCGGGCAGCTCTATGATAAATCCGACATTCCTTTCCACGCCCAAGACTGCGTTTGACGAAAGAAAGGTAAATTATAAGTACGCCAAAGGTTACAAGGAAAATCAGCTTGCACCCGACGAAAGGCTTATAAAAGAAGCGGTTGCGCTTGCAAGCGGATACGAGAAAATATTGGTGTTTGCGGGGCTTACCGATTACGTTGAAAGCGAGGGCGCGGACAGAGAAAATATGCGCTTGCCCGAAAACCAACTTGCACTTATAGACGCGCTTATAAAGACGGGCAAAAAGGTTATCGTCATTCTCTACGGCGGTTCGCCCGTGGAGCTTCCTTTTGCAGATAACGTGCATGGCATATTAAATATGTATTTGCCGGGACAGAACGGCGGAACGGCAATGGCTAATCTTGTATTCGGAGATAAGACGCCTTGCGGCAAGCTTGCCGAAACGTGGGTTGAAAGTTATGCCGACGTGCCGTTCGGCAAAGACTTCGGAAAGACGAGAAACGAAATTTATAAGGAGAGCATTTTCGTCGGCTACCGTTATTATTTAACCGCCGGCAAAAAAGTGCGCTATCCGTTCGGTTACGGACTTTCCTATACGTCGTTCGATTATCGGTCGATAGAAACGAACGAAACGGAAACGGCAATAAAGGTGTCCTGCGAGGTCGTAAACACAGGCAAGTATGACGGCGCGGAAATCGTACAGCTATATGTGAAAGCGCCGAAGGACGGGATATTCAGACCGCTTAAAGAACTGAAAGGCTTTACAAAGGTTTATCTGAAAGCGGGGGAGAGTAAAAAAGTTAGCATAACCGTCGAGAAATACGATTTGCGGTATTGGCACGTAAAGGAAAACCGCTTTGTATTGCAAAGCGGAGATTACGACTTTGAATTGTGTTCGGACTGCCAAACCGTGAAATTAAATAAAGTCCTTACGCTGGAAGGCGAGGAAGCGGAAAACCCTTATTCGTACGAAGTAAGTGCAATTTATAAGTCGGCGCAATTAGAAAAAATCAGCGATTCGCTGTTCGAACAAATGTCGGGACTGAAAATGCCTTCGTTACCCCCTGAAAAGCCGATACATACGGAAAGCCGATTTACAGATATGCGGCGTACGTTTATGGGCAAAATTCTTTATAGCGCGGTGTTGTCCGTTGCCAAAAAGGATATGAAAAAGGCGAAGAAATTGCCCGAAGGCGCGGAACGCGACAACAGGATAAAGGGCGCTATTTTCCTAAAACGCATACTCGAAAGCAATTCGATAATTACAATGTCGATGTCTGCCGGAAAGAGTTGCCCGTACAACTTTGCGCAAGGTTTTATCAATCTTGCAAACGGGCATTTAATCAAGGGAGTAAAGTGCTTCTGCACTAAAATAAAAGTTCCGAAATTGCCGAAAGATAAGGAGGATAAGTAAATGCAATCGGGGAAATTATTGAGCGCAAGAATTTTCAACAGTAAAGTTCATTCCAAAAACGTGGAGGGGAAAGAGAAGTGGCTCGGCTATTTGCTCGGCCCTTGCGGCGCGCTTTTGCTAAACGCCGTGCTCGCTACATATCTTAACGTCTATTATACCGACGTTCTGAAACTCACTACCGTGTGGGGCGGGTTGTTTCTCGTTGTATTCCCGCTTGTATCGAAAGTTATTGACGCTGTAACAAACGTAGTTATGGGTTACATAATAGACCGCACGAAAACGAAGCAAGGGAAAGCTCGCCCGTGGCTGCTTCTTTCCGCGCCGCTCTTGTTTGTTACGGGACTGCTTCTGTTTTTAGTGCCGAGCGGCAATCAGACGTTGCAAATCGTATGGGTAATGATTTCTTATAACCTTTTCTATTCGCTTGCTTATACGATTTACAATATGAGCCATAATCTTATGTGCCCGCTTTCAACCCGCAATACCGTTCAGCGCGGCGGGCTTTCGGTATTCAACCAGATTTCCACGATAATGATGAGCGGTATTTTGGTCGCTCTCGTATTCCCTATGGCGATTATGCCTATGCTCGGCGTAGATAAATCGCTGTGGATTATCGTTATGGGCGTTCTTGCGGGAATGGCTTTGCCCTTGACTCTTCTTGAATACTACTTCACGAAGGAGCGCGTAACCGAAGAACAGGCGGCGGAAGGCGAACGGAAGATACCCTTCTTAACCCAGCTTAAAATAGTTCTCACCGATAAATATATGATAGTAATGTTTGTTTACTTCCTCATATATACGTTCGCTTCGTCGCTTAAAAATCTCGGACTTGTATATTATTGCAATTACGTTTTGGGAACGTATAACGACGGAATTACGCAGACGCTTGTGTCGGTTATCGGCGGTATTCCTATGGGAATAGGAGTGTTTGCCGTTTGGCCGCTTGCAAAAAAATTCGGGAAGCGCAACGTAACGCTTATCGGATTCCTTCTTTACGCTTTGGGCAGTGCGATTTGCTGGATGATGCCTACTAATTTATATATCGTGCTTGTGGGGCAATTTATTAAAAACATCGGCGGACTTCCCTGCGCTTACGTCTTTATGGCTCTTTTTGCCGACGGGCTTGACCATATAGAATGGAAGAGCGGTATCCGTTGCGACGGTACGGCAATGTCCGTTTATAATATCATTGCGGTTGCAATAGTCGGCGTGGCAACGTCCGTATTCAATGCTATGATTTCGGGCGCGGGGTATGTCGCTCCCGAGATTGTCGACGGCGTTACGATTGCCGCAACTCAGTCGAAGGCGGTGCTTGATGTTATTACTTTCTCATTCGTAGGTCTTGAAACGATTACGGGGGTAATTCTTGCGGGATTGCTCGTATTCCTTTCTGTGGAAAAAACTATTACCCGTAAACAGACAATGATACGCGAAAGACAAAAAGCGGCAACCGAAGCTCGCGGCGAGGAATGGATAGCTCCCGAAGTTCAGGCGGAAATAGACGAAAAGAATTTCTTGGAAGAAAGCGAGAGAATCTTTGCCGAAGAACTCAAAGCGAAGTGCGGCAAGAAGGGCTTGGACTTTGAAGCCGAACTCGAAAAACACAATAAAGCTGTTGCCGAAAAACGCGCAAAGCAAGCGGAAAAGAAACGCCTTGCGGACGAAAAACAAGCGGCTAAATTAAAGAAAGCCGAAGAACTCAAAGAGGCTAAACGTGCCAAACTCACGCCCGAACAGCTCGCCACACGTGAAGAAAAGGCAAAGAAACGGAAAGAACGCGATGATACGGCTTGGACTGCCGAGCTTGAAAAGGGCGAGAAGTATTATAAAAAGATTCAAGCCGAGCTTGCGGAGAAGCAAAAATAACGGAGTTTTGGAATGAAAGCAATCAATCTGAAAACGGAATATTTAAATAATCCCATAGGGATAGACGTTCAAAAACCGCGCCTGTCGTGGACTTGCGAGGGCGGTATAAAACAAACAGCATACCGTATCGTTGCAACGTCAAAAGGTAAGACCGTTTGGGACAGCGGTAAGGTGTGCTCGGACGGTATGCACGCCGAATATCCGCACGCGCTCGTTAGCCGTCAAAGAGTAGAGTGGAACGTTACTCTTTGGGACGAGAACGACAGAGAGGGCGAAAGCTCGTCGGCGTTCTTTGAAGCGGGATTGCTTGGGGCAAGCGATTTTACGGCGAAATGGATAAGCGGCAACTATTCCGTAAACAAGAAAAAACGCTATCCCGTCGATTGCTTCAAAAAGACCTTTACGGCAATATGCGTTCGGCGCGCGCGGCTTTACATTACGGCTTGCGGAATTTACGAGGCAAGGCTAAACGGCAAACGCGTGGGCGATTTTTACCTTGCGCCGGGGCATACCGATTATACAAAGCGTATTCAGTTGCAGACCTACGACGTAACCGAGCTCATAAAAAGCGGCGTGAACGACTTGACGGTGGAGCTTGCCGACGGTTGGTATCGTGGAAGTTGCGGCGCGTGGGGAATTAAAAACCAATACGGCACGCAAACCAAACTGTACGCACAGTTGGAACTAATCGGACAGGACGGAAAAATAACCGCGGTATGCTCGGACGGAACGTGGGCGTGGAGTAACGACGGCGCAATTCGCTTTGCCGACAACAAGGACGGCGAAGTCGTGGAAGCATACCGCACGCCGACTTATAGCGGAAAAGCAAAGGTCGTCAAGTGCAACGTGATTCCCACGGCGTCGAATAATGTGTACGTTACCGAACACGAAACGTTCAAGCCGAGGCTCATAAAAACGCCCAAAGGCGCAACCGTACTCGATTTCGGACAAAATCTTACGGGGTACGTTGCTTTCAAATTAAACGCAAAGAAAGGTCAAAAGATAAAACTGCGTTTCGGGGAAATGCTCGATAAAGACGGCGAATTTACGCAAGTCAACATTCAATGCCGTAATAAAAAGGGTACAAAAATCACGCCCTTGCAGAAAGTGATTTATACTTGCAAAGACGGCGTAAACGACTATAAAACCAAGTTTGCGATATTCGGCTTTCAGTACGTTTTAATCGAAACGGAAGTTGAATACACACCCGAAGATTTCACGGCTGTTGCGGTCTATTCGGATATGCAAGAAACGCTGTCGTTCGACTGTTCGCACGAGCTTATCAATAAGCTTGTGGAAAACACGCGTTGGTCTGCAAAGAACAACCACGCCGACGTTCCCACAGATTGTCCTACGAGAGAGAGGCACGGTTGGTCTGGCGACGCGCAACTGTTTGTCGGCACGGCAAGTTACTTCTTCGATTACGAGAGTATGGCGAAAAAGTATTTGCGGGATATGTACGATTGGCAGAAAAAGAACGGCAGGCTTCCGCAGATAGCGCCTGCGGGCGGCGTGGACTTTTATATGGGCGTTATGAACGGCTCGGTAGGTTGGGCGGACGCGGGCGTTATTATTCCGTACAAACTTTGGAAGCAGTACGGCGACAAATCGGTGCTTAAAAAATACTACGACGGTATGAAACGCTATGCCAAATTTATGATAAAGCGTTGCGGAAAGAAAACCGTACTTTCAAAGCCTATTCACTTAAAGCATAAATACAGAAAGTTTGCGGTCAATTACGGTCAGAGCTACGGCGAATGGGCAGAACCCGCCGATGTCTGCGCTATGAGTTGGACGGATTTCGTATTCCCTCACCCCGAAGTTTCCACCGCTTACACGTCGTACATAATGCAGCTTATGTGCGAGATTGCAAATACGCTCGGCAAGACGGAAGATATACCGCTTTACAGAAAGTATGCCGACGGCACGAAGCAAGCCTACCGTGCGCTTCGCAAAACGAAAGATTATCCGCTCGATACGGACAGACAGGCTATGCACGTCCGTGCGTTGTATTTTAACCTTCTTGATAAAGAGGGAACAGAATATACAAAGAAGCGTTTAATAAAAGCGCTTGAAAATTACGGTTGGAGATTAGGGACGGGCTTTTTGTCAACGCCGTTAATTCTATACGTTCTTAACGAAATCAATCCCGAATACGCCTACAAGCTGTTGGAAAACGAGCAGATGCCGGGGTGGCTCTATATGCCGAAAATGGGAGCTACGACTATTTGGGAGAGTTGGGAAGGAACGGAAGCGCAGGGCGGCGTTGCTTCTTTAAACCATTACAGTAAGGGCGCGGTGTGCGAGTGGCTGTTTGGAGTAATGTGCGGTATAAACGTTGCGGGCGAAAATCATTTTGTCATTAAGCCTGTACCGGGCGGAACGCTTGCCCGCGCAAAAGCAAGTTACGACAGTATCTTTGGTAAGGTTTCAAGCGGTTGGGAAAAGACGGGTAAAGGATATAAGTTTACCGTAGAAATTCCCGCAAACTGCACGGCGGACATTATCTTACCAGACGGTACAAAGCGAACCGTCGGCGCGGGTGAATACGAGTTTTAAAACAGCTAAATAGTAAGTTAATATAAAAAGAGCTCTGCCTGCATTGTGCAAACGGAGCTCTTTTATATAGTCCGATTATTTTGTTTTCTGTATAGACAGGAAGATTTACGATATTGCGTTTATCAATATGCTTTTGGAAGATTTCGGTCAGCGTCTTTTAAAATCCTATTATTACAGAGAAAATTTTAACGGCTGTTGATACCGCCGTTTTTTTATGTCGCAATTTTGCGACCGCTTTTTATGCGCGCCCGCGTTATAATATCTTAAAACAGACAAACTGCGGATACGTTATGTTTTCCAGACTGGAAAGATACTTTATGTGCGAAGAGTTCGCGCATCTTAAACGCGCGGAGGAAAAGGAGTATAAGAGCGCGGTAAACCCTTTCTGTAAAAGGTACGTGTATTCGCCCGTAAAGAAAAGAAGGCGAAGCCGTACGGACTTTTGACCTTGCGCTTATACAATTCGCGCCTGTCCGAGAAATTACGCGCTTGACGTTCAGGTACCGTCGGGTTATAATATAGTTAATAATTCGGTTGAGGGCGGAATATTATGAACAAATATCTTGAAGAAAGGAAAAGCAAGGAGAATAAACCCGTTGTCGCGATTTGTTACGATTTCGACAAAACGCTTTCTCCTGACGATATGCAGGCGCAGGGTTATATACAGGCGCTGGGGTGCGACATAAAACAATTCTGGACGGAGTCCAACGAGCTGGCGGAAAAAAACGATATGGACCATAACCTTGCCTATATGTACGAGATGGTCGAAAAGGCGGAAGGGCAGGTTCTCGTAACCAAAAAAAGTTTACAGGAATACGGCGGCAGGGTTAAACTTTTCCCGGGAGCGGAGGGCTGGTTTGACAGGATTAACGCATATGCGCGCGATAAAGGGGTCATAACCGAGCATTACATAATTTCTTCGGGGCTGAAAGAAATGATAGAGGGAACGGCGATTGCAAAAAGAGGGGTGTTCGAAAAGATATACGCAAGCTCCTTCTACTTCAACGAGCGCGGGGCGGCAAAATGGCCCGCGCAGGCGGTCAACTATACCAACAAAACGCAGTTTCTGTTCCGCATACAAAAAGGCATACTGAATATCAACGACCCTGGGGTCAACGACAGTTTTTCCGAGGACGAACTCAGGGTGCCTTTCAGAAATATGATATACATAGGCGACAGCGATACCGATATACCGTGTATGAAGCTGGTTACGGCAAACGGCGGACATTCCATTGCCGTATACAATCCCGAAACGCAGGACAAATCCAAAGCCTATAAAATGATGCGGGAGAAGAGAATAAAGTTTTTCGCGCCCGCCGACTATTCCGAGGGGCAGGAGCTGGATTTGCTTGTAAAGGACATTATCGACAGAACGGCGTCCAACGAAAAGCTTGAAAACAAATATTACGAACAGCGGAAGGAACAGATTGTTTCCGACAAAGGCCAGAGCGAGGAAACGCGCAAAAAAGTCGATTTGATAAACGCGCTGAATAACAGCGGTAATTTCAGTTATACGCATACGGTAATCGCGGATTTAAGCAGGTTTGACGGCTGGACGTTGAGCGAAAGAGAGGAGTTGTTTGAAATTGCGGTAAACAACAATCAGGTACGCTGTATCCTGACCGATAGCGATTTGAAGAATTTTTATACCGCGCTATTGAAACAGTCCAAATCGTTATCCGACAACGCGAGAAAAGTAAACGACTTAATGAAAGAGTGAACATGAAAAATTTTCTTTTCGATTTATACGGCACGCTTGCCGATATTCGTACCGACGAGCAGAGCGCGGAGTTCTGGCGTACGGTTTCAAAGTATCTGAAATCGGGCGGGACGCGTTCGGTAAAAGAACGGTACGCAGAGCTGTGCGCAGAACGCGCGTCGGACGACGGCAGAGAGTTCGACCTTGCCGAAGTTTTTGAAATTCTTACAAAAGAGTTCGGCGCGGACTGCACGGTTTCGGAATTTGCCCAAAAGTTCCGCCTTGCTTCCGTTTGCAGACTGCGCCTTTTCGGCGGCGTGCGCGAACTTCTAACGGGACTGAGCGTGCGCGGGGCTAAGGTTTATCTACTCTCCAACGCGCAGGCGTGTTTCACCCGCCCCAAACTTGCACGGCTGGGCATTTCGGATATGTTCGACGGCATAATGCTTTCTTCCGAAATAGGATATAAAAAGCCGTCCGAAAAATTTTTCGAAGGCGCTTTTAAGAAGTTTTCGCTCTGCCCCGCCGACTGCCTCTATATAGGCAACGACTTGCGCGACGACGTGGAGGGCGCGAGAAACGCCGGTATGCACAGCGTGTATATCGAGAGCGAACAGTCGGGCGTTTACGGACAGGATATTGCCGTTGATATGTTCGCGGAAAACCGCCCCGCGCTTAAAACGCTTCTGTTCCGTCTTGCGGAAGAGGGATAAAAACCGCCGTTTGAAAACGGCGTCAAACACTTGAACTTTGTCCCGCGTTGTGGTATAATGCGTTATGCAATAAATTTTCAGGAGTCAAAGCAATGGGCTTTAAAAAGATACCCGTCAAGGGAATGTGCGATATTACGCCTTCGGAAATGAGATTGAGGCAGAAACTTTTGTCCGATATAAGGTCGTCGTACGCAAAGTTCGGTTTCGAAGAAATAGAAACGCCCGTGATGGAGCATATAGAAAACCTGACCTCCAAGCAGGGCGGGGAAAACGAAAAACTCATATTCAAGGTTATGAAGAGGGGGGCGGAGCTCGAACGCTCGAAAGCTTCGGGCAAGGAGCTTGCCGACTGCGGTATGCGCTACGATTTGACCGTACCGCTTGCAAGGTTTTACGCCAACAACGGCGCGAAGCTTTTATCGCCCTTCAAGGCGATGCAGATAGGTTGCGTCTGGCGCGCGGACAATCCGCAGAAGGGGCGCTTCCGTCAGTTTATGCAGTGCGACATAGACATACTCGGCGACGGCACTAATTTCGCCGAAATCGAGCTTATCACCGCGACTGCCGATATGCTGGCGCATATTTTCGGCGAAGGCGGACCCAAACTTACAGTGCACGTCAACGACAGGCGCATACTTACCGCCGTTGCGCTTAAAGCGGGGTTTTCCGCTGAGGACACGGCTTCCGCGCTTATATCTTTGGACAAGCTTGACAAGATAGGTTACGGCGGGGTCGGCGAAGAGCTGGTAAACAAGGGCTTCTGCAAAGAGCTTGCCGAAAGGTACCTCGGCATATACAAAAATTGCGCCGATGGTATAACCTGCGCCGAGTTCTGCGCGTCCGCAGGGTGCGGGGATAAAGAGGTAATAGACAGCCTTTCGGAAATAATAGACTGCTGTTCGACGGCGGTGGGGAATAAAGCCTTAATAACTTTCGACCCCTCGCTCGTGCGCGGTATGGGTTATTACACGGGCCCCATTTTCGAAGTCACGCTCGAAGGCTTTCCCTTCTCGGTCGCGGGCGGGGGACGCTATGACGAAATGATTGAAAAGTTTTCGGGCGTAAAGACGAACGCCGTCGGCTTTTCAATCGGCTTCGAAAGAATCGTAACGGTATTGAAGGATTTGCGCGGGCAGGAAATGAAGCTGACCGAAAACGGCGTCGCGTTCATTATCGAAAAGGGCGCGTCCGTACAAAAGAAAATGAGCGTTTTCGCCGAGGCGCAGGCGCTCCGCGCGGGCGGTGCGGTCGTTACCGTTCAGCCTATGAAGAAAAATCTCAAATTCCAGATAGACGAGCTTATCGCAAACGGCTATACCGACGTGAGAAGAATTTACGCAAAGGAGCTCTGAAACAATGGAAAAATCCGTAAGACAAGTTTATACGGGCGAGCGCGCTCTCTTTCACGCCCGCGATATGCACCTCGTCGAACCCACTTTTGCGGACGGAGAATCTCCGCTTAAAGAGAGTAAGAACATCGTGCTCGAAAACGGCATTTTCAGATGGAAATATCCGCTGTGGTATTCCGAGGATATAAAGGCGACGGGCTGTAATTTATTCAATACGGCGCGCGCGGGGATATGGTATACCCGCAACATAACTTTCACCGACGGCGTCATCGAAGCGCCCAAGACCTTCCGCCGTTCGGATGGCATTTATCTTGAAAACGTCGCCATGCCCAACGCTTCGGAAACGCTGTGGAACTGCAAGAACGTGACGCTTAAAAACGTTACGGCAAACGGCGCTTATTTTGCGATGAATTGCAGAAACGTCGATTGCGATGGGCTTACCCTGACGGGCGATTACAGTTTCGACGGCGCTGAAAACGTGACTGTCGGCAACTCGAAGATACTGTCCAAGGACAGTTTCTGGAACAGTAAAAACGTGACCGTGCGCGACTCGTTCGTGTCGGGCGAATACCTCGGCTGGAACGCGGAGAACCTGACGCTGATAAACTGCACGATAGAAAGCCTTCAAGGCTTCTGCTATATAAAAAATCTCAGGCTCGTCAACTGCCGTCTTATAAATACGACGCTCGCCTTCGAGTACTGCACCGTCGAAGCCGACATAAGCGGAAAGGTGGACAGCGTGCTCAACCCGTCGGGCGGAAGAATAAAAGCCGATTATATAGGCGAGCTTATTATAGAACCCGACAGGGTAGACCCCTCCAAAACGGTTATAGTTTTGAAGGAGGCGGCGTGAAATACGATTTCGGCGAACTTATAAACAGGCGCGGAACCAATTCCCTCAAATGGGACGTTGCCGAGGGCGAACTGCCTATGTGGGTCGCCGATATGGATTTTAAGACCGCGCCCGAAATTCTGTCCGCGCTTGAATGCAAACTCAAAACGGGCATACTCGGTTACCAGATTGTGCCCGAAAGCTGGTATAAAGCTTTTGCGGGCTGGTGGAAGCGCAGGCACGCGCTGGATATAAAAGAAGAATGGCTGTGTTTCTGTACGGGCGTAGTTCCAGCGGTAACCAGCGCGGTGAAGAGAATTACCAACGCGGGCGACAACGTAGTTTTGCAGACGCCCGTTTACGATATTTTTTTTCACTCGGTCGAAAACACGGGCAGGCACGTTCTCGAAAATCCCCTCTTGTATTCGGACGGGGAATACTCGGTTGATTTTTATGACCTCGAAGAAAAGCTTGCCGACCCGCTTACTACAATGATGATACTGTGCAACCCGCACAATCCCGCGGGCAGGGTGTGGACGGAGGAGGAGCTTGCAAGGATAGGAAGCCTATGCAAAAAGCACGGCGTTACAGTGCTTTCCGACGAAATTCACTGCGATTTGACCCGCCCCGGTATAGACTACGTGCCTTTTGCGCGGGTTAACGCAGACTGCGCGGACATAAGCGTCACCTGCCTTTCCGCGACGAAAGCTTTCAATATTGCGGGTTTGCAGTCGGCGGGGGTAATGATTTCGAACAGGGCGCTCCGCGAAAAGATTGTGCGCGGGCTGAACAGCGACGAAGTCGCCGAACCCAACGCGTTCGCGATAGAGGGCGCGGTTTGTGCGTTCGAAAAGGGGGAGAGTTGGCTGGAAGAGCTGAGGGAATACATAGCCGCAAACGAAGATACGGCGGTGTCGTTCATAAACGAAAAGCTTCCGCAGATTATTCCCGTAAAAGCGCAGGCGACATATCTTTTATGGCTCGACTGCTCGGCGGTGTGTTTGTCCGCCGAAAAGCTGTGCGCGCATATAAGGCAAACGACGGGGCTTTACGTTACGGCGGGCAACCTGTACCGCGGAAACGGAAAAACCTTTGTAAGGCTGAACCTCGCCTGCCCGAGGGAAAGACTTTCAGACGGACTTGCCCGATTTGAAAAGGGCGTAAAAACTTACATGGAAAAATAAAATTGTACCGCGCGCCGTTACGGCGCGCGGTTTTTTTTGTTAAAAAATAACAACGGTGACTGTCATATAAAATTCATTGACATACGCACCCCGCAAATATATAATCTTCATTGTTTTGGGTTTATTTTTATTAAACTTTTTGTTTAAAAAGCCTAAATCCGTTAAACAAAATGTTTAGTAAAAACAACCTCGGGGGTTTTATGGAAATAGGAGTTAAGATTAAAAGACTGCGCTTACAGCTGAATTTGTCGCAGGCGGAGCTTGCCGACAGGTGCGAGCTGACTAAGGGTTACATATCGCAGCTGGAAAACGATTTGACGTCGCCGTCCATTTCTACGCTGTGCGATATTCTGTCCGCGCTGGGAACCGACCTTGCCGAATTTTTCAAGCGCGACGACGATACGCGCATAGTGTTTTCTGCGGACGACTTTATCGAAAAGCACGAAAACGGAATGCTTTTGAAATGGATTATACCCAACGCGCAGAAGAACGAAATGGAGCCCGTGCTCGTCGAGCTTTTGCCGGGCGCGAGCACGGCGGAGGATTTCCCGCACGAGGGCGAGGAGTTCGGGTACGTGCTCGAAGGCAAAATTTGCATAGAGCTGGGTAAAAACAAATACGTGTGCAAGAAGGGCGAAACGTTTTACTACGTTTCCGACAAGTCGCACGCAATTTCCAACACGGGCAAAAGCAACGCTAAATTTTTGTGGGTTTCGACCCCGCCGAATTTTTAATTGAGGAGAAAATTTATGGATAACAACGCGATAATAGAACTGATAGACGTAAGAAAGGTTTTCGACGACGAAACCGTCGCCGTGGAAAAATTCAACCTTACCGTCAAAAAGGGCGAATTTGTAACTTTCCTCGGTCCGTCGGGATGCGGGAAAACGACTACCTTGCGCATGATAGCGGGGTTCGACATACCCACTTCGGGCAAAATACTTTTAAACGGCGAGGACATAAGCAGGCTTCCTCCGAACAAGCGTCCCGTAAATACGGTGTTCCAGAAATACGCGCTGTTTCCCCATCTCAACGTTTACGAAAACATAGCGTTCGGTCTGCGCCTTAAAAAAGTGGAAAACACCTATAAGAACAAGAACGGCGAAACGTATAAAAAGCTTGAGAAGCTGACGCGCGCCGAAATAGACAAAAAGGTGAGAAAGGCGCTTGAAATAGTCGACCTCGAAGGTTTCGAAAAGCGCGGGGTCGCCACCCTTTCGGGCGGACAGCAGCAGAGGATTGCCATAGCCCGCGCCATAGTCAACGAGCCCGAAATACTCCTTTTGGACGAGCCCCTCGGCGCGCTCGATTTGAAGATGCGCAAGGAGATGCAGATAGAGCTTAAAAATATGCACAAAAAACTGGGCATTACCTTTATCTACGTCACGCACGACCAGGAAGAAGCGCTTACCATGTCTGACAAAATCGTCGTAATAAACGACGGCGAAATACAGCAGACGGGCACGCCCGACCAGATTTACAACGAGCCCGTAAATACCTTCGTCGCCGACTTTATAGGCGACAGCAACATTTTCAACGGCACCGTTACGGGCAAACTCAAAGTAAAGTTCTGCGGAGCAACGTTCGACTGTCTTGACGATTACGAAATAAACCAGCTTGTGGATGTGGTAGTCCGTCCCGAGGATATTAAAATCGTTAAACCGGGCGAAGGCCAGCTTAAAGGCAAGGTCATTTCGTCGGTGTTCAAGGGCGTTCACTATGAAATTACCGTAGGTATCGGCAAGTTCGAAATTATAATCCAGAGCACGTCGACCGCGCCCGTCGGCAGTATGATAGGGCTGAGGATAGAGCCCGACGGCATACACCTTATGCAGAAGGTTTACACCGTAAACAAGTACGACGGCGTGATCACCAAGAACAACAAGGTCGAGTTCGGCGACGGCGAATTCGCGTGCGACGTTACGCAGCTTTATCCCGCTTCCCGCCTCGACGAAGAGGGTTACCTCATCACCGCCGACGGCAGGCAGATTGACCTTGCGGGCGTGAAGGTCGACGTAGCGGTTGACACGCACGACATACTTATGACCGACGACACCGAGGCGGGCGGCGCGCGCGGAAACATTATTTCGATGATATACAAGGGCGACCATTACCGCTATATAGTCAGGACGGAAGAGAACGAAGAGGATTACGTTTTGTCCTGCCCCGATATGTGGAACACGGGCGACCTTGTAGGAATTATTATCCCCGAGGATAAAATCAAACTTACTTTAAAACCCGAGGTCGAGGAATGAAATTACGTTTCAACAGAAGTCAGCTGTGTATACCGTACGCGCTGTTTCTCGCGTGCTTTGTAATAGCCCCGCTCATAGTCATAGTATACTACGCTTTTACGAACGGACAGGGTCAGTTTTCCTTTTCCAACTTCGTAAATTTCTTTTCAAGCACCAACACGCTGGGCACGCTTTTGTACAGCTTTGCGCTGGCTTTTTCGGTGACGCTGGTGTGCCTTCTTATAGGCTACCCCACGGCATATATCCTTGCGAGAAGCAATTTCAAAAAGAAATACGTGCTTTTAATGCTCTTCGTCCTGCCTATGTGGATTAACTTCACTTTAAGGATAACGGCGCTTAAAGAGATACTTTCCGTGCTCGAAGGCAATATATCTGCGTACCCCTTTCTCAACTCCGTCATAGGCATGACTTACGACTTTCTGCCCTTTATGATTCTACCCCTGTACACCTCGCTTTTAAAGCTGGACAAGAGCCTGTCGGAAGCGGCGGAAGATTTGGGAGCGAACAAGCTTACGGTGTTTTTAAGGATAACCCTGCCCCTGTCCGTGCCCGGCATAGTATCGGGCATTACGATGGTGCTTCTGCCTTCTATGACCAATTACGTCGTACTCGATATGCTGTACAACAGCACTTACATAATGGGCAGTCTTATAGGCAGTTATTTCAGCGCTTACGACTGGAACAACGGCTCGATGATTTCGCTGGTGCTTTTAGTCATTATCTTTATAGTAACGCTTGTCACCAACCGTTTCAGCGACAAGGACGCGGAAAGGGGGACGGTACTTTGAAAAAAGCTTTGAAAATATTCTGGCTGGCGATAGTGCTTGCCTTCATATACGTGCCCATACTCGTGCTTGCGGTATACAGCTTTACCGACGCTTCCATGGTCGGCGCTTCGGGCGGGTTTTCGTTTAACAACTATATCAATCTTTTCGCCGACGAAGAGCTGAGAAATATGATATTCGGCACGGTCGCGCTCGCGCTTATTTGCGCCGCCATATCCACCGTTCTTGCGACTATGGGCGCCATAGGCTCGTACTATTCCAAGCGCGTGCCCAAAACGCTTCTTAACACGGCGAACCAGGTTCCCGTCGTTAACGCCGACATAGTCACGGGTTTTTCGGTGTGCATACTGCTTATAGTAATTTTAAGAATAAGCAAGGACACGTTTATCCCGCTCGGTATAGGACACATAGTTTTAACCGCGCCGTTCGTGTATCTGTCCATACTTCCTAAACTCAAACAGATGGACAACAGCCTGTACGAGGCGGCGCTCGATTTGGGCGCGACGCCCGCGCAGGCGCTGTTCAAGGTCGTAATTCCCCAGCTTATCCCCGGCATACTTTCGGGCTTTATGCTTGCGGTCACGCTTTCGCTCGACGACTATTTCGTTACCACATACACCAAGCCGTCCACGTTCGACACAATAAGCACCTACGTCGTCAACGCGACGAAGGGCAGCCAGACGGAAACAAAGACGGCGCTGTGGGCGCTTTCCACGATAATATTCCTTATAGTAATAACGGCGGTGGTTCTGATGAACGTGCTGTCGCAAAAGGGAGGTAAAGCAAATGAAAAAGCTTAACCGCGCCGTTGCGCTTGCCGTATCCGCCGTATTTGCGGGAGGTTCGCTCGCCGTGTTCGCGGGCTGTGCGGGAAAGAGCGAAACCGTCACCCTGCGCGTATGCAACTGGGAGGAGTACATCGACCTCGGCGGTTGGGACGAAAGCGAACTAATCGATATCGAAAACAACTATTCGGAAGAGGGGATAATAGGCGTTCAATCCATGACCGACGACTTTACCGAGTGGTTTAAAGAAACCTACGGCTATGAAGTAAAGGTGGAGTATTCCACGTTCGGCACAAACGAGGATTTGTACAACCGCCTGAGTCTGGGCGACGAGTACGACCTTGTGTGCCCTTCCGACTACATGCTGATGAAACTTATCGCCGAGGGCAATTACGTAGAGTTTTCAGAAGGGTTCTGGGACGAAACCAAAGAGGAAAACTATTACGCGAAACACGTTTCGCGCTACATAGACGGGGGCGAAGGACAAGGCATATTCAACTATCCCGCCTATGACTGGCACAAGAAAGCGGCGTGCTATATGTGGGGCACGACGGGACTTGTCTACAATCCCGAAAAGATAGACAGCGTATCCGACGTTTCTACCTGGGCTATGCTCGCCGACGGCAAATACAGCCGTCAGGTTACTATTAAAGACAACGTGCGCGACGCTTATTTTTCCGCGCTGGGCATAATCAATTCCGAAAAACTAAAATCCGGCAATTTGAGCGAAAGCGAACGGAGCGGTATTCTCAACGACACCGCGCCCGAAACGGTGTTAAAGGCGCAGGAAGTGCTTAAAGACATCAAGGAAAACGTGTATTCGTTCGAAACGGATTCGGGCAAGGCGGATATGGTCACGGGCAAGGTTATCGCAAACCTGCAATGGTCGGGCGACGCGGTGTACATTATGGACGAAGCCGAAGGCGACGAAAACTCAACCGAGCTTTGGTATTCCGTTCCCGACGAGTGCACCAACCTGTGGTTCGACGGTTGGCTTATGCTTAAAAACGGAGCCGAGAAGGACGAAAAGCTGAGGACCGCGGCGGAAGCGTTCGTAAACTTTTTATCCCGCCCCGACAACGCCGTCAGGAATATGTATTATATCGGCTATACCTCTGCCGTCGCCGACGGAACAGTGTTCGAGTATATGAAATGGAACTACGGCGCGGACGAAGACGCGGAGGAAACTTTCGCATACGACGTGGGCTATTTCTTCGGCGGCGAAAAGCTTCTCGAAGTAGACGCGTGCAATTTCGAAAGGGACGCGGACGGGCAAATCAACAGGGGCAGACAGCTGTTTGCGCAGTATCCGCCCGAAAACGTAATCGCAAGAAGCGTGGTAATGCTCGACTTCGGCGACAGGCTGGGCGACATCAACCGCATGTGGATTAACGTGCGCTGTCTTGACATAAAGGATATATCCCCCGTTACGGCGGGCGTCACTGCGGCAGTGATTGTCGCGGTTGCGGGCGCGGCGTGCCTGTACGCGTTCAGGTATCGCCTGTTTATAAAAAACAAACCCAGAAAGGGCTATGAAAAAGTTTAACCGAAAAGTTCCGCCGTGCGCGCGTAAGCACGGCGGAATAATATTATTTGCCTTAAAAGTATTGCAATAATAAATTTTTAGTGTTAAAATTGTAGTCGGCGGAGCGCCGATAACGGCGCGCAAGGAAAAAGGTATTTTTATGAATTACACTAATCCCGTTTTGCAGTTTGATTTTTCGGACCCCGACGTCATACGCGTCGGCGGCGATTTTTATATGGTCGCTTCCAGCTTTAACCACGTGCCGGGCGTGCCCGTGCTCCATTCGAAAAATCTTGTCGAGTGGGAAATAATAAATTACGTCCTGCCCGAAATTCCCTTCGAAGGCTACGGCGAAGTTCGCCACGGGTGCGGCGCGTGGGCGTCTTCGATAAGGTTTCACGGCGGAAAATATTATTGCCTTATTCCCTTCCCCGACGAAGGGATTTACGTTTCGGAAACGGACGACCCCCGTTCCGAGTGGTCGCCCCTCCGACCGCTGGTCGAGGGAAAGGGGCTGGAAGACCCCTGCCCCATTTGGGCCGGCGACAGGTGCTTCGTCGTGTTCGCGTTTGCAAAGAGCCGTGCGGGCGTAAATTCACAGCTCGCGGTTTTCGAAGCCGACGAAAATCTGACGTCCGCTTCGGGCAAATTCACCGTCATATATGACGGACATAACGAAAATCCCAAGATAGAGGGACCCAAATTTTACAGGCGCGGAAAATACTTTTACATACTCGCGCCCGCGGGCGGGGTAAAGACGGGTTGGCAGGTTGCACTGCGCTCCGCGAATATTTACGGACCGTACGAAAGTAAAATAATCTTAATGCAGGGCGACACCGCGGTTAACGGACCGCACCAGGGCGCGCTTATCGATTTGGACGACGGGGGCGAGAAGTGGGCGTTTATGCACTTTCAGGATATGGGCGCGTACGGGCGCGTTGTGCACTTACAGCCCGCAATATGGCTTGACGACTGGGTTGTGTGCGGGGACGTGCCCGACAGACTTTTGCCCGGTTATCCCGTATCGGGCGGGGAATATCCCGTTGATATTCAGACAAACTATAAAATAGACCCTTCCGACGAGTTCGAGGGCGACAGTCTTTCGCCCGTATGGCAGACCCCCGCGAACCGCGCGCCCGGCTGGTTCGAATTGAAGCGCGGACTTAAACTCGCCTGCGCATATTACGGGGGCAATACGCTTGCGGACGTTCCCCAGCTGTTTATGCAGAAGATTCCGTACCTCAATTTTTCGGTAAAAGCCAAGTGCAGGCTCAACCTTGTCTGCGACGGCGACGAAACGGGTTTTGTCGTATTCGGCAGGGAATATGCGTATGTTTGCGTCGTAAGACAGGACGGACAGAACTTTCTCGAAATCCGCAAGGGTTCGATAGGCGGCGGCGCGGACGAAACGCTGTGCCGGAGCCAGCCCTACGACGACAACTACGTCACCTTCCAGATATCCGCAAAGTACGAGGAAAAGAACAGGCTGTCCTATAAATTCACGTTCGGCAAAGTCGCGTTCACGCATAAGTTTTACGCTTCCCCCGGGGTGTGGACGGGCGCAAAGATAGGCATATATGCCTTGTCAAAGACAAACAGCAAGGGAAGCGGCACGTTCAAATTCTTCCGCGCGGTATGCACGGATAAGAGAGTAAGCAAGTAATCCGAGGAATAAAGGGGATATGGAGAAAACGGCAAGTAAATATACGCTGTTCACGGGCAAAGCCCTGTTCGCGCTTATTCTGCCGATAGTGGTGGAAGCGGCGCTGTCGCAATCGCTGGGAATGATAGACGGGCTTATGGCTTCGTACGCGAAGAGCGGCGCGGGCGACAATATCCTTACCGCCATTACCGCCGTCGACCAGATAGCCAGTCTTATAACCCAGCTGTTTACGGCGTTTGGCGTGGGAGGCGCGATTATAACTTCGCAGTTTCTCGGCGCGGGCAAGACGGAGGACGCGAACAAGAGCGCGAAACAGCTTGTGGTGCTTATGCTGATAATCTCGCTGGGCGTCACCGCGCTGTGCCTTGTCTTAAATCACCAGATAGTAAATCTGCTGTTCGGCTCGGCGGGAAGCGAAACGCTTGAAAACGCGTATATATATTTCTTTATAATTTCCGCTTCGTTTCCGTTCGTCGCGGTGTTCAATTCCTGCGCGGCGATACTAAGGGCGCAGAGAAAGAGTATGAACACTATGCTTTCAGGCATAATCAGTTTCTTCCTCAACATAGGCTTCAACGCGCTTTTCATTTACGCTTTCGATATGGGCATAGCGGGCGTTGCGCTCGGTACGCTGATTGCGAGAATATTTCCCGCGTTCTTCACGGCGTTTCTTCTTTCGCGCAAAGGCAACCTCGTCAGGCTGAGAATTTTCGAAAAGTTCCGTTTCAGCGGTAAGCAGATAAAAAGCATTTTAAAACTCGCCGTTCCCAGCGGGGTGGAAAACAGCTTTTTCCAGCTGGGCAAAATACTCGTTATTTCGTTTATCACAATCGAAATTTATCAGGTCGGCGGGCTTAACATACAGTCGGCGGCAAACTCCGTCGCGTACAACATAAACACGGTGAGTTCGATTGTCGGCAACGGCATAAACACCGCGACGCTGACGGTAATAGGACAGGCGGTCGGAACGGGCAGTATCGAGCAGGTGAAATACTACATTAAAAAAATGCTCGTCATCAATTATATAGGCAACGCGTGCTGCGTGGCGTTCACGTTTGCGCTGTCGCCCGTGCTTTTGAACTTTTACAACATTTCGGGCGACGCCCGCGCCGTCGCGTGGAAGTGCCTGATACTCTGCCTTTCCTTCCAGTTTTTTACTTACCCGCTTTCGTTCGGGCTTCCCTCGGTTTTAAAGGCAAATTCTGATATGAAGTACGTTATGGTAGCCGCGGTGTTCTCCATGGTCACAATGCGCGTGGGGCTTTGCTATATTCTCACCTGCGACTGGGCGGGTATTAGGCTGGGCGCGATGGGGCTGTGGATTGGTATGGTTTCCGACTGGACGGTCAGGTCGGTGCTGTTCGGCGGAAGGCTTTTGCACGGTAAGTGGAAAAAGTCGTCGGGGCTGTTGAAGCCTCCCGAATACGGCGAAAGCGAGCGTCTTGCGGAAATCGCGGTTGCCGAAATTTTCAAAGACAGGCAGGGATAAAATGTTTATTCAGATGCACAGCGAAAAATTTATGCGTTTCCCCGAAGGCCGTACGAAAGCGCTGACTTTCAGCTACGACGACGGTACGGCTTCGGATAAACGGCTGATAGAAATTTTCGGCAGGTACGCGCTTAAAGGCACGTTCAATTTGAACAGCCTGCTGTTTTCCGAAGAGTGCAGGGATTGGCACGGCAGAATGGACGAGGACGAAACGTACGAAACTTTTGCCGACGCCCCGCACGAAATCGCCCTTCACGGCGCGCGTCATATCTTCCTCGACAGGGTTTCGCTTCCCGAAGCGGTCAACGAAATCGTGCAAAACCGCGTATGGCTGGAAAATAAGTTTAACCGCATTGTGCGGGGTATGGCGTATCCTTACCGCGCATACGGCGGGGAAATAAGAGAGGCGGTTAAGTTTGCCGGCGCGGTCTACGCGCGCACTACTGACAGCACGCACTCCTTCGCCCTGCCCGGCGACTGGTTAGAGCTTAATCCCACCTGTCACCACGGCGACAGCCGTCTTTTTGAGCTTGCCGACAGGTTTCTGTCCGCCCGGCCCGAAAGGGAGCTTAAAGAGCGCGACCCCATGCTTTTTTACGTGTGGGGGCACAGTTACGAGTTCGACGGCAACGGAAACTGGGATTTGATTGAAAATTTCGCAAAGCGCATGTCGGGCAGGAAAGATATATGGTACGCGACGAATATCCAAATTTACGACTACGTTCGGGCTTATAAAAGTCTTGTATTCTCGATTGACGGCGAAAGGACGTTCAACCCTTCGGCGTTGCCGGTGTGGATTGAGATAAGGGGCAGGGTTTACAGGATAGACGGCGGAAAGACGGTAATTTTTGAAAAGCCTTAAAATAAAAAATTAATCATTAGATAAAAAAATAAGCTTGCGGGCGCGGGGCGATAGTCCCGCGTTTTTTGTCGTATTCATATCCGAAAAATCCATAAATCAGTACGAATTTGTAATAGACTTCACTGCGGGGCGTACTTATAATGTAGTTGTCAAATTATACCGAAAGGGGGACTAAAATGAGTTTAACAAAAAAAATGAGCGAGCTTGTGGACGAGCTCGGCAACGTGGGCATCGTACCGGTAATCAAGCTCGATAAAGTAGACAACGCGGAAAAGCTGGCAAAGGCTCTGCGCGACGGCGGGATAAACTGCGCCGAAGTCACTTTCCGCGCAAAGGGCGCCGACGAGGTCATAAGACGCATGACGAAGGCGTATCCCGATATGCTTGTCGGGGCGGGGACCGTTCTCACCTGCGAGCAAGTCGACAGCGCGGTTGCCGCGGGTGCGAAGTTCTGCGTCGCGCCGGGGCTCAATCCCAAAGTAGTAAAACACTGCCTCGGCAAAGGCGTGCCGTTCGCACCCGGACTTTCTTCGGCGAGCGAGATAGAGCAGGCGCTCGAACTGGGGCTGGATTTCTGTAAATTCTTCCCCGCCGAACAGGCGGGCGGTCTGCCTTATATTAAATCAGTCTGCGGACCTTATACGACAATGCGCTTTATGCCTACGGGCGGAATAACCGCGGACAATCTCAACAGTTACCTTGCCTATAACAAGATAGTCTGTTGCGGGGGAAGCTGGATTGTTCCCAACAACCTCCTCGCGGCGGAGGACTGGGCGGGCATAACCAAGCTGTGCCGTGAAGCGATAGACAAAATGCTCGGCTTTACTATGGTGCACGTCGGGCTTAACTGCGCAAGCCCCGAAGAAGCGGAAAGCGTTGCCGACAGTTTCGAAAGGGCTTTCGGTTTCGAAAAGAAGTGCGGAAACAGCTCTGTGTTCTCTTCCACTTATATGGAAATGATGAAACAGCCCTTCCGCGGAACGCACGGGCATATCGCCGTTGCTACAAACTCCGTAAAGCGCGCCGTATACCAGCTTAAACTGCGCGGTTACGAAATAGACGAAACGTCGGTTAAGTACGGCGCGGACGGGACGATGAACGTCGCGTATCTCAAAGACGAGTTCGGCGGGTTCGCCGTGCATCTGGTGCTCAAAAAATAAAAAAACAGAGGAGAATATATATAATGAAAAAAATCGTAACAATGGGCGAAATTATGCTTCGCCTTTCCACGCCTAACAACGAAAAGTTTATACAGGCGGACGAATTCGACATCAATTACGGCGGGGGCGAAGCCAACGTCGCGGTTTCGTGCGCAAACTACGGTCACAGGGCGGAATTCGTAACCGCCGTTCCCGACAACGAGCTGGGCGAATGCGCCGTCGCTTCTTTGAGAAAGTACGGCGTGGAAACCTGCCACATAGCAAGGTGCGGTGAAAGACTGGGCATTTATTATCTTGAAACGGGCTCGTCGGTAAGACCTTCCAAGGTCGTTTACGACAGGGCGCACTCCTCTATCACCACGGCGACGGAAAAGGATTTCGATTTCGACGCGATTTTCGAGGGCGCGGACTGGTTCCATTTCACGGGCATTACTCCCGCCGTTTCGGACAGCGCGGCCGTTCTGACCGAGCAGGCTCTCAAATGCGCCAAAAAGCACGGCGTGACCGTGTCGGTCGACCTCAACTTCCGTAAAAAACTGTGGACGAGCGAAAAGGCGAAAAAGGTAATGACTAACCTTATGCAGTACGTCGACGTATGTATCGGCAACGAAGAGGACGCGGACCTCGTTCTCGGCTTCAAGCCCGGCAAGACAGACGTTGCAAGCGGTGAGCTCGAACTCGCGGGGTACAAGGATATTTTCGAACAGATGGTTAAAAAGTTCCCCAGCTTCAAGTACTGCGTAAGTTCGCTCCGCGTTTCGCGCTCGGCTTCGGACAACGGCTGGTCGGCTTGCATTTACAGCGCGAAGGATAAGGAGTTTTATCACTCGAAAACTTATTCCCTTCATCCCATCGTAGACCGCGTCGGCGGCGGCGACTCGTTCGCGGGCGGGGTAATAACGGGATTCCTCGACGGTAAAGATTTTAAATCCGCACTCGAATTCGGCGTTGCGGCTTCGGCTTTGAAACATACAATCCCCGGCGACTTCAACCTCGTTACCCGCAAGGAAGTGGAAACTCTGGCGGGCGGGGACGGCTCGGGCAGAGTCCAGAGATAAATATAAATATGAAATTGATGTTCAGGACGCACGACCTCGGCGTTAAGGGTCTGGACGCGGTCGTATCCAAAATAAAGCAGTACGGCATAGACGGCGTTCAGCTTGTCCCGTACAAATTTATGGACGAAATAAAGTATGCCGAAGGTCAGCTGGACGGCGCGAATTCGCAAAGAATAGGCGGGGCGTTGAAGTCCGCCGGAATAGACGTCGGTCTTATAGGCGCGTATTTCAATCCTGTTCACGGCGACAGGGAAAAAGCCGTGCGCGGTAAAAACATTTTCAAAGAATATCTCAAATACTGCAAAAATATGGGTTGCGACACCGTCGGTTCCGAAACGGGCAGTTTCAACAACGACAAGTGGACTTATCACCCCCAAAACCGTACAAAAGAAGCGCTTAAAAGCGTTATCGAAACCTTTTCGGAACTCGCGGATTATGCCGAAAGCGTCGGCGCGTACGTCGGTATGGAGGGCGCTTCGGGTCACGTCTGCTGGAACCCTTCGACCCTTAAAAGGGCGGTCGACGCAATCGGCTCCGGCAGGGTCAGGATTATTTTCGATATTTACAACTATCTGGACGCGGACAACTGCCGTGATTATCTAAAAATACTTGACGAAGGGCTAAAACTCTTCGAGGGGAATATTCATATTTTCCATATCAAGGACTGCGTGCTTGAAGAGGGAAAACTCAGGCAGGTCGCGCCCGGCAAGGGTATGTTCGACTTCGATAAAATTCTCGGCAGAATAAAGTCTTACGACAAATCCGCCGTCCTCGTGCTCGAAGGAACGACGGGCGGGGATATAGCGCCCTGCACGGAGTTTATAAGAAGAAAATGGAGCACCGTTTAAAAAAATTAAAGGAAGATTTATAAAATGAAATTCGATGTAAGATATGCAAATCATCCCGACGATTCCAAACATTACTGCACCAAGGAGCTCAGGGAGAAATACTTAATCAAAAAACTGTTCGAGGACGACGAAATTTTATTGACCTACTCGCACCAGGACAGGATTATCGCGGGCGGCGCAATGCCCGTCAAAAAGACGCTGTCTTTGGGAACTTTCAAAGAGCTTGCAACGGCGTACTTTCTCGAAAGGCGCGAGCTCGGCGTTATCAACATAGGCGGCGCGGGCAAAATCACGCTTGACGGCAAGGTTTACGATATAGGTCATAAGGAAGGTATATACGTCGGTATGGGAACCAAGCAGGTCGAGTTTTCCTCGGCGGACGCAAAAAATCCCGCTAAATTTTATATAAATTCCAGCCCCGCGCACAAGAGTTATCCCACCGTTAAAATCGTCAAGCCCGTCGAAGGCAAGCCCGCGCCCGAAGGCGTCAGGTACTGCGTGCAAAGACACCTCGGCACGACAGAAGGCATAAACAAGCGCACGATTAACCAGTTTATAATAGGCGACGTCTGCGAGAGCTGCCAGCTTGCAATGGGTATGACGGAGCTTGCGGAGGGGAGCGCGTGGAACACCCTTCCCAGCCATACGCACGAGAGAAGGATGGAAGTATATATGTATTTCGAGCTTCCCGACGACCAGGCTGTCATACACCTTATGGGCACTCCCAAGGAAACCCGCCATATAATACTGCACAACGAACAGGCTGTAATATCGCCCAGCTGGTCGATACACAGCGGCGTCGGCACGCACAATTATACGTTTATATGGGGTATGTGCGGAGAGAACCAGACTTACGACGATATGGACAATATCGCAACCAAAGATTTAAGATAATTTTGCAAACATATATTAAGGGGAAATAAAAAAATGGCACAGCTGTTATTCAAAGACGTTAACAAAGTATATCCGAACGGATATCACGCCGTACACGATTTCAATATGGAAATCAAGGACGGAGAATTTATCTGCCTTGTCGGCGATTCGGGATGCGGTAAGTCCACTACATTGAGAATGATTGCGGGACTCGAAGACATTACGGCGGGCGAATTCTATATCGACGGCGTACTCGCAAATCAGATGTCGTCGCGCGACAGGGGCATTGCGATGGTATTCCAGTCCTACGCGCTCTATCCCCATCTGACCGTTTACGAAAACCTCGCGTTCGGGCTAATGCTCGAAGGCATCGACGCAGACGTAATAGAAGAAAAAGTTCAGGCGACCGCCAAAATTCTCGGACTTACGGACTACCTCGAAAGGTTCCCCAGAAATCTTTCGGGCGGTCAGTGCCAGCGTGTGGCGGTAGGACGCGCGCTTATAAGAAAAGTCAAGATTTTCCTTATGGACGAACCTCTTTCCAACCTCGACGCGAAACAGCGCGTCACCATGCGTTCGGAAATCAGGCAGATTCACCGTTCGGTCGGCGCGACGACGATTTACGTAACCCACGACCAGACAGAGGCAATGACAATGTCTGACAGGATAGTCGTTATGAAGTCGGGCGGATACGTCCAGCAGATAGGCACCCCTTACGAGCTGTATTTTTATCCGAAAAACCTGTTCGTCGCGGGCTTTATAGGCGAACCGCCGATGAACTTTATCCGCGGTAAAGTCGAGGGAGGCAGGCTGAACGCTTACGGACTCGACCTCGACCTTGCGCCCGTAGTGAGAAACATTGCCGATATCGAGGGAAAGGAAGCGGTGTTCGCGTTCAGACCCGAGGCGGTAAAACTCGAATGCGGTGAGGACAGCTATAAGATAACGTCCAAGGTCGAGCTGACGGAGCTTCTCGGCGATACGACCAACGTATACGCGGTTGTCGGCGAGGGAGATAAAAAGGTTAACGTAATACTCAAAGTCAACCCGCACAACGCGCCCGAAATGGGTTCGGAATTCAGTTTTTATATTCCCCGCACCGCTTCGTACGTATTCGACGCGGAAACCGAGGAGATTGTTGAAAACGATATCGAAAGAAGGTAAAACAATGCAGTTATTAAGCGGAAAAATATATAAAAAACCCCAAAGAAAAATTAAGATAATGCAGTTCGGCGAAGGCAACTTTTTGCGCGCGTTCGCCGACTGGATAATACAGGATTTAAACGATAAGGGCGCAATCGACGCGGGCGTCGCCGTCGTACAGCCCATGCCCTTCGGAAGGGTAAAAGAGCTTGCCGAACAGGACGGTCTGTACACTTTAAGGCTTGAAGGCATAGACGGCGGAAAGAACGTCAAATCCAGTAAAGTCATCGACGTTATCGGCGACTGCATTAACCCCTACGAGGAGTATGAAAGATACCTCTCCTACGGCGAAAGCGCGGATTTGGAGGTAATAATTTCCAACACGACCGAAGCGGGAATTGCCGTCGACCCGACGGATACCGATTTTACGGTATGCCCCAAAAGCTTCCCCGGCAAGCTTCTCGCTCTGCTTAAAAGGCGGTACGAGCATTTCGGGGGCGACGAAAGCAAGGGGCTTGCGATAGTTCCCTGCGAGCTTATTGACGACAACGGGGGCGAACTTTACAGATGCCTTACCGAGCTTGCCGAAATAAACAAAATGGACGGGGGCTTTAAAGCCTGGCTTAAAAAAGCAAACCGCTTCACATCCACGCTCGTAGACAGAATCGTGCCCGGCTATCCAAAAAACGAAATAGAGGAAATACGCAGGGAAACGGGCTGTATAGACAACAACGTCGTAAAGGGCGAAATTTTCCACCTCTGGGTACTCAAAAAAGAGGAACATATCCAAAAAGTTCTGCCCGCGGACAAGACGGGGCTGAACGTAATTTTCGCCGACGACATACGTCCTTACAAACAGAGAAAGGTTAAAATACTCAACGGTTCGCATACGGCTATGGTTCCCGTCGCGTATCTGTGCGGTATTGACACAGTCGGCGAAGCGGTAAACGACGGCGTAATAGGCAAATTCGTCAGGGATTTCATATTCGAGGAAGTCAACCCCACGATTAATTTACCGCAGGACGAAATGACGGCGTTTGCAGAAAGCGTTATAGAGAGATATAAAAATCCCTATATCCGCCACGAGCTTATGTCGATAGCGCTCAACTCCACGACCAAGTTCAAGACAAGGCTTCTGCCCACGCTGACGGACTACGTAAAAATCAAAAACGCGCTTCCCCGCCGTCTTTTGTTCGCGTTCTCCGCGCTTGTGACTTTCTATAAGGGAAAGAGAGGGAACGATGACATCGCGCTCAGCGACGACCCCGCATATCTTGCAAAATGGAAAGAGCTGTGGTCGGGCTTTTGCGGAGATTACGAAAAGCTTGCCCGCGAAGCGCTCGGCTGGCGCGAGGCGTGGGATACGGATATGAATGAAATCCATCCCGACATTACCCGGACCGTCGCGGGTTATCTCAAAGACATCGGCGAAAAAGGTATGATTACTGCGGTAAAGGAATTTGTAAATGGCTAAACAGACGTTGATAATAAACGAGTCGGACAATGTTGCGGTTGCGCTTGCCGACATAAAAGCGGGCGAGGTTCACGAGAACGTAACCCTTGCCGAGGACATTGCCAAGGGGCACAAGTTTGCGATAACCTTCATCGAAGAGGGCGAGCAGATTATAAAATACGGCAATCCAATAGCGCGCGCTACGCAGAATATTTCGGCGGGCGAGCACGTCCACACCCACAATGCGAGGACCAACCTTTCGGAAAACCTCGAATATTCTTACAATAAGGTTTCGACCGAGCTAAATCCCGTAACGCCGAGAACGGTCAAGGTATACCGCAGGGCGAACGGCGAAGTGGGAATAAGGAACGAGCTGTGGATAATTCCCACCGTCGGCTGCGTCAACGGTCAGGCTAAACTCATACTCGAAACTTTCAGAAACCGTTACGGCACAAACGGCTTCGACGGAGTGTTTGCATATACCCACCCTTACGGCTGTTCGCAGTTAGGCGACGACCACGAGAGAACAAAGCTCATTTTACAGAAAATGGTGCGCCACCCCAACGCGGGCGGGGTGCTCGTTCTGGGACTGGGCTGTGAAAACAACACGATGAAAACCTTCCGCGAAGGGCTCGGGGAGATAGACGAAAAGAGGATAAAATTCCTCGTCTGTCAGGAAACCGAGGACGAAATAGAAGCGGGCGTAAACCTGCTTGCGCAGATTGCGGGCGAAATAAAGAAGGACAGCCGTGAAGAAGAGGATATTTCCTGCCTTAAAATAGGTCTTAAATGCGGGGGCTCGGACGGGCTTTCGGGCATTACCGCCAACCCGCTCGTAGGCAGGTTCAGCGATTATATCGTTTCGGCGGGCGGAACGACGGTGCTTTCCGAAGTGCCCGAAATGTTCGGCGCGGAACAGCTTCTCATGAACAGGGCTAAGGACGAGGAAACGTTCGATAAGGTAGTAAGGCTAATCAACGATTTCAAGGACTATTTCCGCAGAAACGGGCAGACCGTCTACGAAAATCCCTCGCCCGGCAATAAGGAAGGGGGCATAACCACGCTTGAAGACAAGTCGCTCGGCTGTACGCAGAAATCGGGTTCGGGCCCCGTCGAGGACGTAGTTTTCGACGACGGCTATATCACGGCAAAGGGGCTAAATCTTTTGAACGGACCGGGCAACGATATGTGCGCGGTAACAAATCTCGGCGCTTCGGGCTGTCACCTCGTGCTTTTCACCACGGGCAGGGGCACGCCCTTCGGCGGGTTTATTCCCACGGTTAAAATAGCAACGAATACCGAGCTTGCCGAGAAAAAGAGCAACTGGATAGACTTCAACGCAGGCGCGGTATTGGACAGCGATTTCGACACCCAGCTTGAAAAGCTGATTGATTTAATCGTTGCCGTCGCCGGCGGTAAGCTTACCAAAAACGAAATAAACAATACCAAAGAAATTGCTATTTTCAAAACAGGAGTAACTTTATAATGAAAGCTTTTATGGATAAAGATTTTCTTCTCGACACCGAAACGGCGAAAAAACTCTACCACGAGCACGCCGAGAAAATGCCTATTATAGACTATCACTGTCATTTACAGCCCAAGGAAATTTACGAGGACAAGAAATTCAGAAATCTTGCCGAGGTATGGCTGGGCGCGGGCGACAGGTACGGCGACCATTATAAATGGCGTGCGTTGCGCGCGCGGGGCTATGAAGAAGATTCTATATCGGGTCCCGACGACGACTATAAAAAGTATTTGCAGTTTACCGAATCAATGCCCTATTTCGTAGGCAACCCGCTTTACCACTGGTCGCATCTCGAAATGAGAAGGTATTTCGGCATAGAAGAAATAATAAACGCCGGTAACGCAAAAGTCATCTGGGACAAGGCGAACAAGGTTCTCGAAACGCTTACCGCGCGCGAGATGATGTACAAGTTCAACGTAAAGACCGTCTGCACCACCGACGACCCCGTCGACAGTCTGGAATGGCATAAAAAAATGAACGGGGACCCTACGCTTAAAGTAAAGGTCCGTCCCGCTTTCAGACCCGACAAAGCAATCAACGCAGAACTTTCCTGGTTCAAAGACTGGGTAAATAAGCTTGCGGAGGTTACAGGCAAACCCGTTAAAGACTTGAAAGGCTTGTGCTCCGCGCTTGCCGACAGAATAAAATTCTTCGACGAAATGGGAAGCAAGCTTTCCGACCACGCGCTCGACGTGGTCCGCTACGCGCCCGCGACCTATGAAGAAGCCGACGCCGTTTTCCGCAAAGCGATGAAGGGCGGGACTATAACCGAAGAGGAGCAGGACAAATACAAGGGCTACATACTCGTATTCCTCGGCAGGGAATACGCCAAGTACGGCTGGGTACAGCAGTATCATATCGGCGCGCTGAGGAACAATTCCAAGAGCATGCTCGAAAAGATAGGACCCGATACCGGTTACGACGCCATCGAGGACGCAGTATATATGGAAAAGCTTTCCGCGCTTTTAGGCGAGCTTGACCGTGACGGCAGTCTGCCCAAAACCATTTTGTACTGCCTTAACCCCCGCGACAACTACGCGCTTACCGTGCTTGCGGGCTGTTTCCAGAAAGAGGGCGTAAAAGGCAGGGTTCAGGTAGGCACGGCGTGGTGGTTCCTCGACCAGCTCGACGGTATGCGCCAAAACCTCGAAACGCTTATGCAGACGGGTTTAATCGCGCAGTCCGTCGGTATGTTAACCGACAGCCGTTCCTTCCTCGCATATCCCCGCCACGAGTATTACAGGCGTCTTTTGTGCCGTATGCTCGGCGAACTGGTCGAAAGCGGACAGTATCCCGAAAGCGAGCTGGACACCCTCGGACGCATAGTCGAGGACGTGTGCTACAACAACGCGAAGGACTACTTCGGATTTTAAAGAAAACAAATATCGAACCGCGGACGCATACTGCGTCCGCGGTATTTATGTTTCGGAATAACCGTTTTTGTCAAATATTTACAAATTTTTAAAATAAGTATGCAAACAGATACCAAAAAAGGTAAAATATTTTAATTTTAAGTGTTGACATATAAATGGTTTAGTGATAATATTGTGTATGCCAAAATCCGATTTTTTCGGTTTTTAAGCATATACGGAATTTTTCGCATATTTTTATGCGGGGAGCTTACGACGTCGTAAGCTTAAAAACCTTCAAATGCTTTAACGAAAAAATCGGTAAATAATAAATGGAGGGAAAAATGAACAAGAAAAAATCCTTACTGCTTGCAATTCTGTCGTTTGTTGCGGTATTTGCGCTTGCGTTTTCGTTCGGCTGTAAAAACGGGAACGGCGAAGACAATTCCGGAAATAAAGTAAATCCCGACGACGATGTTTTGTCCGGCAAATACGAGGACGAGGACGACGAGCCTTTGACCCCTGCCGACGGTTGGGTGCTTCAATCGATTCTTCTTAACGTCGAGGGCGTTAAAACCGAGTATGCGTACGGGGAGGAATTCGATACTTCGAAAAAGCCCGCCGTCAGCGCAAAATACGCTTCGGTAGAGTCGCTCATCAAGTACGAAGAAACAAAGCACCTTATAACAGGCGCGGCGGAGCTGGAATATAAAACGGAAACCGTAACCGACGTAAAGGTGGATTACGGTCAATACAACAAGGACGCCGTAGGCACTTACGTAATTTACGTAAGCTATACCCACGCGAACGTTACGCGTTCGGCGAACTACGAAGTTAAAGTCGTAGGCGTCACCCCCGCAATCGGCGGTATAACAATCGAACTCAAAGAGGGGTTCGATACCGAATACTACATATCGGGGCCCGAAGGAGTGAATATCGAAAACATATCCGAGGGTTTCTCGGTCTACAACGTGGACGCCAATCTCGAAGTGGACAGGACTGAGGAAATACCCGCAAAGGCGGAAGAAACTGACGGTTATACTCTCTCTTACTTCAAAAACGGCGAAAAGATAGACAATCTCCAAGGCTTGCAGAAGGGCGTTTATACCGTTTATGCGACTTATAACTCTACTTCCGCGTTCTTCTTTATAGAAATTCTCGACCCCGTTACCGAAATCGAGCTTAAAGCCGACGACGAAACGGCTGTGTTCACGCAGGTACAGTCGCCCGTGGAATCTATGACTTCCACCTGGAATTTCGTTGTCACCTACAACAGCGGGCTTACGAAAGAGGTCAAGAAGGGCGACGCTGGTCTTTTGATAGGAAGCATAATAACAGTTCTTCCCGCGGAAAACAGCGTGACCGTAGCTTATACCGAGGACGGGGAAACCAAAACGGTTTCCGTACCTTATACTGTTACGAAAAACGAAAAGCTGTTAAACGAAAAGAAAGAGTTTAACAGAGAAGCGTTAGGTATTGCTTCCGGTGATACGGATCTCACCCAAGAGCATTTGACGGGAGATAATTCTTTCCTTAAAAAAGGCGAAAACAGCAATGTTGTATTGAAATACCGCCCTAAACAGGATAACGGTTGCCTTGAAATAAGAAATGACGCGTTAAATATCGAATTCTACGGCTTCGGTACGCTTATGGTCAGCGCAAGGTCTACGGGAAGCAGTAACAAATCCGCTATTGCATTGAAAAATGCCGACGGCGAATATATATCTGCGGTCTATGATGTGACTGACGCAAATATTAAAGAAGGCACGACGAAAGACGGTAACGTTTATATGGTTTCGGGCGATATGCAGAAAAGACCTGCGCCCACTCCCGAAGACCCCAACAAGACGGAAACCGTGCCTTATATGGCAAGAATTCTGACTTTCATAGTACCCGAAGCCGGTGTATATACGCTTTGTACGGTTGATTCGGTTACGGTTGAGGACGAATCCGCTCCGATTGCCACAGGCAGAAATACGCGTGTATACAAAATCGAAAAGACCGACGTGTTCGACGCTTCCATTGACAGAACGAACTACGAATTCGAAATTAATACCGATAACGTAAAGACGGAGTATATTGCGGGCGAAACGGAAATCAGCAAAGCAGGGCTTACGGCTGAGTTCAGAGAAGTTCACACCGTGGATACCGACAAGAACAAGACCGTAAATCTTACCGCCGACGATTTGACCGTCAAGCTTACCTCGGGCGACCTTTCCAAGCTTAACAGCAAGGGCACCGTTCAGGTATCCTATAAGGCAAACGGAACCGAATATAAAAAGACTTACGAAATTGCGATAAAATCGCCCGTCGCCGTCAACGGCGAGGACGTAAACAGCGTCAAAGCCGTAAAAGCGCAGACTGCGTACGACCTTGCGGAAGGCGAAACCTCCGCCGCCATCAAGACGGACGATATCGAGCTTCACGCAAACACCGCTTCGGGCGAAATAATAACCATAAACGGAACGGACAATACCGTTGTTTACAAGCTTTACAGCGGTAATACGGAAATAACTACCGAAACATGGGAAGCGGAAGCGGGAACGTACAAAATCGTCGGTACCGTTACGCTTAAAAACAACAAGACGGTAGAGGGCGTTACCGAATTCACGGTCGAAATCACTGTAAAAGTAAACGAGTACGTACCTGCGGGGGACGCTAACGAACATGAAGAGTTCTTCCTCGAAAACGTAGGCTCTGCCGAAGCTTTCACCGCTACCGCGTACGAAGCGGGCGCCGAAATCGCAAGCAACACTCTGTTTGCGCTTAATGCAGGGTCCGCAAAGATGACGACATCTATCGGCGGTGCATACGGCAACATACAGAACAACAATGGGTCGAACAAGGTCGAATTTACCGATACCGAGAGCAAATTGCACAATCCCGACATCGGCATAGCTTTGGAATCGAACGCGTACCTCGACGAGTGGTTTACTGTAACCGCGAAAGAAAATATTACGCTTACCCTGTACGTCACTTATGCAAATAAAGTATATAACTCCAACAAAGTTGCAACCTTATCCTATGCGGTCAACGGCACCGTAGCGCAAACAAAGGAAATTACTGCCCGTAAAACCGTATGGGCGGTAACGGCTGAACTTAATAAAGACGATGTGCTCACGTTCAAGACAGCGGGCACGGCGGCGACACCCGACGGAATGGGCTGGCTGTTCGGCGCGGAAGCGCAAAAGAAGGCAGGCGGAGAGGAAGCTCCGAAAGAGCCTGTTTCCATAAATTTCAACGGACTTACTGCGGGCGAACTTACGGCTAATACCCAGTTGACGTTTGAAAACTGTCCTTCGTATCTTACGGACGTACAGATTCTCGCGGCGGCGGATAAAAACGTTACCGTAACGGCGCAGGCAAACACCGTCGGCGGCGTCGATACGGTTAACTATATAAAGACCAATGGTACGAGTTCGGCGTCGGCAAGGAGTATCGGATTTACTCTTGCGGCAGGAAACTACACGGTTACCGTATATGCAAAATCGGGAAGCAGTTCCGACACTACGATGAGATTTGTACAGCTGTTTGACGGGGATACCAATCCTACGGCGCAGACGGCGGCGGGCAACAGTATCGAAGGGTTCAGCTTCGATGTAAGCGGCGGCGCTTATCAGGTCGGAAGCAGCAACAAGGGTATGAGCATTTACCTGATAGTCATTACCCCGAAGGCATAAAGGCGAGGAGGAAATTTGAAGATGAAAAAGAATAATAAGATTTTATCGGCGGTTGCCGTACTCGCAATGTCTGCCGTGACGGCGGGCGCGCTGTTCGCAGGCTGTAAGCCCGCGGATAACGGAAACGGGGACGAAGGCAGCGGCTATAACGGATACGGTTCCGTGTATTACGTTTCCGCCGACGCGAAAGCCGACGGTACGGGCGCAAAAAATAAGCCCATGGAAATTTCCAAGCTTCTCGGCGGAAATATTCTCAAAGCGGGCGACACCGTTCTCGTCCAGCCCGGCGTGTATAAGCTGAGCGAAAAAATCCAAATGCACAGGAGCGGTACTTACAAACACAACATCACCATTAAAAACGCAGGATCCGACGGCGAAAAGGCTGTTCTGGATTTCAGCGAAATGGAATTTGCTTCCACCAACCGCGGCGTTGAAATGTATTCCGATTATATATACTGGTACGGCATCGACATTTGCGGTGCGGGCGATAACGGTATGTACGTAGGCGGAAGCTATAACACCATAGAGTACTGCGAATTCTACAACAACCGCGACACGGGCTTGCAGATAGGCAGGCAGGACTCCGGTCACAAGCTTATTCACCAGTGGCCCAGTTACAACCTCATTAAAAACTGCACATCGCACAACAACTACGACAACGAAACTTACGGCGAAAACGCCGACGGCTTCGCGGCGAAGCTCACCGTAGGTTACGGCAACGTATTCGACGGGTGCGTCGCTTACCGCAACTCGGACGACGGCTGGGATTTGTACGCAAAGTCGGATTCGGGCAATATCGGTCAGGTTATAATGTATAACTGCGTCGCGTTCGAAAACGGTTATCTCGAATACACGCAGGCGGAATGCAACGCGCTGTTCCCCAATTTCAGGACGGCGTTTACCGAGGCTAACCCCAACTCGTACAAGACCCGCGACGGCGACGGCAACGGTTTCAAGCTGGGCGGTTCGGTAATGGTCGGCGACGTATTGCTGGAAAACTGCCTTTCGTTCGCAAACAGAATGCACGGCGTTACGGATAACTCCAACCCCGGCTATCTGTACATAGACGGAGTAACCGGCTATAACAACAGCGCGGCGGTGGACGACAATGCCGAAAGCAAGACCTTCGGCCAGATTATCGACGCAAAGAATCACGACAACCACAACAACATAGACGTTGCGCGTCAGAATTACAGCTACAACACCGTTAAAAATTCGCTTTCCGTCAAAGACGGTTATGCGAAATCGCTCGGCGAAGACGAGTACCGCGGTTCGGTAACCGACAGTATTCTGCTCGGCGCAAACATTGCAAACAAGGTTTCGGGCACGATTGACGCGGACACCGTCAACGAAGGCCAGACCTCTTACACCGAACAGATTGAAAGCATAGTTTCGGAGGAGGTTTTCGAAAAGCTCCCCTATGTCAGGGAAAAGGACACGCAAAACTACACCTTCAACATAAGCGGTCTTAAAGACCTCGGCGCGGACTATAAGGGCGGACCCGCCGTCAATACGGACAGGGTACACCACAAGTACCGCAACGCCGACGGTTCGGTCAATATGGGCGACATTCTTGCAATAAAGGACCACTCCAAGCTTCTCGGCGATAAGCATATAGGAAGCGAGCTGAACAAGACCAAGTGGGAAGATTACGCGCACTTCACCGAGGGTACGATGCCCGAAGAGGTGAAAAACAGCGTTTCCGCTACGCTCGCAAAGGCGAAAGAATCGCTTTACCTCGACACCGATACGGAAAACTGCTATCAGAATTTCAAAATCCCCACGCTTTTCAATCTCTGCAACGTTTCGTGGACTTCTTCGGACGACTCGATTTTGAAAGTGGGCGCGGATTACGACTCCTCGCTGTCGGGTTCGGAATACGTCTGGGTTGACGTAAACCGCCCCGCGCAGGATACGAAAATCAAGCTTACGGCTACGATTTCTCTGTTCGGCGTGAGCGTGCAGAAAGAATTCGAAGTAAACGTCAAAAAGGACTCGCCCGAGGTAGGTTCGGTTTACGTCGTTGCGGGAAGCACGGGCGAAGTTATCGAAAACGGCGGAACGGTCATTTTCGACGGTTATCAGCAGTATGCGGAGCCTGCGCTTAAAGTTACCAACGGCGCTTATAAAAAGAACGATTTCAATATCGACGTTTCCAAATTCCTCAGGGAGGACCAGTACAACCTTACGACGAAGTACGAGTATGCTACCGAGGACGGTAAGCCTTACAAAGCCGTCGGCGCATATACTCCCAACGTCGCGGGCGTTTACAGAATAACGCACACCGTTACCCTTAAAGACAACGAAGCGTCGAAAAACACGATGACTTACAAAATTTTCGTCGCAAGCACGGACGCGGACCTCGACTGGGCGAAATACGACAGCACCAACGTACCCGAAGGCGGTACCGTAGGCGCGAACATTTCTTCCGTTACCGTAAACCGTTACGGATACACCATATCGGGCAGACCCAACAGCGCGGTGGGATACCTGTACGCGTATGCTTCGACGGAAAATAAAGAACCTTCCGCCCAGGACTTCTACGAGGCGGACGGCGTAACGCTTAAAGAAAACGTATCCGTCAACGCGTTCAGAGCGACGAGCATAGAATACGGTTTCGAAAACGATAACAATTCGGCGTATTACATTTACTACGCGCTTGCAAACGGAAAGAAGGAAATCAGGCACGTCTACAAAGAGTCTGTCGCGGTCGTCAATATCGACAGCACGGCAAGCTTTAAAACGATTGCCAACGGCGAAAAGATAGGAAGCGAAGAACCTTCGCGCACCATCTATATGCTTACCAAGTGCCTCGATTTCTCGGCTGTAACGGACTGGACCGCAAAGGGCTCGTTCAGCGGCGTGCTCAACGGCGCGGGACATACCGTTTCCAACCTCACCATAACGGGCAAAAAGGTAAACGAAACCGCCCTGTTCAACAAGGTCGAAGGCGGTACGATAATGAATATCAAGTTCGACAATATCACTCTGGACGCTTCCAACGGTGGCGCGGGCAATCCGTTCAAACAGGTCGGCATAGTTTCCCGTTGTTACGGCGGTTACTTCTATAACATACAGATTACGGACATCAACGTCAGCGGCGGTCAGGCGGTAGGCGCGCTGATAGGTCAGCTTTACGAAAACGCACCCTCCTACATCGAAAAAGTTTCGGTAACCAACAGCGACGATACGAAATCTTTGTACGGACCCGGCAACTCGGTAGGCGGTATAATAGGACTTATTCAGGCAAACGCCGACCCCGTTAAGGAAGAGCTTAAAGTTTACATTTCCGACTGCTACACCAACCTTAAAATAGGCGACACCCGTTACTGCGGAGGCATCGTCGGTAGGTACGACACCCAGAAGGTGACCGTCAAGTACTATCTCGAAATAGACAGGTGCGTTTCGGCGGGCTCGATGTACGCGACGTACAACAGCGCGGGCGGTATAATCGGCGCCCAGCAGGGCAACGGCACCGTCAAGGTTTCCAACAGTCTGTTCATCGGCAAGCTGTACCATACGTACGACGTCAACAATCCCAGACCTCTCGTAACTTCGCAGAAGAACGCTTCGGGTATATTCGGCGCGTTCGTAGCGGCGGCGGACGTCACTATTACGAACTGTATCTCGATACTCCCCGAGTACAACACGGCATATCAGGACGGCGTGGAAGTTGAAACGTATTTCGAAAGAAAGGAAATACTCGCTCCCCTGTTCGGAACCGATGACTGGACGTATCATTTCAGAGATAACGACGACAACAGGCTTACCGCGCCTTACCTCTCGCTTATCTTCAAGGGCGATTGGAACTGCAATTGCGGTGAAACAGAAGAATAAAAAGTAAAAAGGAGCGCCCGCGGGGTCAACCCGCGGGCGCTTTATTTATGACAAAATATTATGTTTTCAGCCTTTAAAAGCGTTTAAACACTGCCTGTAACGCGCTATAATGTTTTCAGCTTCGCCTGTATCGAGCGCTTTCGCCCACGCGACGGGCTTAACGTCTATGCCTTTCAGTCCGTAATGGCAAAACCTTGCCGTTCTGTCGCGGTCGGTATCGTTCCACTTGTCAAAGAGTTCGCTTCTTACGTGCCTGCCGAGAGAACAGTTTATAAACACGCTTTTCCCGAAATCGCGCCACGGTCTAGCAAGGTATACGGTATTTTCGCCCGCGCCGTTATCTTTGAACGAACAGTCGATGAACGTGAAGCCGTGCGCTTCGGCAAGAGGGTGCGCGGGGGCGGAAACAAAGCCTGTGCCGCGCGCGTCGTTTACGGAAACGATTTCGCATTTCTCGAAATACGCTTCCGAACAGCCGAAAATGAAATCCACGTTGCCCGCTATACGGCAGTTTGTGAAAACGTGGAGGGAAGAACCCTCCCTGTAAAGCTGTCTTTTGGGGAGGAAGTCGGCGTATCTTACGGTCAGGTCGTCGGGGAAGGGCGATAAAAACAGCGTGTCCTGCGTGGAAACGAGGTTTACGCCGTCGGCGCGGAACATATTTCCGTGGACGGACAGCGCGACGCACTGGCCTACGTCCTGCGGGGCGGTGTTGGAGTTGACGACGGTAAGATTTTTAAGGGTGACGTTGTCGCCCGTAATGCAGAGGGTGTACGTGCGGAAGGTGTTGTATTCCCGTCCGTCCGCGTGAATTTTGCGGGCGTAGTCGCCGTTGGTTAACACGGTGTCTTTGCCCTTGCCGATAATCGTTATGTTATCTGCGGTAATTTCCGTTTTGGCGCGGTATACCCCTTTTTCAAGGTAAACCAGCGCGGGTTCTTCAAGGCGGTTTACGGCGTCCTGTATGTCGTCTGAAGGGTTAAGGTACAGCGTTTTCATTGCGATGCTCCTTTGAGTGAATATTATGTGATAATTGTATCATAAAAAATTTTGCTTAACAACAAGAAATTTAATTAAACGTATTGATTTTTCAAAAAGCGTGTGTTATAATGTGACCGTTAAATGTAAAAATATGACAAAATTTTTCGGCAAAAATGTGCGATAGATATACAGATGCGTAAAAACGGTTCAAGATCAATTTCCATAAGACAATATAAACTGACGGATTTATTTCTGTTCGCCGTAATACTCGTTATTGCCGAGCTGATAGCGCACTTCGCGGGCGTTAAATTCGCAGACGACACCGTTGCGTATCTGATAACTTTTACGGTGCCGATAACGGCGCTGGTTATGATGAGATGGGGCTGGGTCGCAGTGCTGTACGCCGTTGCCGACGGCGTGCTTTGGTGTCTTTTGAAGTCCGCAAAATGGCAGAGTTATCTTTGTTACGGACTGGGAAACGCGTTTATTGCCCTGCTTTTGCTTATGACACGCTTTATGGGAAAAGAGAGAATAGCGGGCAAATGGTACTTTTCCGCGCTGTTCGTAACCTGTGGCTGGGTTGCGGTAATGCTGGGCAGAAGCCTTGTCGGGCTGTGCGCGGGTTACTCTTTCGGCGAACTTTTAAGAAATTTCTGTCTGAACGAGCTGTTGTCGCTGTTTATGGCGGTTGTCATAATCTGCGTTATGAGAAAGCTTGACGGAATGTTCGAGGACCAAAAATCCTATCTTGCGAGGATTGACGGCGAAAGGCGGGATAAAGCCCACCCCGACGCGTTCGGCGCAAGTCCGGTCGAAATGGACGAAGAGTCTATGTCTATCTTAAAGAGATGGGACGATAATTTAAGTTAAAACGCGCATTTTTAATGCGCCCGAGTATAGGGGTTCCCCTATACTGAAATCTTTAAAAGCGGTATGGAGGAAAAATTTTCGATGTTCAAACTCAGATACGACGATTTCCTTATCTACGACGAGGCGACGGGAACATATTCTATGTCCGCCGAGCAGAAGGTAAGGGACGAAACGGAGAGGAACAGATGGAAGAATACGGGTCTTACTATCCTCAAAGACTGGCGTCTTTATTTGATGCTGGTACCTATGATTCTGGTATACGTGCTTTGGAAATATTTGCCCATGTACGAACTGCTCGCCGCGTTCAAAACGGGTTCGGAAACCAACGTTTTGGACAGGGCTTGGGCGGGTCTTTCCAACTTCCAGGAAATCTTTTTCGGCAAACAGGAGGCTTTGACTGCACAGCGTTTCTGGATGGCGTTCAGAAATACGTTTATACTGGCGTTCTACGGTCTTTTGTTCGGTTTCCCCGTTCCTATAATCCTTGCGCTTTTCTTCAACGAAATACGCTCTAACATAGCGAGGAGCATTTTGCAGGTGTGCGTTTACCTGCCTAAATTCCTCTCCATAGTTATCGTTACGACGCTCGTCATTTCGCTGTTCAAAGGCACCGTGATAGAGGGAAACAACATTACCCAGCAATCGGGTATCGTTTCACAGTTCTTAACGCTGATAATGGGCAAAAATTCCGACCTGGGCGCGCAAGCCCAGCTGGAAAACGGACTTATTTATTCGGCGAGATATTTCCGCGCTATTTACATAGTTTCGGATTTGTGGGAACACGCGGGCTACGACTCGATTGTGTTCTTCGCCGCGGTAATAGCCGTTTCGCCCACCTCGTACGAGGCGGCTTCGATAGACGGCGCGGGCAAGATGGCGCAGATGAGATACGTGGTTATCCCCAGTATTCTCTCGACCGTCGTAATAATGCTAATTATGAAAATAGGCTCTCTGCTCTCCGTGGGCTACGAAAAGCTTTACCTGTTCTGTAAAGACCCCACGTACGGCAACTACCAGGCGGCGCTTGTAGTATCCACCCTGTCCAACTACTGGAACAGCGCTTTGGGTATCGCGGCGGAAATGGTAAACAACCTTATAGGCATGATACTCGTCATAGGCGCGAATACGATAGCAAGAAAAGCTTCGGACGTATCGCTGTATTAAGGAGGATATAAAGTTATGAAAAGAAAAACGGAAGTATCCGAATTAATATTCAGAATCGTCGCTTACGTATTTTTGATTATATTCGCCGCAATGTGCATATATCCCCTGATATACGCGCTGGCGGCGGCGTTCAGCGATAAAACTTCGATGGACGCGGGCTCGGTTATAATTCTTCCCATGGTAGGCAATAAAGTAGGCGCGACGATTGAAGCGTTCAAAGTCGCGTTTATGGAATCGCAGTTCTGGGTAAACTACGCAAACACCCTGTTCATGGCTTTCGTGGGAACGATATGGTGCCTTTTCTATACGGTGCTCGGCGCTTACGCCCTTTCCAAAAAAAGACTGATGGGCAGGCACGGCTTCAACTTCTTCCTCGTATTCACCATGTGGTTCTCGGCAGGCGTCGTCGCTACGGCGCTCAACTATACTCACACCAGCGATATATTCGCATCGTTCGTCGGCAAGACTGCGCAGGAAATAGACCTTAAATGGGTCGTAATCATCGCAATGGGCATGAACGCGACCAACCTGATACTCCTGCGTAACGCTTTCGAGGGCGTGCCTTCGGAAATAGAAGAAGCCGCGAGGATAGACGGCGCGACGGAATTGCAGGTTTTATGGAACGTGTATATTCCCATGAGCAAGGCGACGATAGCGACGGTTGCGTTGTTCTTCGGAATATCGCGCTGGAACGGCTATTTCTGGGCGCAGAAAGTAATAGGCGACCAGCAGAGCTATTCGTGGCCCGTGCAGGTATATATAAGAGATTATATCAACAGATTCACGACCCTTACGGGCGAACCTTTGAGCGACGCCGACGCAGACCGCGTCAACGCGCTCGAATATTCCACGACGGCGGTCGTTTACGCGATGGTCGTTCTGGCGGTAGTTCCCATACTGGTTATTTATCCCTTCATACAGAAATATTTCGCGAAGGGCGTAAATATGGGCGGAGTCAAAGAGTAATTTTTATCCGCACAACTCAATTCAAAAATAAAATAAGGAGAAAAATAATGAAAACAAACAAAAAAGTTGCCATAGCTTCCGTAGCGGTAGTAATGGCCGGCACAATGGCGTTTGCAATGACTGCGTGCAAACCCAAAGACGAGAGCACTAAGCTTTTGCCTAAACTGGAAGACGGAAAACTCTCCTACTCGAAAGACACGACGCTGACTTTCGATATAGGCGACGATTCCAAGCGTAACGTTGCGTTTACTTCCGACATTATCTCGGGCGAAGTCAAGCTTCTCGACGGCAAAAATTATACCGCATCTTCGTTAAAACCCGCATGGCAGGCAATGTCCGACAAGCTCGGTTTCAAACTCAAATCCCAGTTCAAGGCTAAGACCGCCAAGTACGACGCGTACGCGGGCGACGGCACGCTCGGCACGGTGGATTTGTTTACCGATACCGTTGCTTTCATTACTACGGCGGCGCTCGCCAACCCCAGCCTTTTCCTCGATTTGAACCAGTATCTCGAATATATGCCCAATTATAAAGCGTTCATCGAAGCGGATACGGCAACCTATATGTCGCTTTTGTCCGACACGAACACGGGCGCAATGTACTACGCGCCTTACTACGACGGCAACGACGATATCGAAAAATACGTTCTTGCAAAAACAAACTGGGTAGAATCTCTGCTCGACGCGGAGTCCGGCGACACCGCGACCACCTGGAAAACGCAGCTGGACGCAAAGAACCTTACTCTTTCAAACGGTTACGCGGCGGAATCCTTTATGGGCAAGACGGGAAGCTGGACGATTGACACCCTTGCTTCCGACTCGGCTACGGCAAACGTCGTTAAACTCAAAGTCGACTACGGCGCGGCTCTCGCCGCGGCCAACGACCCGACCCAGCCCCTCGGCGAAGCTTTGAAGGACGCGGGCGTTACGGTAGGTTCGCTTACCAGCGGTAATATCGTAGATTTGCAGAACGAAGCTTTAAAGCTTTCGACCAAACCTACGGGCGCACAGCTTCTTAAAATTTTACAGACTTATATAGACGTCGCTTACAAGACCGACGCGGGCGCAAAATTCTACGAAAAACGCTCCGAAGTGTTCAACGGACACAACGCGGGCTGGGACGTAGACCTTCTCACCGCGCTTTACCGCTGTCTTGTAACCAACCCTTCGCTACTTTCTTCGGGCGTTAAGGGCGACAAAATCGGCGGAGAAAGCGCTACTCCTTTGAAGATGCTTTACGGACTCTGCGCACGCGAAGCGCACATGCAAAGACAGTCCGACGTATACGCGTTTGCAGGCGAACTGTTCGGCGTACGCGGACTCGAATCGAGATACGAGTTCTCCTATATCGGCGCTAACGGCGCATTGCAGGACGCGCGCGGACAGGAAGCAACGTACGAAGCTATGGACAAAATGAACAAGCTCGTACAGGAAGGACTTGTATACACCGGCAAGAGCGTTGCAAGCGGCAAGACGAGTTTTGCTTCCACGACCGCAGGCGCGGACGGCACGTCGGCTACAAACAACGTAGAAGCGCTTATGATTCACGACTACGTTAACACGCAGACGGGCGAAGGCTATGCTCTTCAAGAAGACCTCGGCATCAAGGCGAAAGCGGAGGAAGGATATTACTTCACGCCCATAATCACTCCCGTTTCCAAGTGGAACGACGGCGCCGAGAAATATATGAGATTTACCGAAAGCTGGCGTGCGGTTAAAAACTCCGGCTTTGCAATCCCTTACGAATCGGTTAAGGACAATCCCGAAAAGCTTTCGGCATTGCTCGCGTTCATAGATTACCTCTTCTCTCCCGACGGACAGATTGCCATGACTTACGGTCCCAAAGCCGACAATAAGAAGGGCGACAACGGCTTCTGGTACAATGAAGAAGCTACCGCGGAACAGGTAACGGCAGGCAAGTACTTCGAATACGAAGGCAAAAAGTATTACAGCGAAACCTTCTATGCGGGCAAATATCAGCCCACGCTGACGGAGAACACTCTCAAAGCTTACCTCGGTACGGAAGCCGTATACGGCATCGAATACAAGGAAAACAAGGCTACTTCGGGCAACGCATGGAAAGTAGGATGCCAGAGGAGCTATACCAACTTTGCGCGTTACGTAATCGGCAGTGCGCTGGCGGTAGGCAACAAGCTTCAAAGCTTCGAGTATCAGGCAACCTGCGATATGGGTAAAGACGGCGCAAGCGTAGTGGATGCTGCTATACAGAAGGGCGTTCTCAAACATCCTTACCTCAACATTGCGCAGGTAAAAGAAAACGCAGGCGGAAACCTCTGGTATCTGAGCTCGCCTTCGGGACTTCCTCTTACCCAGGCAGAAGCCAAGTATATCACCGAAAGCTGTACCAACCTTGTCAAGACGCTGTTCACGGGCGAAAAAGTTGCCACCAACTATCTGTGGAATATAATTGCTAACGGACTAGGAAACAGCACGGAAGTCGCAAGCGTCGAATGCGGTAAGACGGGCGCGGAGTGTATCGAAAAAATCAACGGACAGAACTTCGGTACCTACCTCGGTTATAAGAGAAACGCGTTCGACAGATTAAAGGCATATTTCAAGTTCTAAGTTTTTAATGCACAGACATTTTACCGCCCGCCGCTACGGCGGCGGGCGGTGAAAAAATTTGAGGTAAACGAATATGAAAACTCAAATGAAATTTCAAAAAGCGGTTTCGCTCGTCACACTCATAATGGCGGCGCTGTGCTGTGTGTACGCACTCATCTATATGACCGATATTTCGGCAATGGCGGGCTACACTTCCAAACAAGGCACGGGGGTGGAAGCGTTTAAGGGCGTTGACGCACTCTACGAATTAGCCAACGGCGTTACGGGACCCCTGTTCGTGATAGCAATCGTATTTTTGTTAATTTCCGTAACTTTGTACATAACGGCGTCCAACAAAAGGCGCAACTACTATGTGACGAACTACGTTTCCGTAATCGCAACCGCGGTATTCGCGGTAATAGTCGCCGTTGCGGGCATAATTATAATTTCTTTATGCGTTGTTAAATACGCGGATATAGACCACGAAGCATATCTAACGCTTCACAATACCTGGTCCAATCTTGCGGACGGCTCGAAAATAGTTTCCGAAACCGTACCCACGGAACCCGGCAACTGGTCGCGCCTTTATCCCAACTATGCGGACAGTCCCGCAATATTTATTATAGGATACATACTCAACGTGCTCGTACTCGGAGTCGCGGGAATAAATATCCTCAATTTAATATGGAAAACAAAGCTTATGAAGGGCGAAAAGGCTCTCTTAATGCAAGGTACGGCAAAGGAGGCGGTTTGATGGAAAAGAATATGGCCGTCAGCAACGATATACTCCGTTATAAAAAGAACAAGCTTGCCTCTTTGTTTGCAATCGGCGGACTTGTTTTCAACTGCCTGTACTTCATGCTGTTCTACTCGATAAACAATTCTTCGCTCTATAAGCTTCTTATAGGCTTTTCGGTAGTGTTGACGCTTGCCGTGCTTTTGGTTGCGTTCTACTCGTCGGAAAGCGTGAAAAATTACAAGAAAATTTTCGTTGCCGTACTTGCCGTTCTGGCGGCCGTGCAGATTGCAAGAATATTTATTTATCCCTTGCAGGTTATAAAAATCACCGAAGAACTGCGCGCGGCGCAGCCCGGCGGCGAGGCGAAGTACGTAACTTTCTATTTCGGCGCGGGTCTGACCCCGTCCGCCGCGGGAAGTCTGCTCATAGTTTACCTTGCGCTTTCGGCGGCGTGCTTTGTATGCTCGTCTGTTATAGGATACGTTTACGCAACGCGCCTTGAAAAGCACGTCAAAGCAATACAATCGGGCGAAATAGACATCGACGCTGTACTCAAAGAAACGGACGCTTTTGCAATCGGCGTTTCGGACGGTCTTGTCGACGACGCTCTGAAATCGGCTGTTACCGAAGAAGAGGAGGTAAGATAAAATGCCCGCATCGGTCAGTATACAGCATCTCGATAAAATTTACGACGGCGGAGTTCAGGCCGTCTGGGACTTCAACCTCGAAGTCGCGCCCGGCGAATTTATAGTTCTGGTAGGACCTTCGGGTTGCGGAAAGTCCACTACCCTGCGTATGGTCGCGGGACTGGAAGAGATTACCAAAGGCAAACTTCTGATAGACGGGAACGACTGCACCGTTAAACCTGCCAAAAACAGGGATATAGCGATGGTTTTCCAGAATTACGCGCTGTACGGTCATATGACCGTTTACGAGAATATGGCTTTTTCCCTTACGCTCCGCAAAGAGAATAAGGAAATAATCCACAGAAAAGTAATGGCGGCGGCGGAAATTCTCGATTTGAAATCCCAGCTCAACAAAAAGCCCAAACAGCTTTCGGGCGGACAGCGCCAGCGCGTTGCAATGGGGCGCGCGATTGTGCGCAATCCCAAAGTTTTCCTCTTCGACGAACCCCTTTCCAACCTCGACGCGAAGCTCCGCGGTTCGATGAGAAGGGAGATAATGCTTTTACATAAAAAACTCAATGCGACGATGATGTACGTAACCCACGACCAGACCGAAGCACTTACGCTTGCGGACAGGATTGTGTGTATGTCTATGGGGCGCGTCCAGCAGATAGGCAAACCTATCGAGCTTTACGAGTCGCCCGCAAATACCTTCGTCGCAACGTTCATAGGACTTCCCCCCATGAATATGTTCGAAGGCAGGGTGGAAGGCGGAAGCTTCAAGTGTTCGTTATTCGATTATCCCCTCAACGACAAGCAGAGGGAAAAACTCAAAGACTACGACGGCAAGGAAGTTATTTTAGGCGTGCGCCCCGAAAACGTCACGCGTTCGGGTCCCGTTAAACTTCTTATTACCAACAACGAAAACCTCGGAATGAATACGCTCGTTCACGGCAAGGTCGGGGGCAAAAAGATAGTTATATGCAAGTTCGCGGAGTGGTGCAATTATAAGCCCGGCGACGAAATCGGCATAGGCTTCAACCCCGATATGACGCATTTCTTCGAACTTCCCGTTCAGGAATTCGACGCGAACGGCAAACTCGTCAACGAAATTCCCGGCAAGGCGATAAGATAAGGAGGGAAAGCAAAATGGAAGAAAACACTTCGGTTGTAAACGAAGTCCCCGAAGTAAAGGCAAAGGGCGGTAAGTTCAAAGAGTGGCGCCGTAAAAAGCTGGTTACGCTCAAACGCAAACCTTACTACATTGCGCTCCTGTTCTTTATTATCCCTTCGCTTATCTACATTTTCGGGCTGGGCACGCTGTCGGAAGCCATACTCAGCAACAAGACAACGTCGTTCAGCGGGCTCGCCTGGGTAGGACACGCGATTTTCGTAAATACGCTGTTCTCGATACTCATACTGGTGCTGTTCCTGAACACTTTCCCCAAACGCAAAAAACCCAACCTCGTCTTTGCGGGTATGGTAATCCTGTTTGCGGTGATAATGATTCTTATGGACGTGCTTTTCTACATACAGCTTTCGGGCGCGCTGAAAAACGTTTCGGGCAAGGTCGCCACTGCGGAAAGCGCGTTAAGCCTTACGATGGTGCACCTCGTTTTTCAGGCAATCTCCATAATAACCTTCGTTACGCTTCCGCTGTATAAGAAACTCATTATGAAGATTAACACCCAAAAGGCAGTCGAATCCAACGAAATCACACAGCAGATTGATATTTCGGACGATTAAAAAATTTACGGATAACCGGCAAATTGCGTTTGCCGGCTATTTTTTAAAAGGAACATAATGGCTAAAAAGAATAAAATACGCGAAACCGCGATAGAAAACTATTACGATTTAAAGACCGATAAAATAGACGAGCTGGTCGCGATTCTTCAAGGCGATACCCCCGAGGGCGAAAACCCGACTTCCGACATCGAGGAAATCACGGGCGAAAAAATCGAGTCTAACAGCGCGCGTAAAAGAAATTTCGACCCCTACCGCAGGGACAAACTGTCGGCTATTCCCGTATGGCTTAAAGCGCTGTTAATCAAATGGTGGTTTGCGGGCGCGGTTTGCTATTTCGTGAATATGGGGCTGGGAATTTATATCCCGTCCGCCCTCGATTTGCTTATACTCGACGGCTTGCTGTGCGGTCTTATTGCCGACGTGGTCGTCAACCCCATTTTCAGAATGCTGGAATCGGACAAAAAGGAGTACAACCCGTACATAATGTTTCCCTTTCCGGTCAAACAGTTCTGGACGCTTTTTGCGAATATGCTGTACTACACCGTCGTGTTCGCGGGCGTCAACCTATGCTATTTAGGCATTAACGAGCTGATAACCTTTACCGCCGTCGAACCTCTGCTTTTCGGAGTTTTCGCCGTCGCCGTGGATATGGTTTTCATAGGAATAAAAGATTTGATCGTTTTCCTCGTAAAAAGAGCAAAGAGAAAGGAGAAAACTTTAAATGTTTAAACAGCTTTACGTTTCTTGTTCGTCCGCCTGCTTCGAGCTTTCGAATAAGGAACCATATTACAGCCCTTCGCAATTCAAGGTATATTTAAACGGCAAAGAGGAGGGAGAGGCGCGCTCGGAGAACGTGTTCTCGCTTTTCAATCTTGCGCCCGACACAAGCTATACTTTAAGGACAAGCCTCGACGGAAGCGAAGTTGTTTTCCGTACTCTGCCCGAAACCGCGCGCGTAGACGTGAAAGCGCTGGGCGCCGTGGGCGACGGACAGTCTGACGACACTTTCTATTTGCAGACGGCAATCGACTTATGCCCCGCGGGCGGAAGGGTGGTCGTTCCGGAGGGAACGTATCTCATTCGTCCCGTTGTGCTTAAAAGCGATATTACGCTCGAACTTAAAAAGGGCGCCGTACTTCTCGGCGACCCCGTCGAAGAGCATTATCCCGTTGTTCCCGCGCGTATATACATAGACGGCAAGGAGGTCGTAACCGCAAGCTGGGAGGGCGAACCGTTCGACTGTTACCGTTCGCTTTTGTCGGCGTACGGCGCGAAAAACGTTGCGGTCGTCGGCGAAGGCGTAATAAACGGCAACGCGGACAACTCCACCTGGTGGCAGACGCCCAAGGGCAGAAAAATCGCACGCCCCCGCCTTGTTTTTTTGAACAGGTGCGAAAATGTCGTGTTCCACGGAATTACGGGCATGAATTCGGCGTCGTGGAATTTTCACCCCTTCTTTTCGGAAAACCTCGCGTTTTACGGCATAAGCGTTAAGTGTCCGCCCAGCGCGCCCAACACCGACGGGCTCGACCCCGAAAGCTGTAAAAACGTTACGATAGCGGGCTGCAAATTCAGCGTCGGCGACGATTGCTGTGCGATAAAGAGCGGTAAAATTTATATGGGCAAAACCTACAAGACCCCCGCCGACCGCCATACGCTGAGGAATAACCTGTTCTGCGACGGACACGGCGCGATAGTTTTAGGCAGTGAAATGAGCGGAGGGGTAACAAACCTTACCGTCAGCCAGTGCCTGTTCAGGCATACCGACAGGGGGCTTAGGATTAAGACGCGCAGGGGCAGGGGCAAAGACGCGGTAATCGACGGCGTTGAATTCGAAAACATAAAGATGCAGGACGTAATAACCCCGTTCGTAATAAATATGTACTATTTCTGCGACCCCGACGGCAAGACTGAGTACGTCTGGGCGCGCGAAGGCTATTCCGTCGACGACGGCACGCCCTACCTCGGCAAGTTCTCGTTCCGTGACATAGAGTGCAACGGCTGTGAGTGTATGGCGGGGTACTTCGACGGACTGACCGAACAGCCCATTAAGGAAATCGCTTTGGAAAACGTCGCCTTCTCTTTCAAAGCCGACGCAAAGCCCGCCCTTCCCGCAATGCTTACGGGCGTGCGCGAGTACTGCAAAGAGGGGCTCTACGCCGACAACGTGGAAAATCTCGTGCTTAAAAACGTAACCTTTAAGGGTGTGAAAGGCGAAAAAATAATCAAAAAAAATATTAAAAATATTACGGAACTGCAATGAATTATTCGGTTATAGATAAATATATCGATAGGCTTATAAACGAAACAAGACCCGAAGCGCCCATATGGAACATAGAAAACATTATGCACGGCAAGGCGCCCGGGTGGAACTATATCGACGGCTGTATGATGACGTCGCTGTACTCGATATATCAGTGCACGGGCGATAAAAAGTATCTTGAATTTATCGACGGGTTTATCGATTATTACGTGTCCGACGACGGAAGTATACGCGGTTACGAGCTGGAAACGTATAACGTAGACAACCTCAACGAAGGCAGGGTGCTTTTCGATTTGTACCGCGAAACGGGCAAAGCCAAATACTTGAAGGCGATTGAATTGCTGTACAGGCAGGTCAAGGAACAGCCCCGCACGGTGACGGGTAATTTCTGGCACAAGAAAATTTATCCAAATCAGGTATGGCTGGACGGGCTGTATATGGCGCAGGTTTTTTATACCCGCTACGAAACGGAGTTCGGCGGGGGTAAAAATTACGAGGATATAGTCAGCCAGTTCGAAAACGTTTTCGCGCATATGTACGACAAACGCAAAAAACTTTATTACCACGGCTGGGACTGTTCCAAAAGCGCGTTTTGGAGCGATAAGCAAACGGGGCTTTCCAAAAGCTTCTGGCTCCGCGCCGTGGGCTGGTATACGGTGGGGCTTGTTGACGCGATAAGTTATTTCGCGGAATCAGCCGAGAAATACAGGGAAAGGCTTATAAAAATATTCAGACAGACCGCCGTCGGGCTTGAAAATTATATCGACCCCGACAAAAAAATGTTCTGGCAGGTTGTAGACAGGGGAGGAGAAGAGGGAAACTACCTCGAAACTTCGGGCAGTGCGATGATAGCGTACGCAATGATGAAGGGCGCGCGACTGGGCTATCTGGACAAAAAGTTTGCAAAGCTCGGCGAAGAAATTTTTAACGGCATATGTAAAGAGTATCTCACCGAAACGGACGGCAAACTCAATTTAGGCGGAATATGTCTTATGGCGGGGCTGGGTCCCGAAACGAACAGACGGCGCGACGGCACTTACGGTTACTACATTTCCGAGCCGGTCGTCGAAAACGACGCCAAGGGCACGGGTCCTTTCGTAATGGCTTATACCGAAATAAAAAGGCTTTAAAGATTAAAAACGGCGGGATACCGCCGTTTTTTTTATTTAAGCAATTCAAAAGTTACATAAGTAAATCATTGTTGAATTGAAAATCTATGCGCGGTGTGATATAATTTTCGTATCTATCGGAGGCGTTATATGACAACTGGCGAAAAAATTACAAAATGCAGAAAGGAAAAGGGACTTACGCAGGAACAGCTTGCGCAGGCTTTGGGCGTTACCCGTCAGGCGGTTTCGCGGTGGGAAGGGGATATAGCTTTTCCCGAAACGGATAACCTTACCAAGATGTCAAGGCTTTTCGGCGTCAGTTGCGACTGGCTTTTGAACTATGACGGAGAACTTCCGAAGACCGCGCAGGAGGAGAAAAACGGCGTATTCACTTTCGATTTGAATAGCCTGCATTTCGAATACAAGAGCAAGGCGCACTGGGGCAAGCTTCCCCTTGTCCATATCAATATAGGAATAGGCAGGGTTGCAAAGGGCGTGTTCGCGTTAGGGCTTGTGTCAACGGGGCTCGTTTCGGTCGGCGTGCTAAGTTTCGGCTTGCTTGCGTTCGGGTCGATATGTCTTGGGCTTTTAGCTTTCGGCGCGCTTTCCGCGGGGGCGATAGCGTTCGGCGGAGCGGCTTTAGGCATAATAGCCTTGGGCGGGCTTGCGATAGGTCTGTTCTCTATGGGCGGCGGCGCGATAGGACTTTTTGCCTGCGGGGGATACGCTTTGGGAGCGTTTGTCGCTGTCGGCGACGTTGCCGTCGGCGGAATTGCGTTCGGCGATACAAGCGCGCATGGTTCGGCGCTGTCCGTGCTTATTTCCGAGTATGAGGGTATGAAAGAAGTAATCGCGCAAAAATTCGAAGAAATACCGAAAATCTGGTCTGTGTTTACCGCATGGAGCAGGTCGCTTGCAGATTTTTTTATGAAAACTTGAAAAAATTTATTAAAAACGCTTGCTCGTTACGTTGCGTAATGTATTACGCTGTAACCATAGTAAGTGTAAGCCTTCCCCGCTATGCCGCGATGGGAAGGTTTTATTTATTAAGATAAAAAAATTAACTAAAAATAGTTGACAAGTGACGGGGGGGGGTAAAAGCAACTGTGTTTGACGACGCGCAGGTCGTATACTGTAAAGGCGCGGTTTGCGCGGGGTATTTTTCGGGTATTAAAATCATTACTATCAAATTTCATATTAGACCTCGGCAGTAGTCACAATTGCGACTACTGCCGATATTATATCAGTCACAATTGTGATAAATTTTGTTATGAGTAAATTTTCGGAAAGATTAAAAGAATTGCGTATAGATAATAATTTATCGCAAGAGCAATTGGCAAAGGCTGTCGGGCTAAGCCATACAGCGATAGTTTACTGGGAAAACGGACAGCGCGTGCCTAATGCTAACGCCGTGATTGTACTTGTCGAATATTTTGAAGTGACGACGGACTATTTGCTCGGCGTCGAAAAGCAATAAAAAAGTTCACGTAAATGTTTACGTGAACTTTTTCTATTTTCCGTATTCCGACGGGCTTACCCCGAAGTATTTTTTAAACACTCTCGAAAAGTAGAGGGGGTCGGCAAATCCGCACGCTTCGGCAAGCTGGGAAACCGTGTACTCCGAATACCTGTTCGACAGTCCGCCGAGGATAATGCCCCGCGCGAGTTCCATTCTGCCGTTCAAAAGATATTCCCTCGGCGAAACCCCGACTTCTTTTTTGAAAAGCCGTCTTAAATAGTCGTAGTTAAGCGGAAACTTTTTCATAAAGCCGTCTAATGAAAAGGCGGAAGAGGAAAGATTTTTTTCGATTGCGTCGGCAACGGCTCGTACGACGGGCGAATACTTCTCCGCCGAAACGAACACGTTGACGTATCCCACAATCAGCGAGCCGAGCGCCGAAAGAACCAAATCCCTTTTCGGATTATCGCAATTAAAGTACTTCACCGCTTCGCGCAAGGCGTAGGCAATCGAACCGTCGTCATCGGCAACCGTCACGCCCTTTACGGGCAGAAGCGCCTGTTCGACGGATACTCTCGTGCCCGCGCTAACGGAAAGCGTAAACTTTTGCAGGGGCGGAATAATTATCGCCTGTCCCGCGCGGACGCGCGTTTCGACTCCGTCGGCGGTAATCAGGCAATCTCCGTCGGGCAGAACTATTTCGAAATTTTTGTTCGAAGCGATACGTACGTCCCCGCCTGCGTAGACGATACCGTTCAAATTATTCACCCTTGCACGAACATTTGTGTTCGGACAGCTCTTTTTCGTATACGTTGCAGTCAAGCTCTTCGCAGTATTCCTGCGAGTCGGCGTATCCGCATTTTTCGAAAAATCCCGCCGACTCCTCGTAAGGCAGGCAGTAAACTTTTTTCGCCCCGCTTTCGAAAAGCTTCATTTCGGCGGTGAACAAAAGAAATTTGCCGTAACCCTTGCCACGCGCGTCCGGTGCGATATATATCTCGCGTATATCGCCTTCGCCCTCTCTGTAATTCCAGTCGTTGTTTATATCGTCCGTCTGGTAGACTACGAAACCCGAATATCCTTCGCCGTCGTGAAGCAAATCTATTTTAATCAGCCCCGCCAGAAGGTCGGGCATTATATATTCTTCGAGCAGGTGCGCGGTATCGTCCTCGCAGTCGAGTTCTTTATAATAGTCTTTGAAAAGCCCGTAAAACTTTTCTTTTGTCAAATCGGTGAGGGGGGATACCTTTATCATAATTCAAACTCCTTCATTATTTGTTTTTTTGCGTTGGTGAACTTAATGTTTATTTTGCCGTCCTTAATCTCTATCGCTGTGCCCGTAAACTCCGCGGGGGAAACGCCTTCCCTGTCGGCATAGCGGTTGCTTCTTATCGAACCGCGGAGCACGGGATAGGGCGCAACAGCGTTGTCGGGAGTGCCAGTCAAATTCAAGTCCGTCCTGTGCGAGTGCCCGCAGAGCGCAAGGTCTGTTTGCGCGGTAAGCGAAACAAGCTCTCTCGCCCAACCGCCCCAATGACAGGTTTCGGCAACATAGCCCGAGAGAGGGAAAGCCATATGCGCGACGGTAATATTGCGTTCGCCGTCTTTAAAATCAAGCGTTTTCAGCCAGTCGGACTGCGCTTTGCGCACCTCGTCGAAATTTGCTATCGGGCTTATAAGCGCGCTGTCGTCGGGCATATCGTTGCAGGTGTCCAGTACGAGAAGTGAAAGCCCGCCTATTTTAAGCGTATAGTAAAAACCCCTGTCGGCACAGCCGACGTATTTTCCAAGTTCGCCCGCAAGCCTGCCGTTGCACTCGTGGTTTCCGCGCGTGAACACGACGGGAACGCTTCCGCCCGTTATTTTATGCGCAAGCTTGTATATAAGCGAAATCTGGTACTCGCTTGAAACGTCGTTTATAATGTCGCCGTTGAGTATCAGCAGGTCGAGATTTTCTCCGAACCACGAACCCGCGCGGGCGGGTCCCGAAACGCACTCGTGCGTGTCGGAAAGGCTGTAAATGCGCAGCGCGTCGTTTTCGCCCGCGGGGCGGAAAGAATAGGTCTTGTTTATCTTTATTCCCTTGGAGGGCAGGTACGCAGAATTAATACTAACGCCCTGCGCGTGTATGCTGTATTCGCGCGCCTGGTCCAGCTCGGCGGAAGGCACGCTTATTTTGTGCAGCGAGCGCACGTTATTCTGTCCGTTTGTCTGGTCGAAATAGACCTTACCGCCGACCGTCACATAAGCGACGGACTTGTGCGAAGTCGCAAACGCAATCTGGTATTCGTCCTCGACGGCGAAAACCGTTGTTCCGCCCGAAACGTAAAAGGGCGTAGCGCCGAACAGGCAGACGACACAGATTATGAATATGATTGCCGAAAGTGCGGTTGCCGATATTCTTTTCCACAGTTTACTAAGCTTGGGAAACCCGAATACGAAAAACGCCGTCAGGGCGAGAAGACCCGCGGTAACGAAGTACGGCGCGCCCTCTATTAAGAAGTAGTTGAGTTTTGACAGAACGAATGCGAAAAAGAAAAAGTATAAAACGCCGAGCACGGGGCACGCGCAGATAACGGCAATGCGCACCGCGCGGGTCGTTCCCAGCGCCGTATCGATAATCAGCGCGGTTACGGGGATAAACGCAATGACCGCGCCGAACAGCGGAAGGGCGGGGGAAGTGTTCGCCATATTTTTAAAAATAACCGCGCCAAGCCCGAAGTATAAAACAAGCCAGGTTATTGCAAGTATATATGCCGCAAGCCCAGATTTAAGGCGGAGCACGTCTTTGAATTTTTGTTTCATTTTCAATTAAAAAATACGGCAATCCGTTTCAGCGGATTGCCGTGCCCTTATTGATTATTCCGCGACGGGATATACGCAAACCTGCTTACCGTCTTTGCCCAGTCTTTCAAACCTGACGGTACCGTCGACGAGCGCGAAAAGCGTGTCGTCTTTACCCATACCGACGCCCTTGCCTGCCTTGAATTTGGAACCGCGCTGTCTTACGAGAATGTTGCCCGCAAGCACGAACTGACCGTCCGCGCGCTTGATTCCCAGCATTTTGGGATTACTGTCTCTGCCGTTGTGGGAAGAACCCGTACCTTTTTTATGGGCGAATAAACGTAAAAATATCATTATTCTATCCTCCTGAAATTACTCTGCCTCGGCAACGGCTTCCGCCGTCTTTTTAGCCGCGGTTTTCTTGACTGCGGGCGCGCCGATAGCTGTTACTTTAACCTGAGTGTAAGGCTGTCTGTGACCCTGCTTTTTCCTTACGTTTTTCTTGGCTTTGTACTTGAAGACGATAATCTTCTTGTCCTTGCCCTGAGAAACGACTTCACAGGTAACCTTGACCTTTTCAACTTCCTTACCGACCTGAATGCCCTTTTCATCGGCAGTCAGAACGACGGGGAAAGTAACGGTTGTTCCTACGGCCACGTCCAGCTTTTCAACCTTTACAAGGTCTCCTACGCCGGCTTTGTACTGTTTGCTTCCGTTTTCGAAAATAGCGTACATAAAAAATTTTACCTCCTCTAACCAGTCTCGCCGGACGTTCACACGTATGGTGTACAGGCAGTGCGTTGCACGTTTGTAAGGCCCGTTCCGAGCGGCTCGAATATAAATATAACATGCCCAAGGTTGTATGTCAAGTAAATTTAGGTTTGTCCGAGGTATATTTTTCCTTAAATTAAGCAAGTTAAAGTTACAAGGAGTACTCAATGGAACAGACTAAATCGAACAGTGAAATTGTTGCCGAAATTTACCGCAACGCACAGCTTGCATTAACTTCCATTTCCGACATTATGCCCGAAGTGGACGACGGCGCCATACGCGAGGAGATTATGCGCCAGCACGAAGAATACGAGAAGATATGCAGTAAAGCCGCGAAAATCGCGCTTGAAAGCGGTCTCGATTTGAAGGAACCCGGCCCCATAAAGAAGGCGATGATGTGGAGCGCAATCAAAATGGGCACGGCAAGCGACAACTCCGCGCAGAATATAGCGCAGATGATGATACGCGGAACGGTCAACGGCATCACGTCGCTGAAAACGACTTTGACCGACGGAGGTAAGACTATCCAGCCCGACGTCAGACAGCTTCTCACGGAACTCATTTCCGTAGAAGAAAGTTTTGAAAAAAGACTTAAAAAATTTCTTTAAAGCCCGTCCGCCCGCGCGTTTTGTTACGCGCGGGCGGATAATTTACATAAATTTTACGGCGTTTTCGGGCAACGCTCCGTCCAGCCTGTAAGAAATCTGTTCTTCCGTGTAGCTTCTTCTCGGCACCAGATAGACTTCCGCGCCTTGAAGCAGGGGCGCGAGGTCGGCTTTGAGCTCCTGCCATTCGTTTAGTTTTTCGAACAGCGTGGCGTGCATATCGGCGCGGATAAATCTGTGCCCGTCCGCAACGAATTTCAAAAGCGCGGAGCGCATTTCGAGGAGAGCGTAGCGCGCGGTTTTAATCTTGCCGCCCCTGCAATGACGGCAGGGCTTCGTCATAAGCGCCAGCGGATTCCCGCCCGTGCGCTTGCGCGTAAATTCCACAAGCCCGAACTCCGACATCTTTCCCACGGTGCATTTGGCTATATCTTTTTTAAGCGCTTTTTCCAGTTCCGAAACGATAGAGTCGCAGTGGCGGGGGTCGGACATATCGATGAAATCGACGACTACGATACCGCCTATGTTTCTCAGCTTCACCTGTCTTGCTATTTCGCGCGCCGCCGAAATATTAGTGCTGTATACCGTCTGTTCCAGACTGTCCGCGCCCGTAAACCCGCCCGTGTTTACGTCAATAACGGTCAAAGCTTCCGTCTTTTCTATGACGAGATATGCGCCGTTTTCAAGATTTACCCTCGGCGAGGTCAGGGCGGAAATCTGTTCCGACAGCCCGTATTCTTCAAGCATATCCCTGCCCGAATCGTGCAAAAGCACGGGACGGCGGTATTCGGCGGGGTAGAGATTGACAAGCTCGCGTATCAGCGACGCAAGCTTTTGAGAGCCGACTATTATGCGCTCTATGTCGTAGCTTAAAGTGTCGCGCATAACGCGCATGGGCAGTTCGAGGTCGGTGTATAAAAGCGCGCCGACCCGTGCTTTTTTCAGCTCCTCGGCAACCCCGCTGTAAAGGTTTCTCAGGTACTTGATTTCGTTTTCCAGACTAACGTGGTTGGCGTACGGCGCCGACGTCCTCATAACTACGCCTTCGTCGCGCGATTTAAGCGTTTCCGCACAGTAGATAAGGTTTTTTCTCAGTTCGGCGTCGGTAATCTTGCGCGAAACCCCGACGAAAGGGGTATCGGGCATATATATCATGTGTTTGCCGACGAACGAAAAGTGCGCGGCGACGCGCGCGCCCTTGTTTCCGACGGGCGCTTTTATTACCTGTACTGCGATTTCGTCGCCCTCTTTAATGTCGGGGAAAACGGGATTTTCGCCTCCGCCGTCGTAGCGCGATTTGTCGAGGGGAACGTCGTCGGCGGAAAGATAGCAGTTGCGTTCCAGCCCGCAGTTGACGAACGCCGAATTCATGCCCGGCAGAATCTTTTCCACTCTGCCTTTATAGATATTGCCTATAACGGAAGTGTTGTTTCTTTTTTCGAAATCGAACTCCGTGATTTTGCCGTTTTCGACAATTACCGATATTTGGTATCCGCAGTAATCGTCGAAGAAGATTGTCTTTTTAGACATAAGAACTCCGTCAGAATGTGTATTTGCCGTGCGAATGAGTCTTTATGAGTCCGTATGTTTTGCCTTTGAATTCGCTTTCGAGTATTTCCGTAAAGAGGTCGGGGCGCAGATTGTTCTGCCCGCACCCGAGAGTAAAAGTAAGTCTGCCTTCCGCCTGTTCGAGCGCGTATATGCGGGGGCGTATGTCAACGGTGCGCCCCCGTTTATCGGTCACGGTAATGTTTGCGCGGGCGAGAAATTCGCGCGTGTCGAAGGGCTTTATACCCTCCGCGGAGTAGGTACAGCTTTCAATCGTATTCGCATAGTTGGGATTGAAGTCCGTAGTCTTGTACGCAAGGCATTTGACGCCCGCGGGCGAGCAGGCGTTGAAAAGTTCTTTGAAATCGCCCTCGCATACGCAGTCGGCCGTGCAGTATTCCGCAAGCGACTTGACGCCCAGCCCGAGCGGGCTGTTCATAAATATTTTCGGGTGGGGGTGGAACCCTTCGGAAACGTTGACGCGTATCCCCGCGCGTTTGAGCGTGCGGTCGATGTGCCTTAACAGGTCGAGGTGCGAAAGGTATTCGGCTCCGTCCGTCTTTGTATATTTAAACGCTATCATCGTCTGTATCCTTTGCCCGGAGGCAGTGTTTCATAAGCCCGCAGCCCTTGCAGGAATTTCGGCAGCTCCCCGTAACCTGCGCAGAGTAAGCCTTTGCGCGCTCGGCAAGGAAAAACTTTTTGGTCACGCCTATATCTATAAAATCCCAGGGCAGTACGCTGTTTTCGTCAATAGCGCAGGTATATTCTTCGGGCAATACGCCCGCCTGTGCGAAAGCCTTTTCCCAGCCTTCCCTGTTCAGCTCGCTGTCCCAGCCGTCGAATATACAGCCGTTTTCGTACGCGAGCTTGATAACCTTGCACAGCCTGCGGTCTCCTCGGGCGAGCACGGCTTCGAGCCGTGAAGTGAAAAAGTCGCTCACGCTGAGCATTACCCCCTTCATATGCGGGGAGTTTTTAAGCCTTGCCTGCTTTTCGAGTATCTCCACGCGGTCAGCCTGCTTCTCCCACTGGAAGGGTGTAAAGGGCTTTGGTATGAAGGTGGATAGGGATACGGAAATGCGTAGCTGTTTCTTTCTCGGTTTCTGTCTGTAACAGCCCTTGATAAGCGCGCACAGGCGGGCTATGCCGTCGATGTCCTCGTCTGTTTCGGTAGGCAGTCCCAGCATAAAATACAGTTTGACCGCGGAATATCCCGTGTCGAACGCGCTCTGCACGGCTTTTAAAATTTCTTCCTCGGTAATATCCTTGTTGATTGCGTCGCGCAGTCTTTGCGTGCCCGCTTCGGGCGCGAATGTCAAGGATACCCGCCTCGCGTCCTGCGCGAAATCGCCGTCGAAGCTGTCCGCTCTAAGCGAGGGCAGGGCAAGCGTCACGCCCTCGGGCAGGTTGGATTTAAGGCTTTTTATAAGTTCGCGCAGGTGCGGATAATCGCCCGTCGAAAGCGAATTCATGCTCACCTCGCCGTAGCCCGTGTTTTTTATCAGCGAGCACGCCTGACGCGTAAGCGTTTCAACGCTTCGCGGTCTGACGGGTCTGTAAATAAATCCCGCCTGGCAGAACCTGCACCCTCGGTAACAGCCCCGCATAACTTCGATAACCGCCCTGTCGTGCACGCTCTCGCAGTTAGGTACGGCGATTTTCGAGGGGAACACCGCGCCGTCGAGGTCGTGTACTATCGCCTTTTTAACCTTGGCGGGACGGGCGGGCAGGTAAACCCCGTCAAGTGCGGAAATGCGGTCGTAAAACTCTTCGGTCGCGCCTTTGCACTGCACATATATGTCGGCGACGTCTGCGTCGACGCTTTCGCCGTCGCCTATGAAAACTATATCGACGAAATCGGCAAGAGGTTCGGGATTGACGGCGCAGGGTCCGCCCACGGCTATAAGCGGATAGTTGCCGCCTTTGCGCCTTTCGCGCAGAAGAGGTATGCCCGCAAGGTCGAGCATATACAGGACGTTTGTGTACGAAAGCTCGAATTGAAGGGAAAAGCCCAGCATATGAAATTCGCCCAACGGCTTTTTAAGCCCGAGCGAATAGAGGGGGACGCCAAGCTTTTTAAGCCCCGCGCCGAAATCTTTGTACGGCGCGAAACAGTAGTCGGCGCAGTACCCGCGTTCGAGAAAGCTTTCGTTTACGATTTTTATGCCGAGGTTGCTCATGCCGACTTCGTAGAGGTCGGGGAAGCATATGCAGAAATTAAACGCGCTCTCTTTAAGCGCGGGGAAGCCGTATTCTCCGCCCGTGTAGCGGGAGGGCTTTTCCGAACTTAACAGAAGTTCTTTGAGATTGTCTAAATTTACGGTCATATTCAAATTATATAACACGGCTTGAATTTAATCAATTAATTTTGCGCACGGGGGAAAGGTTTAATTGACTTTAATTGTGTTTATATTTATAATAAAGGTATACCATATAGGAGAATTTAAAAATGAAAATCGATTTCAAAGGCATTACTGCGGAAGAACTTTCTTTCAAACTCAACCGCGTTAAACTCAATCCCGAGGATAAGCTGGATATCAAACCCCAGTTTTCGCGCCAGGTGAGAAAAGTGAACGGCAACGATAAGCTCAACTTCATCGCGCTTTCCGTCAAAATCGAATCTACCGAAGCCGAGCCCAAGCCCTTCGATATTTCCGTGACGCTGGTGGGAGTGTTCGAAGCCGAGGTTGCAAACGAGAACGAGGAGAGAAAGTTCGTGATAGAGGGAACTAAGCTCGTTTATCCTTATCTGCGTTCGGCTGTAACCAACCTTACGGCAAACGCGTATATCGCGCCTTTGAATCTGCCCGTCATAGCGGGCCCCATATTCCCCGAGGACAGAGATGTTTACGCCTTCTCGGTGGACAATAAACTCAACTGAAAGCATACCGCCCGCGCTTATAACAGCGCGGGCGGTTATTCGTTTGACAGGTTAAATTAATAATGTTACAATATTTACCGATACTAAAATAAAAAGGTAACGGGTATGAAACGCAGAATTACAGCTTTGATAATGGCTATGGGCTTAGCTTTCGGCGGAACGCTTCTTGCGGGTTGCGCCGATAAAGCGCCGTCGATAAAATCGCTGGAAATAAACGGACAGGGCGAGCTGTTGGTTATAATGACCGACGGCACGGTTTCCAACCTCGGCAAAGTAAAGGGCGAGGACGGTTCCGACGGAGCGGACGGACAGAACGGCGCGGGCATTGCGTCGGTTTACGTCAACGGCGACGGGGTGCTTGTTTTCAATTTTACGGACGGCACGTCGAAGGAAGCGGGCAAGGTCGTCGGAAATGACGGCGTAGGCGTAAAGAGCGCGTATATCGATTCGAACTCCAATCTTATTATAGTGCTTTCCGACGGGCAGACAATCAACTGCGGTAATGCGGGAGGCGGTACGCCTTCCCAGGCAGGCGAAAACTTCTATTTTGCCGAGGCGGAGAAAAACGGTGAAACGGCGGGTTATATAGTAAGGGATTTGGGCAGTATTTCCTATCCCGATATAATAGTTCCCTCGCATTACAGGGACAAGCCCGTGGTAAGCGTGGGAGAGAACGCGTTTTTCAACTGTAAGTACATTACGAGCGTCACTCTTCCCGGTACCGTCGAGGCGATAGATTACTGCGCCTTCTGGGGGTGCACAAGGCTGAAAAGCGTAACCGTCGGCAACGGGCTCAAACGGATAGGCGATAGCGCGTTCAACGAAAATACCGCGCTCGAAAGCATTTCTCTGCCCGCAAGCTTAGAGAGTATAGGCGAAAGCGCATTCGCGGGCTGTACCGCGCTTACTTCGATAACGCTTTCGGAAGGACTGAAAAGCATAGGCGTAAGCGCGTTCACGGGGTGCGGGCTGGAAAGCTTTGTTATGCCCGACAGCGTCGAAACGCTGGGCTTCGGCCTGTTTATGAACACTCCGTCGTTAAAGGAAGTAAAGCTTTCCGCAAATCTTAAGGAATTGCCCAGCCATACATTTACGGGCTGTCACGGCATACAGGGCATCGAGATAGGCAATAACGTCAAAACAATCAAGTATTCGGCTATGTTCGATATGGCTATGCTCGAATACGTCGTGCTTCCCGCGGGGCTCGAAACGATAGAGCCTTTCGGAATTACCAAGGTAGGGTTCCCCATCGACGGCGGAACGCCAGATAAGCCCGTCAGCGTTTACAGGATAGACGTATTTTACAAGGGCGATGAGGACGGATGGGACGCGGTCGATAAGGGCGAGAGGAAGGACGCCGAAGGAAACGTCACGCAGACCAACGCGTTGGGCGACGTTTACTTCTATTCGGAGGAAAAGCCTTCCGCCGAGGGCAATTACTGGCACTACGCAGACGGCAAGCCCGTCAAATGGTAACAAAATAAAAAAGCCCCGCGCGTTCGAACGCGCGGGGCTTGAATTTTAAAGCATGGGGGCGAAGATATTCAGTACGGCGTTGACGAACGAAGCTATGACTCCCATTCTGAAATTGCAGTCCGTGATTTGCTCGGAAGCGGAAAGCGTTTTGTCAAAGTCGTCTTTTATGTCCTTAATGCAGGGCGTGTTGTGCATTACCGCACCGCACTCGTAGTGGTGGACAAGGCTTCTGTAATCGAGGTTCACCGTGCCTACAAACGCGGTTTCGCCGTCGGCAATTATGCCCTTTGCGTGTATAAAGCCCGGTTTGTACTCGTAAATTTTTACGCCCGAGGAAATGAGATATTTATAATTCGAACGCGTCATATTGAAAACAATCTTTTTGTCGGGTATGCGCGGGGTGATTATTCTCACGTCGACTCCGCGGAAGGAAGCGTTTCGCAGAGCGGACAAAAGATTGTAGTCGGGTATAAGGTAAGGGGTGGTGATATAAGCGTAATCCTTTGCCGAGTTGAGAATGTTTATATAGTTGTTCGCCCCGACCATTTCGTCGTAAATGGGCTTGGGACCGTCGCCGAAAAACGTAACGTATCCGCCGTCGCCGAATTTTTCGTATTCGACCCCTAAATAAGCGGAGTAATCGGAATTTGTCTTTGCCGTCGAGTCGAACATCTGCAAAAACAGCGCCGTCATATTGCCTACGGTGGACCCCTCTATCTTGACGGCGGTATCCTTCCAGTGCCCGAACCTTTCTTCCCTGTTAATATATTCGTCGGCTATGTTTATACCGCCCGTGTAGCCCGCCCTGCCGTCGACGACGGTAATTTTTCTGTGGTCGCGGTTGTTGTGCACCCCCGAAATCACGGGCAGGAACCTGTTGAACTTGACGCAGTTTATGCCAAGCTTTCTAAGATTTTTGTAGTAACTTCCCCTTAAAATACCCGCGCAGCCGATATCGTCGTACATAACGCGCACTTCAACGCCTTCGCCTGCTTTGCGTTTTAAAATTTCCAGTATGCCGTCCCACATTTCGCCGTGACCGATTATAAAGTATTCCATAAATATAAACTTTTCGGCTTTTTCCAGCTCTGCAAGCAAATCCTTATAAAACTCCTCGCCCGAGGGGAAGTACGTCGCCCTGTTGCCGAGGTGTCCCCTGCAATAGGCGTTTCTCCTAAGATAAGCTTCTATTCCGTACAGCCCGCCCAGCTCGCGCTTTACCGCAAGGTTTTCTTCTTCCGTCATCTGCGCAAAGTTTTTGCAATGGCAGGTAACGTCCACCATACGGCGGTAAAATTTCTGCGGCATACGCGAATTTGCGAACATACAGTACATAACCGTGCCGAAAAGCGGAAAGGCGGTCAGCAAAAACATCCAGGGCAGTTTGAACTCGGGGCTTTCCTTTTTTGCCACAATCATCAGAAAGACCGCCAGCCCGAACAGCGCGCTTACAATTTGCAAAGCGACGATATACTGTTCGAAATACAGTATCACTGCGATAAGAATTTCTAACTGTATCAAAAGCGCAAGCGCGGATATAAAGATTTTGCTGAACAGTATTTTCAAAATTTTCATATAAAAAGAGTTTAACACTTGTCCGCGCGCGTGTCAATAAAGGGAGAGTGAAATTTACGCCCGCCCGCGGATATAAAAATTTCAAAAAAAATCGCGCGCACGCAAAAAAACGATTGACAGGCTTGTATTTATATGTTAAACTTCCAATACACCCACAAGGGGGGTGTAATTTTTTTGTACGGAGTTTTCCATAATGAAAGCATCAACAAGGGCTAAAATCACTTTCGAATGTACCGAATGCAAGCGCAGGAATTACGACAGCTATAAGAATAAGCGTAACGACCCCGACAGGCTTACCGTTTCCAAATACTGCCCCTTCTGCAAAAAGCATACCGAGCATAAAGAAACCAAATAATTAAGGTAACCGTAAGGAGTAAGTTATGGCTCAGAAGAACGATAACAAAGTCAAAAAGCCCAATATTTTCGTGAGAATGGGCAGAAAATTAAAGGAAACCTTCTCCGAACTGAAAAGGGTTACGTGGCCCTCTTTTCCCAAGGTGGTCAAGGCGACCTGCGTAGTGCTTGTCGTCGTAATAGTATTTCTGGTTGTCGCAACCGCTATCAACTTCGGGCTTCAGGAGCTTTTGAAGGTCGTTACCAATATTAAGGGGATTGAATAACAGATGGTAGACGTTACTACTACGCCGTGCTGGTATATTCTTCACACGTATGCCGGTTACGAGTCGATGGTTAAGGACAACCTCGAAAGGCTTATCGAAAACAATAACTTGCAGGGAATGATTTTCGACGTCAAGATTCCTATGGAACAGACCATCGAAGAAAAGAACGGCAAGCGCAAGATTGTAGACAGAAAGCTTTTGCCCTGCTATGTGTTCATAAAGATGATATATTCCAACCAGCTCTGGTACTGGATAACCAACACGAGGGGAGTAACGGGCTTTGTCGGCCCCCAGGGCAGGCCCATACCTTTAAAGGAAAACGAAATCCGCAAAATGCGTCTTGAAGATATGGTTGCGGAAGGCGAGTTCGCGATAGGCGACAGAGTTTTGGTTGAATCCGGTCCTCTGGAAGGATTCGAAGGCAACATAACCGAGCTTAACGACCCCGCGCGCAAAGCCAAGCTCAACATACAGATGTTCGGCAGAAACACCGACGTCGAGGTCGAGTATATACAGATTAAGAAAGTTTAAAAAACACGTGCTTTTCAAATGTGTTTTTTGCTGGATATGTGGGAGAATGCGTTAAATTTTTCATGGCGTATTCGTTTTAACCACAAGGAGGAATTTTTATATGGCAAAGAAAATTACGGCTGTCGTAAAATTACAGCTTCCTGCCGGTAAAGCAACCCCCGCGCCCCCCGTAGGTTCTACGCTCGGCCCCCACGGTATCAACATACCCGGCTTTACCAAGGAATTCAACGCAAAGACCGCAAGCCAGGCGGGACTCATTATCCCTTGCGTTGTAACTATTTATCAGGACAGAAGCTTCACTTTCATCCTTAAAACCCCGCCTACGCCCGTGCTTATTAAAAAAGCGCTGGGTCTGGACACGGCAAGCGCCCGCCCCAACAGGGACAAGGTAGGCAAGCTTACCAAAGCGCAGGTCGAGGAAATAGCAAAGACCAAAATGCCCGATTTAAACTGCTCCGATTTGGACGCGGCGAAGAGCATGGTAAAGGGAACCGCCCGTTCGATGGGCGTTACGGTGGAGGAGTAAATTATGAAACTTGCGAAAAAATACGCTGAAAGCATAAAATCCTTCGACCGTTCCAAATCCTACGATTTGGGCGAAGCGGTAAAGATTGCTATCGACACCGCGAAAGCGAAGTTTGACGAAACTATCGAATTGCACGTACGTTTGGGCGTAGACCCCAGACAGGCTGACCAGCAGGTGCGCGGAGTGCTCGTTCTTCCCAACGGCACCGGTAAAACAAAGCGCGTGCTCGTCGTTGCAAAGGGCGACAAGGCCGACGCGGCGACCGCCGCCGGCGCTGACTTTGTCGGCGCGGAAGAAGTTATCCAGAGAATCCAGAAGGACAACTGGTTCGACTTCGACGTAATGATTACCACCCCCGATATGATGGGCGTCGTCGGTAGAATAGGACGTATCCTCGGACCCAAGGGACTTATGCCCAACCCCAAGTCGGGCACCGTTACCATGGACGTTGCAAGGGCTGTCAAGGAAGTTAAAGCAGGTAAAGTAGAATACCGCCTTGACAAAACTGCTATCATACACTGTCCCATAGGCAAAAAGTCGTTCGGAAACGAAAAGCTCACCGAAAACTTCAACGCGCTTATGGATGCAATCGTAAAGGCTAAACCCGCGGCGGCGAAGGGACAGTATATAAAGAGCGTTACTCTCTCCGCAACTATGGGTCCCGGCGTAAAGGTTACCTATAATAAAGGTTAAATTTGTATAAGCTTTGCATCTCGGCGTTGCGCTCCGCGTTCACTCAATCACGTACTTCTGTGTACGCTCTTTCGCAAATGCTCGCGCGCCTTGACCTGCTCGCTTCTTCGAATTTATTGTTAACAAGCTGTTGATTTTGTTTGACATTTGTGTTGAACGGGACTATACTAACAAAGTAAATAAATCTTCTGTGCCGAAGACGGCGGGCGCTTTCAAGCTTAATTTCCCGCTCAGGTGACGGGTTGAATTTAAAGAGAATACTTTAAAATTCCTTGTGTCACTTTGCGCACGAGGAATTTGTTTTATACAAAAAAGGGAGGCGGCGCTTCCCGAAACCGCGAAAAATCGCAGGCGCAGAACAGCCGTGGTTTTCGTGAAATAATTAAAGGAGGTAAAAAACTTGTCGGAAGAAAGAAAGTCAGCTAATTTCGAAGCTAAAAAACTTGTAGTAGAAGAGATTACCGCCAAGATTAAGGAAGCTAAATCCGTAGTTCTTGTCGATTACAACAAACTCACCGTTGCGGAAGTTTCCGAACTCAGAAACAAATGCAGACAGGCAAACTGCGAGTACAAGGTTTACAAAAACACTCTCGTAAGAAAGGCTTTTAACGACCTCGGTTATAAGGATTTCGACAGCGATTTGAACGGACCCACGGCGGTTGCGTTCGGCGCGGACGAAACGGGCGCGGCTAAAATAATGAGCGAAGCGGCCAAGACCTACGACGGTAAAATTGTCGTTAAAAGTGCGTTCGTGGACAACGCATACGTGGACAAGGCAGGGGCAAAAGCGCTCGCTTCGATGCCTTCGCGCGAAGAACTCGTTGCAAAAATGCTCGGTTCCATGCAGGCGCCCCTCGCGAACTTCGCAGGCGTACTCAGCAATCTGCTTTCGGGCATCGTGCGCGTGCTGAACGCGGTTGCGGAACAGAAATCTTAAACTTTGCATAAGCGTTGCATAACGGCGTCGCGTTGAAGTTTATCAAATTAAAAAGGCGGGCGCGCTCCGCTAAAAGCGCAAAAAAACAAAAATATAAAATCATTCAGGAGATTATTTAAAATGGCAGACGTAAAGAAATTTATCGAAGAAGTTAAATCTATGACCGTATTGGAGCTCAACGAGCTCGTTAAAGCGCTCGAAGAAGAATTCGGCGTATCCGCGGCGGCTCCCGTAGCAGTAGCGGCGGCTCCTGCGGCAGGCGCGGCTCCCGCGGCGGCGGCAGAAGAAAAGACCGAGTTCAACGTAGTCCTTAAAGATTGCGGCGCAAAGAAAATCGACGTTATCAAAGTTGTCCGCGCCTTCACCGGTCTCGGACTTGTCGAAGCTAAGCAGGCAGTTGAAAAGGGCGGAGTTCTCAAAGAGAACGTTGCTAAGGAAGAAGCAGACAAAATCGTTGCAGACCTCAAAGCTGCGGGCGCAACTGCGGTTCTCGAATAATTTCACATTCAAAAACAATAAAAAAAACCGTATCCTTGTCGGATACGGTTTTTTTGTTTACACAATGTTAACAATTTTATTACACAGTTTTAACAGTGCGTTAACGAAATGCAGATAATTGTCATTTATAATTATGACATTAAAGGACTGCGGAGGAATGCAATGCCCGAAAAAAACATACTTATTCTTACCTGTTCCACGGGCGAGGGGCACAACTGCGCCGCGCGCGCGGTCGAAGCCGAGCTGGCGGACAGGGGTATCGCCTGCGAGGTTAAGGACGTGCTCGGGTTTAAGGGCGGGCGCGCGGTAAAGCGGGCTTCGGACGTTTACTCGGCGGTCATTAAAAACGCGCCCTCTCTGTTCGGATTTGTTTACAGGCTGGGCAGGGCGTACGACAATTCGCGGTTGCCCTCGCCGATTTACAGGCGCAACTCAAAGTATGCGGGCAGGCTTTATGCTTACTTAACCGAAAACAGAGTGACGCACGTAATCTGCACTCACCTTTTCGCGATGGAAGCTATGACGGCGGTGCGCAGAAAATACGGTTCGGGCATAAAGTGCTACGGGGTGCTGACCGACTATACGGCAATACCTTTTTACAAGGACACCGACCTCGACGGATATTTCACGGCGGAAGAAAAATCGGGGTTAAGCCTTATTTCAAAAGGCATACCCGCGGGTAAGGTGTACGTCACGGGCATACCCGTACACAAAAAATTCCGCGAGGAAACAGATAAGAGCGAAGCGAGGGGCAGGCTGGGCATACCCGCGGATAAAAAGGTTATCGCCGTAATGACGGGCGGGGCGGGGTGCGGTAAAACCGTCAAACTGTGCGCCGAGCTTGCGAAACTTAAAGCCGACAGGCAAGTTTACGTGCTGTGCGGAAGAAACAAAAAACTTGCGGACAAGCTTAAACGGCGTTTCGGGGGCGGAAACATCCGCGCGGTCGAATTTACGCCCGACGTGCATCTTTATATGAAATCCGCCGACGTGCTGATAACCAAGGCGGGCGGGCTTTCGAGCACGGAAGGCGCGGTCGCGGGCGTGCCGATAGTGCACCTCAAAGCGATACCCGGCTGTGAAACGGCAAACCTTAAATACTTTTCGGGGAACGGGCTTTCGCTCCGCGCGGACAGCGTTAAAAGGGCGGTAAGCTGTGCCGAACGGCTTATTTCCGACGAGGCTCTCTCGGAGGTAATGATAAAGATACAAAAACTTTTCATCTGCGGAACGGCGGTGAATACAATCGTAAATATAGTTACGGAGGATAAAGCCGATGAATATATTTCTATGGCTTGCGTTTACGGCGGTCGGGTTTCTCTCGGGCAGTATAATGTTCTGCCGGATTATACCCGCGCTTATAACGCATAAAGATATATGCGCAATCAGCGACGACCGCAACCCCGGCGCGTTTAACGTGTTTAAACATTGCGGTAAAAAAATAGGCGCGCTGTGCCTTTTCCTCGATATTTTAAAGGCGTTCGCGCCCGTTATTCTCGCTGGGTATTTTCTCGATACGGACAGTATTCTGTTTGCCTTCGTAATAGCTTCGCCCGTTCTCGGGCACGCCGTCGGGCTGTTCGGCGGGCGGGGAGGAAAGTGCATTTCCGCGTCGTTCGGCGCTACCGCGGGGCTTATTCCCGTAACGTGTCTGCCGTTTTTGCTGTTGGCGGGAATGTACGTGCTGTTTTCTGGCGTCGTGCGCATAAGACCAAACAGGAGGTGCAGTATCGTCGTTTACGCCTGCTTTGCCTCGGTTTGCGCGGTTGCTTTAAATTTGCTCGGTTACTATTCGGTTGCGCTCGGTTGCGGGATTGTTTCCGCGACGGCAATCGTAAAACATTTGAATTTCAGATTAAGGAGAAGCGAAGTTAATGAAAACGCTGTCGATTGAAAGCGCGGAGGAAACCGCCGAAAAAAAGCCGTTTACGATAATGGGAGTGGAATTCGTTTACCTATTTTTATTCGGGATAGGTTTTGCGGGGCTGGGCTGGATTGCGGAAAACACCGTAAAGATAGTAATGCAGGGGACGTTCGATTGCAGGTTCCACCTTCTGCCCTTCATATCGCCGTACGCGCTGGTGCCCTTCGCCCTGTGCATTGCGCTCGGCGACCCCGACGACATTGCATTTTTCGGACACAGAATATTCAAAAAACAGCATAAGGTTCTTTCCAACCTGCTGTGTTTTACGCTCATTTGTTTGTCCGTGTTTCTCGGCGAACTGGCAGTTGGCAATATGTGGGAAGCGGTCAGCGGAGCCGAGCTGTGGAATTACAGCAACTTGCCCTTGCAGGTAACGCAGTACGCGGGACTTATCCCCTCGCTGGGCTACGGCGGAGGCGCTTATATTATTTTCAAGTTCGTTTATAAACCTTTACTTTCGTTTATGCGCAGGAAAATAAAGATAGGCACAGCCAAAATTATATGCTGTACGCTGGGAACAGCCATTATCGCAGACACGCTTATTATGATGCTTCACATCATAATTTTCAAACAGCCCCCGATGTACTGGTCGGTGACGTTCTGATTTAGGCGAAAATTTTAACGGTAACGGCAGGAAAACGCTTGACTGTAAACTCATTTAAAAGTAAAATAATGGGGTAACGGTATAAGTTACCCTCATTTTAAAATACGGAAGTGACAATAATGTCTAAAAAAATCAAAGCTGTAATATTATCCTGCGCGCTTGCCGCGGCGACGGCGCTTTCCGTGTCCTTGTCTGCTTGCAATATAAAGACCAAGCACCCCGGCGCGAAAATAACCGTAGAGTTCAACAGCACGGAGTATCAACTGGATTATACCCTTTACAGGAATATGTATCCCCAGACGGTACAGCACTTTATCGAGCTTGCCGACGCGGGCTTTTATAACAATATGATAGTGCACAACTATTCCACGTCCTCGGACTGGTTCACGGGCGCGTATTCCTATGATAAGGACGAAACTTTGAAATATGCGGACGCGGTTTCGACTACCACGTACGCCGAATACCTCGAAAAGAACGCCAAGGAACAGGAATATTACGACCTTGCGAAAACCGACGATATTACTCCTACGGTCTTCGATTACGCTTCGGTCACGTACGACAGCAAGGGCAAAGCAGAAGTCGACAAGGCGGGCAGGCTTCCCACCCTTATCGGCGAGTTTGCTTCCAACAACCACGTCATAGAAAAGAACGGACTTACTTCCTCGTTCGGCACGCTTAAAATGTTCTATTACAGCGACGAGGACGATATAAATAAAAAGGCGGCTATTTTAAACAGTTTCGACCAGGTTCTCGTACACGATTACAAGTACAACCGCGCAACCAGCGTGTTCTCTATGCAGATGGGCGCAAGCTCGTCCTATTCCGAAGCAAACTACTGCGTGTTCGCAAAACTCAAAAACGAGGCCGCCGAGGAAAAACTGCGCGACCTTATGGAAGCGGTTTCGGACTACATTTCCGACAACGGTCTTTCCAGCAAGTTCACGACGACGGTAGAAACGGTTGTAGACACGCTCGATTCGTACTCGGGTACGGGCGGTATCGAAACCAAGTTCACCATGACTTACACGCCCATAATAATCAAATCGGTGCAGATAACCAAATATTGATAAAGACTTTAAAAGGAGTCCGCTTAAAGCGGGCTCCTTTAATTATTCTGCGGGATAGATATTGCTGATTTTGCCGTCCTTGACGTCCACGGCGAAATACTTAATTTCGAACAGGTTTTTGTTTTTGGGATAGACCAGCCCCGCCGATTTTATGTCGCCGTGCAGGGCGAAAAACTTTTCGGGCGGAACGGTAACCGCGATAAAATCGCCGAGGTATTCTTTAAGCGCGCCCGCCTTTTCGGCAAGTTCGCCGTCGAGATACTTTTTATAATCCCCGCGCGTGAGCACGCTTTCGAAAAACGCAAAGTGCATTACGTCCTCGCCCGGCGCGTAAGTTTCAACCGTCCTGCCCGCCGTAAGCGTGAGTTTATCGCCGTCGTACGAGTATTCGCACTCGGCTTTGGAGGCGGTGCACGTTTCGAAGGGTGTGACCGTTTTAAGCGTCGCGCCGAATTCCGCGTCTTCAACCGCGTTTAGAAATATCTTTTCGCCCGATCCCGAAATTATCAAGAGGTATTTTCCGCCGTAAACAGCCAAAACTTCCATGCCCGCAAGCGTTTTCACTTCCGCGGTAACGTTTGAAAAAGTTGAAGGCAGGGGGCTTAAATCGAACTCGCGCCCCTCCGCGGACAGGTAGACTCCCCCTTGCTTAAATACGGTAATGAGGTTTCCGAGAAAACGCGTCTGGTAAATGACCTCGATATTCACGTCTTTTGGCGCGTATTCGCGGATATAGACGAAAGCGTCGTTTTCGGCGAGATACAAATCCGCAAAGGAGGGAGGGCAGGAAAAAAATTTTTCGTCGAGAAAAAAGTTAACGCCGTGCAGGTTATCGCCCGGCGTAATTTCGGCAAACACGCTGTCCGACGGGTTTAACTCTATATGCCGTTCGAAACCGTCCACCGTACCGATATACATACCGTTGAGCCTGAGCGCCGCGGGCGTGCAGGATAAAAAATAAACTCTCATACATTATTTAATGTATATAGTCCGTATTTTATGTCAATATATATGCCGTGATTAAAAGCGACAGGAGGCATTGATATGAATAAAATCAACGGCTATACCGAAGAGGAAGCAAGGGGACTTGTTAAATACGTATGCGACGGGCGCAAAACGGGCGCGACGCTTTCGGGCATATTCGCAAGCTACGCAAAAAAGACGGGCAGGGCGAAGGGGAGCGTCAGAAACTATTACTACAACTTACTGCGTTCGAGCGGGGACAGCCGTGTGAAGCAGATGCTTGACGGCACGGGGCTGAAAGCCGAAAAGATAGTGCAGTTTTCCGAAGAGGAAACCGACAAAATTTTAAAAGCCATACTCGTGCAGAAGAGTAAGGGCGTTTCCGTGCGCAAGGCGGTGTTAAACCTTTCCGACGGCGACGACAAGCTTATGCTGAGATACCAGAACAAGTACAGGAACATACTCTCCAAACAGCCCGAACGCATCGAAAGGCTTATGCGCGAATGCGGGCTGGACAGCGCGGACGGCGCGCGCAAACGCCTCGAAGACGAGATAAACGGTCTTTACGACAGGCTTGCCGAAGGGCTTAAAACAGAAAATATGCGTCTGGCTTCGGTCATAAAAAAGCTGACCGACGAAAACGCGCTTTTGAAGTTACAGCTTAAAAATATGCGCTGACGCGCGAAAAACGGGGCTCTTCTGTTCGGAAGAGCCCCGTTTGCTTATTTAACCGACGTTTTTCGTTGACTTTTACACTACGGTATTGTAGAATTAATTTGTTGATTAATCAACAAATTAATTAAGAGGTGATTTATGATTAAAATACTTACGGATTCGGCGTCGGACATAGAGGCGGAAGAGGCGGAGCGCACTGGTATAGATATGATACCCATGCAGGTCAGGTTCGGCGAAAAGGAGTACCTTGACGGGGTAAACCTCAGTCACACCGAATTTTTCGAGAAGCTGATAGAGAGCGACGAACTGCCCCAGACAAGCCAGATTAACGAGTACAGGTTCGAAGAGAGATTTGCAAAGCTTACGGCGGACGGAAGCGAGGTTATCGCGGTGCTTTTGTCGTCCAAACTTTCGGGCACCTACGAGTGCGCCGTCAAAGCGTCGCAAAAGTTTAAGGGCGTTTACGTCGTCGACAGCTACAACGCGTGCATAGGCGAGCGTATTCTGGTTGAATACGCCGTAAGGCTGGTGAAGGAAGGCTGTTCCGCGCCCGAAACGGTACGGCGCCTCAACGCGTCGAAGGGCAAAATTCAGGTGCTTGCGCTGTTGGATACTTTGATGTATCTGAGAAAGGGCGGCAGGATTTCGGCCGTTGCGGCGGTCGCGGGCGAAATGCTTTCCATAAAACCCGTCGTGTCGGTTACGGACGGCGAGGTCAGGCTTGCGGGCAAGGCGATGGGCTCGAAAAAGGGCAACAACCTTTTAAACAGGCTGGTAAACGGCTGCGGGGGCATAGATTTCAATATGCCGTACGCGCTTGCATACTCGGGGCTTTCGGACGCCACGCTTAACAAGTATCTGTCGGACAGCTGTAATCTCTGGAAAAACGACACCGATTACGTGCCCTCGTATATGATAGGCAGTACGATAGGCACGCACGTGGGACCGGGGGCAATCGCCGTCGCCTTTTTCTGCAAGTGACGCGCGGTAAATTTTGTTAATTAAATACCTTGACTTTGACCTTCCGCAATGATACAATTAAGTATACGTGGAAATATACATTTCAAGGAGAAACGGCCTATGATTAAACGCGGTTCCATTTCTTTAAAATTTATTGTGACAGGTATACTTGTTCTGCTGGTTGCTTTATGTATGTCGGCAGGTCTTTTGCTTGTTTCGGACAAAGCTCTCGCAGAGGGCGGGACCGAGGCCGAACTTATCGAAATAAAATCGTCGAATATAAGCTATTCGTTTATCCTGACGGGTACGGGTAAGCCCAACGACGAGGTGGTCTATACGGGCGCGGATAACAACGTGCCCGCGATACGCGTGGGTTACGACACCAAAAATCCCGAACTCGGCATAATCGCGCTTACCGAAAACGTAGATTACACCGTGTCGAGCACCGACGTAAACGCGGGACCCGCAGGCTTTACCGTAACCGGTACGGGCAAATACAAGGGCAGTGTCGTTTACGCAAATTCTTATAAGATAGTAAAGGCGGTTTTAACGCCGGAAAACCTCGACTGCACCGTCGGGCAGGACACCGTCGAATATACGGGAGAAAAGAACAATCTCCCCGCCGACGTGGTCATTAAGCTTAACGGCGTCGCGCTTCGAGCTTTCGATTATGTGCTTTCCAGCGACAATATCGAAGAGGGCAAAGCCGACATAATCGTAGAAGGTAAAGGCAACTGCGAAGGAACTGTTGTCCTTGCAGACAGATACAATATCCAAAAAGTCGATTTTTCAAAGAATACCGACAAGATTACATATACGGTCGAGGGCGGAAGCGCGGAACTGAGCTATACGGGCAGAACGGACAACGTTCCCGAAGGCGTCAGGGTAAGTTATAACGGCGCGGAGCTCGGCGAAGAGGATTACGAACTTACGACAAGCGCGGACGCGTTCGGCGATGCGCCTTTAATCGTTACGGGCAAGGGCAAATACAAGGGCTCCGCCGTATTCGATAACGCCTTTAAAGTAGTTAAAGAAAACAATAACGAATGGCTCGAAGAGCCCTCGGTCATAGGCTGGGTATACGGAAGCTTTTCGCTGTCGGACAGTTTACTGACCGCGTTGCCCAAAGCGGGCAAAGCAACGCTCGCAATAGTCGTTGCCGAGGATAACTTCACCAACCCCGGCAAGATCGTACAGATAGCGGGCAAGGACCATTTCTCGTTCGAAGACGACGGAACACTGTCCGAAGAGGTTATAAACGGACTTAAAGAACTTCCCAAGGGGCAGTACTGGCTGATCGCGAACGTAACCGCGGACGCGGAAAAGTATAGCGGCGTGCCGATGACGCGCGTGCCTTTCGAAGTTTTACAGCTTACGAATTACTGGGAATCTTCTCCCAACATCATACGCTGGAGCTGGGGCGAATTCGACAGCGCGGTTAACACAATCACCGCAAAGCCCAAATACATGCTCGAAGGGCAGACGGTCAAATTTACGGTATTCGACAAGGATTATCTCAATCCCGTAAACAAAGCTCTTACCGCTTTCACCGTTTCTTCCAACGTATCGGGCTCGGTCGAAGACAGGAACGTTATCAACGCGCTCAATGCGCTCGACGCCGGCACTTACTACCTCGAAGCAAGCTATTACGAGCAGGACAACAACAATATTCTGCCGTTGAAAACGCCCATACAGTTCACCGTGTTCAAGGTGTCAAACCACTGGGAAACCACTCCCAACATAGTGCAGTGGAAATGGGGCGAATACGATAAAGACGTCAACGTCATATCCGCGGTTCCTTCCAGCGGCAACAGGGAGGACGTGGTTTTCGGCGTTTACAAAGACAAACAGTGCAACGACCGCGTATCCGAGCTTCTCGCTTCGTTCTCTTTCGAAAAGATAAGGGAAGAGATTAAGGATGCGCAGGGCAACGTAATAAGATACGAAGTTAAGTATATACTTTCCGACGAAGTTACAGCGGAAATAGAAAACCTCGACGCGGGCACTTACTATTTGCGCGCAGTGCTCGAAGAAACGTTGAATTATACCGGGCTGGGCACGGCAAAGAGCATAGAATTCAAGGTCCAGAACGTGCAGAACCACTGGGCGGAAACCCCTTCGGTGCTTTCCTGGAAGTACGGTGAATACGACAGAACCTTCAACAAAATTTCGGCGCGTCCCGCGCTCGGCGACAAAACGGTCATCGCAATTTACGATGCCGACGGCGACGCGGTAATGTTTGCGGACGGCGCAAACGTGGTCACGGGCTTCTCGCTCGCCGACGGGCTTGTTCCCGAATACGTCGCCAATAAGCTTAAAACGCTCGACGTGGGCAAGTACTATATGCTCGCTTCGGTCGAAGGCACGGTAAACTATACGGGTCTTAACAACTACACCGGCAAGGACGATATAAAAGAGCACGCAATCGGCTTCGAAGTTACTACTTCCGTAAACGGCTGGGCGGAAATACCCAAAATTCTCAGCTGGGGCGAAGGCAGGTTCGACAGAGAAGTAAACGGCGTAACGGCGTCGGCCGTCAACGGAAACGATAAAATGCTTATCCGCGTATACGACGCGGAGGGAAATATCGTTGCGACCAACAACGGAAGCGGAGAACTCGATTACGAGGCGCTTTCCAAACTGGGCGTCGGCTCGTACAGGGTGACGTTCGAAATAGAGGGCACTAACAATTACACGAAGCTTACGGGCGAAACGACGTTTGCGGTGTTCGAGGACTCGGTAGGACTTACGGGCATAATCGTTGCGGCGATAGTGTTCGGCGTGTTCGACATCGCGGCGGCAACGGTATGCGTGTTGCTGATAGTTCGCAGAAGGAAGAAAATCGAACAGAACTTCCGCGAAATGGTTAAAAGAGAATTGGGCAGGAGGTAAGTTATGGGAAACGTATTATTGTTATCGTCGGCTTACAGCTGGTTCATAGGACTCCTTGTAATGATGATTGTAATGGCGGTTTTATTCGTCGCCATTGCGATGGTTTCGCTCAAACCCGTCAGACTTGACGACCTCGAAGATTATTCGGCGGCGCAGGCCGCGAAGAAACTGCTTGCAAAGCGCGAAGCGGAACTTCTGACCGAATACAGGAACAACGAAGGCAATGCGGAAATCGCCGCGGCGATTATGGAAAAAATCCGCGACGTTTCCACTGCCGAACAGCTTATCGACGAGCTTGCGGGCACAAAACCCGTGTCGATGACTTTCGCGGACGACAGCCTTTCGGCGGAAGAGATTGAAAGTCTTGAAAACGAAACCGAAAAAGTATCTATCGAACATACCTTTACCGCACAGGAAGACAGCGGGATAAAAAAGAGCTTTACCGCAAAACTCATACAGTCGCCCGACACCGTAAAAGTTTTATACTTCGAGGCGAAAAACTGTCTTTTGTGCTATGAAAAGACAAAGGCGCGCATGCACTGGAACAACGAAAAGTTCTATATCGGCAAGCGCAACGTCGCTACGCTTACGCTCAGCGGTAAGACAATCTGTCTTTACCTCGCGCTTAATCCCGACGAGTATTCGGACAGCTTCGACGTAAAGGCGACCAAGTCGGAAGCGTATGCAAACACTCCCTGTCTGTTCCGCATAAAGGGCGACAAGAGTCTTAAAAAAGCCAAAGAGCTTATCGCGCTGCTTATGACCGATTACGGCGTAATGTACGTCAAAACCAACCACTCGATATATGCCATGCCCTACGAGGACGACGACGCGCTCGTTGCCAAGGGGCTTGCAAGAAAAGACTGATTATATTCGAATTATATTCGAAAAACCCGCGCTCCCTTATCGGGTGCGCGGGTTTTTTATGCTTTTAAAGGCTAAAATTTATAATTTGCCGTAAAATTCCAAAAATAAACACTTTACATTTATTTTATTATATAATATAATCTAATATGTATAAAAAGGTCTAATGTGGATAACTGTGCGTTTTACATTTATTCACAGACTTAACGAAAGCGGAATAAATTAAATCCGAGAGGAGTTGCTATGACAAGTTTTAAAAGAAAGCTGACAACGGTACTTCTGGCGTTGACGGCGGCCGTATGTCTTACATTCGGCTTGCTTTTCACCGTCGGCGCCACGCCGTCGGCAGAAGCTCCCGTAACGATTGACGAGGGATACCTCAACATCGCAGACGGAACTTTTAAAGGTTTAAAAAATAAGAGTGAAACGGAAACTCTTAATAATCTGCTCGGTTCGGCGGACAGCTTCAAGTTTACCGTGCCTGCGGGCGTCACGAAAATCGAGGACAGAACGACCACGACGAGTTTGTGGGGCAATTTCAAATCCAAAATCGTCGAAGCGGATTTGTCGGGAGTGACGGAAATAGGCGCTTACGCGTTCAGCGGGTGCTCGGCTTTGCGTACCGTAACGCTGGGAACAAACGTAACCAAAATCGGTTCGAACGCGTTCTCCAGCTGCTCGGCTCTTGAAAACGTTACCCTTCCCGCAAGCCTTACGAGTATAGGCGCTTACGCGTTCAGCAACTGCAAGTCGTTTACCGCTATTACCGTACCCGTAAACGTTGCGTCGATAGGCGTATCGGCTTTCAACGGCTGTACTTCGGCGACCACGGTAAATTACTATGCCAAGAACGCATCGGTAGCAAACAACCTTTCGCCGTTCGGCTCGGGCGCTTCCGACGTAGTCGTTAATATCGGCAACAACACGGATGAAATCACGTCCCTTCCCACGGGTCTTTTCTCGGGAACGAACGTAACGAGCGCGCTTATCAGTAAACTCAACCTCAACGAGGCGAAGGCCGTACAGAGCCTTTTCTATAACTGTACGGTGCTTAAAAGCGTTTCCTTCAAAGACAGCTCCGTCCATGAAATAGGCGGGGGCACTTTCGGCAACTGCGAATCTTTATATAAGTTAGAGCTTCCCTCTGTAACGGGTTCGGTAAACAACGACGCGTTCAGCGGATGCGCAAGACTTATCGACGTTTACAATCCCTCTAACGTCAATATCCCCGGCGTTTCGTCCAATTCCGGCATAAACGTTTATACGACGACCGAGGGCAGTTCCAAACTTACGACAAGCGGAGATTACGTCATTTATAACGGCAACGCGCTTGTCGACTATACGGGCGTAAGCGAAACCGTCGACTTGACGAGCACCGATATCGTGGAAATCAAGACGAGGGCTTTTGCAAACAATACCGTTTTGAAAACGGTTAAACTTCCCGACGTTTCGGTTATTCCCGAAAAGGCTTTTTATAACTGTACCGCGCTTACGGCGATTACACTGCCCGCAAGCGTTACAAGCGTCCAGCAGCAGGCTTTTGCAAACTGCTCCAAGCTGGAAACTCTCGGTTTCGGCGAAAGACTCAACGATATAGGCAATAACGCGTTCGACGGCTGTAAAGCGTTGAAGGTCGTTAATTTCCCCGCTTCTTTAAGCACTCTCGGAACCGAAGCGTTTAAAAACTGTATAAGCCTTTCCGTCGTTTATATGCCCGATGCGCGCGTCGGCATTTACGACAATCTTAACACGTTCTCGGGCTGTGCCAATCTCATTGTCGTAGCTCCTACCAAAAACGCTTACGAACTTTACAAGAAAAACAACTTTGCGACCGGCGCAGGCTGTACGCTTACATACGAAGTAACTTTAAATCTTCATTCCGTCGGCATAGACGGTACCGAAGATTCTAATGCCGTAAAACTTTTCGGCATGAATTACGGCTATGAAAAGGACGAAAACGGCATCTGGACGGATAAGAACAGAATGCCTTTGCAGGACGGTTACTCTAAATCCGTATGGTACAAAGAAACGGGCTTGACGACCAAGGTCGACGAAACCAAACTTAATTCCATGCTTGCGGATTCGGCAAACAGCGCCCCCATAGACCTGTATGCAAAGCTTCTTACAATAGATTTAAGCAGGGCGGAACTTACGAACGCAGGCGGTTCGCTCGAATATGCGGAAATCAGCTCCTACACGCTCGATGCAACCAACCTCAACAACTGGTATTCGGGGCTTCCTTCCGACTTGTTCGATAACTATGCGGTAACGGTATCGCAGTACTCGACTTACCGCACCCACGTCGTAAAACCCGTTGACAACAAGAACAGTCTGACCGACGCGGGCGCGTACGTGCTCACCGTAAACATTGCCGATACGGATAAATACGGCGAATGGGCGGAAGGCGTAAATCTTCCCGACATCACCGTGGCTCCCCAGATAGTTTCGCTCGGTTCCGGCGGCAGATTTACGTGGACAACGGCGGACGGTAAAAGTCTTCTTCCCGAAGAAACGTCCGAACAGCTGTATATCTATAATAACGTTCCCTATACCGTCAAAAAAGAAGGCGAAGAGCCCGAAGAAACCGTTACGGTTAAAGCTTCTTACCTTATGTACAGCAAGGGAAGCACTTACACTGTAAAACTCAGTAATGTACCCGAAAAAGTGTTTGTAAACGAACCCGTCTACGTCAACAACAGCGGGACGGGAGCGGGTGTGTTCAACGCAAGGGCTACGGTCACCGTTAACAATAACTATACGATAGTCGTTGCCGCAGATTCTGCGGGCGAAGGGCTCAGCGTATCCAACACGGGCGACGTGTTTACCCTCTCCAAAGACTGGTACATAGCTACTACAAGCGGTAACGCGCTCATTAACTCGAACGGCGGGAAGTATTCGATAGAAGGATGGACTTACGGCAAAGCGGGCGCCGACCCCGTCGCGCCTATTCCCCAGGTGGGAAGCGAAAAGGACGGCGATATCTACGTTATTAACGTAAAGATGAGTTTTGTTCTTACGATGAAGTTGAACGACGGTTCGAAGGATATTTCTTATTCGACCGAATTCGATAACTACGATAAGTTCAATTCCGTAATCAACCGTTCGATGCCTGCCGCGGAGTATCAACTTACCGTGCACGTAGGCGAAGCGGACGGAGTTCCCCCTATGTCGGCGACATACAATTTTACCGTCGCAAAGGGAGACCCCAACCAGCTCTTCCCCAACGGAGCGGATATCGAACTCTATAAAAAGACGCTTACTTCCAAGTACAACAACGGCGCGAACGTTGCTCTTCTCGGTGACACCCGCGTGGAAATTCTTCAACTCTCCGCCGAAAAGGCGCACCCCGCAAGAGTGGGAGCCTGGAACAGGGACAAGAATCACGACGGCTTCGAATACGACGGCTTCGAATTTACCGAAGTCAACGGTACGGCAAAGCTCGATATAGAGCAGTTCTATCAGAAATTCCAAATAGAATTCGATATCACGGGCAACGGAAGTTATCATACCGAAGCGTACTACAACAGCAACGAAGACGGCGTTCAGGGCTTGCGCGACTTCGGTACATATCCCATATATTATAATATCTATGCACCCAGCTATCAGTCTACGTCTGAACTCTTTGGTCAGCGCAGGGGATACACGCTTATAATCGGCAATACAATCAACAGACCGAACATTGCGGTATCTTATACCGGTTCTTCGCTCAAAGACCAGATTGCGCGCCTGCTTGCAAGCGATTTCTACAATGTAATTTTCATCGACACGCAGAGTGCACAGGCAACGTACTCCAATATTCCCGGACTGGGTATAACGGGTATGGCTAACTATACCGACGCCGGTTCTTCGTTCGTAGTTCTTCAAATCAAGACTATTTACCAAAGCTCGTGCAGCTGGTCCAGCTCTTTCACCGCGATAAGCGAATCTAAAATGCTCGTCAGGTACGACTTTGCAATCCAGCAGGGCGTAAACTCCGTATTGCAGGGACTTTCGATAAGAAGCTGGAATTACGGCGAACTTACAAGCCAGAACAAGGACAGCTATGCACCCGTATGGCGTCCCCTCTTCGGCAGTCTTTACAGCTATACGCTCGTTGCTAAGGGATATGAAAACGACAGCACCGCGGAAAGATATTTCTACGGTCCCGACAATCTCAACCAAAGCAATTATGCGGGCTTCGAAGAAGCTCCCGCAGGAACATACTGGCTTATACCCACAGTCGAAGGCGACGGACATAACTACGACAGATGGACGCCTAGCGACAGAAGCCTTTGGGCGGAAGTCGTAATAGGAAAAGTAGAAAAAATCACCTGGGTAAGCGCACCCTATATCGAAAGCTGGAGATACGAGGACGACGCGTCGTTCGCGCTTTCCGAAGGCGTGCTTCCCGAATATCTTGCCGACCTTCACTACACGACGTATTTCTGCCTTAAATCGGATTTCGACGAAGGTCTTGTAAAGACTGACGCAACGCGCAGATACGAAAGCATTGAAAAAATGCTCGAAGCGCTTAAACTTGATTACCTCCCCGCAGGAAGCTATGCATACGTTTACTCCTTCGAAGAGGGCGAAAACAACAAGGCGGACGATTACGCGGTATACTTCAACGTAATCCAGTCGAGAAACTACTGGGATATCGCGCCCGTAATTCAGGGCTGGGCATACGGCGAATTTACGGCGCTTAACGTTCAGTACGCGCCCCACTTCGGCAAAGCGACGCAGGTTGCGTTCCAGTACCGCTATATCGACGAAAACGGCGTTAAATACTCGCCCAAGACGAAGATAGAGGATTACCTCGACGGCAACGGACAGCTTCCCGTCGGAACGTACGAATATCAGGCGACGCTCAGGGCGACGGACGATTACAGCGAACTGCGCCTTACCTACGACGACGCGTGGATGTCGTTCAAGGTAGAAAAGACCGCCAACTCGTGGGAAGACATTCCCAACATCGTGGGTTGGAGCGAGGGCAGGTTCAACCGCGACAATAACGCGCCCGTAGCGAAAGCCAAGTTCGGCAATATTTATTACACCATTCTCGACGCCGACGGCAACGAGGTAGTATCAAGCGTTTCGGCTTCCGATTTGAGCGCGAGCACGCTTAACAATCTCGACGTAGGCAACTACACGCTTATTGCAACCGTAGCGGGCACAACCGATTACGAAGCATTGAGGGCGGAAGCGCACTTTGCGGTATTCGAAGACTCGGTAGGTCTTACCGGTATGATAGCGGCGACGCTCGTATTCGCGGTTATCGCGATAGGTCTTGCGGTTTGCGCGGCGGTACTGCTTATACGCAGAAACAAGAAAATCGAAGAAGAATTCCGCAAAATGGTTAACGCGGAACTGAGGAGGAAGTAATATGGAGAAGGCTTTGCTCTTATCCGCGGCTTACGGCTGGTTCGCAGGTCTGCTGATAATAATGGTTGTCGTAACCGCGCTGTTTGCACTCATACTGTTTATTGCGCTCAAACCCATAAAGAAAGACGAGTTCGACGAAACTTCTTCCGCTAAGAAAGCGCTTGTAAGACGCGAAACCGAACTTACCATAGAGCTTTTGAATTCCAAGAACGACGCGAAAACCCGCGCCGAGCTTGAAAACAAGCTCCGTGAAGTCAAGTCCGCCGAAAGACTTGTCGGCGAACTTATGCCCGAGGAAGAAACTCCTCCCCGCCCCGTGAAAAAAGGACAGCCCGCACAGAAACCCGCACAGAAAGCGCAGAAGCCTGCGGAAAAACCTGTTCGGAAACCTGCGGATAAACCCGCGCAGAAAGCGGATAAGCCCGCGGAAAAACCTGCAAAGAAGCCTGCGATAACCCCCGCAGACAAGTCCGAAGCGCAGAAACCCGCGAAAAAACCCGCGGAAAAGGCGCCCGAAGTTCCGTCGGAAGGCGAAAAAACGAAAACAGAATAAAATAATATCAGACGTCCGCATTCCGCGGGCGTCTGATTGCGTATTTCAATGCGCGGATACGTATGCCAATTAGTGGAAGGCGTGTAAATTACAGGATTTTAAAATGCATAAAAAACGCATAAATCGCCAAATAAACCCCTGTTTTTCCGGTAAAAACGGGCTCAAACCACAATATATTGTATTCGTAGCGTACACACGGCACTATTTTAAAATTTTTGTCAAAAAGGCTTGAAAATATGTTTGTGAAATGATATAATGATATAACCAAAATAGGCAAAATGTTTCATTATGCCCTTTTTCGGAAAAAAATCATCACTTCGATTTGTCCCTGAACCGTTTGGGAGCTTGCTCCGGGGCGGGCAAAGGAGCTGAAATTATGAAAACGAATAAATATGTAACAACAAGAAAACTTCTTGTTTCCGTGCTCTGCATTCTGATTGCGTGCTGTTTAGCCGTAGGATTTGCTTTGACGGGAAATAAGAAGTCCGACGCTTACGAAACGAGTTCGACTAGCGTCGCAACGCCCCTCTTCGATTTCGAAAAATACTGCTATTCGGAAGAGGCGCTTGACAGTCTGGCTTCACAGCTGGTAGGTCACGGCAGTAATTTCGAAGACCTTTTATCCTATGCAAAGAACACCGCGGGAACGCAGGGCTTGCCCATAAGCAACGGAAGCGGTTCGATAACCACCCTCAAATACGGCAGATACCGTTTCACGACGCAGAGCATTTACAAACCTCTCGTCTGGCTTCCCGTATACATTTCAAGGTCGAACTCGGGCGACGCAATACTTACTTTGTACCTTGCGGGCACGGAGGACGCGAACAGCTCTACATCCCAGCAGGAAGCTTTGACGTTCTCGAACTCGGGTACTTACAGCACGGACTATACCTGTACCGCGCCCAGCAACTCGTACAGCACCAGTCATATGCGTTCCATCAACCTCGGCAACGTAATGCGTCCGACGGACCCCAACAACATTTCCAACGACAAAGACAAGAAAGAATTTGTCGGCGATTACGCTTACTATGACGCCAACCATACCAGTTACGTCAAAATGTACAACACGGGCGAAGTCAACGAAAACCACTGCAACAAGTTCAGCGACTTCATAATGGGTACTAACTTCATAGGTCTTTTGTACGAAGATATAGCAACCCCTTCCGAACTCGAATGGCAGGGGGACCAGGTAAGCAAGAATTACCTCAACGCCGGTACGCCTTACTCGGCGTACAACTGGCCCAACGACGCTTATAAATCCACGGTATCGGGGGATTTCTCCAATTCCGCGTTCGACTACTTCGCGACCAACAAAACTTATTACGACAGGTGGAAGGACGACAAGGTCTGGCTTCCCAGCCTTACCGAGGTCGGCACGGGCGACAACGGCATAAGCGGACCCGACACCACCGACGGTATATGGAAGCTCAACAAGAGCCAGAGGAGCAACAAGGCTGTTTCCTGGCTCCGTTCGGCGAACACGGTAGAGGATAAGGGCGAAGGTTACAGCACCTACACGATGTGGGCGACCGCAAAGGACGGTTCTATAACCACCGCGGACGTTAACCAGACGTGCGCCATCCGTCCCGCAATCCACCTCAACCTCAGCAAAATTTCTTCCAAAACCACCGAACCCGTAAACCTTCCCGAAACGGTTACAAGCATCTATACGGGCGAAGTTCAGACTATAACCCAGGAAAAGCACTCCTGGTATTTCCCCGAAGATATGACCATCTCCTTCTTTATGGACGAGGACTGCACCATGCCCGTCGCGCCCATAAACGCGGGAACGTATTACATGATGGTCGAGCTCAAAATTTCGTCAGACAGGTACTTTTTGGGCGAGGACAGGGGAAAACGGCTTAAATCGACCAAATTCGTTGTCGAAAAGATAAAACTCGGCGTTATATGGACTTACGACGATACCGTTTTAAGTTTGCCGCCTCCCGTAAAAGTCGAGGTGACCGACGGCGAGCATACGGGCGAAGATGTATTCTTACAGCGCGACAGGGACGCGGGCAACATACCCGAAATAGGTATGAAGCACAGCAACGTCACGGGCGCGGGAATTATCGACAGCCCCGAATTTCCCGATAAGGTCGGCTACTATACCGCAAGGGCGTACATAGTCGACGAAGATATCCACAACTACAATTACGAACTTTCTGGTTCGTCGCTCACTTCGCACCAGTTTTTCGTCGGGCAGACCAAGGTGCCCGAGCCTTACTTCCTTACGGACGAAGGCGGTACGCCTACGTCGATAGAGGTGGGATACAAGGGCAGACAGTGGGTTCAGATTGCCAACGTTTCGAAGTATATCGATATAGAAATAACCGTTTCCAAGACCAAGGGGCAGAACGCCGCCGAGCAGGAAGCAAGCGCCATAGAAGCCAAAAACAAAATGGTCGATCTGGGCGTAAGCACAGTTACGATAGGCGGCGAGGAAGTTCAGGTTCACACCTACGAGCTTACCGATATAGGCGAGTACACGTTCAAGGCGATACTAAAAGATACGATAAACACCATATGGGAGAGCAGCAGCGAAAACGGCGACTATACGCCTAAAAATCTCGTAATGCGCGTTAACCAGGCGTACCTTACCGTAACTTTCGACGGGCTTCCTTCAAGCTGGGAATCCGCCCGCCCCGTATCGTTCGATATAAACATACTCGGTATTTACGACAGCAGCGAGAGCGTTTCGCTCGAAGTTTATTACGCGCCTTACGGCAACGATTCCAACAGGACGCGCATAAGCAACTCTTCGGGCAGATACGTAATTCCCGCCAACGCGTGCAGTCCCGGCAACTACAACGTTTACGCAATGCTTTCGGGCACCAGCCAGTATACGAGCAACTACCGTATGGAAAAAGCCGTATACCAGAAGTTTACCATAACGAGAACGCAGCCCAAATTCGAGGACAGCAACGCAAACTGGATATTCAAGACTTCCGACGCGCCTTCGATTCCCAAACCTTCGGCGTCGGGCATAGCGTTCAACGCGCACAATACTCCCGAAAATCCTTACGAGCTCGAATACACGGGCAACTATTACAGCTTCTCGCTTGCGATACCCGATTCACAGCTTCATTCCGTTTCGTATTACGTAAGGGCGACCTATACGGGCGAAACGTACGTCAAGGACGCGGGATTACACAGCGTTACGGTCACCATAACCGCATACGATAAAAACCTTGAATTTACGCCCAAGGTCTACACGATTTATTTCAATATTTCAAAAGCGCAGTACGACCTTTCGAACGTAAAATGGAATTATACAACCCCCTTCATATATTCGGGTAACGAACACCGCGTATTCCTCAATCCCGGGTCGTTGCCCGCGGGTCTGCTTGTTTCCTACGAAACTAACGGCGACCCGACGAACGCAATGATTGCGGCGGGCACTTATACGACTAAGGCGGTTTTCAGGGTATCCGACGAATTTTCGGCAAACTGGAAACTCCCCGTCGACGGCAACCCTGAGAGCTATACAGGCGACGCCTTCTCGTTCACTCTCGAATGGGTAATCGATAAAAAGACCTTAACGGCGGAATGGACCACGCCGTCGGGCGACACGTTCTTTATACCGTCGCTCGTCAACGGGCATACCTTCGTCGATTATACCTTCGAAAAAGAGAACGGCGGAAACTGGGAGGCGTGCACTTCGATAACGGCGCCCGACAGCGGAAGCGCAAATTACAGGGTAACGGCGACGCTTAAAGCCGATTACGCCGTCAATTACGTGCTTACGGGCACGGCGAGCAAGGAGTTTACCGTTCAGGCAAACCAGTTCGCGGTATCCGTGCACTTCGAAGTAGACGGAAAATCCGTCGAAAACGAGGAACAGTTCACTTATACGGGTCAGCCGTTAACCGTAACGGCGGTGCTCGATACGCCCGACGGTTCTTCCGTAACGATGACGGCGGGAGCGCCCTCATATTTCAGCGTGACGGGCGGAGGAAGCACGGCGGTCAGCAATGCGACAAACGTCGGCAAGTACCGCGTGGATATTCCCCTCACGTTCACTTCGGGAAGCAACACTTTCAATCAGACGGCTCAGTACTATTTCGAAATTATCAAAGCCGATATAGACATATCGGGGCTGTACTGGGTATATGCGGGACACGACGGAAACAACGTTAACGCTTATTACGACGGCGAACAGGGCAAATGGCTCGACGCCGACGGCAACGAAGTAACTTTCTCGTACGTTTACGACGGCGAAGAACACGTCCTCGAAATGGGCGGTATGGCGACGGGCGTCCAGAGCTTCACGGTTACGGGCGACAAGAGCGCAACCAACGCGAATTCGGGAAGCAACAAGTACACCGCAAACGTTTCGTTTGTTTACGATACGGCAAACTACAACGCGCCTCAGTTCCCCGCGACTCTCGAATGGAACATAACCAAGGCGAAAGTCAATTTCGAAAAAGTGCGCTGGGGCTATATAGACAGCGACGGCAACGAGCACGAGTTCGATTTCAAGAACGATTCGTTCGTATTCACCCGCGTGGACGGACAGGACGCTCCCGTTAAATTCACGGTCGCGCTCATTAACCTTCCTTCGGCGGTCAAGGGCAATGCGGACGGCACGAACGCGATGATTCGCTACTACACGACGAGCTATACGGACAACAGCTTCGGCACCAAGTTCGAAAATTCGTTCTCGGCGATAGGCGAATACTGCACCTCGTTCGAAGTCGCAAACGTCAGCACCAATCCCAACTACGAATTCACCAACGCGGATATTCCCGCCAACCTTGCAAAATCGCAGGACTGGCAGATTGTCGAAAGAGAACTCACCGAGCCCTATTACGACGGTTCGTGGACGAAGTTCGACAACAGAACGCACGACCTCATCGAACTCAGCGGTATGCCGAGGGACGAACTGTGCTACTTCTCGGTGGAAATAACTTTCATCAACACCGCGAACGTAATCCAGAACAATTATAAAGGCTATAAAGGCGACGGAGTAACCGAAGACTACTACGCCAAGCTTGCGGGTACGTACATCGTAAGATTTTACGAGCTGAGGGGCGACAACGCCCAGCCCTATATCTGGGGTACGGTCGAGATAGAAGTAGCCAAGGAAGAGCTTGAAGTTACCTGGGACCTTAACGGTACCCTTCCCGTCGCAAGGGTTACGGGCATATACGTTTCGAATATGCTCGGCACACGCTACACCAACACGAGCGGGGGCGAAGTAACCGAGGCGTTTATCCGCACGACGGACGGCGTTACCTTCTATGCCGAACCCTATATTACCGACGAATACCCCGACTTCCACGCAAAGAACATTACGTTCGTAATGGCGGAAGGGCAGGTTCAGAAGCGCGAATTTGTTTCGTCGCAGTTCCATTTCAATCCGGGAACTACGCAAGAGCTCGATAAACCCGTGCTCGAAAACGCTTCGCTTGAATTCAACGGCAAAGCGCAGACCTTCGTAATTTCCAACTGGAACACTTATTCTTACTATCTGTACATATCCGACGGCGGACTTACGCAAACTAACATAGGCGAATATTCCGTCAAGCTCAGCTTCAAGAAGGACGCCGACGCGGTATGGCGCAACCCCAACAACTCCGAGGACCGCGAGGACTTCACTCTCAAATACAAAATCGTAGTGCCCAAGCGCGTGCCCATCGACAAACCCGTATTCAAAGAGGATTCGATGGCGTACACCGGCGAAGTGTGCAAGTTCGAAATAGTCAATTGGAGCGAACTCAGCAAATATCTCGTTATGGAGGGCGACGACCTCAGCAAGGTCGACGCGGGAACCTATACGGTAGTGTTCCGTTTCATAACGGACGTCGAATCGCAGGGTTATTGGAGCGACGACGGCTCGCAGTCCGATTACGAGCTTACGTTCACCATATTCGACCCCACGAAGATGATTGCCAACCCCGCGGTTGCAAATTCCACGCTCAACTACACGGGCGACCCGCTTACTTTCGTAATAAGCAACTGGGACGCCATAAGCGCTTTCGTCGAACTCACGGGTTACGATACGAACAAGGTTTCCGTTAACGGAGGCGTAATCACCATAACCGACGTGGGCGTTTACGAAATTAAGGTAAACATCACGGCGGACGGCAGAACGTTTGCCAACGGTACGACTTCGTACACGCTCAGGCTTATCGTTGCGGGAACTTCGCAGGGTCTGCCCAAGCCTCAGTTCGAATCTTCGCAAATTGATTTCAACGGCGAACCCGTTACCTTCGAAATAAAGGGCTGGAACGAGCTTTACGCGGATTATCTGCAAATCGAAGCGCCCGAAGGCGTCGAGGTAAACGGCGGTAAACTTACGGTCAGCGCCGCAGGCAAATACGAAATCAAAATAAGCTTCAAGGGTTCGGGCAACTGGATAAACGGCGGAAGCGACCCCATTACTCTTACTTTCTATGCGGTCGACTCTTCCGTAACTCCTCCTCCCGTATTGACAAAACTTCCCGAAAGCCCCGTTCTCGTAAACGATAAAAGGGAGTTTACGGGTTTTGAAATCAGCTTTGCGATTAAAAACTGGGACATCTTCGCGCCTTACGTAACCGTAAAGGAAGGTTCGCTCACGCAGACGGCTATCGGGACGTATACGGTAGTGCTTTCGATTGACGCAACCAAGGCGACGTGGTTCGACGGTTCGACGGACGATATCGTGCTCGAATTCGAAATCACGAAGGCGACGCTCACGCTCGGCACCGACGAAAACGGCAATATAACCGGCACCAACGGCGACGGCGAAGACGTCAACATCGGCGACTTCCTCGACCCTGTCTATTACGACAAGGACGGCAACCCCGTAGACAAAAATGACTTGAAGGACGGAGAAGAGTACGACGTCAAGTACGAAATAAAGGACGAAGAAAACTTCAACAACCACTTCAATAATGCGGAAGAATTAAAGGAAACGATAACAAACAACACCTATCACGTTACGTATAGAAAACCCGCAGGGTTCAACTGGATACTGATCGTATGCATTGCCGCCGGCGTTTTACTTCTCATAATAGTGATTATAATAATTATTGTATCCGTTAAAAAGCGCAGGGCCGCCTATGACTATGACGACGACTACGATGAAGATTACGACGGATACGAAGATTACGACGACTATGACGATTATGACGAAGACTACGAAGAAACGTATGACGAAACGTATGAAGATTACGACGACGATTACTACGATGAATAAAGAAGGAGCAACACATGGCTAATTTACTGGCTAACATCTGGGAAACCATTCAGAGCGGCGCGCCCACTTCTTATATAGTTATCGCCGTAGCGATTCTTGCAGTAATACTTATTATTGTTTTAATCGTTGCGGCAAGCTATACGAAGAAGAAAAAGAAGTTGAGGGCGCAAGGCAAAATACCTCCCAAGCGTCATAAAAAGGCGCGTCAACCCAAGGCAAAAAAGGCAAAACGCGTTAAACGCGTCAAGCATGTCAAGCATGTGAGACCGCGTCCCGCAAAAGCCGGTAATGGCGATAAGCCTATCATAGTCAAAAATTCCAAGAGCAACGAAGAACTTATACGTTCCGAAACAGCCCGCGCCCGCGCAGAGGCGCAGGCCGAACTGGAACGCGAAAGGTCGCGCTCTCAGGCTGAGATTGAAAGACTGCGCGCCGACGCGGAAATTGCCCGCGCCCGCGCACAGCAGGTTCCCCAGCAGGACAGCGCCGCGCTTATCAAAGCTCAGATGGAAGCGGAAATGGCTAAGCAGGAAGCCGAGCGCGTAAAAGCGCATGCGAGAAACGAAGTCGAACGCGCCCGCAGGGAAGCGGAAATGGCTAAGCGCGAAAAAGCTCCGGGCGCCCAGCCCCAAAGACCTGCGCCTGCACCCGCACCCGCGCCTGCTTCGGCGACGGTTAAACCCGTCCGCATAGACCCCGCCAAGGAAAAAATGCTTAAAAAGCAGGAAGCCGAGCGCAGGGAAATTCTCGAAGCGCGCCATAAGGCGGAACTTGCGGCGGCGAAAGCCAAAAACGACAAACAGCGCGAAAAGGCGGAAGCCGAAATTGCAAAACGCAATGCCGAGCTTGCCAAAGTCAACGCAAGCCTTCATCATCTGCAACAGCAAATCGACCAGATGCAGACGGCACAGCAACGCCAGCAGCCCGCTCAGGATACGACTGCTATTTTAAGGGCGCAGATGGACGCCGAGCTCGCGAAAGCCCAGGCTGACGCCGAGCGTATGAGAATGCAGGCGCAGAACGACATAGAGCGCGCAAAAGCAGACGCCGAACTTCAAAGAATAAGGGCGGAAATGGCGGCCCGCGCACAACAGCCTGCGGCCGTGCAGACGGATTATTCCGCGCTGTTCAAAGCCCAGCTTGACGCCGAGCTTGCGAAAGCACAGGCTAAAAACGAGATTGAACGCGCAAAAGCCGACGCCGAACTTGCAAAAGTCAAGGCGGAACTTGCTTCGCGCAGTCAGAACCAGCCCATAGTCCAGATAGACAACAGCGCGCTCGTCAAAGCGCAGATGGAAGCCGAGCTTGCAAAAGCGCAGGCTAAAAACGAAATAGACCGCGCGAGAGCGGATGCCGAAATCCAGCGTCTGAAAGAGGAAATCGAGCGCCGCGCGAAACAGCCCGCGCCCGCTTCGGCGCATGCCGTTCACGGCGACAGCAACGATTTGGTCAAGGCAAGAGTAGACGCGGAAGTTGCGCGCGCAAGGGCGGAAATGGAAGCCGAGCGCATGAGAATGCAGGCGCAGAACGAGATAGACCGCGCGAAAGCCGAAGCCGAAATCGCAAGGCTCAACGCGCAGGCTATGGCGTCCAAATCCTCGGGCGGAGATAACAGCGAATTATTGAGGGCGCAGGTCAACGCGGAAATCGCGCGCGCGAAAGCCGAAATGGAAGCCGAGCGCGCCAAAGCCAAGGCCCAGCAGGAAATCGACCGCATAAAGGCGGAAGCGGAGATAGCCCAGCTCAAAGCGCAGGCTGTTTCGCAGTCCGCACAGCAGTCGGCGGTTAACCCCGACGATATGAAGGCGCAGATTGAAGCGGCGGTTGCACGCGCGAAAGCCGAAATGCAGACCGAGCGCGACAGAGCGCAAGCCGACGCCGACAGGGATAAGATACAGGCGCAGACGGAAATAGCAAGGCTCAAAGCCCAGATAGCTTCGGCGCCCGCGCCCGCCGTTCCCCATATCGACAACAGCGAACTTATAAAATCGAGAGTTGAAGCCGAACTTGCACGCGCAAGGGCGGAAATGGAAGCAGAGCGCAGCAGAGCGCAGGCGCAGGCGGAAATAAACAGAGTTACCGCGGAAGCGGAAATAGCAAAACTCAAAGCCGAAATACAGGCCGCGAAGACGGCGCAGGTTCAGCAACCCGAAGCGCAACAGGCGGATAACAGCGCGCTTATCAAAGCTCAGATGGAAGCCGAAATGGCGAAAGCGCAGGCGAAAAACGATATCGAACGCGCGAAGGCCGAAGCGGAAATCGCAAGGCTCAACGCAGAAATTCAGGCCGCGAAGAACGCACCCCAGCCTCACGCGCCCGTACACCAGATTGACAACAGCGCGCTTGTAAAGGCGCAGATGGAAGCCGAAATGGCGAAAGCGCAGGCGAAAAACGATATCGAGCGCGCGAAAGCCGAAGCGGAAATTGCAAGACTCAACGCCGAAATCCAGTCGGCGAGAAACGCTCAGCATAATCAACAGCCTGTTCACCAGGTTGACAACAGCGCGCTTGTAAAGGCGCAGATGGAAGCCGAAATGGCGAAAGCGCAGGCTAAAAACGACATAGAACGCGCGAAAGCCGAAGCCGAGCTTGACAGACTTAAAGCCGAAATAGCGGCCGCGAAGAACGCGCCCGTTCAGCAGGCGGAAGCCCAGCAGGCGGACAACAGCGCGCTTATAAAGGCGCAGATGGAAGCCGAAATGGCAAAAGCGCAGGCAAAGAACGACATAGAGCGCGCGAAAGCCGAAGCGGAGATTGCAAGACTCAACGCAGAAATTCAGGCGGCGAGAAACGCTCAGCACCAGCAGGCGGCGCATAACGCCGTTCAGCAGGTTGACAACAGCGCGCTCGTAAAAGCGCAGATGGAAGCGGAAATGGCGAAGGCGCAGGCGAAGAACGACGTCGAGCGCGCGAAGGCGGAAGCCGAGCTTGACAGGCTTAAAGCCGAGATAGCGGCGTCCAAGGCGCAGCCCGCACAGCAGGTTGACAATAACGAACTTATCAGAGCGAAGGTCGAGGCCGAGCTTGCTATGGCGCGCGCGCAAATGGAATCTGAACGCGCAAGGGCGCAGGCGCAGGCGGAAATCGACCGCGTAAAAGCCGAAGCCGAAATAGCCAAGCTCCGCGCGGAAGCGCTTGCTTCACAGCCTACCGACAGCAAGAGCGACAGCGCAGAACTTATTAAAGCTAAGGTAGAAGCGGAACTTGCGTCGGCAAAGGCGCAAATGGAGACGGAACGCGTTAAAGCACAGGCACAGGCGGAAATCGATAAAGTAAAAGCCGAAGCGGAGATATTAAAAATGAGAGCAGACGCATTTGCATCGCAACCCCAGTCAAAGGATAACAGCGATATTATTAAAGCACAGGTAGAAATGGAACTTGCGCGCTTACGTGCGGAAATGGAAGCAGAACGCGCAAGGGCGCAAGCTCAGGTAGAGATAGAGCGCGCGAAGGCGGAAGCCGAAATTCAGCGCCTTAAAGCGCAGATTAACACGACTCCCTTACCCGTTGCGCCCACCGATAATAACGAGCTTATCAAAGCCAAAGTGGAGATTGAGCTTGCAAAAGCCCGCGCGGAACTCGAAAACGAGCGCATGAGATTACAGCACCAGCAGGAGATAGAACGCGCGAAGGCGGAAGCCGAATTGCAGCGCATGAAGGCGGAAATTGCCGCACAACAGCATCAACAGCCCCAGTATCCTTACGGTATGCCCCCTTACGGTATGCCCCCCTACGGAATGTCTCCTTACGGCATGCCCCCTTACGGCTATCCTCAGCAGCAGCAATCGCAGGATAATTCCAGCCAGATGGCGATGATGAAGATGGAGGTCGAGCTTGAAAAGATGCGCGCGGAAAACCGTTCGGCGCAGGAACTTAGCCGTGCACAGGCGGAAATAAACGCGACCAACCAGCGCGCCCAGCAGGAAATTGCGGCGGTCAAGATGCAGGCGGCGCAGGACGCGACGGCTATGAAAATGGCTAACGAGTTTATGAGAATGCGCGTCGACAACAACGGCAATAACAACAACCAGCAACCCTATAACGGCGCATACGGCGCATTCCCTCAGCAGCCCTATAACGGCGCGTACGGCGCATATCCCCAACAGCCCTACAACCAGCCTTACGGCGGATATCCCCAGCAATCGCAACAGCTTCCTCCCCCTCAGCCGTCGCAGGTAATAATCCACACGGCGGAGCCCCAGAAGAAGATGCGCGTAATCGACGCCGACGCCCGCCCCGCGCAGGGTCAGCCCACGTACCCGCCCGATTCGGTAACCACCAGCACGACGACGACTACGACGCGCGTGGATACAACTAAGGGACACGACGGTCACGACGGAATCGACGATATCGACGGCTTCTACGACGATTATTACGGCAACAAATAATTGAATAACCTTAAAAACAGCCTTTCCGCGAAAGCGGGAAGGCTGTTTAAACATAGAG
>CANOUP010000003.1 GCA_947570625.1 uncultured Clostridia bacterium | reverse complement strand
CTACAAATAACGCTAACAATGCGGCACAATCTGTGACTGACTTACTGGATGCATTACCTTGCCCACGTTTAAAATCGTAAATTTTCATTTTCTTAATCCTTTTTATCTGATGTCAGATTTATCGCTGATGCAAGGCACTTGCAAAAGAATCGCACACCGGCGATAATGGTTATAGTTATTGATGCCCAAGTAGGCATACCTGTTGTCCAAGCGCCTATAATTAAACAAGTTGTAATCATTGTTTCCTCTTCAATTTTGTACGGTGTCGGGGTATGTAACCATTGTCAAATTTTTCTTCCATCTCGAATATTGTGTATTTGTTAAAGGGGCGCTGAGTCTTCCTTTGGATTTCTTTCAACTTCTCCCAATAGTCTGGTAGATATTTCCAATAGTTATATAGTTCCCAATGATTTTTGTTGGCACAGCACCAGCAGGATACCCTATCAAGGATGGTATACAGGTCGATAAAAAATCTACCTTCGAGTTTAGCTCTGCATTTTTCAATCCAGCTGATGTTGTGCTTACGACAATACTGCAAGCTGTCAACCTCGGACATATTCCATTCTACTAATGGATAGCGTTTATAGGTTTTGTGTTCTTTTTCAAGGCGTTGCGGTTCATCTGCTGCTATCCCGACGTAGCAAATTGCTTCTTGCTGTTCACAATATTTATCGATTGCTTTTAGTTTTTCATTTGTACCCCAACGGCAATAACCACCACACCAAGAGTACCCGTACCTAACAATTCCGTCTTTCCGTGAACAATGAGGTTGTTCAAACATTGTGTATAAGAACGGACACTTTGGATGTAGGGTGGTGCACTTAATTCCAAACCGTTGAGCATATTCGGTTAACTGTTTCCAGTTGTTGTAGATTGATTGAAACTCCATACCCGTATCGTAGAAGACGATTTCATTGAGTGGGAGTTGTTGTTCTATAATTTTGTAGACCATAGCAAGGCTATCTTTGCCACAGCTACAGCTTGCGATATATCTCATAAAATCTCCTTAATAAATTTTTCTCGAATCTATTAAGGATGCCCTGATGGCTTCCCGTGCCACAGTAGACTTTGCGACGCTATTTGAATCAGGGCTTTACGGATATTTTAAGCACCATTTCGCAATAAAGGATGTCAACCCACGGCGTTGAGTGCGCCTTTGCTCACCGACCCAATATTTGGGGGATTTATGCGATATATCAAGGAATGATTTGCTACCATAATTGCTTGCCTATAAAAGCCCGTCAAATTAGCTTCTGAGATAATGTCGTTAATCGCTTGCCGACCATTTTCATTTTTAGCTCCTAAGTAAATATAGCAGGTAAAGTTACCTAAGCTTTTTGTGTTTTGTACATAGTCGTAATCGGCTTTGTAATTTAGTTCTAAAAGTATCTGTTCAATCATAGATACAATTATGTCGAATGGCGCGAAGTCAAACTTTAATTCAACTTCATTGCCGTTGAGGAACTCTATAATCTTAGCTTTATATTCCTCTCTAAGTTGCTGCAAATTTATTGTTTCTGTGTGTTTCATTTTGACCTCATTTGTCCACAGTTTGTCCACGCTGCACAAGTGACAGCTAATGTTACTAAGTGATAATAAATGAATTTACTTTAGAAAATTAGGCAAAAAATGCTTAAAAATAGTGTTATTTTCTATGAATATTTGGGATTTTTGTGAAATATAAATATAACAGTATATGCGAAAAGTAATTGATTACGTGAAAGAAAACAAAAAAATATTCATAGTGGTCCTTCTTATCGTTGTACTTATCGGCGCCGTATATATAATCGACAAAAGCAAAAACAGAACTTCGCATACGTCTTCTACAAACACGATGAGCGCAACCGAAGTAAAACTTTCGGGAATACTCAGCTGTATAGAAGGCGTAGGGAATACGCAGGTTATGGTAACGGAAAGCAAAGACGAAATACTCGGCGTAGTAATTGTCTGCGAAGGAGCGGACAATATAATGACACGAAACAATATACTGAACGCTGTTTCAACGGCGCTTGGCGTAAGCAAAAAAATTATCGCAATCTATTCATTGACTGTATAAGGAGAAATTTATGTCTAAAACCAAAAAAATCATCGTAATGTCATCACTCGTACTCTTACTTGCAGTAACGGCGGTATTAAACGTCGTGCTTGCAAAAACCAAATCCGCAAACGGCGACACTCTTGCCGTAGGCAATTACTTCACTACATACCGTTCCGAAAGAACAACGACCAGAAGCGAAGAACTTGTTCAGCTTGACAGCGTCATTGCGCTTTACGACGAAGGCAGTGAAAAGTACACCGAAGCCGTTAACCTTAAAATGAAGATAGTAGAAATCATGGAAAAAGAACTTGTTCTCGAAACCATGATTAAATCGAAAGGCTTCTCCGATGCGGTAGTTTCCATAGGTATGGACTCCGACAACGTCAACGTGTTCATCAATTCCAACGAACTCGAAATGACGACCGCGCTTTCCATTTACAATTGTCTTAAAGACGAAGCGGGCATCAATCCTTTAAACATAATAATTATGCCTGTTTACTCTCAAATATAAATTTAGTTGCAAAATAAAAATTACTGTGTTATACTAATGATAAGGAGTAAAATATGGCACATTTAAGGCACGACCCTACAACGACGCAGAAAGGAAAAGTAACTTATAATTCGGGTATAGTAAGCGGAATCGTTGCTCTTGCTATAAACGAAGTCGACGGAGTTACTCTCCTTAACACCAAAAACAAGGGCGTTAAACTCAATTTCGACAAACAAGGAATTATTGCTGATATAAGTGTAAAAGTAGACAGTAATTACAATGTACCGTCGCTTGCTTTCAGAATCCAGCAATCCATCAAACATAACGTCGAGTCGATGACGAAGTATAAGGTTGCGAAGGTTGACGTTCATATTCAGGACGTAAATTTCACCGATAATTCGGCATTGTAAATATTACGCTATTCCCTTAAATTTTTTTAAGGGAATATTTGTATTTCACGGAGTACTATGAGAACGATAGCAAGAGAATCGCTGTTTAAAATTATATTTGCCTCTCAATTTGAAGGGGCGGACGAATCGCTTAAAAATTATCTTTTTAAAACGGAAAAGTTGGGCGAAAACGATAAGGAATATTTTAACCGCGTTTTATCTATTATAAAAGAACATAAAGACGAATTTACAGACAATATCGACAAGCATTCTCGCTTGTTTCCCGAATCGCGCCTGTTCCCGGCAGACAGAAGCGTGCTTTTGATAGCATTGGCTGAAATATTTTATTGCGAAGATATTCCCGATGCCGTATCGGTAAACGAAGCGGCAAATATTGCTTCGAAATATTCTTCAATCAAAAGCGCTTCGTTCGTCAGCGGAGTACTTGCGGAAATTTTGAAAGAGAAAGAAAATGTATAAAATTATCGACGGTAAAAAGATAGCGTCCGAGATGCGTTTAAAAATCAGAGAGGATGTAAACGCATATGTAATGTCGTCAGGAAAAAATATTACTCTCGCCGTGGTTATGGCGGGAGATAATCCTGCGTCTCAGATTTACGTACGCAACAAAATCAAAGCTTGCGAAGAAACGGGTATAAAATCGCTTGCTTATTATCTTCCAGAAGACGTCAGTCAAAGTGCGCTTGACTCATTGCTCGGCGAATTGGCGGAAAACAAAAACATCGACGGCATACTCGTTCAGCTTCCCTTGCCTAAACATATCGATACGGCAAAATCTTTAAAAATAATACCCGAGGCGAAAGACGTCGACGGATTTTCGGAAATTAATATGGGCAGTCTGTGTATGAATAAAGACTGCCTTGTTGCTTGTACTCCCAACGGAGTTATGAAAATGCTCGAATACGAAGGTATTTCAGTCAGCGGTAAAAATGCGGTTGTGATAGGCAGGTCGAACATTGTAGGCAAGCCTATGGCTATGCTTTTATTAAACGCAAGCGCGACCGTTACCGTATGTCACAGTAAAACACGCAATATAAAAGATATTTGCAAATCCGCCGATATAATAGTTGCCGCCGTAGGTAAGGCAAAGTTTTTAACCGAAGATATGGTAAAAGACGGGGCCGTGGTAATTGACGTCGGTATGAACAGAGATGAAAACGGAATGCTTTGCGGCGACGCGGACTTTGAAAACGTAAAGGAGAAGTGCTCCTATATAACGCCTGTTCCCGGTGGCGTGGGACCTATGACTATCACAATGCTGATGTACAACACTTATATGTCGGCGCTCAGGAGTACGAAGTGACGTCTTTTGAAAGCAAATATTCAGAATATCAATCCGCATTCGAAACAGTGCTTGATAAATTCTGCGGAGCACTTAACTGTAAACCTTCCGTTCTTGCGGACAGTTTGAAATACAGTTTAACGATAGGCGGAAAGAGGTTAAGACCCGTATTGATGTACGCCTGCGGTGAACTTCTTGAAGTTGAAAACAAAAAACTTGCAAATTACGCGCTTGCGCTTGAACTTATTCATACTTATTCGCTTATCCATGACGATTTACCTGATATGGACAACGACGATTTCAGGCGCGGGAAACCCGCAAACCATAAAGTTTTCGGAACAGGCAATGCCATTTTGGCGGGCGACGGACTTTTGAATACGGCTTATTCGATACTCTTTAACGAGTGTTTTAACGGCAACGAGCACATTTCCGCATCGAAATACCTGTGCGACTGCGCCGGTATAGACGGTATGATAGCAGGACAGTCGGCAGACCTTTTACACGAAAACGACGAAATTGTTACGGAAGAAATTTTAAATTTCATTTACGAAAATAAAACATCCAAACTTATTTTGGCTTCAACGGTTGTTCCCGCAATTTTAAAATGCGGAAAGTATTTTTCCGAGCTTAAAGCTTTCGCTATAAATTTAGGTTGTCTTTTTCAACTGACCGACGATATTCTGGACGTTGAAGGAAGCTTCGAACAATTAGGTAAGAGCACAGGTAAGGATAAAATAGAAGGCAAGTATACAGGGATACGGCTTTACGGTCTTGACGGAAGCAAATTGAAAGCAGACCTTCTTACCGACAATTGCCTTAAAATACTCGAAGGTATAGAAGGCAATACCGAATTTTTAAAGGATCTGACGTATTTCGTACGGCAGAGAATTAATTAAAATTGTATTGACTTTTATACAGCATTATGTTATAATATTCACGATAAATATAGTGGTGCAGTATTCTAGTCAATTTTTGATGATGCAAAGGCGGGGGTAAAATACCGTCAAAGGGCATATCGATGAAGTTTCTGGTGTTTGCTTGCTTTTGCCAAAAGTGGGTGAATGCTGGGAGTAAAGGTTTATGGGAGCTTGGTATGGCATACCGAAGCCCAACCCATTTACCGTGGAGGCCGGCAGAATCTTTTTTTGCCGGTATAAACCTGCTATCAGGCGAAAGCTTGGTACAGAGTAGCCTGCTTTGAGTGAAATCAGCGGATAACGGTTCACGACACTGAGCGTTTGGCCAGACGATTGCGCGTCTATTGCCGTTTGAAATTGAATTTTGCAAAAGAAGATAAGCTCATCAGAAGTTGCCAAGGAAAGCTTCTAGACTGTTTTTATATTAGAGATTACGGTGTGGACTAAGTGGTGATTCGGTTATGCACTTGTGCGTTCGAGTTCTTAAAAGGAAACTGCTTCTTCGGCGACGGGAAGTGAATTCGAGGGAAATCCTACCGAACCTAAGCCGCAAAGTTTATTTAATATAAACCACTATATTACTTTTTTTTATGCACACAATCAGGTGTGTATAATTTTTAAATTGAAGATATTTATGGAAAACGACGACAGTTTAAATATTAAAGACAAAGATAAAGATAAAAGCAAGAAAAGAAAAAAATCCAAGAAAAAGTTAATGCCGGCGTGGCTGTCCTGGGGGTTAAGCGTATTATTTTTATCGTTTGCGTTGACCGTACTTTTCAGCTTTTTGACGGAAGTGTCTATAAAAGGCAGTCCGGTGTATATATGCGTAATAGTAATAATCGTACTGCTGGTTTTAAATATCGGCTGTGATATGATTGCTAACGCGGTTATTACTTGTCAGCCCGATGTGTTCCACGCTATGGCTTCCAACAAAATCAAAGGGGCAAAACGCGCGGTTACATTTTGCCGGAATGCAACCAGGCTCGGAAGCATATTCGCCGATGTTATCGGAGATATCTGCGGTATTGTCAGCGGTGCCGCCGGCGCGGCGCTTGTTGTTTATATTGCGGCGTCAGGAGGAACCACGATCGAGCTTATCGTATCTATCGGCGTCAACGCAGTAATAGGAGCGCTGACGGTAGGCGGTAAGGCGTTTTTAAAACACTTTGCAATGAAATACAATAAACAGATAGTTTTTGGATTTGCAAAATTCACGACGTTTTTTAAAAAGGAAAAGTGATGCTTGATAATATAAGCAGTCAGCAAATAAAAAAAATGACTTTGCCGCAGCTTTCGGCTTTATGCGAGGAGGCTCGGCAAAAAATTATTTCTACGGTCTTTAAGAACGGCGGACACTTATCTTCCAATCTCGGTACGGTAGAGCTTACCGTTGCATTGCATTATGTATTCGATTTTCCGAAGGATAAGCTTGTATTCGACGTAGGTCACCAATGTTATACACATAAACTGATTTCCGACAGGGCGGATAAATTCGAAAGTATAAGAAAAAAGGACGGCATTTCGGGATTTCCCAAAAGAGAGGAAAGCCCTTATGACTGTTACAATACGGGACACGCGGGAACGTCGGTTTCGGCAATTCTCGGTATAGCAAAAGCCCGCGACATAGAGAAAAAGGATTTTAACGCCATCGCCGTAATCGGCGACGGTTCGTTTAACAACGGTCTTATATACGAAGCATTCAACAGCCTGCGTCTTTTAAATACGCGAGTTTTAGTTATTCTTAACGATAACGGAATGTCTATTTCTCCGACAGTCGGAAGTATGCACGAGTACCTCGAAATTCTGTCGGAAGACGACGCGCAAAAAGAAAAACGCGACAAACATGCCAAAATTTTTGAAAGATTCGGTTTTAAATACGACGGCGTTTACGACGGTAATAACCTTGCGGAGATGATTGATAAACTTACGGAAATCAGGGAAAGATTGAGCCGTGAATCAATAATTTTGCATATCGTCACCAAAAAAGGTAAGGGTTATGAATTCTGTGAAGACAACCCGGAAGCAACTCACGGCATTTCAATTTCCAGCTCTGACAGCGTTTCGGAAGAATATTCTGAGGTGTTAGGCAGAACGCTTACCCGATGCGCGGAAAAAAACGAAAAGATTGTTGCGGTAACCGCGGCAATGACTACAAGCTTAGGACTCGGCGGGTTCTTTGAAAAATTTCCCGATAGGGCGGTAGACGTAGGAATTTGCGAAGAACACGCGACGATTTTGTGCGCTTCGATGGCGTCAATGGGACTAAAACCTTATTATGCCGTATATTCAACGTTTTTACAACGTTCTTACGATGAAATAGTGCTGGATATTTGCAGTCAGAATCTGCCTGTAACGTTATGTATCGACAGGGCTGGAATTTCAGGGTCTGACGGTGAAACACATCAGGGCGTATTCGACTTATCGTTTTTATCCTCTATTCCCAACTTAACCATAGCCGTACCAAAAGATGTGAAAGAATTCGAGCGCATGATTGAGTTTAGCACCCGATTCAATGCTCCGCTTGCAATACGTTACCCGAGAGCAGGCAAGCTTATTTTCAAAACAAGTTCGCCGATAATTCCGGGTAAATGGGAAGTTTTAAAAGAAGGCTCTGGAAATTTCGTTATTTTAGCCTGCGGGGAACGCGCCCTTACACTGGCGATGTCTTCGGCACAGGAACTTCAAAAATCGGGAATCGAAGTAAAAGTCGTAAACGCCAGATTTGTAAAACCGCTTGACAAGGATATGCTCGATAATTTGCGGGAAAGCCATATTGTCACAGTTGAGGACAATATGCTAATCGGCGGGTTCGGTTCGCTTATAAACAACTATTTTTGTGCAAGCGGTAAACTAATAAAAAATTTCGCATACGGCGACACTTTCATTACCCATGGCGGAGTTGAAAGTCTTATGGCGGAACACGGACTTAGCTGTTCGGCGATAATCGGATATATTCAAAATGCGGATAGATAAGCACCTTGCAGAAAAATTCGGGTCCAGAACGAAAGCGTCCGAGGCAATCGGCTCGGGCAGAGTACTGGTTAACGGAAAGAGAATAAGTCCTTCTTACGAGGTCAGGGACGAAGATAAAATTGAAATCATAGCCGCAGACGAAAGTTTTGTTTCTGCGGGAGGATACAAACTAAGCAAAGCAATCAAAGAATTCGGCTTTGAAGTTAAGGATAAAGTTTTTGCTGACATAGGTGCAAGTACGGGCGGGTTCACCGATTGTCTTTTGCAAAACGGAGCGAAAAAAATATACTGCATTGACGTCGGTGAAAACCAGCTGGACAAAAGCCTGATTTGCGATAAAACGGTATTAATAGACAATTTTAACGCGAGATATCTTAACCGGGAATTGTTCTCCGAAAAACTTGATTGCGTTGTAATTGACGTAAGCTTTATATCGCTCACTTATATTTTAAATGCCGTAAGCGGTATATTAGCGGAAGGTGCGACTGTTCTTGCGCTTATTAAACCGCAATTCGAATGCGATAACAGAAACGTCGGTAAAAACGGAATAGTAAAAAATGCCGAACAGCATAAAAAAGTTATTACTAAAATCATAGATTACTCGGCGTTATGCGGGCTTTGCGCCGTGAATATAACCAATGCACCGATTGTCGCATTTAAAAATATGGAATATGTAATACAGCTTATTAAGAGCAAAACTATGGTTTCAGATAAAAATTTGCTGTTAAATTCTGTTAAATTATGAATTTCTATAACATTATGATTGCATATTTATAAATAAAGTTGTATAATAACTACGATGAAGGCAGGAATTTATTACAATAAAAATTATTTAACAGAAAATAAGCTGTATATCGATAAAATTGTTCCGTCGCTTAAAAAAAATAATATTGACTGCCTTACTGTAAACAATTCTTCAGAGCTTGACGGGCTGGATATACTTTTTGTATTGGGTGGGGACGGAACGATATTGACCGTTTCCGCAGAATGCGCAAGGCGCGGAATTAAAATCTTGGGTATAAATTACGGGCATATGGGTTTTTTGACCGAATTCGAACCCGACAAAATCGACGAAGCCGTCAAGCTTGTTTGCAACGGTAATTATTCTATCCAAAAGCGCACTATGCTGGAAGTATTGTGCGCGGGTAAGAGATATATTGCGCTTAATGACCTCGTAATTCAAAGAAGTACGGGAGGTCGCGATTTTAGCAATACCGTATCGCTTAAAGCCGAAATAGACGGGGTCACGGTTGATAATTATACTTCGGACGGTATTATAATAAGTACGCCTACGGGTTCTACGGCTTATTCGCTTTCTGCCGGCGGTTCGATACTTACCCCCGATATAAATGCTTTTATTATGACGCCCATCTGCGCGCATTCACTGCATTCAAGACCGGTAGTTTATAGCGACGATTCGGTGCTGGAAATCGTTCAAGTAAACGGTAACACTCCGTTAAATATAATCATTGACGGAAAAATCGTAAACGTGATTACCGATAACGAAATAATTAAAATTAAAAAATCTGAATTTTATACAGAATTTATTACCAGAGGAAATAAGAATTTTTTTAATAAACTGTTAATAAAACTTAACATATGGAGTAAATAATGCATAGAAACGTAAGACAGCAAAAGATTTTGGAAATTATATCTTCGAAGGAAATCGATACCCAGGAAGAACTTTGTTCCGAATTGAATAAGCTAAATTTCAATGTAACGCAGGCAACCATCTCGCGCGATATTAAGGAATTGAAATTATATAAAATTTCAGGCACGACAAAGAAATACAAATATTCGTGTCTGGAAAGCGACGATGATTCGGTTAGGGGCAAAATGAAAATTTTGTTCCGCGAGTGCGTTCAGACGATTAATCACGCAAATAATCTGATTGTCATTAAAACTATGCGCGGAAACGGTTCGACGGCAGGTATTTTCGTCGATTCGCTTCAATTGAAAGAAATTGTGGGCAGTATTGCGGGCGACGATACTTTGCTTATAATTGTCGACAGTAACGAAAACACTCAGCTTATTGCCGATAGACTTAAAGAATACATATAAAACATGCTTTCAAGATTATACGTTAAAAACATTGCCTTAATTTCAGAGGCGGATATTACATTCGATAACGGACTTAACGTATTATCGGGCGAAACAGGGTCGGGTAAATCAGTAATTCTCGACTCTATTAATTTTATTCTCGGAAGTAAAGCAGACAGAACCATGATAAGGTACGGCGAAACCGAGGCTTTTGTTAAAGCCGAATTCGAAGTGCCCGCAAGTTCTGAAGTCATAAAAAAACTCGAAGAATACGATATAGAAAGCGACGGAACAATTATTATTTCGCGCAGAATAAACAGCGACGGCAGAGGTTCCATTAAAATTAACGGCAGTACCGTAACCGTTTCTATGCTCAAAAACGTGACTCAGCATCTTGTCGACGTACACGGACAAAGCGAGCATTTTTTTCTTTTAAACGAAAACAATCAATTAAAGGTTATTGACGGATTGCTCGGCAACAAGGCTGACGAAATAAAGCACTGTTTAAGCAAACTTATTTCGCGCAATAAACAGATTAAAGCCGAAATTGCTGCGCTTGGCGGGAATGAGGAAGAGCGGGCAAGAAAGCTCGACTTGTTGGAGTATCAGATTAACGAAATAGAAAAAGCCGAATTAAAAGAAGGCGAATTCGAGGAATTGAAAGCCAGGCAAAATATAATACAAAATACGGAAAAAATTATGTCAGCATTGAATTCGGTCAAATGCATTTTGTCTGATGACGGAGGCTGTTCGGATTTACTTTCTTCGGCTGTACATGAAATAAATAAGGTTTCAAATATTGACGATAGGTATTCGGCATTATCTTCAAGGTTGGAGGAATTGAGCTTTGAGGTTTCGGATATAGCCGATACGGCATCTGACTTAAGCGATAATCTGTCTTTTGATGAAAGTGAAGCTTTAAATATAGACGAACGCATCGAATTAATAAAGTCGTTACAAAAAAAATACGGTAAAACAGAAAGCGAAATTTTATCTTTTAAGGATAAAGCAAAAACGGAATACGACGCCATATCTGACAGCGCCGTTCTGATTGATAGATATTTAAAAGAAATTACAAAAAACGAAAACGAAATGTTCGGTTTATGCAGAAAACTGACAGAGATGCGTAAAAATGTTTCGGTCGGCTTTTCGGAAAGCGTTGAACAGCAATTAAAGACGCTTAATATCCCTTATGCAAGATTTAACGTCGTTTTTTCCGAATATGACAGCTCTGACTTTAATTGTACGGCTAACGGGTGCGATACGTTAAGCTTTGAATTTTCAGCAAACAAAGGTGAACCGCTTAAACCTTTAAATAAAGTAATAAGCGGGGGAGAAATGAGCAGGTTTATGCTTGCCGTAAAGACACAATTAAAGGATTTAAACGGTATTTCAACTTACATTTTCGACGAAATAGATGCGGGAATAAGCGGGTTTACCGCTGGTACAGTTGCTTCAAAATTTTTGGATATTGCTGAAACGACGCAGATTATTGCTGTTTCTCATTTACCGCAGGTATGTGCGGCAAGCGACGCACAGTTTTTAATTTATAAAGTCGAAGAGGACGGTAAAACGCTTACAAAAGTCAGCAAGCTTACGGAGAATCAAAAAATCGAAGAAATAGTAAGATTGACCGGCAGTACAGGTTCGGAAGTATCGGTGTCGCATGCAAAAGAACTAATAAAACAATTTAAAAACTAAATTAACGGCGAAAGCCGTTTTTTTTTGAATATTAAGCAATGTCTTGCACACAATACTGTTATGCTTTTCGGAAAAAAACTATTTAAGACATTATTAATATTCATAACCGTATTAATTTGTTCCTTTACGGTTTCACCTTTATCGGCTAACGCCGACACTGAATCGTTGTATCTCGGAGGCTTTCCCGCAGGATTTACACTCAGTACGACAACGGTAGAGGTTGTGGGAATATGCGACGTCATTACATCGGAAGGTTTGCGTTCGCCTGCAAAGGAATGCGGAATGCGGACAGGCGATATTATAGATAAAATTAACGGCGTAGAAGTCAACAGTACCGGCGATATTAACAAGATATTGAGTGAACAATATAAAAGATTCATTATCAGTGTAATACGAAACGGCGAAAACCTGGAATTTGAAATCAATCCCGTGAGCGACCGCTCATCCGGTTCAAAAAAACTCGGTATACTTGTCAAAGACAGTATAAACGGGATAGGTACAGTTACTTATATAGACGGTAAAAACAAAAAATTTGCCTCCCTCGGACATCCTGTTTCCAATGCGGTAAATAAAATGATAGAAATTAACGGCGGTACCGTATACGGCTGTGTTATTTATGACGTTAAAAAAGGCGTGAAAGGAACGCCCGGCGAATTGCGCGGAGCATTCGAGAGCGGAAGAGTTATAGGAAGCGCTGTACTCAATTGCGGTTGCGGTATATACGGCAACTTAGACGACGGTTTCAATACTTCCAAATTAACAAAAATCGATAAAGGAAATATTGACGAAGTTAAAATAGGTAAAGCTTGTATTTATTCGACCGTACACGGAAACGAAGTAAAAAAATATGATATTTCCATCGTTAAAACGGATAAAAATAACAAGGACAACAGAAACTTTGTCATTAAAATCGAAGACGAAGAATTATTGAAAATATCAGGCGGAATTGTGCAGGGAATGAGCGGAAGTCCTATTGTACAGAACGGCAAACTAATCGGCGCTGTAACCCATGTGTTTGTAAACGACCCTACAAGAGGGTACGGAATAAGCATCGATAAAATGTTAAGTTCATATTAATGGAAAATTCCTCATATAATTGTATATGAGGAATTTGTCTTTTTGTAAATTAAAATGGGATAAAAAGTATCTGATTGCATTTTCAGTTACCTTAATTTGTGCAATTATATCAGGCATAGTACTATATATATTTGCGAATATTAATATATATTTTGAAAATTATGCTCATGATTATGTATACTTTGTTTTTAATTTTAAAAACGGCAATCTGATTTTTCCGCATTTGCTTAGCGAAACAATCATTATTTATATTATTTTTTCGGTTTGCTATTTTACCAAGTTCAAATATCTTACTCTTATTATATTTTTTATCAGAGGGATATATTTTACAGTTTATACTGCAATACTGATTGAACTAAATACTTTCGGCGGGATTACCGTCGCTGTTTTCGTTTTCATTCCTACGTCTTTTTGTTCGCTGTTTTTCGGTATTTTGATAGCGGAATCCTGCAAGATAATCAATAAGAAGTATATATTTGTCATACCGGTTGTTTTAGCCGTAGTTAATACTTTGCTATTTTTGATTTTAATTAATATTGTTTTCCGCTTGATTATTGTAATAGTATAATTAATTTCATATGCCCCATAATAATCATATGAAGAAGATTATATCAGTTTTAAGCGCCGTCTGTTTATTAGGCGCAGGAGCTTTCTCTTGCGGATTTAAAATCAAAGAATCCGGCACAAGTCTTACGACAGGATGCAAGGCTTCGTATTTGATGGATTTCGATTCGGGAGAATGCATTTTTAAAGAGAACGAATTTCAAAGAATTCCTATTGCCAGCGTATGCAAAGTTATGACTTTAACGCTTGCAATGGACGCAGTAAAGGAAGGTAAAATTTCTTTAACCGACACTGTTACGGCAAGCGATAATGCGGCCGGAATGGGAGGTTCTCAGGTATTTCTCGGTTCAGGCTGTGAATATACGATTGACCAGCTTCTTAAAAGTATTGTTGTTTGCTCCGCAAATGACAGCTGTGTCGCAATTTCCGAAACCGTTGCCGGAAGCGAGGATGTCTTTGTTGCGCAAATGAACAAGAAAGCGGAGGAGCTCGGCTGTAAAGATACGTTGTTTGCAAACTGTACAGGTTTACCCAAAGAACCACAGTATTCCTGTGCTCACGACGTTGCTCTTATGTTTTCAAATTTACTCTCGCATGAAAATTACTTTAATTACAGCAAGATTTGGCTTGAAGATTTTGCGCACCCCGATAACAGAACAACCACAATGACCAATACAAATAAACTCATAAGAAAATATTCAAACTGCGATGGAGGAAAGACGGGCTTTACAAACGAAGCGGGCTTCTGCCTTGCGGCAACTGCTAAAAAGGATAACATGCGTCTTATTTCCGTAATTCTCGGCGCAGACAGTAGCGACAACAGATTTAAATCAACCGTAAATATGTTCGATTTCGGATTTGCCAATTACAAAAATAAGATTATACTCGATAAAGATATAACTTTAAACGATAAGTTTTCAGTCAGCGGAGGAAAGAAAGATGACTTTGAAGTCTGTCCCGAACGCAACTCTTATGTATTTTCGGCAATAGACAAATCTCCCGAAGTCACTTTCAGTCTGACGGCTCAAAAAGTCAAAGCACCCGTAGAGAAAGGCCAGATAGTCGGTCAAATCGAAGTATTTAAGGACGGAATTTTATACGATACTGTAAATGTGGTATCTGCCGAAAATGTTCAGAAAGCAGATTTCGGCGATAATTTAGTAAATATTGCCGGCGAATGGGCCATCTGATTTTAACGAACACGCCGTTTCGATTTCACATCGAAACGGCTTATTTTATAATCAAATTATTTGACTATTTTGCTTATTTTTGATAATATAATTTTATGAACGAAAGAGATACTCTTAAAATAAATGCAAAAAGTCATCTGCAAATCGGCGGTCTGGACTGTACCGAAATTGCAGAAAAATACGGTACGCCTGTTTATGTTTTCGACGAAACGCACATAAGGAATATGATGCGCGTCTATAAAAATGTAATCGATAAAGAGTACGGCGGAAATGGTCTGGTTGCTTATGCGTCTAAAGCATTTTCATGCAAAGCCGTCTATGCTATTGCGCACAGTGAAAACATAGGCGTAGACGTCGTATCCGGCGGAGAGCTTTACACTGCAATAAGCGCAGGCTTTCCTGCGGATAAAATTATAATGCACGGCAACAATAAGCTTTTAAACGAACTTCAAAGCGCCGTTGACAGACGTATCGGTTTGATAGTTGTTGACTCGTTCAAAGAAGCGGATATACTTGATAAACTTTGCGCAGAAAGAAACATCAGTCAAAACGTTTTAATAAGGATTAATCCGGGAATCGAGGCGCATACCCATGCATTTGTCCAGACTGCAAGAACGGACAGCAAATTCGGATTCTCTATCTCCGACGGTACTGCCGAAAAAATGACCAATCACGTACTTTCGAAATCAAATCTGGTTTTAAAAGGTTATCACTGTCATATCGGTTCGCAGATTTTCGAAAAGCAGTCGTTTGTTTTGGCTGTTGAAAAAGTGATGGACTTTGTCGCTTACATTAAGTCAAAGACGAAATTCGAAGCCGATTGCATTAATCTCGGCGGAGGTTTCGGCATTTGGTACAACGATGAAGACCCTAAACTGAAACTTTGCGATTATACAGATTATCTCGAAAGTATGATAAATGCATTAAAAGATAAAACACAACAACTTTCGCTAAAAAATCCTTATCTGATAATAGAGCCGGGACGTTCGATAATAGGAGAAGCAGGGATAACGCTTTACACGGTCGGAGCAATAAAGGAAATAGAGGGCATAAAAAAATACGTTGCGGTAGACGGTGGCATGTTTGATAATCCCAGATATGCGCTGTACCAATCAAAATACAGCGTTTTACTTGCAAACAGAGCCGACGAGCCTTGCACCGAAAAAGTAACTATTGCAGGTAAGTGCTGTGAAAGCGGAGATATCATTGCCGTAGATGTCCCGCTTCCCAAAGTGAAGAGCGGGGATATTCTCGCGGTCTTATCTACGGGGGCGTACAATTATTCGATGGCGAGCAATTACAACAGAAACGCGGTGCCGCCCGCAATACTGGTAAACGGAACGCACGTAGAATACATAATAAAACCTCAGACTTACGAAGATATCGTAAGAAACGACTTAATTCCGGATTATCTTAAATAATGTCTTATGCAATATCAATTTTAGCGTCAATAATAGCAGTACTTTTTGTTTTTGTTCCTCATGAGGCGGCGCACGGCTTTGTTGCTTACAAAAACGGCGATTATACGCCGAAAGCTTACGGGCGTTTAACTCTCAATCCTATAAAGCACATTGACCCCGTAGGAATAATTCTGTGCATATTTACGGGGTTCGGTTGGGCAAAACCTGTACCCGTCAATCCAGGCAATTTCAGAAATTACAAGAAAGGCTTGTTTACAACAGCTATTGCGGGAGTGACGGTAAATTATATTATAGCCTTTTTTGCTTATCCCTTATTTCTATTAATAGCCGAATTAGCTATCCCCGAGGTAGCGTACAATTCTTTTGCTTATTATTTACTGTACTTTTTTGAAAGAATTTTTTACCTGACTTTTTTATACAGCCTATCGGTATTTGTATTTAACCTTCTGCCGTTATATCCTTTGGACGGGTTCAGAGTGGTAGAGTCTTTAACACGGCAAATAAACCCTGTTCACAAATTTTTAAGAAATTACGGATATTATATCCTGATTGGGCTGGTATTAGAAAGTTTTTTATGCAATATTATGACGAGATACGGCGTGCCTTTCGTAGACTATCTGAATATTTTGGGTTATGTTCAATGGTTTGCGAGAAATATAATCGGCTTTCCGATTACGGCTCTCTGGAATCTCATATTCAGTATTTAAAGTTATGACAATTAAAAGTTATGAAAATTTTGAATCTGCGGTAGATTACAATACGGTTCTTGACGATTTCGAAGGACCGCTGGATTTGCTGTTGCATCTTATAAATATTGCCCAGATTCGGATAGAAGATGTCTTTGTGTCAAAAGTGACGGAGCAGTTTCTCGATTATATTGAATTTATGAAAACTCAACCGCACCGCGATGTTGACAAAGAGAGCGAATATCTTGCCCTCGCCGTACAAATTATTTATATAAAATCCAAAAGCATGGTTCCCGTAGTCGAGGTCGCAGGCGAAGAAATGGGCGGTTCCGACGAGGAAGAACGCGCGCTTATCGAACAGCTTAAACAGCGTGAATACGAACTTATTAAAGAAGAAACGCCAAAACTTAAAAGTCTTGAAACGATAGGCTACTATTTCAAAGAACCTTCCTCGGATTTTAGTCAGGTAAAAATAGTTTATAAAGATTTTAACGTGCATGCTCTTTTAGAGGCTTTTGCCAACTTGATGCTCCGCAATGAAAGCATGCACCGCGAAAAAGACAACATAAAAGAAATTCCTAAAGACGTTCATACAGTAGAAGAGAAGGTAGTTTATATAAAAGACAAGCTTCTGGAATTTAACGAAATAACTTTTGACAGCCTTTTTGTAACATATTCGAGAAACGAAATCATAACAACTTTTCAAGCGCTTCTCGAAATGCTTAAACACCAGTTTATAACGGTCAGGCAGGAGTGCTCGTTCGGCACTATAAATATAAAACTTAATCCCGACTGGGATACGAAGGACTTAGCTAATGGACAATTTGACGAATATAATTGAGGCGGTAATTTTTGCTTCCGGAGAAGCGGTGCCCGTCAAATACATAATAGAAAAACTCGGCTGTACTCTTAAAGAAGTCAATAAATGCGTTGACGAGCTTAAAGAGAAATATACGGGAACGAGCGGAATATATCTGTTGACATTTAACGGTAAATTACAGTTTGCAACCAATCCCGAATATAAAAAACCCGTATCGGACGTATTGACACCCATTAAAGAAAAGGAATTTACAAAAACTATACTTGAATGCGCGGCAATAATAGCTTATAAACAGCCAATTACAAAACCTGAACTCGAAGATATAAGGCAAGTCAGCTGTGATTATGCGATACATACTCTTTTAGAGCTTGAAATGATTGTTCCGTGCGGAAGAAAGGATGCCGTAGGCAAACCCATTCTTTACGCGACTACCGATAATTTTCTTAAAAGGTTCAAACTCAATTCCATCAACGAACTGCCAGATTACGACGAATTAATGGCGCAGATTGCCGAGCTTAACAGTTCGCTTCTTGCCGATGACGAAGAAGACGGTAATTATCTTTACAGGAAAGACGAATACGTCGATAAGTCACAGGAAAACCCTGAACCCGAAAATGAGAAAAAAGGTATAACTGAAGACGGTTTCGAGTTGCCCGATTTCATTTCGGACGATGACGATGTTATAAAAATAGATTGATATAAATATAATAAAATCAAAAGGATTAAACTTGTGTTGTTTAATCCTTTTTTTGTATATTTAATCTTGCGTTACAGATAATATAAGTGTGAATGAAGCGTTTATATACATTACTGCAATAGGTTTTTTAATTTCAATATTTCCTATACACGTTTTCAATTACATCTATATTAATACGGAAGAAAAATATTTTAGTATAAATATTACTCTTTTCAGATTTATAAAGCTTTACAATATAAATACCGTCAAAGACAAACCTAACCAACTTGAATTTAACGGCAAGAATAAAAATATGAGTATTTTGAACCTGAAAACTAATTTTTACAGAGTGTTCGATAAGCTTTGCATCTTTAAAATAATTCAGCTGACAGATTTCGGAATGAAAAATCAGAATAACGCTTACGCGGTCTTGGCGCAGAACGCGGTTACAACAACCGCGTATAAACTTTTGCAGGTTAACGGCAATTATACTAAACTTAGAAATTACACCGTTATGAACGAAGAACATTCATCAATCAGATATTACGCCAAAGCAGTAACAATTATAAACGTTTTGGTGCTATCGAAAATATTTTTAATATTATTAATGGAGAAGTTATATGAACTCAAAAATAAAAAAGAACAAAGACAATGAATTCAACCAGCCTTCACTTTCAATAGATAAGGTTGCCGATGCCGATACCGTTATCGGCAAATCAATTATCACCGTCAGCGGAGCTGAAGTTATTCCGCTTTCATCCGTAACCGTAGTAAATCTCAGCGGAGGCGGTGAATACGGCGATATAAAAACCTTTAAGGAAGCTGACGGATTTAAACTTGCCGGCGGTAACGGTACCGTTATAACAGTTAAACCTAAGGGTTTCTTGGTCGACGACGGCAAAGGGTGCCGACTTCTTAGAATGGAGGAAAGTGCCATCGATACGTTAATCGATAAAACGGGAGAGATGGTTCACAGAATTTCCGACAATGTATAAAAAGATACTTTGTTTACTGTTTACCGCATTTGTGGCAGTAGGAGCAGTAAATACTATATTAACAGAAAAAACAGTTTATGCTTCGGCGCAATCCGAAATTGCAATGGAACTGTCGACAGGAACGGTACTGGCCGAAACCAATGCTATGGCAAAGCTTCCTATGGCAAGCACGACGAAAATTCTTACAGCTTTGATTGTTATTGAAGACTGCAATATCGATAAAGTTATTCAGGTGCCCGACTGTGCCGTCGGAGTAGAAGGTTCGAGCATTTATCTTAAAAAAGAAGAACATATAAGCATAAGGGACTTGCTGTACGGGTTGCTACTTCGCTCCGGCAACGACAGCGCCGTAGCGCTTGCCGTACATCACAGCGGAAGTATTGAAAAATTTGCCCAGGCAATGAACGAAAGGGCAAAAAAAATAGGCGCGGAAAATTCAAACTTCACAAATCCAAGCGGTTTGCCTGATCCATCACATTATACAACTGCGCAGGACCTGTGTAAAATTGCATGTTATGCAATGAAAAACAAGCTGTTTAAAGAAATAGTTTCGACAAAGGAATACAGCGGTGAATTCAGGAGCTTTGCAAATAAAAATAAAATGCTTAGACTTTACGAAGGCGCCAACGGAGTAAAAACAGGTTATACCGTAAAAGCCGGCAGATGTCTTGTATCTTCGGCGGAACGTAACGGTATGGATATAGTCTGCGTAGTTTTAAACTGCCCAGACATGTATCAGCGAAGCGCAGATATTTTCGATAGATGTTTCAAAAATTTTAAATTATTAAAACTTGATACAGACAAAGTATTTTCTTGCGGTAACGCGATTTGTAAACTGAAAGAACCCGTCAATTTGGTCTTAAAAACAGATTGCAATATAGAATATAAAACGACCTTATTGGACTCGGACAACGACGGTGCAATTGCACAGCTTGAAATATTCGATAAAAATAGCTTGCTTTTTACCGAAAAATTGTATAGTATATAGACAGTTAAATTAAACGGTTGGTCTGCTATATGAGAATAAACAAATTTCTGGCTTCTTCGGGCATTGCATCTAGACGCGAGTGTGACAAATTAATCAGCGAAGGCAGGATTAAAGTTAACGGTAAAACCGCTGTATTAGGTACTGAAATAAATGACGGCGATGAAGTGTATGCAGACGGTAAACCTGTAAACCTTAAAAAGAACGAGTATTATATTTTAAATAAACCCAAAGGTTATATTTGCAGTGTATCCGACGATAAAGGGCGTAAAACCGTGCTTGATTTAATGCCTGCAAACGTAGGAAGAATATACCCGGTCGGAAGGCTGGACTATGACAGCGAAGGATTACTTGTATTGACAACCGACGGACAGCTTGCCCAGCATCTAACGCATCCGTCGAACGCCGTTCCCAAGACCTATCTTGTAAAAATCGAAGGTACAATGAAAGAGTCTGATTTAAACCCAATAAGAAGCGGTATAGAAATAGATGGCGGTTATGTAACAAAGAAATGTAAAGCTCATATTGTTGAAACAAATAAAGAATATACAAAAATTCACGTTACGCTCACCGAAGGCAAAAACAGAGAAGTACGTAAAATGTTTAACGCCATAGGAAAAGAAGTCACACTTTTAAAACGTATTAAAATAGGCGAACTCAATTTAAGCGGGCTGGATAGGGGAGCATACAGAAAGCTTAATAAGCAGGAAGTTGCTTATCTCATGGGATTATAAAATTAAAGCGGAGATTGTTAATCTCCGCTTATTGTTTTTAAAAATTTCTTAAAAGTCCGATAACTTTTCCTAGTATAGCTACGTTATCGAAAGTAAAATCTTCCATTTCGTCGTTTTCCGGATGCAGAATAATTTTTCCGTCTCGTTTAAAGTATCTTTTTACCGTTGCACTGTCATCGACTAAGGCGACGACTATATCGCCGTTTTCTGCAGTCTGCTGTTTGCGCACAATAATTTTATCGCCGTCCAACATTCCGATTTTTATCATCGAATCGCCGTGAACGTTAAGCATAAATAAATCTTCGCCGGCAAAAAAGTTGCTCGGAATTGCAAAGTAACCGTCATAGTTTTGTGTTGCGAAGATAGGCTGACCTGCCGCAACTGTTCCGATTAAAGGGACGCTGACAACGCTTTGCTTAATTGAAACGGCACGGTTTTTTCCGTCTGTTTTATCAATCAAACCGCGCTTAGCCAGCTCATTAATATAAATGAACGCAGTAGCGGTAGATTTTATCTCACACGCCTTGCAAACTTCTCTGACCGAAGGAGCGTACCCGTTTTCGGAAAAGAATTTTTGGAAAAAAGAATAAACTTCTTCGATTTTGTTTAACTTCGCTCTCATAGGTCACCTCGTATTCTAATTATAACATATAATGTTTACATTAATCAAACGTTAGTTTAATAAATTTTGCTTGTTTTATTAAAAATATTAATATATAATATAATTAAAGAGGTAATTTCAATGAAAGAGCAAAAGGGTCAAAGATGCGTATTATACGAAAGGGAATGTATTGGTTGTATGGAGTGCGAAATCTGCGACTTGAATCCAGATAAAATATGCGATAATTGCGGTCAATGTCTTGAAATCAAAGATGATGCCGTTATCAAAATTGACGGTATTATATTAAACGACGATAATTAATCGTCGTCTCGTTTTAATTTAACCTTTCCCGCAACAGCGCGCCGATTATCCTCGCTTATTGCGGCATAGTGTTTTCTTGTTGTATTCACGTCTTTATGACCTAAAACGTCAGCAACGATATATATATCACCTGTTGCCTTATAAAGCTGTGTTCCGTATGTAGAACGCAATTTATGGGGCGATATTTTTTTTAGCGGAGAAACTATCTTTGCATATTTCTGCACCATATTTTCAACCGCGCGGACTGTAATGCGTTTTCCCTGCGAAGAGAGGAAGAGAGGGAGGTTATCCGATTGTTTTTCCGCGCCGCTTTGTTCCTTATAATCCATATAACGCATAAGCGCGCCGGCAACATTATCGTCGAAGTATAGAATGGATTTGCTTCCGCCTTTTCTTGTAACCACGAAAGAATTATCGTTAAAATTGATATCTTCGTTATTGAGCCCCACAAGCTCGCTAATACGTATACCTGTACCGAGAAACAGCATTAAAATAGCGCCGTCGCGAACTTTGTTTTTTTCGTGATAAAACATCTGGTGAGCAGTAAGGCCGGCTCCGCTTTCCGCCGCATCAAGGATATTGAAAACTTCTTCCGAGTCAAGCCTTATTATAGGTTTTTCGTGCAATTTAGGCGTTGCGACTTTTGCCGTGTTATCAACGCCGATTAATCCCTTATTGAAGAAGTATTTAAACATTGCACGGACGGAGGATAGCTTTCTGGCTTTTGCCCTGTCATTGCAATTGTGTTCGGCATCACCGTAACGGTAATGGGAGAGGTAACTCAAAAAATATTCTATATCGTTACTCGTTATCAATTCCAAATCGGATAACGTAAAATCATTCAATTTTTTATTTCCGCGGAATTTTTTCTCCTGAATAAAATAGAAGAAGATTTTCAAATCGTGTGCGTAATTCAATCTTGTCAGAGAACTGGTCTGAGCGTCAATTGCCAGAAAGTAATCATAGCAAAACGAAGGCAATTCGTTTTCAAGCAGTTTTTCAATGGTTTCAAGATTTTTATTATTGCGTTTAATGTAGTAATCATCGCCCATTTTTAAAATTTTTCTCCTGCATTTTATTTTGGAATAGGTAGACAAATAGCATATCAAACACTTCGTAAAACACAGCTTTTACGAAGTGTTTGGCTTGTAAATAAAGAATAACACATAATAATACAGTTGTCAATACAATTTTAATTAATTTTGCAAATTTTACGGCAGTTTGAATTGTACTATGTCTGACATATCATAAATTAAGCGGGACATAAAAATTGCCCCGCTTAAAAATTTATTTTTCTGATTTAATAGGTTTCAAATTCCAAATATTTTTTGCGTATTCGGCAATGGCTCGGTCTGCCGCAAAAACACCCGCAGACGCAATATTTCTCAAAGACATCTGATTCCATTTATTTTTGTCTTTCGCATACAGCTTAGCAATTTTGTGCTGAGTTTTATTGTATGCTCCGAAATCAGCCATACACATATAAGGGTCGGCTACAGGCGAATCCGTCAGCAAATAATTTGCGATATCGGCAAACGACTGTCCGTTAAATCCGATAATCAAGGCTTCGATAATCCGCCTTAATCTCGGAGAATCGTTATAATATTTGCTTGAACTGTAACCTGAGCGCCATATATCGTCTACTTCATTGGATTTTAAACCGAAAATGAATATGTTTTCGTTGCCTACGGAATTGGCCATTTCAACGTTTGCGCCGTCAAGCGTACCGATGGTCAGCGCGCCGTTAATCATAAATTTCATATTGCCCGTTCCGCTTGCTTCTTTACCCGCAAGTGAAATCTGTTCGGATATTTCAGAAGCAGGCATAAGCTTTTCAGACATCGTGACGTTGTAATCCTCCATATAAACTACATTAAGTTTCTCATGGATTTTAGGATTTTTCTTAATGTCTTCCGCCAGATAATTAATCAGTTTAATTATCTTTTTTGCCATATCGTAACCGGGCGCGGCCTTGGCTCCGAAGATATAGGTTTTAGGAACTATTTCTTTATTGGGATTATCCAGTAAATCGATATAAGTATCTATTATATTGAGAACGTTGAGAAGCTGTCGCTTATACTCGTGTAACCTTTTTGCCTGGACATCGAATAATGTTGAAGGATTTATAATTACGTTCTGCTTCTTTTTTGCATATTCCGCAAATTGAAGCTTCTTAATCGACTTAATTTCTTGCAGTCTGTCAAGTACTGCTGTGTCGTTTTCAAATTTTTTGAATTCGGCAAGTTTTGCGCCGTCAAGCTCGAATCCTTCTCCTATACACTCCGTCAACAACGCCGAAAGCTCGGGATTGGCTTGATTCAGCCAACGCCTGTGTGCTATACCGTTTGTCACGTTGGTAAATTTTTCGGGTGAAAAATCATAAAAATCTTTAAACACAGACTTTTTGATAATTTCACTGTGCAACGCGGAAACACCGTTTACGCTATGTCCGCCGTATACTGAAAGATTAGCCATCTTTATGCGGTCATGCTCGATTATTGACATTCTCGAAATCTTAGCCCATTCGCCGGGAAACCTGTTCCACAGCTCTTCGCAAAGACGTCTGTTGATTTCCTTTATTATCGAGTGAATTCTGGGAATTGTCCTTTCAATCAAATCTTCCGACCAGGTTTCCAAAGCTTCTGCAAGCACTGTATGATTTGTATACGCGCAAGTAGCCGTCGTTATTGCCCACGCCTGTTCCCAGTTATAGAAATACTCGTCAATAAGTATTCTCATTAATTCGGGTATAGCCATTGCGGGGTGCGTATCGTTCAAATGTATCGAGGCAAGCTTAGGTAGATCTCTTAAATCGCCGTATCTGTGTTTATGGTCCTGAATTATATTCTGAATCGAAGCCGAACACAGAAAATATTGCTGTTTTAAACGAAGCGATTTACCCGCCATATGATTATCTGCGGGATAAAGCACCTTCGTAAGCAAATCGGCATCATTATCCTCTGACATTGCCTGATAATAGTCACCCTGCGAGAATAGCTTCATATTGAAATCCTGTACGGGTTTTGCTTTCCAAAGCCTTAAAACCGATACAGCGTCGCTACTTTTACCCGAAATCATCATATCGTAAGCAACCGCTTCTATTTCTTTGCAGTTGACGTAATTTGTTTCGAGCCCGTTTTCCGTCCAGCGCTCTTCAATCTGACCGTTGAAACGTACGATAAAAGATTTATCCGACCTTTGCGTAAGCCACACTTCTCCGCCAGGAAGCCACGTATCGGGTAATTCCGTCTGCCATCCGTCTACTATTTTCTGCTTGAATAAACCGTATTCGTAACGAAGCGAATAACCCATTGCGGGATAATCACCCGTCGCCAATGCGTCCATAAAACAGGCGGCAAGTCTTCCCAAACCACCGTTGCCCAATCCTGCATCGGGTTCGAGTTCGTATAACTCGTCGAGTGTGAGCCCGTATGATGAAACAGCCTTGTCAAATGCGGATATAGCATCCAAATTATATAAGCTGTTTTTCAAAGAACGCCCCAAAAGGAATTCCATACACAGATAGTAAACTCTTTTTGCGCGTTTTGCTTTTATTTTTTTATGAAACTGCTGTCTTTTTTGAAGTAATATATCCCTTACTGACATTACAACAGCTTTATAAATCTGCTCTTTGGAAGCTTCGGCAGGACTAACCCCGAAATAACGAGCAAGCTTGCCCTTGATTATGTCCTTTACTTCCTTTTCGGTAACACTATAACCCAATTTTCAGTTCTCCTTATAGTAAATTATTTAAGCATATCGAAATAGAGAGCTTCGTATTCCTTTGCCGAGTGATTCCAACTGAAATCTGTTGTCGCGGCCCTATACATAAGTTTTTTCCATTCCGTCTTATTTTTATAATTTTCAACTGCCTGCCTTATGACGTAGAGCATATCGTGGGCGTTATAGTTACTGAAAGTATATCCGTTTACAAGCGGTTTGATACTGTCGTACAATCCGCCCGTTTCCCTTACGACAGGCACCGTCCCGTAACGGCACGCTATCATCTGCGAAAGCCCGCAAGGCTCAGATTTCGAAGGCATCAGGAAAATATCCGAGCCCGAATAAATCTTTCTAGACAAGTCGCCGTTGAAAACAATATTCGCGCTCATTTTATCGGGATACCTTCTTGCAAGGTCGATAAAATATCCTTCGAAATGAGAATCTCCCGTTCCGAGAATTACAATCTGCACATCGTCATGCAGAAGCTCCTCAATAACATTTGTAACTAAGTCCAACCCCTTATGCGAAACCAAACGCGACACCATCGAAATTATCGGAGTGTCAGGCTTAACGGGCAAATTCAGCATTTTTTGAAGTTCGCTTTTACAAACTTGCTTATTGGAAAAATCATCGGCAGTAAAATTTGCAAACAAATGCTTATCCAGCTCGCTGTTATAGCTTAAATCATCTATACCGTTTAATATGCCTGTTAATTTGAATGCGTTATTTCTGATTATAGGGTCGAGTCCGTGCGCAAAATAAGGATCCTTTATTTCCTGCGCATATCTGGGACTTACCGTCGAAAATCTTTCACTGCATTCAATTGCGCCCTTCATAAGGTTGATTGAATTATTATATTCAACAAAATACCTGTATTCTCCGTAAATGTCAAACAAATCGCATAACAAATCAAGAGAGTACTGTCCTTGATATTCTATGTTATGAATTGTGAAAAGCGAACGAATATACTGGTACTCTTCTCTGAAACAGTAATTAGTTTTTAAATAAATCGACGCCAAAGCGGCCTGCCAGTCGTGACAGTGCATAACATCGGGATAGAAATTAAGAAACGGCATAATTTCAAGCACGCTTCGCGAAAAGAACGCAAATCTTTCTCCGTCGTCAAAATAACCGTAACAGCCGGGGCGCTTAAAATAAAACTCGTTATCGATAAAATAAAACGTCACACCGTCCTGTTCGTATGTAAATATACCGCAGTACTGATTACGCCATGCCAGGTGGACATATAAATTTCCGAGATATGAAAACTTGTCCCTGTACTCCTTTTTAATGTCCGAATATAAAGGAATTACCACCCTTACGTCGAACTTACCTGTCGAAGCAAGCGCTTTCGAAAGAGAACCTATAACTTCCGCAAGCCCGCCTGTCGCTATAAAAGGCGTTGATTCGGAAGCGACAAATAAGATTTTCTTCTTTTCTGCCGTATTATTTGCAACGGATTTTACGGCTGTTGTTTTGACTTTTTTTACAGACGTCTTTTTCGCCGGTGCTTTTTTTGTTGCGGTTTTTGTTTCAGCCATCAAAATATCCTCCCTTTCGATTAAATGAGCGAACCCTTATTTATGAAATAAGGTTGAGCCTCGCACCCGGCCAAGACACGGTTATCCCTGATTACGGAATTTTTATCGCTAACGACATAGGCAAGATTACAGTTTTCACCTATAATGTTGTCAGTCATAAGAATACAGTTTTTGACTATAGTGCCTTTGCCTATTTTTACACCGCGGAACAGAATACTGTTTTCTACCGTTCCTTCTATAAGACAGCCGTCTGATACCAAAGAATTGGTGACCTTTGCGGTAGAAGCGAATTTTGCGGGCGCACTGTCGTTTACTTTAGTATAGACGTCGCGGTCGCCGAATATTTCGTTTCTGATATTCTTATCGAAAAGGTCAGTATTCGCTTTGAAATACGAGGCAAGCGAATCGATATTCGCATAATATCCGTCATACTTGTAGCCGTACATTTTCAGCGTATTCACGCCGGGACTGAGTATATCCCGCCCGAAACTCTTAAATCCGCGCTGTATTGCGTTCTGAATCAAATCAAGTATAAACGACGTTCTCGCAACCATTAGGTTTATGTAATTTTTCTTTACTCCGCCAGACGTGGGATTGATGTCCAGCTCGGTAATTCTGCCTGTGCTGTCTGTATCGAACGTTATATAATAATGCGATTGTTTTACTTCGTGTTCGTGGTAAACCATTGTAATATCCGCATTGTTCTTAACGTGAAAATCTATAACTCTACTGTAATCGAGCTTATAAACCGCGTCGCTGTCTGCAATTACAACAAAATCTTCCTTAGCCTTTTTAAGGAACGACGTAGTGCTCTTCAATGCTTCGAGACGATTTTTATAGAGCGTTTCGGTTTCATCGCTGTAAGGAGGAAGTAATATCAAACCGCCTTCCTTTCTTGCCAAATCCCAGTCCTTACCTGAACCGAGGTGGTCCATTAAAGACTGATAATTGCTTTTGGTTATCATTCCAACCGTAGTGATACCCGAATTTACCATATTTGACAGAGCAAAATCTACGAGTCTGTACCTTCCGCCGTACGGAATTGACCCGATAGACCTGACCTTTGTCAGTTCGGGAACGTTTTCTTCATTTATACTTGAAAATATTACGCCAACCGTCGATGCCATTTGCTTTTTCCTCCCTTATACGTTTTTATCAACTATTTCGCCTGCGGAAACCTTCCCGTTTTTCTTAACGGTTATTCCTCTGCCGAGTACTGCTATTCCCGAAGTTTTGCTCTCGACTTTGACAGCTTCGCTTATAGGCGCGCCGACTATCGCGTTTTCTCCTATTTCGACTTCTTCGTCGATTATGGCATAATTCAGTTTGGCGCCTGCCTTAACCGTTATATTGCCCATAAGCACGCAGTCGTTAACTTCTGCGCCTTTTTCGATTACGCAGTTTGTGCCTATAACCGAATTGACGACCTTACCTTCGATATCTCCGCCCGTTGCAACAATAGAATTTAAAACTTCTCCTTCTACAAACGCGGGAAGCGCAAGCGGGCTTCTGGAATGGATTACTCTGTTCTGGTCCCTGAGTTCGAAATTTGGAACCATACCGAGTAAATCCATATTCGCTTCCCAAAGCGACGTTATTGTACCTACATCCTTCCAGTAGCCTTCGAACTTGTATGAAAACATTTTTTCGCCTGCTTTAAGCATTGCAGGCAATACGTTTTTACCGAAATCTTTCTCCGAATCGCGGTCTGCCTCGTCAAGTTCGAGATACTTAAACAGTTTTTCCGCAGTAAATATATAAATTCCCATCGATGCAAGGTTGCTCTTTGGCTTTTTCGGCTTCTCTTCAAATTCGTAAATGGAACCGTCTTTGTTGGTATTTAAAATGCCGAATCTCGACGCTTCTTCCATTGGAACCTGCATACACGCAATTGTGCAGTCCGCCTTCGTTTCTTTATGCGCCGCAAGCATTTTATCGTAATCCATTTTATAAATATGGTCGCCTGAAAGAATAAGCACGTATTCAGGGTCGTACATTTTCATAAACCTGATATTCTGATAAATTGCGTTGGCTGTTCCTTTGTACCAGGAAGTGTCTTTCTTCGCTTCATACGGAGAAAGTATATGTACTCCGCCGAACGTTCTGTCCAAATCCCACGGCTGACCGTTTCCGACATACTCGTTGAGCACTAACGGCTGATACTGCGTAAGCACGCCTACGGTATCTATTCCCGAATTAATGCAGTTAGAAAGCGGAAAATCGATAATCCTGTATTTTGCGCCGAAAGCCACGGCAGGTTTAGCGATATTGCTTGTTAAGGCGTAAAGCCTGCTGCCCTGACCTCCCGCAAGCAACATTGCCACACACTCTTTTTTTCTTAGCATTTTGAATCCCCCAAAATTGTATTCTTTATTAAATAAATGCAGGTCAGTTTGGGAACGTCTACATAAATACAGTGTTTCCCGTACTGTCCGCTTTTTATCGTTTTAAATATTCTCTTTTTAAGCGTTCCGTTACCGCCGAACTTTTTACTGTCCGAATTAAAAACAATGCGGTAACTGCCCTCTTCTATATCTATTTTGTAACCGTTAATATCTATGCCTGAAAAATTAATTATGACCGTAATACTTTGTCCGTCGCGCGAATACCTGTCGAAAGCTATCAGATTATTGTATTTATCGTCTACGACAATCCACTTAAAACCTTCCCAACTGTCCTCTATTTCGTATAAAGGCTTATTTACGGCATAAAAAAAGTTCAAAGCTTTTACAAACGCGCTCATCTTGCGGTGTTTGTCGAACTTCTTCAAAAAAAATTCAATGCCCGAAGTATAGTCCCATTCTTTAAACTGGGCAACTTCATAGCCCATAAAGTTGAGTTTTTTACCGGGATGAGCATACATAAAACCGAGAAACGCTCTTTCACCTGCAAATTTATTATCGTAGTCGCCCGGCATTTTATTTACTACAGACCCTTTCACGTGAACGACTTCGTCATGAGAAACGGGCAAAATAAAATTTTCCGAAAACGAATACACCATCGAGAACGTTAGCTTATTATGGTGATGACTCCTGAAATAAGGGTCCTGACGGCAATAAAACAACACGTCGTTCATCCACCCCATATTCCATTTATAGTCGAACCCGAGACCGCCGTTTTCGACAGGCTTTGTTAAATTAGGATAAACCGCCGATTCTTCGGCAATACTCAGCGTATCGGGAAAATACCGTTTTACCGCAATATTGAACTTTTTCAAAAATTCAATTGCTTCCAGATTTCTGTTATCGCCGTAGATATTAGAAGTCCAGTTTCCGTATTCTTTATCGTAATCGAGATAAAGCATTGAAGCAACGGCATCGACCCTGAACCCGTCAATGCCGTAGTATTCAAGGAAAAATAAGGCTGACGACAATAAGAAGTTGTCGACTTCATTTCTGCCGAAATCAAATTTTCTTGTGCCCCACCCTGTATGTTCCATTCTGTCCCACAAAGGACATTCATAGAGCGGTTGACCGTCGAACTCGTATAATCCCCAATCGTCCTTTGGAAAATGAGCGGGAACCCAATCGAGTATAACGCCTATACCTGCATTGTGAAAAGCGCGGACAAGGCTTTTGAACTGTTCGGGCGTGCCGAGTCTGGAAGTAACGGCGAAATAACCCGTAACCTGATAACCCCATGAGCCGTCAAACGGAAATTCGGTGACCGGCATAAACTCGACGTGGGTGTATCCCATTGCCTTTACATACGGTACAAGCGTCTTTTCAAGGTCAGCGTAAGAATAATATGACTTATCCTTATGACGTTTCCAGGAAAGTAAATTTACTTCGTAAATATTTATAGGTTGTCCGATACCCGGATTGCGGTAAACCTTAGGAGCCTTTTCAGGTAAATTATATACTCTTGCATAAGAACAGTCCGGGTATCCGTATAAAAAAGCAAACGGGTCGGTTTTATACAGCTTTCTTCCGTCGGCGGTAAAAATACAGAATTTATAACTGTCGCCTTCAGATGCTTTGACGGTAATTTCAAAACTTTCACCGTCAGACATCTTCCGCATAACACTGCAACCTTCGTCCCAGCCGTTGAATGTACCGATTAAGCTGACATTATCGGCGTGCGGTGCCCATACTCTGAATACGTATTCGTTATCCTCAACTTTATGGCAACCGAAAAATTCGTACAAAAAACCATCAGTCTTATTATGAAAGCTTTCAAGGCGAATTTCGTTTGTCATATCCCACCGCTATACCTTAACTATTTTAACATAAATAAAACCATTTTTCAATACACAAACAGAAAAAAGTTGAATTATTTTGTAAATTCTTCCATTTATGGCAAACAAAAAAGCGCGGTTTTTAACCGCGCAAATTTACTTTACATAATCTTCAAGCAACGTCAGATTTGCATTGATAAATTTATCGAGTTCCTCCGCTTCAAGCTTTTTGAAAGAAAGCAACGCCAGCGAATAGACGTATCCTGCAACAAACTTTTGCTTTTCTTCGCTTAAATCTTTAAGCTTGCCGATTAAAGGATTTGCAATGTTTACAATCATTGTTTTGGCGATATCTCCGCTTGACATTCCGTAAAGCTGACCCATTTCGGCATAACGGCGCATAAACTCGTCTGCTATTATCAAAGCAGGCACATTGCTTTTCAGCTTTTCAAACTTGACCGTCACTTTATCGTCGCCTATCGCATTTTTGAAAATTTCAGCAAGAACGCTGTCCTCGGCGCCGTCGCCGTCCTTCAACGCGCCGTCAATGTCTGCGTCTATTCTCATAAATTTAAGTTTATCGGGAGTTTTATATTCGATAAAGCTTAAAAAATGAGGGTCGATAAACGTGTCGCACAGTATTGCTTTAAGCCCTGCGTCTTTAAACATTTTAATGTATTGCGCCTGCTGTAATTCGTCGGAAGCATAATAAACCGTCTTGGGTTCCTTGATTTCTTCTTCCCCAAGCAACTCTTTGAAATTGACAAAATTGCCGTCCAAATCTTTATAGATTATGATGTCTTTAACTTTATTATAGAATTCTTCGTCCTTTATACAGCCGAATTTAATAAAGTTGGACGTATCTTCCCAGCAAGTATTATATTTTTCTCTATCGTTTTTAAATAAAGAAGTTAATTTTTCTGCAACTTTTTTTGTAATATGTTTGCTTATTTTCTGAACTTCCCTGTCGTTCTGCAAGAAACTGCGCGATACGTTTAACGGAATATCGGGACAGTCGATAACGCCGTTGAGAAGCATTAAAAATTCGGGTATAACTTCTTTGATATTATCGGCAATAAATACCTGATTACAATAAAGTTTGACTTTACCGCGTTCGAGTTCGAGTTTGTTTTTAACCTTAGGGAAATAAAGAATACCTTTAAGATTGAAAGGATAATCCATATTCAGGTGCACCCAGAATATAGGTTCGTTAAAATCCATAAACGTATCGCGGTAAAACTTTTTATAGTCCTCGTCCGTGCAATCCTTGGGATTTTTCGCATAGAGGGGCAAAGTTGAATTTAACGGCTCGTCCTTGCCGTCACCCTTGTACGAAACATATACGTTAAAGGGCATAAAAGAGCAGTATTTTCTTACAAGTTCTTTTATTGTGCTCTCTTCGAGAAACTCTTTCTCTTCCGCGGAAATATGCATTACGATTTTCGTACCGCGGTCTTTTCTGTCGCATTCTTCGATACTGTATGTTGCGTTGCCGTCTGACTCCCAATGAACAGCGGGAACGTCTTTATATGATTTCGTGAATATTTCCACGTTCTCCGAAACCATATATGCGGAATAAAAACCTAAACCGAAATGACCTATTATCCCGTCACCTCCCGCCTTCTCGTATTTTGAAAGAAAGTCGGAAGCGCCCGAGAAAGCAATCTGCGTAATATAATTTTCGACCTCTTCTTCGGTCATACCGATACCGTTATCCTCGACTGTAAGCGTTTTCGCTTTTTTGTCTACGAAAATTTTAACGCAATATTCCGTGCCGTTATTTTCGGCTTCGCCCATTTTTACAAGCTTGCTATATTTGGTAATAGCGTCGATTCCGTTTGCAACAATTTCCCTTAAAAAGATGTCCTTATCCGAATATAGCCATTTCTTTATAATCGGCATCATATTTTCGCTTGAAATTTTTATATTGCCTTCGCGTTTCATAACATACTCCTTTAACGTAAAATAAATCATAATTTATATAAACGTATTTTTACCGCATTAAACTGAAACAAAAATATTTAAAGGGAGCAACTGAATGTTGCTCCCTTTGCATTTAAAGTTAAATTAGTTTTTCTTCTGGCTTGCAATCAAATCTGCAATCGAAGTTCCGGAAATGCTTCCTTCGCTCCATGTAGAAAGCTCGTCATCGTTGTTTGACGCTCTTCTTGTGAAGCGCGACTTACGCTTATCTTCGCCATCTTCACCGTTTGCATTTTTATTTGCACGGGGAGCCCTTTCGGGTTCGGGAAGAATTGCCTTAATGGAGAGGTTCATTTTCTTTGCCGAAGTATCAAGCGCGATTATTTTCGCATCGACTTCGTCGCCGACATTGAGAACCGTTGAAGGCGTTTCTATTCTCTCATAACAAATCTGAGAAACGTGAACAAGTCCGTCTATTCCTTTTTCAACTTCAACGAACGCGCCGAAAGGAACGATTCTTACAACCTTGCCGTGAATAACTTCGCCGACTTCGTATTTACCTTCGGCAAGTTCCCAAGGCTGGGGTTGAAGCTGTTTATAGCCGATAGAAACCTTTTTATTTTCTTTGTCGATTTTAAGCACTTTAAATTTGTAAGTATTGCCTATTTCGAGAACGTCTTTTACGGAATCCACGCCCGTCCAGGAAAGGTCTGAAATATGCGCAAGACAGTCAAAACCGTTAACAGAAACAAACGCGCCGAAATTGGTAGCTCTCTCTACCTTGCCTTCGACGATATCGCCTACTGCGATATTCGCGAAAAATTCTTCTTCTTTAGCAAGCTTGGCGGCTTCTTTTACTTCGTGCTCTTCCTGTAAAATAACGCGCTGGGATGCAATGATTTCTTTTCTTCCCGTCTTTCTTATTTCAAGAGCGCGCAAACGAAGCGTTTTACCTTCGTATTTAGACAAATCTTTTACAAAACCGGGACGGATTTCTTTGGCGGGCACAAATACCGAGAAAGTACCGAGCTGAGATACAAGTCCACCCTTGTTGGTGCCTGTACATACGACGGAAAATTCTTTTCCCGCTTCAATCTCGGCGCTCAAAGCTTCTTCCTCTTTCAAAGTCCTTATCATTTTCTGGGACAATTTGAGACTGGGCTTAAGCTCAACTACAAGCAAATCGATAGACTCGCCGATTTTTTCGACATAGCTGTCGGCGCTGTACTCATCGCAATCAAGTTCATCTTTGCTCAAAGCTATTTCTTTCTTTGAGAAAGGCAGTAATATCTGCAAGCCGTCGTCGTTGGCTTGCGAAATCGTAGCCTGAACAATCTGACCTTTCTTGAACTTCGATTCGTTGTCGATTTTAGCAACTACATCCGCCATTGAATTCGTTGCCTTAACTTCTGTGTTTTCTTCCATCTTTAAGAGAACCTCCCGGGTTTGCGCATTCGGGGTTGACGCCCCTGAAACAATACCTACACTTTTGAATTTTTTTATTTTGGAATAATCCATGTTTTCAGCGTTCGAAAGCCGAAAAACATTACTGCAATTTTTTAAAGCAATCTCGTATAATTTGTTGGTGTTACTGCTGTTGAGCCCGCCGACTACAAGCATTGCTTCGCACTTTGACGCAAGTTTTTCGGTTTCTTTTTGCCGTTCGATAGTAGTATAACAAATCGTCTTGAAAACAGCAACTGTTTTTTCACACAGTTTTTTAATATTTTTTATAATTTTTTCGAATTTTTCTGCCGAAAACGTTGTCTGGCTTACTATACACAGACTTTCTTCGGCAAGATACTGCGGAATATCTTCAGGATTATTCAAAACTACCGCATGGCTTTTGCACCATCCCAATAACCCTATAACTTCGGGATGGGTAGGTTCACCTGCAATAACGATGAATTTTCCGAGCGAGCTTTGTTCGTCTACGATTTTCTGCGTGCGCTTGACAAACCCGCAAGTACAGTCGATAACTTTGATATTCCTCTTAGAGCACTCGGCGTAATAATCGCGGGGAACGCCGTGGGAACGGAAAACAAGAGTGCTTCCGTCGGGAACTTCTTCGATCCTTTCGACGACTTTAAGACCCTTATCCTTTATCGCCCTGACAACGTCGGCGTTGTGGATTATTTCGCCTAAGATATAAGCGTTTTTTGAATCCAGACCGAGGGCTGTATTTACAGCGTATTCTACTCCTTTACAAAACCCGCTGTTTTTTGCGACAAAAATTTCCATACTCTATTTCTTCTTCTTTTTAGAAGCAATATCTTTCAACTCGCAATACAGTTCCAGCATTTTCTCGCGAAGCATATTTTCGCATATTGCAATATCTTCTTCCGAAAGTCTTTTGTCATAGTATTCCGAAAACTCGATAGGCTCGCCGTAAATTACGTGCGATCTGTGCAGAAACCTAATCTTTTTGACCTGAACTACGGGAACGATGGGGGTTTTTGTTTTTATCGAAATCGCCGCCGCCCCGCCTTTAAACGGCAAAAATATCTCTTTTGATTTATTGCGCGTGCCTTCGGGATAAATTACAATTGATTCTCCGCCTTTCAGATATTTCATTGCCTGCATAACGGTCTTTACGTCGGTGCCGTCACGGTTAGCGGGAATACACTGGCATTTAAGCACGAATTTTCTCATCAAACCTTTTTCAAACAAGTCCTTTTTTGCAATAAAGTGCACAGGCTTGGTAGTTGCCACCGCAGTAAAAACAACGTCGAAAAGGCTGTAATGATTTCCGACGAAAATATAAGGTCTGTCGTCGTACGGGTCGGTGTGTCCGTGTTTTTTATAAGGAAACCATATACGGTAAAACATACGCTCCCACCGATGAAGAGTTCTGAACCATTTCTCAAACTTATTAAGCTTCTGCTTTTTCTGTTTTGCCATTATATTTTTCTCTGAATATAATTTATTATCGAATCCGCAACTTCTTCCGCGTTCATAGCATCGGTTATGATTTCCACGGCGTCGGAAGCCTTGACAAGGGGAGCAATCGTACGCTCCATATCCTGACTGTCGCGCTGTTTGATTTCGTTCAGCACTGCTTCAAAAGACTGCTCTATGCCCTTAAGTCTGTTTTCTTTAAGGCGTCGCTCCGCCCTGACCTCCGGCGATGCAGTAAGGAAAAATTTATATTCGGCGTCGGGCAGGACGTTGGTTCCGATATCCCGCCCGTCCAGAACGCACGACCCCGTTTCGGCTATCTTGCGCTGAATTCTGACCATTTCTTCCCTGACGCATTTAAGCGCGGAGACTGCCGATGCCGACATAGATATTTCAGGCGTGCGTATTTCAGCCGATACATCTTTGCCGTTAATCTTTGTTACCTGTAATCCGTCCCTGTATTCAACGGAAATTTCAGTTTTCTTCAATAATTCTCCGACCGCCGTCTGGTTTTTTACGTCTATGCCGTTATGCAGACAAGCCAAAGCGCACGCACGGTACATTGCACCCGTATCAAGATAAAGAATATCGAATTTTTCCGATATAATTTTTGCAACGGTGCTCTTACCGCTTCCCGCAGGTCCGTCTATTGCAATATTAAGTTTATGCGAAATATCCCTTCTCAGATTTTGCGCGTCTTTTAAATAGACATGCTCGGGCAACCTGTCGGTATCGGCAAGTATCATTACGCGTATGCATTTTTCAAGTGAACCGTCTATTTCTGGCTCCACAGAAGAATACAGCGCACATGACACATATCCCGCTTCTCTGCCCGCCTTCGCAGGATAGTACGAACGGATATCCTGCGTGTTCGAAAACATTATACAGATTATCTGACTATCCGTTAAACAGTTCCTATTTTTTAAGGTATCCAAAAGCTCTTTTACGCTTTTTCTTATTTCCTCGGGCGAATCGGCATCGACCGTTATTGCCCCTCTTATTGCTTTCATAATTTCATCCTTTTATATGCTGTTGCCTGCGGTAAAGCCCGTCGAAAAGGCTATTTGTAGATTAAACCCGCCAGTAAAAGCATCTACGTCAAGTACTTCACCGCAGAAATACAATCCTTTTACAAGTTTGCTTTCCATAGTTTTAGGGTTAATTTCTTTGACGTCGACCCCGCCCGAAGTAATAATAGCTTCATCGAAACCGCGTAAAGACTCAACCAATATATCAAAATTTTTGATGGTTGTCAATAAAACCGCTCTTTCGCTCTTCGTTACGGCATTGACTTTACAATCGGGCGGAATACCGCTCCGCTTTAAAATTTCACTAATCATACCCGCAGGCAAAAGCTCTTTAAGACAGTTGGAAACCGTCTTGTTTTTATTCGCTTCGAAATCCCTGAGAATACGTCTGTCGAGCTGTTCTGCGGTTAAAGCAGGTTTCAAATCGACTGAAATTCTGACACTGTTTAAATCGAGCCTGTTAATAAGACTTGAAACGGACAATATCAAAGGACCAGAAACGCCGAAATGCGTAAACAGCATTTCCCCGAACAATTCCCTTGTTTTTTTATTATTGACACATAAGCTTAACTTTACGTTTTTCAGCGTTAATCCCTGCAACGGCTTACAATAATTACCCTTAATGTTTAAACCGCAAAGCCCCTGCTTCAACGGCACGATTTTGTGTCCGGCAAGACACGCAAATTTATATCCGTCGCCTGTCGAACCCGTCGAAGGATAACTCAGCCCGCCCGTACAGACAATTACACTGTCATACAAATATATACCTTTTGTCGTTATTATGCCAGATAGAGTACTATTTAAAATGGTAATTTTAAGTACATTTTCGTTAAATTTGAAGTTTACATTAAACTTTTTACAGTAATTTTCTAAACATTTGGTAACATCGCTTGCTTTATCGGAAACAGGAAATATTCTCGCACCGCGCTCTGTTTTAAGTCTTAGACCGCCCTCTTCAAAAAATCGGACTGTAGATTCGGGCGAAAAATTATAAATAGAACCGGTTAAAAACTTAGCATTATTTACGACATTGGATAGAAATTCTTCCGGCGAACAGTCGTGAGTTACATTGCATCTGCCTTTGCCCGTAATATAAATCTTCTTACCGCATTTATCGTTTTTTTCAAAAACGGTTACATTATTGCCGTTTTTTGCCGCGGCGTACGCGGCCGTCAATCCCGCCGCGCCTCCGCCGATTACAGCTACATTCTTCATAATAAAAAACCTTACGGCGTGAACATAAAGCTCACGCCGTTGTCAATTAATTTCATCAGACGGGATATACCTTATCGGGATTGGAAGCAAGGTCGCCGTCAACTCCCGTTCTGTTTGCCTTTCTCCATTTGAAATAGTTTGTTGCAACTTCGGGGAAAAGCGCATACGAAAGAACGTCTTCTGCTTTTTCGTAATAACCGTCTGCTTTAACTTTATCGGTAAGCGTCTGCATTTCGTCTTCGATTAAATCCGCAGGACGACAGGTTATTACTTCTTCTCCGTGCGCCGTGCACATTTTCGTAACTTCCGAACTGACCTTGCCTGGAACAGCGCCGTACTTACCCAAAATTAAATCCTTGTACTGAGCAGTAATCGTCTTATACTTGCCGAGAAGCACGTTCCAGACCGCCTGTGTTCCTACTATCTGGCTCGACGGCGTTACAAGCGGAGGATAACCGCAATCCTTTCTTACTTCGGGAACTTCCGCAAGACATTCAAGAAGTTTTTCCTCCTTTCCTGCCTGTTTAAGCTGATTCATAAGATTTGAAAGCATTCCGCCCGGAACCTGATATAGCAGAGTATTGATATCGACTCTGCGCACCTTCGGGTTAAGGAAACCGTCTTTTTCAAGTTTATCCGCAACCTTATTGAAGTGCGTGACAATCGGTAACAGCTTCTGTATATCGATACCGGTATCGTAAGGAGTGTCTTTTAACGTAGCAACGAGCGGTTCCGTCGCGGGATTGGACGTACCGTTTCCGAGCGGTGAAAGCGCACAGTCGACAATGTCAACGCCCGCCTGTATAGCCATGAGATTTATCATATCACCTGTACCCGATGTATTGTGAGTATGGAGGTGCACCTTCGTCTCCGGCTTCAATGCTTTTTTCAGCTTACTTACAACGTCGTACGCAGTAAAGGGCAATAACAGATTCGCCATATCTTTTATACAGATATTATCCGCACCCATTTCTTCAAGCTGTTTTGCAAGATTGACAAAATATTCGGTAGTATGTACGGGACTCGTAGTGTAAGAAATGGCCGCTTCGCAGATGCATTTTCCACCACCGCCGTATTTTTTTATGGCTTTGATTGAAGTTTCAAGATTTCGAGGGTCGTTAAGAGCGTCAAAAACTCTTATTACTCCAACTCCGTTTTCAATCGATTTGTCGACAAAGCTTTCGACCACGTCGTCTGCATAATGTCTGTATCCGAGCAGATTCTGTCCGCGGAGCAACATTTGTATAGGAGTCTTTTTAAGATATTTCTTTAAGTTCCTAAGCCGGTCCCACGGGTCTTCATTTAAAAATCTTAAACAGGAATCGAACGTTGCACCGCCCCATGCTTCGAGAGAATAGTAACCTATTTCATCGAGAAGCGGAAGCATCTCTTCCATATCTTCGAATTTCATACGCGTCGCGGCATGTGACTGATGCGCATCACGTAAAATTGTATCGGTTATTAAAAGTTTTTTACCTTCCATATTTTTCACCATAATAATTATTACTGTTTATCCGAAACATGCAAGCAGTACGCCTGCCGCTATTGCCGAACCGATTACACCCGCTACGTTAGGTCCCATTGCGTGCATAAGCAAATGATTCTGAGGGTCATATTCCCTTCCTACATCCTCGGATATTCGCGCCGCCATAGGAACAGCGGAAACACCCGCGGAGCCGATAAGCGGATTGATTTGCCCTTTGGTAAGCTTGCACATAACTTTTGCGACAAGCAGACCGCCGATTGTACCGATTACGAAAGCAAACAAACCAATCGCGATAATAGCAAGCGTATTTACGCTTAAAAACATTTCGCCCTTTGCTTTACAGCCTACGGATATACCGAGGAAAATCGTAATCGTGTTCATAAGTCCGTTCTGCGCCTGCGTGGAAAGTCTGTCGACAACGCCCGATTCTTTGAACAGGTTGCCTAGCATGAGCATACCTAAAAGCGTTATCGATTCGGGGAGAATAATACCGACAACAAGCGTTACGACAAGCGGGAACAGAATTTTTTCAAGTTTGCTTACCTGACGGAGAGGTTTCATTCTTATCATTCTCTCTTTTTTGGTGGTAAGCGCGCGCATAAGCGGTTTTTGTATAATAGGAATCAGCGCCATATACGAGTATGCGGCAATAGCGATTGCGGGTATTAAGTCCGACGCAAGCTTTGACGTAACCATTATCGCCGTAGGACCGTCCGCACCGCCTATAATCGCGATAGCAGCCGCGGCCGCCGCAGAAAAGCCCAGTACAGATGCAAGAATAAACGCAACGAATATACCCAGCTGTGCTCCTGCGCCGATAAGCATACTCTTCGGATTTGCAATCAGCGGACCGAAATCCGTCATTGCGCCTATTCCAAGGAAAATCAAAGGCGGATAAATAACTTTTTCAACGCCGAAATAGAGATACCACAATAATCCGCGGTTAGTTACGGACTCGTACGTGTGACTCATAACTATCGAGTCGATAAACTCCGTCACACCGTTGACAACATTGCCCTGTATGTATCCTTCGAATGAATACAGCGCGTTGAAGTCGACTTCATTCATTGTAGACGTGATACCGCCGTTCAAATCGGCTAACGATTTAAAGTACGTTACTACTCCGTCGGTTAAGAATCCTTCGCGGAGATAAATTCTCGCTCCGTTGTAAACATACACCGCGACATACTCTATATCGCCGTTTTTACCGATATTCAAAGAAGTATCCGGAGTGGTGTATCTTCCCCATAGCACCGCTTCGGCGCCGGGTATGTTAATGAGAAACATACCGAACGCTATCGGAAGCAAAAGCATGGGCTCAAATTTTTTAACAATGGCAAGATACATAAGCACAAAAGAAATCAACAGCATTACATAGTTCTGCCAGTTTCCCTGAACAAATCCCATATCGTTGAAAAGATTTGTAAATATCTCGCCAAAGTTTACAAGTAAACTTTGTTGCATAGCTCCTCCGCTCAGCCGATAACCGCCAATACTGCGTTTGTATCTACATTTGCGCCCTTAGCAACGCCGAAAGTGACTTTTCCGTCGCAGGGAGCAGTAATTTCGTTATCCATTTTCATAGCTTCCAAAACCATTATAGGCTGGTCTTTTTTAACGGAAGTTCCGTCGGCAACCAAAAGACTTTTAATCAAGCCGGGGAACGGCGACAAAACCTTTTCACCGTCAGCGGAAATTTTAGGCGCAGATGACTTGGTTTCTGTCTGTACGGGCGCTTTAACAGGAGCGATTTGCGTTACGTTTGCGCTCTCTCCCACTTCTTCAACGCCTACGGAATAATTTTTACCGTCTATTGTTACAATAAAATTACGCATTTATATATTCTCCTTAAATTCTTTTTATCCTTTTAACTTTGAATTCGCATTCGGGTTTTTCCGCGCTGTAATAAGCCATTATCGCCGCCATGATTGCAACCTTGACTTCATCCGGAACATCGTTTCCGCCGTTGGTTTCCGTAACATCTTCCTTTGCGGAATAAGACTTTTGTGCTTTCTTTTTACCGATACGGGTAAGAAATTCGAGGTTATTTGTTTTTCTTAAAACAAGCCCTATAAGCCATATTATACAAATTATAAGGGATATACCGAGAAAAATTATCAAAAAGCCTATAAGCGCATACAGACAGGCTTCTCCTATCCCCAAACTTCCTTCCTGATTTATTAAAGACAATAACTGAGCTGACATTTTATCCTCACTTTATAAGCATTTGAAGCGAAGCGATTAAATATTGTCTTACAAACGAAGGCTGAATTATATTGTCTATATAACCGCCCTTCGCCGCATTGATGGGGTCTGAATTTTCGTCGGCATATTTAATTACAAGTTTTTCTTTATCCGCTTTCTTTTCGGACGCAAACTCTATTTCCGCGCCCTGCACACTGTCAAATAATGCTATTTTTGCATCGGCGAAGGCAAAAGAATAGTCGTAACCCATATTCTTAGCACCGAAAACTGTATAACCGAGACCGACGGCTTTGCCGTATATAACGGATATCTTTCCGCTGTCGATACAGTCGAGCAGTGAAACGTATTCGCCTAATTCTTTAATAACAAGGCTATCGTTTACCGTCATATCCGCCTGAATTCCGAGCGTATTAACAAACGTTATGTAAGGCAGATTGTAACAGCAGACAAATTCGGCAAAGTCTTTGAGTTTTCTTACGTTCTGTGCGTTGAGCTTAACCCCGTCTTTTCCGTCGAATACAGTAACCGCAACGGCAATTCCGCCTATGCGCGCAAGAATGCACTTGACTTCCTGCGCATATGTCCCGCCGATTTCGACAACGCTGTTATCGTCAAAAACTTTTAATATAGCGTTATAATCCGCCTTTTTATCAAGCTGAGGACAGGAAACGTTCAAATCTTCATTCTCAGTAACGGCAGATAAAAGCAACTCGTTGATTTTAACGATTTTTTCCTTGACATCGGAAATGTTTTTAACCGTAAAAGAGCAAAGCTGTGCATTTTTAAGCGCAGAGGCCCCGCCCACTTCGGTATTCTTTAAATTCACCCCGCTCTTTGCCGAAATAACAAGCGGGCTGTTTGCCGTAAGCACGCTTTTGCCTTCAAGAAAGAACGTAAAATCGCACAGTCCCGACAGCAAAGCAAGCTGACCGTAAACCTCGCCGTTTACGACAAGATACTGAGGAACCGTACCTTTGAGCTGTGAAGCTTTGAGAATAAGCGACGCAAGACCTTCGAGCACATTGACACCTTCACCGATTCTGACGCCGAGGGACGACAGAAGATAAATAACGGGCGTCGATGATTTTTCTGCCTGGTTCAGACATTTTGCAATCTTTTCACAATTCGCCTTACTGACCCCGCCCGATAATACGGCGCCGTTCTGGGCGACAATATAAAAGGGATAGCCGTCAATCGTAGCAAAACCCGTTACTACGCCTTCACCTTCCGCTTCTTCGCCGTAAAATTCGTTTTCGGAAAAGCTGAAAGTGGAAAACTCAACAAAACTATCCTCGTCGATTAGGCTTTCAATATCTTTTCTGATATCTTTGCCGATTTGCAAAACTTTTTGCTTGCGCTGTTGCAATAAGTTTATTTTATCCATATATTACTCCTAAATGCCAATTTCCTACATATATCATTTTATCATAAATAATTTCAAAAGCAAGTAAATTGATATAAATTTATCAAATTTATTTTTATTTGCAGACAAATAAAAAAGATGACTCTTAAAGTCACCTTTTCAATTTGAGTTTATTCTTTATGAAACCGTCGATTCTGTCCGAATATCTGCACACTAGCCAGAACAAAACTGCAATTAAGACGGCTATTATTCCCCATATCAGTATCCCCCACCATGTATTGAACGGAATAAAACCTATCGAATAAGCCGTCGTAAGAACTGATATAGCTCGCGTAACTATTATCATTACCAGAAAATACGGCCACGTCATCGACGACAGCCCCGCCACAAAACACAGTATATCGTCGGGAAACATCGGCAGTAAGAACATAATCGACAGTATGAGATAATCTTTATTTTTCAGCTTTTCCAGCCATTTATCCAGCGAATCTTTGCCCACAATCCATTTTACAGCTTTATAGCCTATCCAACGGCCTATTGCAAACGCGACTATCGAACCGGCAACTATTCCGATAAAACTGTAAACGGCGCATTTGAACGGTCCGAACAACGCCACGCCCGCCGCGACGGTAACAGAACCGGGCACAGGCAAAACGACGACTTGAAGAAAGCAAAAAGCTATAAACCAGAACACTGCCCAGTTTCCGAACTGCGCAATGTAATCCCTGAGCGCCTGTATGCTGTTGATTTTTGTTATAATTCCCGTAGCGCAGATAGTAAAAAACACCGCGCCGAAAATTGCCAAAAAAATCAAAGTACACATTACCAGACGGTATAATGCCTGTTTTCCGAAAACGTAAAGCATTATATAGACTAACGTCAGAACACCTGTTATTCCTGCCGATACAGAAATCAAAACCATAAAATTTTCGGTTATAAACGGCAGGCTTTTATAAGCCAGACCGTAAGCCGTAAAAACAAAGGCAACAGCACCGAAAAGCACCGCCGCCAAAATATTAACCAAGTGTTTTAAAACGTTATAAAAATTTACCATCGCCTATACAATAATATTATATATAATTGCGAAATAAATTATAATTGCGTTTTAAAATTTTTTATTGCAGAAGTCGCCAGTTTGTCACAAATATTATTATATTCATTATCTGCGTGACCTTTGACTTTTATAAAGTTGAGCCTGTGAAATCTTGACAAAGAATAAAGTTCCTGCCATAAATCGGCGTTAAGAAGCGGTTTGCCGTCAGCTTTTCGCCAACCGTATTTTTCCCATTCGAAAATCCAGCCTTTTTTGAAAGCGTTAACCGTATAAGCCGAATCGCTGTAAACGTCTACTTCGCATTGCTCTTTAAGGCATTTAAGCCCTTCAATTACGGCTGTAACTTCCATTCTGTTATTGGTGGTTTCCTCGACTGCCGACGATATCCTTTTTTCATGCCCCAAATACATCAGAACTGCACCCCAACCGCCTATTCCCGGATTCCCCGAACAGGCGCCGTCGGTATATAAAGTTACTTTTTTCATTTCGCGGATAACTCTTTCGTTCGTTTGATACACTCGGCAACGGCTTCTGAAACCGTTTTGCGGAAATTGTTCTGCTCCAATACCTTCACTGCTTCCATAACGGCGCTTCCCTTACACGCCTGCATAGTAAGTTCTGCAAGCGTTTTCTCGCCGTGTTCCGCAAGTTCGGCAGTACCGAGCAATGTTTGAACCGCTAGAATTTTAGCCTCGTTTTTAGACAGCCCTCCGTTTACACCGCCGTCGATGAGCGCATCTAAAAACATAAGCGCATATGCGCTTCCGTTTCCGCTTAAACCTGCAACGGCATCCATTTTGCTTTCGTCTACGCTTAAAACCGTTCCTATACAATTCAATACGTTGCTTATAAATTCGGTATCGTCAACCGATTTATTGAAATCCGTCATATCGACACCGACAGTACCGCTCCCGATAGAACAAGGCAAATTCAGTACACACCTTGCAACTTTTACCGTACCCGTTCCCAAGTAATTTTTAACCGTGTTTTTCCTCAAATTCGGAACAGCGCAAATTACTTTTTCAAACTTTGCGCCGTTGAGCCCGTCTATACGTACAGAATCGTCCGCAAACAAAACATACTCGCAATTTTGCGCTACGGCTCTGTAATCTGCACACATACGCACACCGAGACTGCGCACTTCTTCAAGCTTTTCTTCCGAAGTGTCGCAGACAAGTATTTTCTTTCCGCGTAAAAAGTCCGACAGTACGATTCCCTTTAATATTGTTTGCGCCCAAAAACCGCATCCAATTACTCCGAGCTTGAATTGTTTTTTCATAAATTCTCCGAAAACAGTTGACTAAACTGATTTAATGTTATATAATCTACACGTTTTAAAGCCTTAGGGGAGTAGCTCAACGGTAGAGTCGCGGTCTCCAAAACCGTCGGTTGCATGTTCGAATCGTGTCTCCCCTGCCAATGCGCTCATATCACAATATGTTGTGGTGTGAGCGTTTTTGTTACACTAAATATAGTACTTGTTAATCAAGTGTCCACTAAAGTGTCCACTAAAGCGTCCACTAAACTATTTTTTTGATAAAATTACTATTCATTTTTTATTCATTTACCAAACTGTTTTGATTTTATCAAATTCTTTTAGTAAAGTCAATCCAATGTCGTATTTCTTAAAAATTTTCAATTTAAAAAAAGCACTTTATTAAAAGTGCTTTTTTTATAATTCTAAATCTATTGCGTCTATAATTTGCTTTTGTACATTTGGGAACAAATGACTGTATGTATTTAAAGTTTGGGTTATATCACTGTGTCCAAGTCTTTGAGAAACAATTAATATATTTTGTCCCTTATTAATTAGTAAGGATGCATGAGAATGACGCAGATCGTGTACTCTTATCCTTTTTACTCCTGCTTTATCGGCATACTCATTTAATCTTCGTCTAACTGTTTGAGATGATAAAGGAAATTTTCCGCCAAACACAAAATTATTTTCTGCAAAATCATATTCTTGCTCACATATAACTTTATACTCTTTTAAAATATTAACGAGATTTTTGGGCAAAACTATTTGTCTATTAAAGGTTTAGCCCTGCTCAAACTCTACTCGCTTATTTTTGCGGATTCAGATTATATTACAGTAAAATATTAAGTTGTCGTGCATCTAATAATTTGTCATAAGTACACACACTCCCTATCCTGTCTTTCAAGGCTTATGACTGTGCTATACTACACACATTGGTGCTTATGCTCATTATATAAAAATTATAACTGCATATTTTGGCACTTATTGTCTATAAAATTGTTTTTATGTAAAAAAGGAAGCGCATCACACGCTTCCTTTCTCGTCTTTTGGTTTTCTTAATAATATAATGGAAACACTACCGTCTTGTGCATTTATCAAATATCGTCTATGACATTTATTGCATTTAACTATACATTCAGTCATAGCGACTGCTTGAAAAATCTCCTTATCGCATCTTGGACAACGGATATGGCTTTTTTCTGTGTTATTAGCTTCGTTATTCCTTAGTGTTTCCATAGTCTTCAGTATTGTGTCAGATTATTATAACAATGATTTATAAAGTTTTACAATATCTTCTTTCGTAGGTTCTTTGGGATTACCCGGACGGCAAGCATCGTCCATTGCGGACTGTGCAAGGAAATCTATATCCTTTTCCCTGACAATCCCCTTTAAGTCCTGCGGAATACCTACGTCTTTGGATAGCTTGGCAACCGCTTCGCATGCGGCTTTTCTTGCTTCGGTCAAGCCCATTTTATCAACGTTTGCAACGCCCATTGCCTTTGCTATATCGCGGTACTTTTCGCCTGTGGCTTCCGCATTGTAAGCCATAACCGTAGGCAGCAGTATTGCGTTTGCAACGCCGTGCGGCGTATCATATACCGCACCCAAAGCGTGCGCCATAGAGTGAACTATGCCCAGCCCCACGTTGGAAAAGCCCATGCCTGCAACGTACTGACCGAGAGCCATGCCCTCTCTTCCGTCCTTTTCGCCGTTAACCGCGCCGCGTAATGATTTTGAAATAATTTCAATAGCCTTTAAGTGGAACATATCGGTCATTTCCCACGCGCCTTTGGTAATGTAACCCTCTATTGCGTGGGTAAGCGCATCCATACCCGTTGCGGCGGTTAAGCCTTTGGGCATTGTACTCATCATATCGCTGTCAACTACTGCTACTACGGGTATATCGTGAACGTCAACGCACACGAACTTGCGCTTTTTCTCAACGTCGGTTATAACGTAGTTAATGGTAACTTCCGCAGCCGTACCTGCCGTTGTGGGAACAGCGATAATTGGTACGGAAGCTTTCTTTGTAGGCGCAACGCCTTCCAACGAGCGCACGTCCTCAAATTCGGGATTGTTTATTATAATGCCGATTGCCTTTGCGGTGTCCATTGAAGATCCGCCGCCGATTGCAATAATATAATCTGCCTTGCTCTTTTTATAGGCAGCAACGCCCGACTGCACGTTTTCTATCGTGGGATTGGGTTTAATATCGCTATAAAGCTCGTGCGCAAGATTCGCACTCTTTAAGACGTCCAAAACCTTATTCGTAACCTTAAATTTTACAAGGTCGGGATCTGAACATACAAACGCCTTTTTGAGTCCTCGTCTTTGCACTTCCCCTACAATTTCCTTGATACAGCCTGCGCCGTGATAGCTTGTTTCGTTTAATACTATTCTGTTTGACATTTTATTTTACCTCTCAAAAAATTTTTTACATATTCAAAGCTGCCGCTCCGTAAACGCCCGCTTTATTACCAAGCGAAGCGGTAACTACTTTAACACCTGCGTATCCTTGCCCCGCAAAAATTTGTTTGTCCAACAGCTTCTGAACGGGTTTTGTGAGTTTATCTTTTTGTGCCGCCACACCGCCGCCGAGCATAACCACTTGCGGACGGAATATATTTGCAAGGTTGGTAACGCCACAGGCAAGGTATTTAACGTACCAATCCACAACACTTTTTGCCGCTTCGTCCGTTTCGGCATAATCGAACGCAGTCTTGCCCGAAACCATTTTGAGATTATATTTTTTCCACATAGCGGAATCTTCGTTTTCCTGCATAATTTCCTTCGTCTTGCGGATTAGCGCTGTTGCGGATGAATACGCTTCAAGACAACCTTTTCTTCCACAAGTACAAGGTTCTCCGTTCTCAACGATAACAGTATGCCCTATTTCAGTTCCCGCCGAACTTCCGCCCTCAAACAGCTTTCCGTCAACAACAATTCCGCCGCCTACGCCCGTTCCAAGCGTTATCAGTATACTGTCTTTATACTTTTTACCCGCACCGAATTTAGCTTCTCCCAAAGCTGCGGCGTTAGCGTCGTTCGTAACCTTGACGGACATTCCAAGACTATCCGATACCACACTTCCGAGCGGATAATAATTTAATCCGAGATTTCCCGAAAAAACAATCATACCGCGCTTACTGTCAATTAGTCCGGGGCAACCTATTCCGATTCCGCCGAACGAAGATTTGAAACCGCCGTACCCCATTACCATTTCATTGACAAGCGCAACGACATTGTTTCTCAAACCTTCGCCATCGCCTTTTGCACTCGTTTCAATTCTCGCTTCCCGAAGTATATCTCCGCTATGGTTAATAATTGCGCCTTTAATTGTTGTACCGCCTATATCTATGCCGATATAGTTCTGTACCAAATTAGCGGTGTTCGTTTTTGCTTTTTTACTTTCTTCCATGTATTTATTAGGACAATATCCCTTTTCTTACCTCAACCTTAAAAAGACCTGCAAGCTCTTTTAACTGACTGTCCGTAATTGTGTTCAATCTCGGCAAGTGCGCTGTTTTGATAAAGATTTCCGACGCCTTTTCTACCGTTTCGATAAGACCGAAAGTTTCATCGAGCGTCTTACCTGAGCCGTATATTCCATGCAATGCCCATACGACTACCCTTGCCGATTTCATCTTTTCTGCCGTTGCAACGCCGATTTCATTCGTGCCGCAAAGCATCCACGGTAAAACTTCCACTCCGTCGGGGAATACAACGATACACTCCGTACTCATCTGCCAAAGCGTATGGGTAAACTTCTTCGTATCGAGTTCGTGAACGTAAGTCATTGCAAGCAGATTCGTCGGGTGTGTGTGCATTATCACTCTGTTTTCGAGATCTACCTTTAATCTTTCGATATGGCTCATAAGGTGTGCAGGAAGTTCGCTCGTAAACTTACCACCGTCCGCATAACCCCATAAAAGCTCTGCGTTCTGTCCGTCTTTTGCAATACGGAATAAACCAAGATTTGTTTCGGGATCGCCGTTTACGTTTTTGAAATACTTGCCCGTTCCCGTAACGAGAAAATATTTGCCGACAAGCTCTTTGGCATTAAAGCCGAGCGGTATCGTTCTTTTAACGTGGTGTATGTCGAGATACGCCGCTACTTCTTCTTCGGGAATCAAGTAACTGATATTGCCGCCGTTTCTCTCGTCCCAGCCAAGACGATACATATTGTCTGCCGTTGCAGCCAATTCTTTGACGAAGGGTATATTTGTAAAAAGTTCTGACATAGTTAGCTCCTATGGTTTAATACTGTTTTTTCATATTCTTTGATTTGCCCGTACCAATTTGCGCCCGCCACTTTCTGACGATTAAGATACTCTGCCCATACCGCTTCAAACGGTAAGGTTTTAAGTTCTTCCTGCAATACCATAAGTTCGGTAAAGTTGCTTTCGTCCTGCAACGCTTTGAGTTTACCGTTTGGTTGCAACAACGCCCATAATAATGCTTTTTGCATATTGCGCTGTCCAACGATCCACGCCGCAAGGCGGTTAATGCTTGCATCGAAATAGTCAAGACCTATCATAACCTTTTCGGTTGCGTCGTTACGAACAATCTCTTTTGCAATCTCTTTAAGCTCGTCCTCTAACAATACAACGTGGTCGCTATCCCAACGCACACCTCTTGTAACGTGCAAGGCAACTCTATCATAGAACGCTAAAAGCGCAGGAATTTTATCGCTGACATATTCAAGCGGATGATAGTGTCCGTTATCCAAAAGACAGCAGATACCGTTCTTTGCCGCATAGTTCTGATAGAACTCGTTACTGCCTACGGTGTAGCTTTCAACGCCTATCCCAAACACCTTGCTCTCTACCGCTACTATCACTTTGTTTTTATCGTAACCGCAAGACAGTATTTCGTCCAACGATTTCTTTAATCTTAATCTCGGCGTAAGTCTATCTGCGGGTACATCCTTAAATCCGTCGGGTATCCAAATATTTACAAGGCAATGGCTGTTCATTTCGGTTGCAAAGTATTCTGCAATCTTCAAACAAGCCTTGCAATGCTCTACCCAAAACTTTCTTATAATCTCATCAGGCGAAGATAATGTCAAACCATCCTTTACGTTTTTATGGCTAAACATCGTGGGGTTAAAGTCAATGCCCTGCAAGCCTATCTCTTTTGCAAAATCGACCCAAGCCTTAAAATGTTTAGGCTCGTATTTATCCCTGTCAACCGTTGCGCCTACCGCGTAGCTTGCGTGTAAATTCAAACGCTTTGTCCCCGGCATAAGCGAGAACGCTTTCTTGATATCGGCTTTGAGTTCGTCGAAATTCCTTGCTCTGCCCGGATAGTTGCCCGTTGTCTGAATACCACCCGATGCTGTACCGCCACCGTCGAGTCCTATTACGTCGTCCCCTTGCCAACAATGGATTGACACGGGAATATCTTTAAGTTTTGCAAGCGCGGCTTCGGTATCCACACCGTATTCCGCGTATACTTTCTTTGCATAATCGTACATTTTATTGCCTCCCGATTTGTATTTTCAAATTCCCGATAGCCGTAGCTTCAATGGGAAGTGCTTTCACTTTTATTTTGCAAACTTGCTCCGTTAATTCGTTTAGCAAGCTGTTCTTTGCTCCGCCGCCTACTATGTAAAGTGTATCAAAATCTTTTCCGCTGTTCTTCTTTAATTCGTCCAATGCGTTCATATAGCTGATTGCAAGGCTTATAAAGGCACAACAGAAATAATCGCTTTCGGTTTGCGGTTTTATTATTTCGTTTTCAAGCCATTTGTCGAACGCTTCTTTCATGCTTTTCGGCGCAACAAATAAGTTATCGTTTACGTAAACGTAATCATTGAACATACTTTGTCTTGCTTCCTCCACGATTTGCAGGAAAGGTTTATCAGGACAGAGTTCATCACGCAAACGATTGACTACCCACATACCCATAATGTTCTTCTGATAGCGGGTATAACCTACGCCGCCCTCATTGGAATAGTTGGCTTTTCTGCTATTCTCGTCCGTGATTGCATCAGGCACTTTAAGCCCCAACAGCGACCAGGTTCCGCTTGAAATATACGGACTGTCACCGTCCATAGGTATACCCTCGACTGCGCTTGCCGTGTCGTGAGAAGCACACAAAACGACTTCCGTCTGCCCGCCTACGGCAATAGCAATTTCGGGTTTTAACATACCCACGCTCGTTCCCGGCTGATATAGTTTTCCGAATAACTGCATAGGGAATCCGAGCTTTTCTATTATCTCTCTATCATACTCTTTCGTTTTTGCGTTTACCAAACCCGTCGTTGTGGCGTTGGTGTATTCGTGCATTTTCACGCCCGTAAGCATATAGTTAAGATATTCGGGTATCATTAAAAAGTCCGAAGCCATATCCAAACGCTTACGCTTTAAATCGTCGTAAAACTGATACACAGTATTGAATGGCTGAAACTGTATACCTGTTCTTTCATACAATTCCTCAAAAGGCACTTTGTCGTGTACCTCGTCTATAACCGCTTCTGTGCGATTATCTCTATATGCAAAACAAGGCGTTATCTCTCTGCTGTCTGTAAATAAGACGTAGTCAACACCCCAAGTGTCTATTGCAATCGAAGCGATATACGGATATTTTTTATGCGCCGCTCTGATACCCTTTTTAACGTGTTCAAAAAGGCTTTTGATGTCCCAAACGAGATGATTGTTTTGTTTCTTCATACCGTTAGGGAAACGGTACACCTCGTCCGTTTTTATTTCGTTATTTTCGAGCCAACCGACGATATGTCGTCCGCTTGATGCCCCGATATCGATTGCCAAATAATAGTTCATATTATTCCTTTAAATCCCTCCGATTCCTTTATTGTAATATTCGGGATGATGTTCCTTGTTTATAAATTTATCAAAAATCCTGCAACTGTAAAGAAGCCACGCCGTTATAAATAGCGGCAATGCAAAAACAATTAAAATCGGTGTTAAAATATATTTTACCGTTAAATTAGGAATAAAAAGTAATCCGAAATAAACCGCAGCCAATATCAAAGCAAATAAAACTGTTACGGGAAAAGTTTTCACATATAAAATAAATGAATTTTTTATACATCCCCACGCTTTTATATTATAAATAGCGGTCAGCGACAACATATATAGCATTGCAGGCAGCAAAAGTATAATCAAAATTGCAAACAAAATATATCGCACGGGATTTCCCGCATCCGACATATACGTTTCAATAAAAACGCAAAGTGAAATTATTACGCCCGCAAGAGCAAACAAAATCACGTATCTTAAACCGTTTTCTTTAATACCGTCTTTAAAGTCTGCCGAATAAAATATCCCTTCTCCCCAAATTAACCTACGCAAAACTTTAATAACTCCCGCAAGCCCTAAGCCGAATATAGGTAACGCAATTATTTGTGCAAGGGTAAACGACACTCTATACGATGTAATGGCAACCGACAATTCGTTTTCGTTTATTCCACCGCTTTGAAAAGACGCATATAATCCGTATATTTGAAAATCCCGAAATAAAAGCAATAAACATACGGGCAATGAAAACAAAAACAACACGATTCCCGCCCATAAAAAGACGGGATATCTCATTTTTAAGCAATCGAAAAACACTTCTTTTCTGTTTTTCGGTAACATTTCAGGTAAAAAATCGCTTTCGGCTACTTTAATTTTTTTCTTCATAATCAGTCTTTTTAGCAAATTCGGAAAAATCCGCTTTACTTCCTTCAATCAATCCGTGAACAACCGCATTATCGCTCGCATAAACCGCCGCAGGATTGCCCGATACCGCAACTTGTCCGCCGTCCATAATAATGAGATTATCCGCAAGCGCTAATGCTTCTCTGAAATCGTGCGTAACGTAAATTACCGTCATTCCGCATTTATCGAACACACTTTTTATTAACTTGCGGGCTTCACCTCTTAGTTCAGGGTCAAGATTTGAAAGCGGTTCGTCCATAAGACACGCCGACGGTCTTTTTACGAGCGCACGGGCAAGTGCGGCGCGTTGCTGCTGACCGCCTGAAATATGCTTTGGCTTACGGGTAAGACACGCCGTCAAATCAAGGCTTTTTGCAATCTCGATTACCCTTGCGTCAACTTCTTCTCTCGGCGCACCCATAATCTTTAAGGGAAAAGCTATGTTATCATAAATTGTTTTATGCGGGAATAAAACGTAATTCTGCGAAACATAGGATAAATTACGCTCTTGAATTGTCAGTTGTCTTGCGTTGACGTTATCAAAATATATATTTCCCGAAGATTCTTTTATTAAGCCGGCTATAGTCTTTAAAAGAGTTGTTTTGCCGCAACCCGAGCTACCAGCGATAACATTTATTTTATTTGAATAAAATTTTACGGAAACGTTATCCAATGCAAGCGTTACGCTCTTTTTATTCGACACATAATTTACTGTCAGATTTTCTACCGTAATATCAGGCATATTCTTCTCCCATACCGTTTAAAAACCAATTCGCTATTTCGATTGCGCCGTCGTTAGCAGAGCCCAAACCCAAATGACCGCAATGTCTACCGAAACAAACATAATAATTTTCGTCCGAGAAACTTATTAAGCCGTTGTCCTTGTTTTGGTTTATTTTTAATCCGTAAATATTTTCATCAAATATCAGTCGGTCAGTTTTGATAAAATTATTTTTAATAAACTCATCGGTAATCGGTAAAAAATAAGCGTTGCAGGCTTGCGCCGAAATTTTACTTTCGGGCAACACATATATATCGGTTGCAAGCGTGGTCGCCTGCATCCAATTAACATTATAAATAGTTTCGTTTCTTAACGAAGTGCAATAGTTAAGTTTTATATTTGCAAGATATAACGGTCTGTTTTCATTTAATAAAGCTTCAAGACGCTCGTTTTCTACGCTCTCCGCAGCAATGAAAACCGAAATCTGTTCATTTGCTCTGTATGCGGTGCGAAGACCGTAAATGAGCCCGAAAACAAAAATAACAGCCAAAAGCCAACCTAAAAATAAATACCATACCGACAAAAGACGCCGTAAGGCAGAATACTTTTTATTCATATACCGCCTCGCAACTGATAATAAAGCGGTTTGCGCTGACAATTTTGACCTTGTCGCCGACTTTTATGCTTAACCCTCCCGCTGCCGTGTTCCACAAAAAAATATTCTTAACACCATTCTCTGTAACCGTTACTTCATAAGCGGACAGCCACTTGTTTACAGTCATATATTTAATCCCGTCCACTTGCCCGCAGTCGGGAACCTTTACATAGCTTCGGACGGCTTCTATATGCCTCAACAAATATTTATATGGTAAAATCGCCAACATAATATCGGCTATAATAAACCAGCCGCCCGTAACCGCAACTACACAAGTCACGGCAAGCATAACCGTTTTATTATTGTGTGTAACGAAAACGGTTAAAAGAATACAAGCGGCTAAGGATATTATAGAAAGTGTAATACAAATTGCTATATTGCACCTTTTTTTAAATTGAATTTTTACGATATTGATATCTTCATATAAATCTATCATTTATTTGTCAACCCTAAGGGTATGCTCTGTTTCCGCATCGAACAGATGTATATTTTTCAAATCGAAGTAAACTTCCTTAATATCACCCGTATTAAATTTTGTGCCTGCGGGCGCTTTCAACACAAGTCTAGTGGGACTTTCTGTAATACTGTCCACGCCATTGACGTTTATATCGCCGTACAACTGACAGTCTATTCCCAAATCTTCAATAAATGAAACTTGGCATTTTGCTTTGTGCGGATATTTGTTCTTTTCGATTGAAATATGCTCCGACCTTATACCGAGTATTACGGACTTCGTTCCGTCGAAATAATCGGAATTAATGTGGCTTAAAGTTTTTTGGGGTACAGTAAATGAAATGTCCGCATCTATGAAATTTATCATTATTTCTGCACCGTTTTTCAAGAGCTTGCAGTTAAAAAAATTCATTTGCGGAGTACCTATAAACCCGGCGACAAATTTATTTGCAGGATAGTTGTAAAGATTGCTTGGAGTATCGATTTGCTGAACGACGCCGAGCTTCATAACTACTATTCTTGTACCCATAGTCATGGCCTCAACCTGGTCGTGAGTAACGTAAATGAACGTTGTTTGCAGTTTATTATGCAATTTGGAAATTTCCGCACGCATAGACGTACGCAACTTTGCGTCCAGATTAGACAGGGGTTCATCAAGAAGAAACACCTTGGGCTGCCTTACTATCGCTCTTCCGAGCGCAACTCTTTGCCTTTGTCCGCCCGACATCTCTTTCGGTTTCTTTTTTAAATAATCCGTTATACCGAGAATTTCGGCAGCTTCTCTTACCTTTCTGTCTATCTCGGCTTTCGGAATCCGCTTCAAAACAGTTTTTTTCTGCGGGGTGGCTTTATAATATTCTAACTCGTTTTCGGTATTTATTATAGCCTGTTCAAGCTCGGGGATTATCTCATTAGACTTTTCTTTATACTTTTTGAGCTTTGACAAATACCTTTCAAGCTCTTTAACTTTTTTATAATCCGTTTCGTAAACTTCATTTCCTTGCTCATCAAGTACGGGTACGGGAACTTTACGGATTTTTAAACCAAATGCGATATTGTTATAAATAGTCATATGCGGATACAGAGCATAATTCTGAAACACCATCGCAATATCTCTGTCCTTCGGTTCGACTCCGTTTACAAGCTTGTCGCCTATATAAAGTTCGCCGGATGTTATGGCTTCGAGTCCCGCAATCATCCTTAAAGCCGTGGATTTACCGCATCCCGAAGGACCGACAAAAACGATAAACTCCTTATCTTCTATCTCCATATTGAAGTTTTTTACCGCTTCGAGTCCGTTGGGATAAACTTTGCATATGTCCTTTAGTCTAACGCTTGCCATCATTTTCTCCTTTTATCAAAAAAATATCTCTTTCAGTTTGGTTTTGATAACTTCTTTAAGTTCGGAACTTACTATCAGCTCTTCGAGTTTGCACGCGTTTTCCGCCCTAATAAATTCGTTATACCATTTATCCTTGATAAACACGTTTTCTTCCGCTTCCGTCATAATTTTTTTCATTCTGTAAAGCATATTTTCAAAAGCGGTTTTCCTGTCTTTTGCAACAACGCGTATTTCCGTACCGTGTTCATAGTTCACCGTAACGGTAAGATTCACAAAATACTCTTTGCCGCAATCAATGCGTTTGCCGCCGCAGTAAACTTCCGCAACTCCGTCGTAAATATTTTCAAAGCATATCCTTAAAGTCCTGTTTCGCGGAATTATTCCGGCGTCGCCGTGTCCAAAAATGCTGAGGACAACTTGCCCTCCGCTTTCGGTCAATACTAAGTCGGTAAAATATTCCTCGCCGTTTTCCCCGTCCTCGTAGAGTGTGTATCTGCCGTTTCCCGAATATACCTTTATTTCAAGCTTTTCAGGATTTTTCACCGAATTGCCGTTATCGAGCGATAAAGGCAACACGGTACCCGCCTTAGCAAGCACGGGAATACTTTCGAGTTTTCTCAAAAGAACGCCCTCCTTGCCCCCGGCAGTTTCTATAAAGTATTCCTCTTTTGTAAATATATCGGTATACTTACCTTTCGGCAACCAAACGTTAATGCGGGCGTATCCGTCTTCTTTTATAGGCGAGGTCACAGGGGCAACTATAAGCCCTCCGAAAAGATATTCATCCCTATAACGATACGCCTCTTCGCTTGCGTATTCGTAATACAGCGGCTCGACAAGCGGTTTGCTTTGCGCATGCGTCAAATAGTTTGCCGTATACAAAAACGGAATTAACCGATGCCTGAATCTTAAAAATTCTTCCGCAATCAATCCCGTACCGTTACCGTAGTTCCATGGTTCTTTGGTTACGACTTTCAAGCCGCAACAATGCAACCTGTTTATCGGACTGAATACGCCGAATTGAACTGAACGTAAATAAAGCTCTCCGTCCGTTTCTCCCCACATATGTCCGCCGATATCGTGCGACCACCAGGTAAAGCCTATATTGCTCGCCGTAGCGGTAAAATACGGAAGATATTCAAGCGTTTTCCACGTTGCGTAGGTATCACCCGAAAATCCGACGGGATACCTGTGCGCACCTGCGCCGCAATATCTTGAAAGTATAAGCGGTTTTTTCCCGTTTTTCTCATTATCCAGAAAATGATAATGGTTTAACGACCACAGCGGGTCAAGCCCGTCTATTTTCGATTTTTCGCCCTGTTGCCAGTCAAGCCACCAAAACGCAACGCCGCTATTTTCATACGGCGTATGAAGGACGGAAAAATAGTTGTTTATAAAATTATCGTCGGTAACGTCAAACTCTATTCTCTTGCCCGTATCTGGATTTACTCCGCAGGCAACTGCCATTTCTGTATACATATCTTCGAAAAAGCGGACGCCGTCGGCAGGATGCACATTTAACGTAACCTTATAGTTTCTGTCGTTTACTTCCCTTAAAAAAAGCTTATAGTCGGGAAAGAGCCCGGTATTCCAGGAATAACCTGTCCAACCGTTATTACCGCCGTAATAATCGGTATTTTTACCGCTTTCGGCAATACAGAACTTTTTATCCAAATCCGCCGACCAATGCCAATCCATATCGACGGCTGCAACCGTAAACGGAATATTTCTTTGCGAAAATTTATCGAGCAACGTAAGATATTCGTCGGCTGTATACGCATAAAATCTCGACCACCAGTTGCCGAGAGCATAACGCGGCAACATGGGCGGCGCGCCCGTAATTTTATAGAGCGCGTTTACCGCAACCCGATAATCATTGCCATAAGCAAAAACGTATATATCTTTACCCTTTCCACGCTCGGGAATAACTTTACCGTATTCGTTGAGCGACAGCGAGCTTTCGTCATGCAAAACGGCAACGCCTCTTTTCGAGCATACCCCGTCGTCCAAAATAACTTTTCCTTCAACAGCGCAACCGTAAAACCAGTTTTCATACTTTGTATCGCCGTCGCAGCAATCCAAAGTGCGGTAAGTGCCGTGCAAATTACCGTTATTGTCCAACGGGATTTTTTCGCCGTCCATACAAACGAAACAATCCTCGATATTTTCTTTTAAAACAAGCGTTACGAAAGGCGTTATAATTTTGAAAACGCCGCCCGTTTCATCCGTTTCAAAACTCTGTTTAACGGCGTTGCGAAACCAGATGCTTTGCGTTGCTTTGTCCCGCCATTCATTTTCCGCATTGCTTTCTATTCTGAAAAGCCTGCCGTCCAAAACCGTAACGCGGTAGTTCTGCCAAAAAACAATATTGTCTTTATCCGCCGCACCGTAAGTTTTTACGGTCAAATGTTTGTCAAGCATCGCCGTGCTCCTTTATAAATTCAGATAAGTACATATACGCTCCCGCCGTCCAGCCGAGCATTTCGGGAGTGCCGTATTCCGAAACCGCGTCCGTACCGCCTGTTTCGCCGTTATACTTTTCGTATAATTTGCCCGTCTTTTCGAAATTAGTTTCGATTAACCTTGTATACTCATTTGCCACAGCCAAAGCTTCTTTGACAAGTCCGTAATTTAAAAGACCGTCCGCCGCAATGACGTGGTAAGGCGCCCATACGTTGGGATAAGCCCACTGATACTTTTTATTTGTTTTACCCGTTGCAAACAGCCCGTAGCCGCATTGCAATTCTTTCAATAAATTATCCAAGCCAACCGATTTTTCTTTATCCGCAAGCCCCGCAAAATATGGCTGAAACGCAGCCGCGCTCACAGTTTCGGAAAGTTTTCCCGTATTAAAATTGTAATCCTTATAAACGTTTTTATCACTGTCCCAAAGCAATTTGTTTATAAGTTCCGCACGCGTCTCCGCTTTTTCACGCCATTTGGTCCCATCGCCTGTTTTGAGCAAAATTTCGTATTCGCACAAAAGTTTTTCGTATAAGTAAAGATTTGAATTTAAGTCAACGGGATTAAATTCCGCGCAGCTTCCTCCGAATCTCGGAGTAAAATCCCAACCCGATTCCGCTTCGGCAAAATAATTTCTTCCCGCATTAACGAAATCGGCTTTACCGTCTAAGCCTATACGTTCCGCAACGCAACCGGTGTAAAAGCCCTTACAGCTTTCGTCGTCCTCTTCGGTATAGTAATGATTAAGTCCGTTATCCGAAATTCTTTTTGTCATCCAAAAACCGTATTCTTTTTCAATAACGGGGAACATCGCTTTTAAAAATGCCGTATTCTTTTCCGCCTTATATATATCGTCAACCATAAGCGCAAAATACGGCGGTTGACTACGTTTTAAAAAATACGTTCTACTGCCGTTCGGCATATATCCGAACCTTTCTATCAATGCCGCAATATCAAGCACGTTATTTTTAGCCTGTTTAAAATCGCCCGCTATGATAAGAGCTTTATTAGTAAAATAAGTATCCCAATAAAACAGTTCGTTAAAATAACTTTCGGCACAGGGAACGGTATACGGATAAGGTAAACCTAACAACGTATCTTCGTCTTTTACCGCATTTCTTAAAGTTTTGGGAAAAGTTTCAATAATATAATCTTTAACCGTCATATTAACCCTTTATACTCGCAGACACATCCAGCCCTTTCAACATAAGATTTTGAGTGAATAAATAAAGCAAAAACATAGGAAGCGCCGACGCCAGACAAGCCGCCAAACGTAACGGCCAATCCTGTTCGTAAGGGTCTACAAGGAAAGCAAGCGTAAGCTGAACCGTATGCAGATTTGCATTACTCGTCAAAAAGTACAACGGGTCGTTATAATCGTTATATCCCGCAATAAACTGGAAAATAAACTGAATTAAAAGCGGCGATACCGAAATAGGCAACATTATTCTGTTGAATACACCGAAATAGCTTAATCCGTCGATTCTTGCCGCGTCTATCAAATCCTTAGGGATAGACATATAATACTGCCTTAAAAAGTAAATGACGCCTATTGTTCCAAGCATTCTCGGAATCATTATGGGCCAAGGCGTACCTATCCAGTCCAGCTGGTCGAACATAAGCACTCTGGCAATAATGTTCATATTTTGGGGAATCATCATAGTACCCATCAGTATGCCGAACATGACAACTTTAAAGGGGAATTTCATTTTTGCAAACGCAAATGCCGCTACAGCCGAAACGTATAAACCTACGATAATTCCCGGAAGATAAATTATAAGAGTATTTTTTAAACCTATCATTACGTTCGTTCCGCCATAATCTTTGGTAAACGCGTCGATATATGCCCTGAACGAAATGCCCTGTTCGGGTATCCAATGAAACTCAACGAAGTTTGCTTCGGCTTTTGTCATCAGTGAGGTAATAACCGCAATATATACCGCAATTAAAACCACTGCCATAAAGAAGCAAACAAGCGCATAGGTTCCGATATAATACTTCTTTTTACCTGTCTTATTTTGCAATAATAAATTATTTAATTTTTTGTTGACGGGTTTATTATTCTCTAATTTCTTACTCTTCATAACGCACCTTTATTATCAGTCATAGGATACAAACTTTTTGGAAATTGTATTTATAGTAACCGATACTATAATAACTACGATACCGAGAACAATACCGAGTGCGCTTGCAAGTCCGAAACCTTCGGTATAAATGTTTTCATTAGTCATACGGTACATTAAATATGAAAGGGTAACTGCGGAATTGGAAGGTCCAACGCCGTTGCCTGCGATAATTTGCATAACCGACATTTCCTGAAACGCCGCTATACATTCGATCATAAGAGTATATAAAATCATAGGTGAAATTTGCGGAATGACTACGCTGAAAAATATTCTTCTTTCGCTTGCACCGTCTATTCTTGCCGCTTCTTTTAACGAATTATCAACGTTTGCAAGAGCAGACTGAAATATTAATACGTTTAAACCGGCGCTCCACCATTTTATTATAAGTACTGACGGCATAAACCACTCTTTGGTAGTAGTAAAACCGATTTTTTCAAGTCCCAATGCCGAAAGCAAAGAATTGAAAACACCATAGTTGGGTTCTAATATCCAGTTCCAAATAAGCGCGACCGCAACACCGCCTATTATTGTAGGAATATAAAGTATTAGCCTTGCAACTTTTTTAAATGTTTTATTCAGCGGCTTATTTAAAAGGTTTGCAATAAACAGCTGCGAAACCAAATTTATGGGAACGCTTAAAAGAAAATACAGCGTATTGACTACCGCGTCTTTAAACATCGGCAATCCGAATAACTTGATGTAGTTATCGAATCCGCACCATTGCAAGGTAGTAAGGTCGTAAGAATGTAAATCGGTAAAGCTGACGAAAATCGTCAGCCCCAAAGGGAAAGCCGTAAAAGCGAGAAAGCCTATAAACGGTATTACCGCCATTAAAAAACCCTGTATTTTTTCTCCCTTACCTACAACCGCTTCTTTCTTTTTAAAGAAAATTTGCTTGCTAAAGCCTGCTTTTGCGAGTAATTTCATAATTCCACCTTAATTGCATTTTTGTCAATTTTTTACATTATCTGTTTATATTATAACATTTTTTATAAATATATACAATGTCCCACATTGACGTAGTATTGTACTGTATTGACATTTTACATAGTTTTTGTTGCAATTGCGTTATTTTTGTGATAAAATAGTTGTGAAATAATGTCAAGGACACCTATAAATTGTCTATGAATGAAAATCGTTTAACGATAGAACAATTATTTACCGATAATAAAAATGTTCATACACAGATGATACTTAGCTATGAAGACCCCGGACTTCATAGCCATGAGTTTATTGAATTTTTTTACGTCTTGGACGGTCAATGTATCCATTATCTTGACGGTAAAGAACAAACCATTTCTTGCGGAGACGCTTTTATTTTAACGCCGAACAATACTCACACGTTTCTACCGATAGAAAAAACCTTTATGCATCGTGATATAATCATACAGCCTGAATATTTCAAAAAAATCTGTAATAATTATTCGCCCGATTTGTACGACGAATTTTACACGAGTAAACTAATAACCTTTACCCTTTCCAATCACCAATTAAACCGCATCGAAGCTCTTACCCAAAAGCTTACTTCAATTGAAGACGGCAACACCGCCGTTATAGACTGCGCAATCTGCACCTATATAATCAACGCTTTTCTCGAACACAGCTATAATATTACATCTAATAAATATCCTGCGTGGATATCAAGGCTTTTATCAATATTGTCAGCTCCCGAAAACTTTAAAACCGATCAGCAGATAATAATCAACTCGTTTTCGTACAGTCAGGAATACGTTTGCCGTACGTTTAAAAAAATGATAGGCATAACAATAACCGACTATTTCAACGAACAAAAAATGAAATACGCATATTCCTTGCTAAAATCGTCTTCTTACTCGATTGAACAAATTTGCGAAAGAATTAATTTTAACAATACGTCTTATTTTTACAGACTTTTTAAAAAACAGTTCGGCGTTACTCCTAAGGAAATCACTAAGCAAAACGGAAGAAAATAATCAACCGTTTTACTTTAACAGCAAAATAAAGCAACCGCCCTGCACGCTTCTTGCCTGAAAACCGCATTGCGCTCCGCTAACCGTATCGTACCAGTCGCAAAACGGTACGCGGCAGGGTGAACTTATCAAAAATTCCGCAATCGGCGCAATAATTTTTTGCGCCTTTTTGTTATCTTCCGTCAAAGAAGCTACCCAGCAAAGCCAATCGCTTTTTGTGTAGCTTTTTCTGTTGTCCAACGGTACGCCGTACTTTTCAAGTTTTTCAAGATAAAAGCTTACCTCTCTTTCTTTGAATTCCTGCGGGAACAGTTTAAGCCCCAAGATACCGTCGAAAGCCAAATTATATTTGAGTGAAAACGACTCCTCTCCACAATCCCACGTTATGGGAGAATGCGCAAATTTATTTGAAAAATCTATTATTTCTTTAGCAAACTTTTGCGCCACGTCGTAAAATTTATCCGCCTTTTTATCGCCTGCTCCTTTTAATAAGTTTGCGTATGCGCCAATACCGACAGTTGCTTTTATAGACAGATTAAGATTATTTTTGAGATGCCCCGCAAAATCGTCCGTACAAAGCTGATTTTCCGGCTTCAATCCATATTCAACAAGATAATTTACCCAGTTAGCGCACAAATCTTTATGTGCGTTGAATAATGAAATATCGCCGTCATAGCAATAACACGCCGCAAGCATTATAAGCATATTGGCGCACTCCTCTACGGGCATTTGCATATTAAAATCATACGGTTCGAAATTTTCGGGAAGCAAGTAATAGGGCATATGCGTTTCGTATGCACCGTCACGCTTCATATAGTCGGCGTGGTTCTTGCCGCCGTCGCATTTCAATCCGTATGCCTGACCGCAGCAAGCAGGATACGTTCCCACGTCGTGCGGCGCAAAGGCAAACTTCCAAACTGGCATTTTAGCAAACTTAAAAATAGGACGCATCATACCCTTTACAAGTTCGGTATTGTATAAAAGAAACAGAGGCATAGACGGATAGCTTATATCTACCGTTGCTATACAGCCGTTTGAAAAACATTCTTTGGAAAGGAAAAGAAGATTTTTATCGTCGTCGTAAACAAGCTTGTGTGCGGCTATGCTTTGCCTTAAAGCAGCCGTTAAAACAGCATAATAGTCCGAACCGAATTCTTGGGCTTTTTTCTTTAAGTCTTTATCGAACCCGGCAAGCCTTTCATCGATTTTATCGCCGCCGAAAATTACTTCGCCAAGTGCGTCGTATATTGTATGTGTTTCAAGATATGCAGTCTTTTTGAAGCTTCCGAAATAATCTATCGCTACGATATCGTCGTAAGCAATTGCTATTCTTCCGCTTTTCCCGCAAAGCGCCGCTAAATATTTTTCTTCGCCCAAATGACTAAACTCTTTATTGCCTGCGCTCAAATAAGCGGCAAGCCCGCCCGTATCACAAATGAACGCTTTATTGCCCGCAAGATAGAAATAGCCCCAATCCGCGCCCGTTCCGTCAAAATTGTTGGAAAGATAATATTGCCGTTTAAGCCCGAAAAACGCCGCCTCGTAGCCGTCTTTGTTTACGACGCCGCCCCTTACGCTTTTATCCGGCAAAGCCGATTTGGCGTTATAACAAATCTTTTGATTGAGAAAAATCGAAACTTCTGCGCTTTTTGCACCTGTAACGCTGTAATTTATATAGCAAACAGGCATTGACAGCATTTGAACATCCGTCAAAAGCAAAGGCGAAACGAAAGAAACCTTTATTTCGGCTTTGCCCGCCTTAAAAACGTAATCGGTGGTAAATGAGGTAACTTCAAGCGAAAGCTGTTCGGCTTTACTAACTCCATAAGCCTTAACGCTATCATAATTTCCCAAAAAGCAAAAAGTTCCCTCTTCGGTTTTTAAAAAACCGTAAACGGGCTTTTCTTCGCCGTACCAAGTTTTTATATCGGCACCGTTCAGTTCGTCACACATTGCCCACAATGAAAAGTTGGGGTCTTTTACGAATAACGGATACGCAGGTAATTTTCTTTCCATAACCTCATTCCTCTATTTTGTATTTTCATCAAGCCCGTACAGTTTTAAATACTTTTCCTTAAAATGTCTGTTGGGCTCAAACTTAATCATAACAAATTATACAACGCCTTTCCTTTCTGCAAAGGAAAGGCGTTGCTTCTCCTACTAAGTATTTGTGTTGTATCCGCTTATATCGGTTGAGTAAGTAAGATTTCTTACCGAAGCCTCCTGCTCTGCAAAGAATCCAAGGCGCACGCTGTCCCAACCGTCGACTATATTATCGGTAGTAGACCATACCAGGTCACTTCCGATAAACAGATAATAGCCGTTTGCGTCGTGTACAAGCGACATACGCACTTCGTCTTTTAACGCTGTTTTATGGGAATCAACCCATTGCTGGGTGCTGTTACCGCCTGCGTCTGCACCAAAGTCGGTGGTACCGATTTTAAGCTGACAGGTCTGCGAATCTTTATTGCTCTCGGTCTCATCGGGCGTAAGACGGATAATTTTAGTTATGAAATCTTTGGTATTTTCGCCGTTGTAGAGCGCAAGTCCGACAGAAGGATATGCCCAATCCGACATTACGTGAACGTCGGCCGACCAAACCCATTCTTGTACGTCCTTAACGTCGATATCCGTCACGCTGCGTTGGTTATTGTTATTCCAAACGCTCTTGAACGCTCCGCTTTCGGTATCGTATTTAAACGCCGTAACACCATCAAAGCCTTTTACTCTCGCCTCTGCGGGAATTGTTACGTCAGTCGTTTCAAAACTCCAATCGACAAGCGTTATTTGCCTCTCGGCGTAGAAACCGAGTTTCCTTACCCCGTTTTCAAGCTGCGACGCTATGGATGCGGAAGAATCGCTTAATGTTGCCGCCGTCTCGTCAAATTGCGCCGCAAGCACATTGTTGAAGTAAACGGAATATAAACCGTTGTGGTAAATAAGCTTTAATTCAAGACTTCCGTCCTCTCCGCTGAACGGATTGACAAATTTAGACCCGACGTTAAACCAACTAATAGTTTCTTTACCCGTTGCACTGCGTACCTGCAAGCCGAACACGCCACCGTCCGTATTGCGGATTATATTGAAACGAACGTATTTATCCTTAGTCGTACCGACAAGCAAACCGGTTGAAGGCCACATGCTTGCTCCCATATCTTTCATAGTTGCGCTTAATACAAAATCTTTGCCTTCCGCAACCGTTGCACCGTCAAAGTATCCGCCGTACCAATTTGTTCCGTTGCCGTCGTGCAAAGAATACAACGAGCCGTCAACATAGCTAAATTTAAAGTCTTCCGCAAATACCTTGTCGGTAATGAGTGCACGGTTAACCCGTATTTCCAATCCGAATACCGCATTGCCGTTAACCGCTACTTTTGTTACCGCAGAAACCGCAGCAGCGGTTTCTGCACTTGCGTAGTAAGTGCCGTCGGGCAACGTTACGCTGAATGTACCGTCCGTTTCCGCCGTAATCTGTTTAGCAATACTGCCGTCCGAATTCGCAAAAGTAACCGTTGCGCCCGCCGCTGCCGTACCGCTTACGGCATAAACGCTCGAATACGTTACGGTATGGTTGCCGGTCACTTTAAACGTAGCCGTTGCTTTCCCGTTTTCGATATTAGTTTCAACCGCTTTACCGTCAACGAGTATCGAAACCACCTGTCCTGCGGAAACGTCTACCGAAACCGTAACGTCGTCGCCCAAAAGCACACTGCCGTCCGTAATTTCTTTGCCGTTTACCGTAACCGTCATTCCGTTAGCCGTTACAGTTGCGCTTAAATATTTATTTAAATCGCCCGTAGCCGCAGAATATCCCCAATCGGTATAGCTTATCTGTCTTTCAGCATAAACGCCAAGCTTTCTGTCTCCAGTGCCTACTTGCGCCGCAATCGTCTCGCCCGCCAATACTTTGTCGTTTTCATTGTATTTAGCGGCAAGCTCACCGTTAAAGAATACGAAATAAACGCCGTTATGATATATAAGTTCCAGCTTGAACTCCTTCGTTCCGTCTTCACCGAAAGGCTTAGCCCATTTTGTGAAAGGCTCGGTATCAAACCAACTAATAGTTTCTTTACCCGTTGCACTGCGTACCTGCAAGCCGAACACGTTACCGTCCGTATTGCGGATTATATCAAAGCGAACATATTTATCCTTAGTCGTACCGACAAGCAAACCGGTTGAAGGCCACATGCTTGCGCCCATATCTTTCATAGTTGCGCCTAATACAAAGTCTTTGCCTTCTTCAACCGTTAAGTCTTTAAAGTATCCGCCGTACATAGGCGAGCCTTCGGGCGTATGCTCGGCATAGAACGAACCGTTTGCGGAGTTATAAATAAATTCGTGCTCGTAAACCTGTTCGCCTATCGTAAGCTTATTCAGCATAACTTCTATGCCGCTTACCGCATTTCCGTTAACCGTAAACTTAACGCCGTTTGAAACCTTATCCGTGCCCTGCGCCGTTACAATGTAGTTACCGTCTGCGAGCATTGCGCTGAACGTTGCCCCCTTGCTCGTGTAGACTATTGCGCCACTCGTTGTCGCTACGGTTATAATGGTGTTCTCGTCGCCGCCTGTAACGTTGCCTCTGACTTCATACGAAATCGAATACGTTACGCTATGGTTGCCCGTAACCTTGAATTTTGCGGTTGCTTTGCCGTTTTCGTTTACGGTAGGAACTGCCGCACCGTCAACTATTATATTGTAATATTTGTCTGCGGGAACGTCTATCGTAACAGTAACTTCGTTACCTAAGAGTACCCCTCCGTCCGTTACGGGCGTGCCGTTTACTGTTGCCGTTAAACCCGAATCCAAAGTAAGCGTGCGACCGATAAGAGCCTTGATGTCGGCGTCGGCATACGAATATGCGTATTCCGAGAACGTGATGATTTCTTCGCCGTAAAGTCCTAATTTTACGGTCTTTCCGCTACCGACGGCTGATTTTACAGTTGTTCCGCCGAGCGCGGTTGTTTCGGGTACGGTTACAAGCAAGTCGCCTTCGAGGAAGATATAATAGTTGCCATTTGCATATACAACCTTGAATGTAAACTCATCCAGTTCATTGTACTTATTGAACTCAGTAATGTTGTTGAACCACCACAAAACTTCGCCGTTTGTAACTTCGTCTTTAATTCTTAAAATATAAGTATTTGACGTGGATTTTACAATTTCGAATTTGACGAACTTATCCGCCGAATTGCCTATTGCGAAACCGCCGCTCGGCCAATCGTTGCCGAGATTGCTCATTTTCACGGATACAACGTAAGAATTGCCGTTTTCATGCGAAGCTCCCGCAAGGAAGCCCGCCGCCTTTTGTCCGTGTGCGCCGTCTATAACATAGTTGCCCGTCTTTGCATCGTAACCCAACTCGGCTTCGAAAATCTGTTCGTCAAGCGCGGGCTTGTTTAAAGTAAGATTTACGTTTGACAAGCCTCCGGTAACCGTTATACTAATACTGTCTGAAACAAGGCAGTCACCCTTGGCTCCCACATAGAAAGCGCCGTCAGGCAAGGATGCGGTAAAGTTGCCGTCTTTATCCGTTATCGCCGTGTAAACCACTTTGCCGTTTTCACCTGCGAACAACACCTCTACTCCGCTAAGCGACTGCTTATCTTTAAGTGCGGGGTATTTATCGCCCAAGGCAACGCTACCGCTTATTTCATTTGCCTCTTCATAAGTTACGCTGCTGTTTGCGGTAACACCGAACGTCGCCGAAATTTTACCTTCTTCTTTGGTAGTGGCAACGGGAATACCGTCAACGTAAATCATATAGTTATTATTGCCAGAAACGGGTATCGTTACCGTAACCGTAGAAAGCACGGGAACTTTACCGTCCGTGATAGCCGTCCCGTCGGAAGTTACCACCGTTGCCCCGGTAGGCAAGCTGAGTGTATATTCTTTGATAATTACGGGTTTGGTAAAGGTTGCGAAGGGATTTTCGTCGGTAATGGGGTTTCCCGTATAACCGTCTGCCCCAACCATATAGCCTACGGGTCCGTATTTAAATGTTGTACCCGTGAGATAATCCGAGCGTTTGAGCGTATCGAAAAGCACATCATTCACATAGAACATAAACACGTCTTTTTTCGCATCGTACACAAGCTTTAAATTGCTTATTCCGTCTTTATACGTCGTGCTCTTATCAGCTTGCGTATAGTTTACGCCGTCATAGCCTTTCATTATGCGATAATACTTGGGACCTGCCGCAAACAGTGACATGGCGTTGTTGTTTTCGTCTTCGACGGTAATACCGTAGCAGGGCCACGCGTCGTTTTTGGCGTTAATCGTCATAGTAAGCTCGAAGCTACCTGTAACCTCGTCGTTGCCGACGAAGTAAGAAAACTTTTCGGACTGATTAACCTTTAAATTCGTGGTCTGAATTTTGCCGTCCGGTGTTTCCGCCATCTGCAACGCTTTAACCGGGTTGAGTATAACGTCGCCGTAGGCGTGATAGCTTTGACCGCTGAATTTTTCATCCGTAGTATCTATTACAATACTGTTAACGTCGCCGCGGGAGAATATACCGTCAAACGTAAGCGTATACTTTCCGTCCGTAATTACGGTCTTTCCGCCAATCGTATGAGTTCCCGCTTTTAAAACGGTGATATCGAATATACCGGCAGAGGTCGTAGTTCCGTAATTATAGAGAATATTGGTATTAGCCTCCTGCTCGCTGTGTACCGAGTACGACATACCTATCAAAGCCGAGCCGTTGCTGCGTTTAACGTTACCCGTTATACGGAGAGTTTCGGATGCGGGCATCGCCGAGAAGGTAGCGCCGATATTCACCGCCCTGTCAGGCGTAATAGTAAATACGCCTCCTATCATTTCCGAAATTACCCTGTCGTAAGCAGATTCGCCGTTTAAGGTAAAATCGGTTAAAACGTAGCCGCGCGTAGGAGCTATCGAAAGCTTGACGCTGTCGTCGCTGCCAACCGCAACCGCAAGATTGTCAGTAGTTACCGTACCGCCCGTTATGGCGCCGTCGATATTTACGGTATGCATATAGGTTGCGCAAAGCTCTTTAAACTGAGCGTCTTTTTCTGCGCTCTCAAAGTCGGTAACCTCCCAATTCGAGAACGTTGCGTTCGTGCCGAAGGTGTATAAACCGGGAATAGTTTTCCCGCCGAGCCAATTTAAATCAACGCCGAACTCGTACTTTCCGTTGAAAATATAGTAAAGACGGGAATCGTCCTTTATGACGCAGATTTTTATTGTCTTACTCCCGCTTGTAACGTCTAAGTTGCCCTGTTGCGTATCGCTTCTGCCCGTATGCAAATCGCGCAGGAAATAGCGGTAAGAGTTTTTGTTGTTTGCGATATCTTCGCCGTGAAACCACATAATATTGAAGTCCTCGGCGTTCTTCATATCGAATACGCCCACAGCGGGGATACCGTCGTTGTACGACTCGTTGAAAGTAATATCAACGGAATACGAATATCTCGAAGAATTGATATCCTTGAAGAATATCGCCTGATCGCCGACTCTGTTTGCCGTTATACTCTTACTTTCGCCCTTGATATTCGATAAATCCCAGCCGTCGGATTTGGCAAAGCCGGTAACGGCATTACCAAGCTCCGCCCCATCAACGTCCACGTTGATGTAGCCGTCGCCGTTGAACGAGTAAGCGTTTTTAACCCTGTCTCCGCCCGTTTCCGCAAGCGCAGGTTTAAGGTAAGTATTTTCGGTGGAGTTAACTCCCGCTACGTAGCGGTACTGAGGCAGGAAATTTGCCTCTTCGGGCATACCTGTAGCTTTGTCAACCGTATAGTTGAGCGCCTCCCACGAAGCGAAAAATTCCGCCGTTAATGTTGGTACACCGTTTACCTCCGTACGCAAGCCCTTTGCCGCAAAGCGCGAATTCTGACGGCAGGCGCTGTTCAACTCGTCGACATAAAAGCCCATACAGTCGAATGCGTGATATTCGGTTGCCTTGTTGGAAATGATATAGAAATAAAACGATGAATTGTTGGCAAAATCGCGCGTGTCATTCCACTGCATACCGGGGTCCTTTGCCTCGGCTGCAATATACATCCCCTTCTGCGTAAACGAAGTTGTATAGCGCAATTCAACATCCTTTTCGGTATGCGTAAGCCACTTCTTCCCGCCTTCGGTCCAGCGGGACTCCTCAAGCTTACCGTCGATTTTCATATCGTCGTCCATATCGTCCACAAAAGGCTGAGTGTACGTCCATTTGTAGCCGTCGTTGCTCTCTATTACATTCGCATTTTTATCTCCGTTACAGCTTGAACAGCCGTTACAGCCCGTAGCGACTCCCAAAGCGGAAGCGCACGCAAACGTCATCATTAAAGAAATAATAACCGGTTTTCTTTTCACTTAATTTATTCCCCTTTACCTAATACGACTATATCTGAAATCTTGATTATATTATCTCGGTCCGCAGTTATTTTTTTGCTGATTGTTATTTCTATCTTATCTACTTTAATATCGTTAAACGAAGCCAATGAAGAGCCGCCCTGATTCATATATTTGCCCTGCTCGTTGAAATAATCTCTGTTGAAAGGCAAATCGAATATACCCGCCACGGGCACATAATTATCCGCCGTGTACCAGGTAGGCTTTTCGGAAAGATAAAACAAAATGCTGTCCACACCGTCGAAAGCCGAATAGTAGTCATAACTGTTATATATCATTATGGCTGAAATTTCGGTGGGTCGGTCAAACGTAAGCGTTACGGTCGTTTTTCCGTCCGAGGCAAATTCCTTATCCGCATAATATTCGCGGAATACCACAACCTCATCGTTAATATATTTTTCCGTTCCTTTTACGCTATTGGTTGCGGTAACCTCAGCCTTGGGAGCAACGTTCACTTTACCGGTATAATTATAAGGTTTATACTGCAAGCTGTCGGTAGGGCCGCCCGTCATAACTCTGCCGTAGGTTTCGTCCTCGATAAAATGAACTCTGTCAACCGCATAGGCTCTGCCGTCCTTGTCTATATTGTTCGTCATAGGAACGAGGTTGGGCCAGCTTACGCAATATAAATCGCCTGCGCCGCCGTCTATAAAGCAATGATGTCCCGAACCGAGCATAGACGTATTAGTGTCGCTCGAACCCATAAGAGTTGCGGGATCTAACGTAGGTTTTTCAAACTTCCCGAGCGGGGACGTCCCCAACGCCTGCCTTACCTGATAGCCAAACCTGCCGACGCCCTGCGGAGAATAAGTAAGATAATATCTGCCGTTATCCTTCCACATAAACGGACCTTCGTTAATGTGGTATTCCTCGCCGTAATCGGCTTTTGAAACCTTATTCGTCTTGTCCGTGAGCTTTGCGTATTCCTCGGGGTCAACGAATTCGTCTATCAGCTTATAGCGGTTAATATCCATATTCGAGAGCGTACTGTCCTCGATATACTCTACCGAACGGTAGTTTGGAACAATAAGACAGCGCGCCGTGGAATAGTCGGGCGAAAGCATATCTTTCATCTTCATACCCCAAACCGAATTGAAACCCGAATCGTCGCTTATATGGCGGACGAAGTAAATGTACAGGTCGTCGCCGTCATAGAAAGGATGCGTGTCGATTATCGCAAATAAGCTGTCAAGTCCCAAATCGAATTTTGGATTTATAGCAGGATTTTTGCTCGTTATAACCTTGCCGTTGAGGTTTGAGGTCTCAGGGTCGCCGTAGTAATTTGCACTTGTTAAAAGCTTAAATGGCCCTACGGGAGTATCCGAAACGCACGTTACCATAAAGAATCTGTTAAACAACTGACCTTCCGTGTCATACTCCACTTTACCCGTAGGCTTTGGATTAGCTTCCGCCGAGAAAAACATATAATATTTGCCGTCTTTGGGATTATATATTGTTTCGGGAGCCCAACAAGCCGAAACGGGCCATTCGTGCGTTTCAAACCTTACTGAGAAACCGTTATCTACTGCTCCGCATTTTTCCCAATCGTTTAAATCTTTACTGCGGAAACAGGTAATTGCCGAACGGTGTGGGTCGTCGCCGCCGAAATTTTCAAGCAAAACGCCGTCGCACATAGAAGCGTACTGATAATAGTAGCCACCGTATTCATCGTCCTGCTCTTCGCTGACCCAGATAACCTGAGAGTCACCCGTAATGAGCGAAAAATCGTTGCGGTAGAAATACTTGCTGTCCGTTGCCCCGTCCTCCGCTACGCCGTTGTAGTGGTCGAGCCTGAACACGTCAACGGTATTCGCACCGCAACCCGCAACCACGCACACGGACAGAGCCGCCGCCATAATACCAACCAAAAATTTTTTCATTAAATTAACCTCTTATTTTATTTTTTTGAAGTTATTCGATTTGTCAATCAATATTTTTTGAGATACTCGTTTGTGTCAGGAATTGCGTCTTTCTTCCACAAATCGTAAGTCAAAGTTCCGTTTCTCACTTCACTGTTCAACGGAGTCGCCCAAGTCTTTATCCACATATCGTCGGGTAAATACCACCAGTCGCCTGCGCTCTGATATTGCAGATTTTCACTGAATACAGTTATATTTTTAGGCGCGTAACCGTTGTATTTAATGCTGTCCAAAAGCTCTTGCTGATTGGGGAAATGTCCCTTCTCCGCACGCAGGCTCTGTCCTTCCTTACTTGCCATCCATTTGATAAACTTAGCCGCCGATTCTTTAACCTGCGTACTTGTACGGGCACGCACGCACATTGCCTTACTGTTGCACTCGCCTGCTTCCTTTCCTTGAATTTTAACGGTATCGCAGTTAGGGTTCATCGGCTCGGTGTATTCCTTATATACAATAAGCGGAGCGACGTCCCATTCGAAATTATATATTGTAGCCTGCTTGGAGAAATTTTCGATGTAAGTAGAATAATCTACAAGCATTGCCATTTTTCCGCTGTACCAATAATTTTGACGTGTACGCGTGTTGAAAATAATAGGGTTAGGCGCAATATCCAACCCGCCCGCATTTTCGATAACGCTTGTCTTTGACGCACCGAGTCTTAAATAACGGGTAAACGCATCGCGCGTTGAAGGCAGCTCGCCGAGAGTTCCGTCGGTTGCGGCGGCAGTCACGTCTGCACGAATACCGAGCTTATTCCCGTCGAGCGTATAACCGCCGTTATTGTCGGGAGTCATAACCTTTCCCTCGGGCAAATCGAATTTATCGTTGTGTTCAAGCGTTTCGCCCGTATTATAGACCTTTCCCGACCATTTACCCGTGTAGCTTTCGCCCGTTACGATATAGTTGGGCGTAGAATCCAAAAGCGAGAAGTTCCACTCGCCGTCGCCCGAAAGGTCTTGCAGGCAGTTACCGCCTACCGCCCAGCCGTAATTGAACCACCATTCAGTGAACATACCGTAATCGGTACCGAAATCCTTTCCGGCGTTGGGGTTAGAGCTCGGCGAGAATATCATTGCCAAATCTTCCATCTCGTCCCAGTTCATTGGAATCCTGTTATTGAATACGAGAATTTCATCCGAAGCTGGCATTGTCCACTCGAAACCGCTGACATAAGGGCGCACGCTGCGGTAATAACCCTTCTTGGGAACGGTAACATTGCTTAATTTGGCAAAGTCACTCTTTTTATGCCCGCGTTTATCGGCAATTTCCCCTCTGTTCCAAGCATCCATATCATCTTCGTCTACGCTTATGATTATTATACCCGCCTTATTGAACATAGACTCGTTGTAATAGAGTGCGGAAGGCTTGGTATCGAGAGGCATTCCGTAAAGCGGGTCGCTCAAATTCGACGTATTGTTCGACACGTTTAACCTTAAACGGTTGACGGTATTCGGGAACACGTCCGAAACGTCGATATCGGTAACGGCATTGAAGTATTCTTCCATAGGACCGATTATTCCCGTTGTCGCCCAAGCCTTAAATCTGTCCTCGATTACAACGCAAACGTCATAACTGTTGCGGGCGGTTGACATAGACTGTATATAATTGTTATAGCCGGTTATGCCTATGGGGGTATGGTCTACTTTGATGTTGTGTTCCGCACCGTAAGTTTTGTTAAATTCGTCAACCATTTCGGTGTAAATTGCAAGCTCCGATTCGTCGCCGTAACTACAAAAGACAATGTGCGAACCGTCTCTTGAATTCGAACAGGCGGTTAACGCCGTTGCGGACATCGCAGCCAATACGGCAACGGAAGTCGCCGCTACCTTTTTGAATTTTGTCATAGATTTTCCTCCAAATATATTAACGCTCTTGCGTATATTTCTTTTTTAATTTTAATACAGGCTTTTTCATAATCCCCACGTCTTTAAGCTGATATTCATAAGCCCAGCCGTTGCCATATGTGTACCACATATTTGGACCTTTCCAACTTACGGGAACGCACAGATGCAGTGCGCCAAAGGTATTTATACGACTTGCATACAAAGTCATTTCAAGTAAATGCTTGCCGCTTTTTACATTCGGTATAGTAATTTCATACGGCGGCAAAACTATTTTACCTACATCTTTGCCGTCAATTCTGACCCCGATTAAAGCTCCGTTATAGTAATCGGTGTTGACGGTCAAATCGCCGTCTTCGCATTCAAACGGTATTTTGTAGGTTATTTCAGCGCCGTAAAAAGGCAGCTTCTGATTTACGACGGAACCGAACGCAAGCTTTTCGGCAGGCTTTGTAATTTCCGCATACGAACCGCAGACCGAAACACCGAATTTCCCCAAAAGAAAATAATTTTCTATGCTGATTCTCTCGCTTATCGCCGTACGGATTATCAGTTCGTTTTCGCCTTTTTTGAGCTTCGGCAAGCGCATAGTCCTGATAGATTTATCGGTAAAATATCCCTCGTCGGCTTTTTCAAGCTTTACTCCGTTCAACCATAAATCTTCAAATCTTTCATATCCGAGTCGGCAAGATACCGCCGTTTGACTTTTAATTTTGAATTTGAGATAGACGAATTCGGTCGGCTTCTTTTCGGGGAAGCACCACGGCTGCGTATCGCATCCGTTTGCAAGCGGATATTCGAGCTCGTCGCGTACCGCTTTATCTATTCGCAGTATTTCCTCCCGGGGGAAATACGTTTTACCGTCGCGGGAGTATTCCGCCATATCGAGCACAAAAACATTGGGCTCTTTAATTTCAAAGTCTACAAAATCGGGAATATTTAACTGCTTCTCGTTTAAGTATGTGCAACTTATAACCGAACCTGCCGTTTCGCTTTCGCAAGGGGTTAAAAGAAATAAAAAACTGTCCAAAGTAAAGCAATCGATTAAAATAAAAGTTTCACCGTTTTTATGTAAAAACTCTACATCCTCGGTTTCGCCGTTCAAGGTATTATATAAATTAGGTTTATAAAGTCCTTTTACGCTTATGCGCAATTTATCATAGGCGTAGTCGGAACCGTCTAACCTTGTTATGTTTTCGCAATGCGCTACAAACAACCACTTGTTTTCACCGTCCGCGCGAAGAGTATATATCATTTCACGTTTTCTGCCGCCGTTTTGATTTAATATCTCCACTTCGCGCTCATCGGAAAAGGCGTTTATTATATCCGATTCCGAGAATACCGCACTTTCGGCTATTTCGTACAAACGTGCGGCGTAGTCGCTTATTTCGCCGTCAACGCATTCAGGGCAGTTGCCGCTCACTACTACTTTACCGCCGTTTTCGATAAACCCGTACAGGGCGTCAACCGTTGTTCTCCTTATGGTTTTAAGCGGAGGAACGAAAACCGCCTTATAATTCATTTCACCGATGTTAAAGCCTTTTCCGCTTTTTTTGTACATATCGGGAAGCATGCTTTCACTTACAAAATCAAAGTCAATATGTCCGCGCAACAACCAATTCGTTAAATTGCCGAACCTTTCATCCATTGCCTTGATTTCCGCAGAGGTAAGTTCACGGACGCCGCTTGTTATCCAAGCGCTCTCTATAGGGTGAATAACCGCTACGTTGACAACCGGCTTTCCGCGAGTTAACGCCGTATTAAGCCGTGCGTAGTGATTTTCAATGAACGAATACTGCGTGTGCCAACACGACTGATAGCCTATACTTGCAGGGTAGTCGCGCTTTGCCGAACCATGCATACTGACCCAACTTAAATGGGGGATTCTAAAGGTTACGCCGAGCGCCGCCTGCCAATCGCCTTGAAATTTATGACCCCGAAAATCAAAATCCCAACCGGTTACCCCGTACAGCTCGCTCGCCATTCCTTTCTTGCCTCCCTGATGAACGACCGATTGCGCTTGCTTAGCCGTTGTGAATTCAACCGCATTGCAAAGCATATCGATTCAGGAATATCAAGGTTTTTATAATGACGCATACATTCGCCAACCGTCCTCATCTGACTGTACAGCTCCGGCTCGGCTAAAACGTGTCCTACAAAATCTATATTGTTGCCCGAGCACCATTCGCCTACCTTATCGCAGTATGTCAGCGCAAACAGCTCGGTTGTAAACGCATAATAATGGTAGCGAACCTTGCTTGGCTTATTCCTGCTTAAATTCCATACAAGCTCGGGTAGATTTTCGGATATATCGTAACCGTATTTATCTTTAAACATTGTTGCAAAGCGTTGCGTCCACGGAAACTCGGCGTCAAGCCCGTCGCGCACATACGCTTTAGGATTTATTTCGCCGAAATTCGGTTCGTCGGTAAATATTGCAGGGACGGTTTTACCGAATTCATTACCTACTTCTTTCTTATAAGCTTCGTGCGTTACCATAATAAATTCGCTTACGGCTTCGGAATTGAGCATATCAAGATACGTATAGCCGTTATACCACCCCGAACGACGCCCCAACAGCACGTAAGCATACCACTTTTCGCCCACGGCTTCTTCGTCTACGGATAAGGTTTTATAGCTTTCAAGCCTGTCGCTTTTATCGAAAACTATATCGAAAGCTTTTAAAAACTCGGGGCAACGTTCGTCCTTTTCACAGAGCTTTTGCATTTCCTCGGGCGTTTTTAATGAAAGGCAAACAGTCTTTTGTCTGTATTCCTTGTTTTTTGTTACTTTACCGCCCGCCGAGCCGCTCGACCACCTGTCCTCGTCGTAAAGATAGGCGAGCATCCCTTTACCTTTTGCTTTGGCGACACAGCCTCGCACCAGCCGCATAAATTCTTCACCGAGATATTCCGTTGCCATTCCGCTTCGGGTATGCATAAAAAAACCACCGAAGCCCATTTCTTTAAACTTATCTATCTGCCATTTTAAATCTTGTTCTTCAAGCGTAGTATTCCAGGCCCAAAAAGGTGCGCCTCTGTATTGTGCAGGAGGATTTTTAAATTCTTTAAGATTCAAGCCGCGTTGTATTTTTTTATCTGCCATAAAACCATCCAAAAATGTTCTTTTTTATCAAAATCTGTTTGTATTATAACATTTTTATAGGCCGACCACAATAAACCGTATTGACGCAGTACTACACTACATTGACATTTGATGCCCAATTTCTTTTTATTAAGTAAAAATTTCCCATTCATTTTTGTTAATTTTGAGATTTTAAAACAAAAAACGCCGTTCCTCTTACGAAGAACGACGCCGCAGAATATACCGTTCATCGCTTAGTTGCTAAACAAAACTAAATCACAGAACGAGATTTTAGTATGCGACAAAATGAGTATAGTTCTACCAATAACTATGCTCGTTCTAAAAAAATATATTTAGTTTTGTTTAGCGTTTTTATTTTAGCAAAAAACGGCTTTATTGTCAATACTATTAAAAAATTTACTTATCTTCCCTCAACCCCTTCCACACGGGCTGACGCATACCGCCGTTTTCAGTTTCATGCATAAAATGAGCCGTACCGACAAGCTGCGGTTTTAACCACACTACGTTTTTATATTTATCGAACCACGGTATTTTGACCGTGTTCTTTTTTGCAAATTCGGCTATGATTTTCTGCTCTGCTTTGGATACACCGAGGTAAACTTTCCCCCTGCATTTAAGTTCGCCTTTATCGTCATAGAAACCTAAAATTAAATCTTTAACTTTCCCGTCTTCGTCTGGCTGATAACCCAAAATAAGTAAGTCCTCATCCTGCATTACTTTAATCTTTATCCATTCCAACGTGCGCTTGCCTATGTGATACAGGCCGTCCTTTTTCTTGGCGACGATGCCCTCCAAGTTCTCTTTCTTCGCAAGCTCGAAAAAGGCAACGCCGCTCTTTTCTATCCAACGGGATATGCTTAAATTAAAGCCTTCTCTTACATTTTCGGAAAGAATTTCTTTACGCTCCAAAAGCGGTTTATCCGTAAGATCTTTTCCGTCAAAATAAATAATATCGTAAGCTGCGAACTGCACGGGATTTTTCTTTGCCGCAAGCGATATTCTGAAACTGTCCGTCATAAGACTGCGCCGTTGCAGAGCATAAAAATTTGGCTTGCCGTCTGTCAGAAAGACAAGCTCTCCGTCAAGTATTACACGCTTTTTAACGCACTTGCAAATATCCGAAAGTTCTGGATATATGGGGGTCAATTCCTTAAACCGCTTATTTTGCAGAGATACCGATTTAGGCTCTATATAAGCCACGCAACGTATTCCGTCCAACTTCAATTCGTATATATAGTCCTCGTCATCAAATGGCTTTTTGACCTCGTGCAATAGCATAGGCGAGATATTTTTTTCTTCAAATAAATCGCTCACGCCTCTTTCTTCCTCGTCGTCGTTTTCTTCGGTGTAGCCTTTTTAGCTTTGGGCTTCTGCGCAAGCTCAAGCGATTTTGTAAGCGCTTCCATAAGGTTCGAAACGCTTGCCGTTCCGTTCTCTTTGGGTGCTACAATTTGCTTGCCGGCAATCTTTCTCTCTATCGCTTCCTGCACCTTTTGGCGGTATTCGTCCTTATATTCGGACGGAACGAATTTTCCACTCATTCCCTCTATAATTGCCTTTGCCATTTTAAGTTCGGTGGCGCTCGGCTTTTCGGTTATTTCCTTTGCAGGATTTTTGGTTACTTCCTCTTCAAAGAATAGCGTGTTCAAAAGCATCTGCCCGTCTTTCGCCCTTATTAAAATAAGCGTTTCTTTATTGCCTAATACTGTTTTTGCAACCGCTGCTTTACCCTCTTCCTCCATAGCTTTTAAAAGCACAACAAACGCCTTTTCAGCACCCGTGGGAACAACATAGTAAGGCGTTTCAAAATACAGAGGGTCAACCTCGGCAAGTTCAACAAACTTTTCAATGGTTATATTTTTGTCTTTCTTGGATTTCAGCTTTTCAAAGTCCTTATCTTCAAAGATAACGTACTTTCCGTCCTCGTACTCGAAGCCCTTTACTATATCTTCCTGTTTGACTTCCCTACCGCCGCAATCTGCGCAGGTTTTTTTATACTGCACTCGGCAGTTGGTCTTTTTGTCTATCATATTAAAACCGATATCGTTGCTTTTTATGATCTTATGCAGGGTTACGGGAATGTACACAAACCCGAAACTTATACTGCCTTTATAACTGTATGCCATAATGACAGTATGCGCAGAGAATAAAAAAATAACGGCAGTATAAACTGCCGTTATATTTAAATTTAGTTTATATTTAGTTCCACGCAACCGTAGGCTGCTTTTTATTCTTTGCACAGTCTGCAAGGAACAAATTTATAAGCGTTTGATAAGGTATACCCGTATTTTGCGCAAGGCTCTTAAAATAATCAATTGTTTCATTATCAAGGTTGATAGTAATTTGCTTTTTCAACTTCTTAACGTAAGGGTTTTGTCTTGCATTTGAAAAATCATATTCATTCTTCATTTTAGTCACCTCTCTTTTCGTAATATTTTGCTTCGTTTTTAGTGGCTTTTCTTGCCGATATAATTCTTATTACCATATCAGCAGAACGATAACAATGGCAAACCACAAGCAAATTGGCTTGCGTACTGAAACCGAGAATAATAAAACGTTCTTCTTCCGCTGAATGTTCCGGGTCATCTATTACCAAAGCCTGTTCGTCATAAAATACAGTCTTTGCTTCTTCAAACGATATTTTATGCTTATTCTTGTTTATAGTATTTTTATTATCGTCCCATTCAAAACTTATTTCTTCCATAATTATATTATAATTATATTATATGTATTTGTCAAGGCTTTTATACACATTAAATTTTAGCCAATATTCAGTAATTTTATAAATATTTGCAAACTGAACAAACTTAATGTATGTGCGGAAGATTTCATTTTAACAGCAACGACAAGGATATAGAGCGGATTTTAAGCGAACTACCTGAAAGCGAGAGAAACGTTCAGATTAAATTCGGCGATATTTACCCTACTTACTATATGCCCGTTCTTACAAAAGATAAACACCCGATACTTTCCAAATGGGGCTTCGGTAAGTTCGACGGTAAAGGCGTGCTTATTAACGCCCGCGCTGAAACAGTTACGGATAAACAGACCTTCCGCAAGAGCTTTTTAGAGCGAAGATGCCTTATTCCTGCAAGCGGTTTTTATGAGTGGGATACTTACAAGAATAAGTACTACTTTGAGCGTTTGGACGGAAAGGTTTTATATCTCGGCGGATTTTATCGCAACGAGGACGGGGAAAACAAGTTTATTATTCTTACTAAACAGTCCACTCCGCCCGTAGAAAAATATCACAACCGCATACCCGTCATTGTGGGCGAGGATATAAAAGACTACTATCTGAACGATAAGGACTTTGCCCGCCGGTTCATTTTAACGGACAATCAAATAAAACTAAAAGCGCACTTGTAACGTGCGCTTTATTTATTGTTTTTGAAAAAGCTATACGGGTGAATTGTATGTTCCCCCTTTATATCCAAATCTTTAAGTTTCGGGTCTTTATAAACGATAGCCGCCTGAATCACGTTGTTGCCGTACTTCTCCCGCAGTTTGTCTATTGCATTATCCAACCGCTTCTGCTTTTCGTCCTTTTCCAAATCTCCGAATAAATCGAGCTGTTCGTTTCCGAATAAAAAGTCTGAAACGGATATTCCAAGACTGCGCACGGGCTTCTCCCACGGATAGACTTCCTTAAACAGTTTTAATGCCGTTTTTGCTACGGCCTGCATAGTGCCGGAAGGTCGGGGGAGTTTCCCTTGTTTCTGATACCCCACCAAATTATTTGCCCTCGCATAGACGTGAACGGTGCGGGCTTTGTTCAGTCCTGCCTCTCTCATTCTTGCGCTTACGCTGTCCGCAAGCAGATAAATTACCGGCTCTACGTCGTTTTCGTCTACCAAATCTCTATAAACTGTAAGACTGTTGCCTATGGATTTAATTGCTTCTTCTTCACCTATTTTAGTTACAGGTGATTCGTCTTTACCATTAGCAAAAGTATGAAGATAATATCCCCACTTGCCGAGTAAATTTACAAGAGTCTGCTCGTCGGCTTGGGCAAGGTCGCCTATCGTCTTAATGCCCATGCGGTTAAGTTTTTGCTGCGTTGCCTTACCAACGTAAAGCAAATCTTCCACGGGTAAAGTCCATACTTTTAGTTTATAGTTTTCGGCTGTAATTTCTGTCACTGCGTCCGGCTTTTTCATATCAGAGCCGAGCTTTGCAAATATCTTATTCCAACTAACTCCAATACTTACAGTAAGCCCTATTTCTTTCTTTATCCGCTCTCTTATAGTTTCGGCTATCTCTCTGCCGCTTCCAAACAGCTTTAAACCCGAACTGACGTCAAGCCAGCACTCGTCTATGCCGTAGGCTTCTATTCTGTCCGCATAGTCCTCATAAATTTTACGAACTTCTCTTGAAACATTTATATAAGTTGAAAAGTCCGCTTGCACTTCAACGAGCGTTCCGCCGCACTTTTGCTTTGCTTCCCAATATACGTCGCCCGTCTTAACACCGAAGCCTTTGGCTATCATATTTTTAGCAAGAACTATTCCGTGCCTGTCCTCTTTGCTTCCAACAACTACAACGGGGAAGTTTCTTATTTCAGGATTACGCAAGCACTCAACGGATGCGTAAAAGTTATTTAAATCGCTGTGCAGAATGGTTCGCATATTCAAAGTATGAGCAAAGCCGCCGTACTTAATCGTACAACGGCTTTTCCACAAACCACCTGTTTGTCTGCTTATCCAAATAAATTATTTTCTCTTTACCATTTATAATTACTTTATACTTTCTCGTAAGCACGCCTCCGGTATGTTCGGGCGGTGCGTTGCGCTCGTCTATAACTTTTTCTATTTCAAACCGTTTTCCATCCGTCCATTCTACAGCGACGGGTTTCATTATTCCGTTTAAATTGATTTTAAGATATACTGAAACGTAAACCTTTTCATAATTTATCATAAGTTTATTATTTACGATTCAATATAAAAATAACAATGATTAAACCTTTCTAAAACGCTCTAAATCGTTCTAATTCTCTAAAATTGCAGACATTTGCAGACAATTTGAATTAAAAAATATCTGCAAATATTTTGAAATTGTATCAAGAACAAGAAAATCCGCTTAAAACCACAATATATTGTGTGTTTTAGCATATTTTTAAATTAGGGTTACTCCTTTTCAAAAATTAGGGTTCGTCCTTGGTAAGGATGAGGTCGGCGGTTCAAGTCCGCTCAGCAGTTGGATTTCGTGTGCCACCGCACAAAAAATGTGCCATGCTGTGCCACTACGATAGAATTAGAACGAATAGCATAGATTTAAGACTACTCATACGTTTCTATATCTGCCTTTAATTTAATTTTCACACCGTCATAACAATACTTATCAAATTTTTGAGATATATCTGACATTCTTCCTATTGAAATTGGCTCTTTTAATAACTGTTGTCTAAGCCTTTGCTCAAAACCATATCAATTAAAGCACCCAATGTCAATTGTTCCAATGTTAGTGATACAGATTGATATTGTCTTTGTTTCGCAATGAATTTTGAAGTTTTCATTAACCCGCTTTCGTTATCTTCAAATTGATTTCCTATGCAAGCACGCATAAATTCTTCGGCAGTCGCAAGATAAATATATAAAGTATCCCGCAATCGTTTATCATAGCGATACATTGAAGATACTTTTGTGTATGTAGGTATTTCGCCCTGAGAACGACAAAACTCTATGACACGTCGATATTGTACAATTCCTTTTAAGGCAATGTACTTTTCCGCTTCTGCCCTTTGTTTTTCATTTACATAGGTCATCTCATATAATAATTTTTTGGGCGTCATAGTCAATCTCCAAACTTATTTACTTCTTCCATAAATATAACAGATGAAGCAATGCGCTTATCTTTTGGTTTTGCTTTTTCTTTAATTTTACGATTTACTACACGATCAATAATCGTTTTTTGGTCAGAGTAATCTAACGAAAAATATGTTTCGTATATGTAACTATTCTTGCTCGGCAATTTATTCCACACACAATGATTATCATCATTTCGCCGCGTTATAAATGAGCCTTGATTATTTTCAATCACTATTGCAAAATCAAAACTGAAAATTTCCTTATCGCTATCAAACTTCCCGCTATTGTTTGAAACTCTGACAGTTATTACGGAAGTAGAGTTCTCCACTTTTTCATTTTTATTTTTTACAGCATTAAATGCCGTAAAAAAGTCTTTACGAATCACATCCGCGTCGAACTTCTCACACTTGCAATTATTAGTCAAAACAAGTTGATAGTCCATATCATACACACCGCTATCATCACAAATAACCGCGTTATATCTTGCCGATCCAACTAATCGCGGATTCATTTTATAGTTCGGCGCAAGATACTCTTGTACAGCACGAACTATTTTCGTCGCCCGCGCGATTGCTATTTTTCTTTCGTTTCTTGTAACAAATTTAGCCATAATTTAACCCTTTGCGTTTGTATTATTCTCCTCGTTTTCCGAGTTTTCCGATGTCATTAAATAGTGCAATGTTAGCGAATTTACAATACCAAGCAATAACCATAAAACTTTAATAACGGTATTGGGCTGAAAATCCTTTGGCGTTACTCCATTAAAATGAGCAAATCTATTCCTTATATTTTCGCCTACTTCATTATTATCCATATGCAAAAAATATCTTAAACAGCGAACTTGCTCATAACCTAAGATTTCTACCATTACTTTATTATTTATATTTAGCAAATCTCCGAGCGTCAAACTATTCACATCTATAAACATTTGCTCTTGATTTTCTTTAATAAATACTTCTCTTAATAATTTCTCTATAAAAGAACAAATATAAGAAATTAAAGAATAACACAGCAATTGTAGGATTATCTGTTTTTCTTGAGACTGATTTTTACTTACAATTTCAAATGAATTATAAAACGCCGCTTCTATGATTTCAATATCATTAGGTAATCCATTTTCCAAATAATCAATACCTAATTTATTACATACACTACCTATCACAGATTTAATATAAGTAAATACAAATTTTTGTCTTTCGGGTTTACTTATGTAGTGATTAAGCACTATTATATAAATAGAAACCGTTTGTTGAAGTTTCTCAATTTTTGACGTCGTAAAATAATCGTTATGCGGTATGTTGTTCCTAAATACATCAACTAATGAAGATTGTTCATTTTGATTTTTCATTACATTTTCAAAAACTGACATAATACAATCCTGTTCTTTGTCAAATGTATGCGTTAATTGTAAAATTTCATACTGTGGCTCAACTTTACCGATATGCGCTTCAATATCTTTGCCTTTGATTTCAAACGAAAAATGATGACCATTGTCTGCTATTTCCTTTTCTAAAAGCATTGCATATTGTTTTAAGTTAGTAATCTTATCATTTGCTTTTGGATGTTTTGATTTATGTAAAAACTCACAAAAATCTTCATAAACAAAATAGTGCTGAAAAATATTTTCCTGTTGAATTTCTTTTTCCATAGAATCCATAAAATCAATAATTCGTTGCATATTTTGCTCTACAATTGAATTGAAAATTGGATACTTAGCCAAAATCGATAAGCACTCAAACATCAAATCATACATACCGAGCATATACTTATCAAAATTTGCTTGTGAAAATAATATTTCAACTATATCTTTATTTAGTAATAAATACTTAATTTGATTTTTTAGATTTCTATACCAAATATACGGTTGCTTTTGAGCATACTCAATAAAAACACTCTTATCAATGCCTTTTTGTTTATTGCTTATAAATGAAAACGAAACAAATGCAATAACCTGATTGGCACATATCTCGAAATAATGATTATTTACAAATGATATTACATCTTTTACTTTATAATTAGCAAACAATTCTTCAAAATGTCTATATACTTGTTCAAACTCCTTCTTTCTTTCATCTTTAATGTATGGTAGTGCATTGATGTATAAACTCTGTTTCCACAAAAACAAATAATCAATAAAATCATCCAAACACTCAATTTTGTTTGCTTTGTACGCATAATATTCTAAGTATTTTTCTGCATTATCAAATTCGACTTTTAAGTTTATTGCCCCAAAAAAATCGTTATAAGTGTCGTTAAGCATTAAAGCATATAAATCCTGCTTTGTGTATTCCAATATATTCATATTTCATTCCTTATAAAATATTTTTACATTACATTGCGACATAAAATTTACTCTATAATTTTCAATTTATATTATAATACACACCAATCAATTTTACACAAAGAATTATCATATTTTCAAATCCAAAATATTTTTTAATTTCCGCAATGGGAACCAGTTAAATTGTTGCATAATAAAATTGAATATTTATAAAAAAATAGTGAACACAAGAGTGTCACTAAAATTTATAAAAAATTTTTAAATTTTGATTTTTATAAGCCTTTATTTTTCAATTTTGGGCTATTTTTACCCATTTTTTAAGGTAATTTAAGCGTTTTTACATAATTTTAGCCAAAAATTCGGCTCGTGTCTCCCCTGCCAAACAGTTCCGGTGTTTCCGAAACTGTTTTTTTGTTTTCTTAAATTTATATTTTTACGTCGCCCTTTTGACCGAGTACGGATTTATTTTCGTCGAGAACGGGCTGAACCTCGTTTTCGATAAATTCCTTTACCTGTGAAGGCGCGCGTCCTATAAATTTCTTTGCGTCGAGTATATCGTCAAGTTTATCGCAGACTGCATTAAAAGTTTCATCGGCTTTTATCAAATCAATAAGATTGTTTTCTTTGCCCAGCTCTTTTACATTTCTGCCTGCTTCCATAGAAAGCACCCTGATTTTCTCGTGCAGTTCCTGCCTGTTTCCTCCCGCCTTTACGCATTCCATCATTATATTTTCTGTAGCCATAAAGGGCAATTCCGCCGTGATGTGCTTTGCTATTACTTTTTCGTATACCACAAGATTTTCTGATACGTTCATATAAATATTCAGTATTCCGTCCAGAGCAAGGAAAGCCTGTGCATTTACTATTCTTCTGTTTGCGGAATCGTCGAGAGTCCTCTCGAACCACTGGGTGCCCGCCGTAACCGCGCTGTTAACGGGAAGCGAAATAACGAATCTTGCGAGAGAGCCTATTCTTTCACTGCGCATGGGATTGCGCTTATACGCCATTGCAGAAGATCCAATTTGAGATTTCTCGAAAGGTTCTTCTATCTCTTTCATATTCTGCAAAATACGTATATCGTTTGAAAACTTATAAGCGCTTTGGGCAATCTGCGACAACACGCACAAGACGTTATAATCGAATTTTCTCGGATACGTCTGCCCCGTCACGCCGTAACATTTATTATAGCCGAGCTTTTCCGCAACGCGCCGTTCAAGCTCTTTAACCTTCTTCTCGTCGCCTTCGAACAGCTCCATAAAACTCGCTTGCGTGCCGGTGGTTCCCTTTACCCCGCGAAGCTTAAACGAATTTTGAAGGTTGATAAGATTATGGTAATCCATAACCAAATCCTGTAACCAAAGCGTTGCCCTCTTTCCCACGGTTGTAAGCTGTGCGGGTTGAAGGTGCGTAAATCCGAGCGCAGGCAAATCCTTATATTTAAGAGCGAACGCGCGAAGTTTATCTATTACGTTGACAAGTTTCTGCTTGATTATCTCCAACGCGTCGGCAATTATAATCAATTCCGAATTACAATCGACATAACAGCTGGTAGCTCCGAGATGAATTATCGGCATAGCCGATTTTGCCTGTGCACCGAAAGCTTTCACGTGCGCCATTACATCGTGGCGCACTTCTCTTTCATACTGTTCGGCAAGCTCGAAATTAATATCCTCGGCATACTTCTTCATCTCGTCAATCTGCGATTGGGATATATTCAGACCGAGTTCCTTTTCGGATTCCGAAAGAGCTATCCAAAGTTTACGCCAGAGCGCAAACCTTTTGTTATCGGAAAAGTTTTCCGACATTGCTTTACTTGCATACCTTGTAATCAAAGGATTCTGGTAAACGTTATTATCAATCATTTTTTTCTCCGTATCAGCATTTTTTAGGTTGGGGATAATCGACGCCGAAAGTTTCAACCGTTACTTTTTTCATTATCTGGGGAACCGAAGGATAGCCTTGCCTGTCCGCATTGACCGACGCAATTTCGTCCACGACTTCCATACCTTCGATAACTTTGCCGAAACCCGCGTACTGTCCGTCAAGATAAGCAGAGTTTTCGTGCATAATAAAAAACTGCGAACCCGCGCTGTCGTACGGAGTACTGCGCGCCATAGAAAGAACTCCTCGCACATGCTTTATATCGTTGGCTTTAAATCCGTTCTGACTGAATTCGCCTTTAATGCAGTATCCGGGACCGCCGTATCCCATACCGGCAGGGTCGCCGCCCTGTATTACGAACCCCTTCACTATTCTGTGAAAGGTGAGTTCGTCGTAAAATCCGCTTTTTATAAGGCTTATAAAATTATTTACCGTGTTGGGCGCCTTATCGGGATACAGTTCCGCCTTGATAATTTTACCGTTTTGCATTTCTATCGTGACGACAGGATTATTCATAACTTCTCCTATAATTTTTTTAATTACTCTTCCGAATATTTTTCGAGTTTTACGCCTGCTTCTTCAAAAAGCCTGAGAGAAAACTCATCGGGGTAACCTTCCTTGTAAACCACGCGGGCAATACCCGAATTGATTATTATTTTGGCGCATATAACGCAGGGCTGGTGAGTACAGTAGAGCGTACAACCTTCTACACTGCACCCCACTCTCGCCGCCTGTATAATTGCGTTCTGTTCGGCGTGAACGGCGTAACAGAGCTCGTGTCTTGTTCCGCTTTCGATATTCTGCTGTTTACGCATGCACTCTTTTTTATCGGCACAGCTTTTAATGCCCTGAGGCGCACCGTTATAGCCCGTGGCTATGATACGCTTATTTTTGACTATCACCGCGCCCACGTGCCTATTCTGCTGATAACAACTTGACCATTCGCCGATTTGAACAGTCATATCCATAAATCTTTTATCCCATTTATCCATAGAAAAGTATCCCTTTAAACTGTTGAATACAGTGTAACATAATTTTTCTTAAAAAGCAATTTTTTACAATATTATGTTTTATTTAATTTTGATAAGTTTATAAAATAGCTGTATTAAAAAGTAACAAATTTTCGGAGGAATTACTATGAAAATCAAACCTTTATTCGACAAGGTTGTCGTAGAAGGACTTAAAGCTGAAGAAAAGACAAAGAGCGGTTTATACCTTACTTCCGCGTCGCAGGAAAAACCCGCGGAATGCGTTGTCGTAGCTGTCGGTCCCGGAGGCACTGTCGACGAAAAAGAAATCAAAATGCAGGTAAAAGTCGGAGATAAAGTTCTGCTTGCAAAATACAGCGGAACGGAAGTTAAAGTCGACGATAAAGAATACACGATAATACGTCAGAGCGATATTCTGGCTATTGTCGAATAATTTAAGGAGATATTGAATTATGGCTAAACAAATAAAATACGGCGACGAAGCAAGAAAAAAACTTGAAACGGGCGTAAACATAGTTGCGGATACCGTTAAAATCACTCTCGGACCCAAAGGCAGAAACGTTGTGCTCGACAAAAAATTCGGCGCTCCGCTGATAACCAACGACGGCGTTACTATCGCAAAGGAAATCGAACTCGAAGACCCTTTCGAAAATATGGGCGCACAACTTGTTAAAGAAGTTTCCACCAAAACCAACGACGTTGCAGGCGACGGCACCACCACCGCGGTCGTTCTTGCCCAGGCTATTGTAAAAGAAGGCCTCAAAAACCTTGCCGCAGGCGCAAACCCCATTATTCTCAAAAAAGGTATCGCAACCGCGGTAGATACGGCAGTAGCAAAAATACAGTCCATATCCAAACCCGTTGAAAACAAACTCGGAATTTCGCAGGTTGCTTCAATTTCCGCAGGCGACGACAAAATCGGCGAGCTTATCGCAAACGCAATGGAAATAGTCGGCAAAGACGGCGTAATCACCGTCGAAGAAGGCAAAACTATGGCGACCGAACTCACAACCGTCGAAGGTATGCAGTTCGACAGAGGTTACGCTTCCGCCTATATGGTAACAAATACGGATAAAATGGAAGCCGTTCTCGACTCCCCCTATATACTTATAACCGATAAAAAGATTTCCTCGCTTCAAGAGATTCTGCCCGTAATCGAGCCCATAGCGCAGCAAGGCGCAAGACTGCTTATCATTGCCGAGGACGTCGAAGGCGACGCGCTTGCCGCTTTGATAGTAAATAAGCTTAAAGGCGTTTTGAACTGCGTTGCCGTCAAAGCTCCCGGTTTCGGCGACAGACGCAAGGCAATGCTCGAAGATATTGCCGTACTTACGGGCGGTACCGTTATTTCCAGCGATTTGGGATACGAATTCAAAGACGTAACCATGGAAATGCTCGGCAAAGCTTCACAGGTTAAAGTCGACAAAGACAATACCACAATAATCAACGGTTCGGGCGACGCAAAAGCCATTAAAGCGCGTGTTGCTTCGATTAAATCGCAGATTGCGGAAACCACGTCAGATTACGACAGAGAAAAATTGCAGGAAAGGCTTGCCAAGCTTGCAGGAGGCGTTGCCGTTATAAACGTCGGCGCCGCGACCGAAGTAGAGATGAAAGAAAAGAAACTCCGTATAGAGGACGCTTTGGCGGCTACCCGCGCGGCAGTCGAGGAAGGAATCGTTCCCGGAGGCGGAGTTGCGCTTCTCTCCACTATTCCCGAACTTAAAAAGCTTACGGAAACTCTCGAAGGCGACGAAAGAACGGGCGCGCTCATCGTAATGAAAGCAATCGAAGAACCTGTTCGCCAGATTGCTAAAAACGCTGGTTTCGACGGCTCTGTTGTCGTAAACAATATCCTGACATCCAAGAAAAAGAATTACGGCTTCAACGCTTTGAAAAACGAATACACCGATATGGTTGAAAGCGGTATCATAGACCCGACCAAGGTTTCGCGCTCTGTTCTTCAAAACGCGGCCTCCGTTGCGGCGACGTTACTTACGACCGAGAGCGTAGTAACCGATATCCCCACTCCTCCAGCATCCCCCATGCCCGGCAATCCCGATATGGGCGGAATGTATTAAGCAATAAAATAAATAAAACAGGACGGTTAAATTAACCGTCCTGTTTTATTTATGCAAACATTTTCATATCTTCGATTATTCCGTTTTTAACCGCACCCCTAAAAGCTTATTCAATATTCTCAAAAGCGCATATTTTCCGTGTTCGTAAGTCAAAGCGCCCTGAAAATAGGCTACGTAAGGCGGTTTGACGGGACCGTCCGCCGACAGTTCAATCGAAGCGCCCGAAACAAAAGTACCCGCCGCCATAATTATTTTATCTTCGTATCCCGGCATCTCCCACGGTTCACAGCAAACAAAACCGTCAATCGGCGAAGAATACTGAATTTCCCTGATAAAATCAATCATTTTTTCCGCGTCGCCGAATTCGATAGCTCTCGTGATATCATAAGGCATCTTATCCAAATCGGGAAAATTTTTATATCCCAGTTCAGACATAGCCCGGCCTATCAATAAACTGCTTTTCAGCGCCTGCGCCACCGTATGCGGAGCCATAAACAGCCCCTGATAAAAGTTGCGGTATCCTTCCGAATAGGACCCGACTTCAAGCCCGATTGACGGCGCGGTAAGTCTTTTCCCTATTAAATCGACGTATTTTTCCTTACCGCAGATATACCCCCCGTTAGGCGCAAGCCCTCCTCCGGGATTCTTTATTAAAGACCCGACGATTATATCGGCTCCGAATTGCGAAGGCTCGGTTTTCTCCGCAAATTCACCGTAACAATTATCCACGAAAATACAGCCTTCAAATCCAAGCGCTCTTACGAATTTACAGGCAAAACCTATTTCTTCGCACGAAAATGCATCTCTGAGTTCATAACCGCGCGAACGCTGGATATACACAACTTTAACTTTCTCGTTAAAGCTTTTCTTTATTTTATCGAAATCGAATTTCCCGTCTTTCAAATCACAGTACTTAAATTCAATGCCGAAGTCTTTTAAAGAACCGCTGTTTTCTTTCAAAAGCACGTCTTTCAACGTGTCGTAAGGCATACCGCTAAGACATAGCAATTCGTCACCGGGGCGCAACAGGCCGAATAGCGCGACCGTCAACGCGTGTGTCCCCGAAACTATATGAGGAGAAACTATACCGCTTTCGGCGCCGAAAACGCAAGCGTATAATTTCCCCAGACAGGCGCGCCCTTCGTCGTCGTATCCGTAACCGGTCGTTCCGTTAAAATGCCTTACCGCAACACTGTTTTCTTTAAAAGCATTAATAACCTTTATCTGGTTATAATAGGCAATTTCGTCTATGAGTTTAAATTTATCCTTTAAACTGTTTTCGCATTTTTCAATTAATTGTTCACTCTTCATTCATCAGCCTCAAAACATTTTCCGCGTTAGCTTCATCGGGATTTAACCAAACAAGGTTAGGTAATTTTTTGAAAAATGTAATCTGCCTTTTTGCATAACGGCGCGTATTTTGCTTTATTATGTCACGCATATTACTTTTCAAATCTTCATTTTTTAAACTTTGAAGCACTTCTTTATAGCCTATTGCCTGCATACATTGACAATTTTCATCGATACCGCTATTAAATAACCGCTCAACCTCTTCAACAAGTCCGCACTCAAACATAAGGTCAACGCGCCTATCTATTCTTTCGTACAGCTCTTCGCGCGGGTAATTTACCGCAACCGCGCAGTATTCCCGCTTAACTTTACCGCAATCGTTGATGTCGGATTTTCTTCTACCGCTCACATCGAAAATTTCCAATGCACGGATTACGCGTTTAATATCGTTTTCGTGCAATTTTTCAGCCGTAGGCAAATCCTTTTCTTTAAGCAAATCGTACAGATAACTTTTGCCCTTTTCTTTTAGAAGCCTGTCGTACTTTACCCGCACCTCATTGTCCGCGCCGACTTTGCCGTAGCTGTAATCGAACAGCAGAGAATTTATATAAAACCCCGTTCCTCCGCATATTATTGGAGTCTTATTATCGGCAAGCAAATTTTCGATTATGGGCTCCGCGCTGTTCATATAATCCGAAACGCTGTAATTTTCATTCGGCTCGGCAATATCGACAAGATGATGCTTAACTCCCCTCATTTCGCTTACAGTTGGTTTTGCCGTTCCGATATTCAGCCCCCTGTAAACCAGCTGTGAATCCGCCGATATAATTTCGGTATTAAGTTTAAGCGCGCAATCTATTGCGAGTTTGGTTTTCCCGCTGGCGGTCGCCCCGCATATAACCAGAAGTTTCAAATATCAGACAATCCTCTTAAACATTTTTTCTATATCTTTCCTGTCCAAAGTTATACATACAGGTCTGCCGTGCGGACATTTCAGTCCCATATTGCCTTTAAGCATTTCAAACAGTTTTTTCACCTCGTCGTCTGTAAGCTTTTTTCCCGCTTTAACGGCACTTTTACAAGCCATCGACGCAAGTTTGTCTTTAAATACGTCAGTCATCTGAATATCTTTCAGCTCGTTCATATCCGCCAGAACTTCTTTAAAAAACTTTTCCAAATCGATATATTTTAAATCGCTCGGGAATTCGTCTACACGGTATGAATACACCCCGTAAGGCTTCAAATCGAATCCCAACTGCCGTATCTTATCTAAACAGCCCTCGATAAAAGTTTTCTCTTCGGCGTTTACCGTAAACAAATACGGAATAATCAAACTTTGTCTGTCCGCGTACTTTTTCGAAGCCATTTTTTCTTTCAGCCTGTCGTACAGTAACCGTTCATGTGCGGCGTGCTGGTCTATAATATAGACCGTGTCGCGCATTTCGTAGATGAGATAAGTTTTAAAAAGTTCGCCCTTGTACTTGCACTCTTCATACTCAATCATCTGCTGTTCGTATACTCTTCGGGCATACGCCTCGTCGATACGGGTATCACCGCCGTATCCCGACGACATCGTATCGTTTGAAACAATCAATTTGAAGGGTTCACGCTCAGTATAAGCCGTTTCAATCGGCAAATCGAGCGTCGGGTCATAATATTTTAAAGGCTTTTTATCGGCAATCTGCTTACTTTCCGTCGCGGGAGGATTTTCTTTTGTAATATTGAACGATACGGGTTTTGTCTTAAAGAAATTATTAACCTGAGATTTATCCTCTTTTTGTATAATCGGTTCTTCGATATTTTTGGTTGACTTGATTTCGGGTATTCTTACGCTGTCAACCACAAATTGCGCGGCAGTCGCGGTACCGTCGAGCACAGACGAAATTACAGAATAGACAGCCCCGAAAATCTGCCTGTTATCTATAAATCTTACATCGGCTTTGTTCGGGTGAACATTGACGTCTACGGTTTCGGAAGGCACATCTATATTTAGAACGTAAAAAGGATACTGCCTCTTCATCGCATAACTCGAATATGCGTTTGTGATAGCCGTGCTTATAGTATTATTGATTATATATCTTCCGTTTAAAAACAGGCTTTGATAAGTTTTGTTAGCTTTGAAAAAATTCTGGTTGCCGATAAAACCGCTTATTTTTATTCCGTCTTTTTCCGCGTTGATTTTGAAGCATTGCGAAAGCACTTTAGAGCCGTATACCCTGACGACCGCTTCTTCTAGTCCCCCTCCCTGCGACTGCAATTCAAGTTTGCCGTCTATGAAATACTTGAAAGAAACCTGCGGGTTTCCCAATATATACCTTGTTACGAAATTAGTAATATCCGTTTCTTCTTTTTTGTCCGTTTTCAAAAATTTAGCTCTGACCGGAGTATTGTAAAACAAGTCCCTTACGCAAATTTCCGTACCCTGTTCAAGCGCCGAAACTTCAACCGAACCGACGTTGCCGTCAACACACTTGACTTTGTAAGCCTGATTTCCCTTAGTAACCGACGTTAATTCGACACGGGCAACAACCGAAATGCTGGCAAGCGCTTCGCCCCTGAAACCGAGCGTCGTTATATTATCCAAATCTTCCGCAACAGAAATTTTGCTGGTTGCATGAGGAAAGAAAGCCGAGCGCATATCGTCCCTTTCTATACCGCACCCGTTATCAACCACTTTAATAAGCTGTTTCCCGCCGTTTTCGATATAGATTTCTATTTCCGTCGCCCCCGCATCAAGACTGTTTTCAATCAGCTCTTTAACTGCGGAATACGGTCTGTCGATAACTTCGCCCGCGGCTATTCTGTTATAGACGCTTTTTGTCAGAATATTTATTTTTCTCATAACTTAACCTTTTCAACCAAGTCGCCCAAAAGAAGGAAAGCCTGCATAGGCGACACGGTATTCATATCCACTTCGCTTAAAATCTTTTCAATTTCTGAAACGGGCTTTTCGATTTCTTCCTCAGCGGAGTCCGTAGTCCTTTTAAACTCCCTGTCTCCGCTCTCAATACTTTTCAGAATTTTCTTTGCCCTGTCCGTCACCGCAGAAGGCACGCCCGCAAGCGAAGCAACCTCTATACCGAAGCTTCTGTTAGCCCCGCCCCGCATAATCTTACGCAGGAAAACTATTCCGCCGTTTATTTCCCTCACGGATATTTTGTAATTTTTTACGCCTTCGAGCTTGGTTTCCAGCTCCGTCAATTCGTGATAGTGCGTAGCAAACATTGTTTTTGCGCCTATCTTTTCCGTTAAATGCTCTATTACCGCCCATGCAATACTTAAACCGTCGTAAGTGCTTGTACCTCTTCCGACCTCGTCGAGAATCAAAAGACTGTTGGAAGTCGCGTTACGGAGTATCGACGCAACCTCAATCATTTCCACCATAAATGTACTTTGGTCAGAAATGAGATTATCGCTTGCGCCGACTCTCGTAAATACCCTGTCCACAAGCGGAATCTGCGCGGATTTTGCGGGGACAAAGCTTCCGAGATGCGCCATAATTGTAATTATCGCAGTCTGTCGCATATAGGTGCTTTTACCCGCCATATTCGGGCCCGTTATAATCATAGTTCTGTTTTCGTTTTCGTCGAGCAAAGTATCGTTTGAAATGAACCGTTCTTTCGAAATAACTTCAACAACGGGATGACGTCCTTCCTTAATTATTAAAGGACTGTCGCTGTCCGCAATGCGGGGACGAACGTATTTGTTGGTTTTAGCAATTTCGGCAAAGCTGACCAAAACGTCTAAAAGCGCAACCGCGGAAGCAATGCGTTTTAAGTTATTGATGTTTTCGGAAAGCACGTTTTTGACAAATTCATACAGCTGTGCTTCGAATTTAAGCGCAGTATCTTCGCTTCCGAGTATTTTATTTTCAAGCTCTTTTAACTCTTCGGTGGTGTACCTTTCGGCATTTGCCAAAGTCTGACGGCGCTGATAATGAAGAGGCACTTTGTCCTTAAACGATTTCGAAACCTCTATGTAATAGCCGAATACACGGTTAAAGCCAATTTTAAGCGTTCTTATATTGGTTGTATCCCGTTCCCTCGCCTCCAACTCGTCTATCAGGTTTTTTCCGTTTTTTCTGATTTTCCTAAGCTCGTCAAGCTGATTGCTGTAACCTTCTTTTATATATCCGCCGTCACGCATCTGTGCGGGAGGATCGGGATTAATCGCCCTGTCTATAAGCTCCGATACTGCTGACAAGTCAAATAATTTTTCCGAAATATCGTTTAATATGCGCGAACCGAAGCCGGAAAGCCTGAATTTGAGATTGGGAATAACGGCTATCGAATTCGACAGCGCAATACAGTCCCTCGGCAAAATGTTGTTGTTGCTTATTTTACCCGTCAGCCTCTCGATATCTTTTATTTCCTTTAACATATCGGAAAGCGCTAACCTTATAACCGTTGAATTGTAAAGTTCTTCGACGCCGTCCAGACGGTATTCGATGTCTTCTTTGTTAGCAAACGGCGCAACTATCGAGTTAGCCAATAACCTTGCGCCCATAGCCGTGCCCGTCTTGTCCATAAGCCACAGCAACGACCCGTATTTTTTACCCGTGCCCAAAGTTCTTAATAATTCAAGATTTTTAATCGCCGTGCCGTCAAGCTGTAAAAAGCTGTCGTTGCTGACGTATTTTATGCCGTCTATATTTTTAATGGCATGCATCTGCGTTTCTTTGAGATACTGCAAAAGCGCACCCGAAGCGCATACAGCATGCTCTTTACCCGAAACAGTACATGCGGACAACGTCTTTACGTTTAACTGTTCGAGAAGCGTTCTCTCCGCCGAAGCATAATTGAACGCCCACGAAGGATAATTTGATAAGTGCGGAAGCACACCCTTTTCAAATTCAGCCTCTGCTTTGCAGGCAAAAAGCATTTCGTCGTTGCAGATTATTTCCTTGACTCCGATTTTTGCCATTTCGCAAACCGCTCTTTTAACGCAGTCCTCTCCCGAGAATTCGGTTGCAAGCATATCGCCGGTAGTTATATCCGCCCAGGACAAAGCCAGGTTGTCGGCATTTTTATACGCACAGCAAATATAATTGTTTTGCTTCTCGTCCAGATGCGCTTCGTCGGTAATCGTTCCCGCCGTAATAACGCGAATTACCCCGCGCGCCACCATTCCCTTTGCGGACGAGGCATCTTCCAACTGTTCGCAAACAGCGACTTTCTCGCCCAGCGATACAAGTTTTGCAATATAAGAATCTGCGGCATGAAAAGGCACCCCGCACATCGGCGCGCGCTCTTCAAGCCCGCAATCGCGCCCCGTCAGCGTCAAATCAAGAAGCCTAGACGCTTTTTTCGCATCGTCGAAAAACATTTCGTAAAAATCGCCGAGCCTGTAAAAAACTATACAGTCCTTATACTTGTCCTTTACGGATAAGTAGTGACTCATCATTTGTGAAAGTGCCATAATTTAACCTTATACCTTCTCCCCGATAAGGGATACTCCGTTTGCCTTTTTGATTTTTACATTTACGAAACAGCCCAAATCTTCCGCTGTTCCCGCAAAATAGCCCATTCTGCCGTATTCGTCTCTGCCGAGGTACATTTGCTTCTTTTCGTCGAACCCTTCGCAAAGTATTTCGACCGTCTGTCCGATATATTTTGAAGAATGTCCGCGCGTAAGGCTGTTTACAAGCTCTACAAGCCTCATAATCCTGTCTTTCGAAACTTCTTCGGGTATTTGATTTGGCATTCTCGACGCAACCGTACCCTCACGCTTAGAATAAACAAAAGTAAATGCCGAAGCATAGTTAACTTTTTTGACAAGCTCCATTGTCTGTAAAAAATCTTCTTCCGTTTCTCCGGGGAAACCGACTATCAAATCGGTAGTCACGGCGCAGTTGGGCATATATTTCTTTAAGATATCTATTTTATCGAGATATTCTTTAACAGTGTATTTTCTGTTCATCGCCTTTAAAACCGCGTCTGAACCGCTTTGAACAGGCAAATGCAGGCAACGGCAGATTTTAGGATTTTCAGACATTGTTTTTGCAAGCTCCTCCGAAAAATCTTTCGGATGACTCGTCATAAATCTCAGCCTGAATTTTCCGTCAATCGAAGCAACCGATTTTAAAAGTTCGGGAAAAGACAAATCGTCTGAACCGTTCCCGTAAGAGTTGACGTTTTGTCCCAGCAAAGTGATTTCCTTGTACCCGTCGGAAATAAGAGACTGTGCTTCCGAAATAATATTTTGGGATTTACGGCTCCGCTCCCTGCCCCTTACGTAAGGAACGATACAGTAACTGCAAAAATTATTGCAACCGTAAGTAATGTTAACCCAAGCGTTAGGATAACTTGTCCTGAAAGGTTTATCTCCCTCCGGTATAAACCCGCTGTCCTCTTCGATTTTTATGACAGGTTTTTTCGCACTCTGTTTAAGAAGAATATATTCTTTGAGTTTGTGCAGATTATGCGTTCCGAAAATAATGTCGACATAGGGGAATTTTTCGTGCAGTCCGTCTGCTTTACCCATCTGCTGGGTTAAACATCCGCCCACCGCGATAATCATATCCCGCTTTTGCAATTTGAGTTTTTTAAGCATACCGATATTGCCGAAAGCGTGATTTTCGGCATTCTCCCTGATACAGCAAGTGTTAAAAACCGCTATATCGGCGTTTTCGATTTCGGCACACTCTTCATAGCCGAGATCGGTCAGAATCCCCGCTATTTTTTCGGATTCGTGGACATTCATCTGACATCCGTAAGTTTTAATGTGAAAATACTTTTGCATACATAAACAATTGTACAGTTTATTGCAAATTTTTTCAAATGATTTGCAACAATTATTTAATTTTATTAATACTAAAATTAATGAGAAAGTTTCTGAAAATAAGTTTAATTATATTTTTAAGTATATTTATTATATTCGCCGTTTTAATATCGGCATATTTTATCATAACCAAAGACGCAAAACTCGACAGCAACAAGCTAATCGGCGCAGGACAAAATATTACAATATTTGACGGCGATGGAAACGAAATAACGAGCGCCTCGCCCGGTGCGCAGAAAAAAAGCGTTTCAATCGAAAACCTAAACAGCGATACCATAAACGCATTCATTGCTTCCGAGGACAGAACGTTTTTCAAGCACCGCGGATTAAATTACAAAAGAATGATTAAAGCTCTGTTCAAAAATATTTCCGCAGGCTCGTTCAAAGAAGGCGCTTCGACTATAAGCCAACAGCTTATAAAAAACACCCACCTTTCAAGCGACAAAACGATTAAGCGCAAACTGAACGAAATAAGGCTTACCAAACAGCTTGAAAAGAAATATTCGAAAAACGATATTCTGGAAATGTACCTGAACACCATATATTTCGGACACAGCTGTTACGGCTTGCAGAGCGCGGCTCAATTTTATTTCGATAAAAAAGCCGAAGAATTGAACCTTAACGAAAGCGCGGTAATCGTGGGACTTCTTACCTCTCCAAACAACTATTCCCCCTTTAAAAATCCCGAAAAATGTCTGAACCGCCGGAATACCGTCTTAAAAAATATGTTCGACTGCGGTTATATCACCGAAACGGAATACGCCGACGCCGTTTCCGAGCCTTTAAACGCTAAGGAAAACACACAGAAAAACGGATACGGCGACTATATAAACGCTGTTTTCGACGAACTGAACGATTTGGATTTCGATTATTACGAGCTTACCGACGGTTGCGTTATAAAGACTTACATGAACGCCTCCGCGCAAAGTTTTATTGAAAATATCGAATATACCTGTGATAATTCGGTAATTATTACAGACAACAAATCGGGCGGAGTCAAAGCGTACAAATCGACTATAAACGGTCTAAAACGTCAGCCAGGCTCGACGGTTAAACCGCTATTTGTATATGCCCCCGCGCTTGAAGAAAAGAACCTAACACCTTTTACGAAAATTCTGGACGAGAGAATAGATTATAACGGCTATTCTCCCGAAAATTACGATAAAAAATATCACGGGTACGTAACGGTTACCGACAGCATCAAATCCAGTTTAAACGTTCCCGCGGTAAAAACGCTGAATTCGCTTACGCTGAAAAAATGCGAAAAATACCTTACAGCTATGGACGTAGAACTCGAAGAAAGCGAAAAAAATCTTTCACTGGCTCTCGGCGGTATGAAATACGGTCTTACACTGAAAGAAATAGCCGATAAATATTCCGTTTTTTCCAACAGCGGAAATTACCGCCCCTCGCGCTTTATCAAAGAGATAGTATCCAAAAACGGCAAAACGCTTTATAAAGACGAAAAATTTTTCTGCAACGTATTTTCAAACGGAACATGTTCACTGATGAATGAAATGCTTATGGAAACAACCAAGAGCGGAACAGCAAGAAAACTAAAAAATTTCGATTACGACATTGCTTCGAAAACAGGTACCTGTGGCAACGAAAACGGAAACACTGACGCATATGCCGTAAGCTATACAAGCGAAAACTGTTTTGCGGTTTGGTTGGGCGACAAAGACAACAAGCGCGCCGAAATAACAGGCGGTAAAGACTGCTGCAACATTATGAAATCAATTCTGGAAAACGTATACTCCGCGCAAAAGCCCGCGCCGTTAGATATATCAAGCGGAACTTCCGAAATAGTTCTCGACCGCGAAGAATACGAAGAAAACAACAAAATGATTATAGCAGATCCCGTCTGCCCAAAACTTAATTTAATGCGCGTAAAAGTTTTGAAAGGCACCGAACCTATACAATACTCGGACAGATTTACAAACCCTGCTATACCCACCCCGACGCTTTCAGTATCAATAGACGGTATAAATATTGAATTATGTCACACAAAGTACTATTCATTTATTGTAAAACGCACAAAAAACGGCAAAAGTGAAGAAATTTATAACGGAAAGTGGAAACAAACCATTTCAGACCGTCCAGCCGAAGGCGTTTACATTTACAGCGTTATCCCCTATTACGAATATGAAGAAAAAAAATATACGGGGAAAGAAATAACTCTTCCCACCGTTAATTTTTCCAATGACGGCAATGAACCGCAAATTAAAATACCCGACATTGCCGACAAAGACTGGTATAATCAATGATCAAAGTTTTAAGCTTTCAAGCCCCGTAACAGCTTCGTCAACGAGTTTTGAAACATCGAGCTTGCTCTCTTCCGCCAATACGGCGCAAAGTTTAGGACGCGTGACGGGATGTTTAGGCAGAAAGACCGTACAGCAATCTTCGTAGGGTTCTATCGATATTTCGTACGTTCCTATCGCTCTGCTTCTTTCAATAATTTCGTCCTTGTCGAAACCGCAAAGCGGACGAAGCACGGGAAGCTTTTCCACAACGCTGTTTGAAGAAGTCATTCCCTCCACCGTCTGGCTTGCAACCTGAGCAAGACTTTCTCCCGTTATAAGACATTGCGCCCCGCTGGTTATTGCAACTTTTTCTGCAATGCGCATCATAAATCTTCTTAAAAGCGTTACCATATAATCGGGATTACAATTTTTATGAATTTCTTCCTGGATGCGGGTTACCGAAACAATGTTAAGATTAGTTCCGCAGGTATATTCCGATAATCTTTTTGTAAGTTCAATTACCTTTTCACGTGCCTGCAAATTCGTATACGGATAGCTGTGAAAATGAATACAGTTGATATTCATACCGCGCTTTGCAATCATATGTCCCGCCACGGGGCTGTCAATTCCTCCCGAAATCAGCAACATACCCGTGCCCGACGTGCCGACAGGCATACCGCCCGCACCCTTTAAATTTTCGTTGAAAACCAAAGCCGTGCCGTTTTCGCGCAAATCGATGCTGACGATAAAATCGGGATTATGAACGTCCACTTTTATATTGCTGTTTGCATCGAGCAATCTTCCACCTATTTCAGCGCTTAACTGCATTGAATTGAGGGGGAAAGTTTTATCCGCACGATGCGTTTCGACTTTAAACGTACCGTAAGCCGAACAAACCTTTTTCGACGCTTCCGCAATTTCGTCTATATTGGAATTGACTTTTAAAGCAAGACTGTAAGAATGCACGCCGAAAACCTTTTTCAATCTGCCGAGTATGGTTTGCGTATCGGCTTCGTTAAAATTTTCGACAAGGTATCTTCCGCTCTGCCTTCTCAATTCATGCTTTAAGCCTTTAAGACTCTTTTCGATATTTACGGCAAAAACTTTCTCGAACCAACCTCTGTTATTTCCCTTCAAATGAATTTCGGCGTACCTTATTATAATAACTTTCTGCATACTTAACCCATTATTTCCCTTCTGTTTTTTACGGTTTCATTGAGTATTTCAACCGCTTTATTTACTTCTTCCTCGCAATTTTCAGGCGAAAAACTTATTCTAAGCACGCCGTCTGCTTTCTCCTCGTCTATCCCGCAGGCAAGTATAATGCGCGAATACCGCTTTTTATCGTTCGAAGAACAAGCCGAGCCCGTGCCGATAATAAGCCCTTTATCGTCAACCTCGTGCAGTATGGTTTCACCCCTGACGCCGTAAGCGATTACGGTTAATATATATGGCGACCCGTCTTCGGGCGAAATTATGGCGAATAAATTTTTATCCAATTTATTCCTGAAAATCGTATTCAAATTTTTAACTTTTTCAAAATAGGTTTTTAAATTCCTATATCTTTTTTCCGAAGCAAATTCAAAACATTTTATTCCGAAAACGTTTTCCGTTCCGCTTCTATACCCGAGTTCCTGCCCCCCACCGTAAATGTATGGTTTTAATACAAGGCTTTTTCTTTTTATTAAAGCTCCGCAACCCTTAATTCCGCCTATTTTATGGGCGCTGACCGAATACAAATCAATGTTCGCGGAAAGTCTGAAATCAAGCTTTCCGAAAGCCTGCACACCGTCGCAATGAACTATCGTATACTTATTTTTCAACTTAATCTTTTCGGCTATATAATTGACATCGTTAATCGCACCCGTTTCGTTATTCACGTGAATTAATGAAACAAGCGACGTTTTTTCGTCAACAAGGCTTAACAAGTGCTCGATATCAACGCTTCCGTCGCTGTTAAGTTTTGCAAAGCGTACTTCTGTTCCCCTCTGCTTTAACTCGTTAACCGCAGAAAATACTGCCGAGTGTTCGCCCAAAGTTGTAACAACGTTACCACGTCTGCCTCCGCAAAAAACTGCCTGGTTATCGGCTTCCGTTCCGCAGGAGGTAAAAACGAGAGAGAAATTATTATCATCCGCAATATAAGACAGCAATTTGCTTCTGGTATTCTTTAATTCCAAGTGCAAATTATAACCTTCCGCATACAGAGCGGAAGGATTATAATAATCAGTAAATAAATATTTTTCAGCCAACTTGACGCTTTCTTCGTCGGGCTTAGCGGTGGCCGCATTATCAAGATATATCATTAAATTTCTATAAGTCCCTCGAATGACTGTCTTACCGTACCGTCAAGCTCGATTTCACCGTCGCCATTTAACTTTACAAACAAATCTCCGCCCTTCAATTTTACGGTAATAATTTCGTTGCCCGAACAGTATCCGCATTTAATGGATGCAACAGCCGAAGCGGCCGCCGCCGTACCGCACGACCATGTTTCGCCGTTTCTCTTTTCCCATACGCGCATCTTTACGGTAACGTTATTGACAACCCTGACGCACTCTACAAATACGCCCTGCGGGAAAAAGCCCGAATCCAAAACGGCTTGCCCGAGCGCTTCTATATCGGTTTCGTCTACTTTATCACAGAAAATAACGCAATGCGGGTTTCCCACATTTACGAGCGTAACGTTATACTGGTTTTCGCCAAACTTGATTTCCCGGTTCACAACCTCTCCGCTGAACGATGAAGGTATCTGTTTTCCTTCGAAAACCGCCTTGCCCAATTTAACAGAAACAGAGCTTGCCTTGCCGTTAAATGAATTGACCGATAGTTCTTTTACGCCATTGCTTGTTTCAATCGTAAGCTTTTCGCCCGCCATTTTATTATCGAACAGGTATTTCGCCACACACCTTAAAGGATTCGCGGCCATACCGCCGTCGCTTCCGTCACGGTTGAAAACACGCATTTTTGCATCGGCAGTTTCCGACTTTTCAATCATAACGACGCCGTCCGCCCCGATTGCGCAGTGTCTGTCCGAAAAATTGATAGCAAGCGATTCGGGACAGGTAATGCGGTTATCCATATTATTAAAGAAGATATAGTCGTTTCCGCAACTGTGCATTTTAGAAAAATTGAGCTTTAATTTTTCTTTTCTAAGGTTGTTTATGTCGACAAGCTCGGTGTTGAATTCGTTGTACCTTCCTGCAATTACATCAGCAAGCGCGTTAGTAGTATCGAGCGAAGTCAAAACGGTTATACCCAGCAAAATGGCGTGATGGTGTAAACTTATATAGTTGGAAATAGATTCAACGTCAGTCTTCCCGGTATAGACTATGTAATCGATTTTACCTTCGTCCATAAGCTTAAAAATTTCTTCGTTGCTTGAAAGTCTTGCAACCTCGTGACATTCCAGACCCAGGCTCTTGATTACATTGCACGTTCCCTTCGTCGCATAAAACGTAAGTCCGAGGTCGGCAAATTTTTTAACTATATTGACAATTTCATACTTGTCCTGGTCGTTTATGGTGAAATATATACCCGAAGGATTCTGCTTTGTAGGATGTTTCATATTGAAGCCCGCGGAAACAAGCCCTTTAAACAAAGCTTCTTCAATCGTCTTGCCTATTCCAAGAACTTCACCCGTAGACTTCATTTCGGGACCGAGCTGGGAATTCACGTCGTTAAGTTTTTCGAACGAAAAAACGGGAACTTTAACTGCAACGTACGGCGAATTTTTATAAAGCCCCGTTCCGTAACGGAGGTTTTTAAGCTTCGCGCCGAGCAATATTCTGGTCGCGATATCGACCATAGGCACGCCGGTTACCTTAGAAATATAAGGTATAGTTCTCGACGCTCGCGGATTCACTTCGATTACATAAAGCTCGTTATGGTAAATGAGATACTGAATATTGATAAGTCCCTTTGTTTTTAACGAAATTGCAAGCTTTGTCGAAATATCTTCAACCCTTTTAAGCATGGCATCGCTGAGATTATAAGGCGGATAAACTGCAATAGAGTCACCGCTGTGTACGCCCGCCCTCTCTATATGTTGCATAATTCCGGGAATCAATACGTCCGTGCCGTCGGAAATAGCGTCGACTTCGAGCTCCGTTCCCATAAGATACTTGTCGCACAGCACGGGGTTTTCTATCTTTTGCGCGAGAATTACGTCCATATATCTTGCAATATCGTTTTCTGTAAAGGCAATAGTCATATTCTGACCGCCTATAACGTACGAAGGACGCAAAAGTACGGGATAACCGAGAGTTTCGGCTGCCTTTACCGCCTCATCCTTGGTCATTACGGTAACGCCTTTCGGACGGGCAATCCCGAACTCTTCCAAAAGCGCGTCAAACCGTTCCCTGTCCTCGGCGAGGTCAACGCTGTCAGCGGGCGTTCCGAGGATGCGTATTCCCTTTTTATCGAGATAACTGCAAAGCTTGATAGCCGTCTGACCGCCGAACGTTATTACTACTCCGTAAGGTTTTTCGATATCGAGCACGTTCTGAACGTCCTCTGCCGTCAACGATTCGAAATACAGCCTGTCCGCCGTGTCAAAGTCGGTAGAAACGGTTTCGGGGTTATTATTGATAATAACGACTTCATAGCCCAGCTTCTTCAATGCCCACACGCAATGAACCGAAGAATAATCGAACTCTATACCCTGACCTATCCTTATAGGTCCAGAACCTATAACGACAATCCTGCGTTTTTTGCTTCTGCCGACAAATTGCTTAGCCTCGTCGTGTTCCTTATCGTCATAAGTCGAATAGAAATAAGGTGTCTGCGCCGAAAATTCCGCCGCACAGGTATCAACCATTTTATAAACGGCGTTTCTGCGGAAGTTAAGCGCATAACCCGAAAATTTTTCGATTTCACTATCGGGATAACCCAACTTCTTACCGCGGAGATACTGCTCGCGCGTGACCTGTTTCCCGCTGATTTCCTTTTCGTAATCGGAAAGATTTTTGAGTTTGCACAAAAACCACTCGTCTATTTTCGTAATGTCATAAATATGCTCAATAGAAACCCCGCGTTTAATCGCTTCATATACTACAAACAACCTCTCGTCGGTCAGTTCCGAAAGCTTTTCGATAATTTCGTTGTCGGAGAGCACCGAAAGTTTAGGCAAATTTAAAGTCGACACCGATATTTCAGCTCCTCTAACCGCCTTCATTATAGCCGATTCGAAGCTTGTACCGATAGCCATTACCTCGCCCGTAGCCTTCATTCTCGTGCCGAGATTTCTCTTAGCATACAGAAATTTATCAAAAGGCCATTTCGGCAGTTTGACTACTACATAGTCCAGCGTCGGTTCGAAACAAGCGTATGTCTTGCCCGTAACGTCGTTTTTTATTTCGTCGAGAGTGTATCCGAGCGCAATTTTAGTCGCAACCTTGGCGATGGGATAACCCGTTGCCTTAGACGCGAGCGCCGACGACCGCGAAACTCTTGGGTTGACCTCTATTACCGAATATTCGAAAGAATCGGGATTAAGCGCAAACTGGCAATTGCATCCACCCTCTATGCCGAGTTCGGAAATTATATCGAGAGAAGCCGTTCTCAGCATCTGATATTCTTTATCGGAAAGCGTGACAGCAGGCGCAATAACAATCGAATCGCCCGTATGTATTCCCACGGGGTCGAAATTTTCCATTGAACAAACGGTAAGCACGTTGCCCGCGCTATCGCGGAGCACCTCGAATTCAATCTCTTTCCATCCGCCTATATATTTTTCAATGAGAACCTGCGTTATAGGAGAAAGCATAAGTCCGTTATGGGAGATAAGCCTTAATTCCGCCTCGTCTTTCGCGACTCCTCCGCCCGCACCGCCGAGCGTGTAAGCGGGGCGCACAATTACGGGGTACCCTATTTTCTCCGCAATCGCAATACATTCTTCGACCGTATAAGCTATATCCGAAGGAACGACGGGCTGGTTAATTTTGTTCATCGTTTCCTTGAAAAGCTCTCGGTCCTCCGCCCTGTCTATGGAGTCGAGGTTGACGCCTATTAATTTAACTCCGTATTCGTCAAGGAATCCGCTCTTCGCCAACTGACAGCCAAGCGTAAGCCCCGTTTGTCCGCCGAGAGATGCGAGAAGGCTGTCGGGACGTTCTTTGATAATTATTCTTTTAAGAGTATCAACCGTCAGCGGTTCAAGATAAATTTCATCCGCAAGCGCGCTATCCGTCATTATCGTAGCGGGATTGGAGTTGCAAAGAACAACGTCCGCTCCTGCGTCTTTCAGAACACGGCAGGCCTGCGCGCCCGCATAGTCGAATTCCGCCGCCTGACCTATTACAATCGGTCCCGAACCTATTACAAGTACTTTTTTAATATCTTCTCTCTTAGGCATTATATTTTCCTTCCTTGATGTTCGTTATAAATTTGTCGAAAAGAAACGAAGCGTCGCGCGGTCCTCCGCACGCTTCGGGATGGAACTGCACGGTGAAGGCGTTAAGCTGTGGATAATCGAATCCCTCGCACGTATTATCGTTTGCGTTTACATACGAAAGCCTGCCTGCTTCCGCAAGGCTCGACGACACAACCTCGTAACCGTGATTCTGGCTGGAAATGTAAACTCTTCCCGTTTCCAAATTTTTGACAGGCTGGTTTGCACCCCTGTGCCCGTACTTCATTTTCTTTGTTTTTCCGCCCATAGCCAGCGCAAACAGCTGGTGTCCCAAACAGATGCCGAAAATCGGAAGACGGCCCGCAATCTTTTTGAGGTTTTCTATAATACCGATATTTTCAGCGGGGTCGCCGGGTCCGTTGGTAAGCATTAACCCGCGGGGATTGAGGGCAAGAATTTGCTCCGCAGTATAACCCGCAGGCACTTTTATGCAATAACAACCGCGTTTTACAAGTTCGCGGATTATATTATCCTTTGCGCCGAAATCCCAGACAGCGACCTTTAAGCCGTTGGGATTGCCGTAATACGCAGGTTCACTGCAAGTCACGCTGTCAACGGCGTACTTTACGGAGTAGCTTTTGACTTCGTTCAGATTTTTCAAAGGCTTGGATGTTATCGACGCGTTCATAACGCCCGATTCTCTCACTATTTTTGTAAGTTCTCGGGTATCGATACCGTAAACACCGACAATGCCGTTTTCAGTAAGATAGGCATCAAGCGTTTTTTCGCACCTGAAATTGGAAGGCGAACCGCACGCTTCCCTGACGATATACGCAGATACCCAAGGCTTTGCGCTCTCACCGTCGGGAGTCACGCCGTAATTTCCGATAAGCGGGAAAGTCTGCGTTACTATTTGCCCGTAATAACTGGGGTCGGTAAGCGTTTCAATATAACCCGTCATACCCGTCGTAAATACGAGTTCGCCTATAACGTCGCCGTCCGCGCCGAAGCGTTTGCCGATAAACTGTCTGCCGTTCTGTAATGTCAAATACACCTTGCCGTTCTTCATTATCTGTTCCTTTTGTCAAATTAAAATAAAGACTGATTTAAAAAATAAATCAGTCAACTAAAAAATTATTCACCTTATTTGAAAACACTTTACCTGCCGATAACGGAAATTCACCGTCGGCTTTGATTACCGTCAAAATATTCAATTGAAATAATCTTATATTTTCCATAACCTTATAGATTATATAATACGGCGACCGTCAAAGTCAAGTAAATCAATACAGATTTGTAAGATAATTAAATGCTTTAAGCTTGTTCCTCAAAATTTTATAGTGCGGTTCGAAACGCCCTACAAGATTCCAGAATTCTTTGGAGTGGTTAAAATAAATTCTGTGGCAGAGCTCGTGAACGATAACGTATCTCAGCAACTCCGCAGGAAGCATTGCAAGCAGATAATTTAAAATAATCTTTCCGTCGCGCTTACAGCAGCCCCACCTGCTTTTATACGCTTTTACCGAAAAATCCGAAGCGGGAATATTCAACTCTTCTGAAAGAGCGAAACCCGCTGAACGCAATTCTTCTGTAAAATAGTTTATATAAAGCCTTTTTATATTCGACTTGCTTTTAACGAATACGGCAGACTGCGTTACGGCGTTTGCGTCCGAAATTATCAACGGCACGCGCGTACCTTTGATTAATACTTCTTTGAATTCAAGAACGGGCAGGTTTGCCCCGCAAATTTTTGCGTTTGCTTTTATAACTCTGTCAATCCACTCTTTTTTGCCGTTTACAAACTGCTCGACCCTGCTTTCAGACATCGTCAAAGGACAGCGCACGGTTACCGAGTTGTCCTGCAAAACGCTTATGCTCACCGTCCTTCGGTTCGACCTGATAAGCTTATAATTCATTAAGTTTCAGCCTCATCTGCACTCTTAAATCACCGTTTACCTTGCCTTCCACCAGATAAAAACCGTCCTGTTCAGCACGCGTAAATTCAATTTTTTCGCCTGCCTTGCATTGTTTAACATAAGTAATCTGAACGGAAGAAACATATTTTCCTTTGAGTTCTTCAACGTTGAAAATGTTCATTAAATAATCGCAATATTTGGTATTGTTAACGTGAAAATAATGGTCGTAATCTGAAAAGCCTACGATTTGCGAATAAACGGGATTACCTCCGTCTATGCGCGGAATTTTCCAATTATTAAATTCCACGCTCCTCTGCGTGTTATAGCCGTCGAAGAAATCGTCCTTGAAAAATGTTGAAACGGGCGCAATGGAAAACGACTTTGTATCTATCATGCACCAGCGCGCCGAAGCTTTACCGACAAGCTTATCTCCTGTATAAATTTCGCTGTCCCTTAAAAATATTACTTTCGTAGGTTTCAACGGCCAGGTATGAACTGTAATAAGGTCGCCCAGCTTTATCGGAGCAGATAATTCAACGTAAATATTAGCGAGAATAAAACCGATATTTGCGGGAGCAACGTCTTTATATCCGAAGCCCAGCTCGTCCGCGGAATGACAGGCAGACTCTTCCAAAAACGATAAAAGCGAAGAAAGTTTAAGACAGTCGTAAGCGTCCGCGTCGGTGTATCGTAATTCGTAATTTCTTATATTTCTGTACATTGCGTAAACCTCGTAAATTCTTTGCTAAGATTTTACCACCTGCAAATCAAAATGTCCAATATTTTAACAATTAAAGACGAATATGTGTGACATAGTACCTTTTAATTTTATCAAAAAGTTGACAAAAATAGCTAATAATGTTATAATATGTTTGACTTTTACGGAGGACAGCCATGGAAGACGAAAGAGATTTAAACGAAGACAATCAGCAAAATACAACTTCCGACGACGAAAATAAAAGCGCGATAAGCGCTGATCTTATAAGAGGGCATATAAACACAATTATACTGAGAACGCTTTACGAGCGCGACAAGTACGGTTATGAAATTATAGAAGAAATCGAGAAAAAAAGTCACGGTCAATATTCACTTAAACAACCTACTCTTTACAGCGCGTTAAAACGTCTTGAAACGCAGGGCTATATAAACGCTTACTGGAAAACCGACGAAGTTTCGCTCGGAGGCAGAAGAAAATATTATACACTTACCGACAGCGGAAGAGAAATTTCCGAACGCAACCAGGCGGAATGGGAATATTCGAGAACGGTTATCGACAATCTGATATCCGACCGCTCGTTTGATTTTTCACGCCCCGCCCCTACTTCCGTTGATTTTAAAATTCTCAAAAAATCTACGTCGCGCGTTCCCGTAGTCAAAGACGAAGACGAAGATGACGACTTTGAAGAAGAAACGGAAGAAGTTAAAGAAAACAAAAAAGAAGAAAAAGCGGAAGCAAAAACTCCCGTTATTCCGGAAGTAGAAATAAAAAACGAAACGGTAACGTTTACGACCGATAAAGTCATTTATTACGAATCGCAAACAGATATTTTACCAGATAAAAATACTGCGTCGACGCCACCTCCCGTTCAGGAAACTCCCGCCGAACAAGCAATTCCCGAACCTGCACCAGTCACGCGTCCTTCAAACGAACATACCGAAATGACGGAAGAACAGCGCAGAGTTGTTCACGAGAATTATTTAAGGCTTATTTCCGAACCTGTTAAGACAAAGGAAAAAGAAGTCGACGTAGTTCCCGTTGCCGACGATATAGATACGCAGAAGCTGATTTATAACAATAAACCGAAAACCGAAAGGGATTATAAAAATCTAATAAACGGGCTTTTCGATAAGACTGTAAACCGTCAGGCTCCTCCCCCTTCTTCTGAAACACGGGTAAAAGCCGAAGCAAACAGCAGTGACGATTTGACAGCCAAAGCCGAACAGGACGGGCTGAAAATCAACACTTCCGACTTTGTCGTATCTACAAGAAAAAAGAGCTATAACCGCGGTGCGACGCTTTTGAAATGTTCGCTTATTATTACAGTAATTTTATTGCTGGAATTCACCGTAAGCATTCTCTTTAAAAAAGAACTCGGCGTCGGACTCGGATACCCCTTCGTTATTCTTGCAATGGCTGTTGCGCAACTGCTCATATTCGGAATCATTTATTACACGGACCTCGGTAAAAGCACTAGAAAGCCTTCGTCTGCAATGTATCTGACAGCCTGCATAATAATTACGGTAATTCTGATACTTATTATCTTCCTTATATCGCTTTTACTTCAAGTAAACTTTACTTCCGCAGGCGATATATTTGCGAAAATAATTATCCCTTGCGTAATTGCTTTGAATATTCCAATTTTCGCAGGTTGCTTTTACGCACTGAGCAAATAAATAATAAGCCGCCGAATTATTCAGCGTAGTTTCCATAGGGACAAGACATAAGATTATAAAAAGCTCTCAAACAATTTGTTCGAGAGCTTTTTATTATAAATTATTTACAAAGATAAATTGAAATCCAACTGCTATACCTTTTTCATTGTTGGGATCACCTTTACCGCATACCGCTATGTATTTCATTTCCGAAACGGTGACGATAGACGGCTTGTTTGCCGGCATATAAAATTCTTGGTATTCTTTCTTATAATCGAATATCATTTTCTTTCTCCGCTAAATTGTAATTTAACGAACTAATCTTTTTACCCTCTCAACATAATCATCTGCATGATTTATG
>CANOUP010000002.1 GCA_947570625.1 uncultured Clostridia bacterium | reverse complement strand
GGCACTACGGAACACGGAACGGAAAACAAGCCCGCTGTGGGTGGGTTTGGGTGGGATTATCAAAAATATAAGGAGTATCAAATATGAACAAGAAAATACCGTTCGGAATAAGCGTTATCTACTTTGACGATAAAAGCAAAAACATTTACGCAAAACTGCCGCCCGATAAAGAGCAAGCAAAAAGGCTGTCAAAGCGTATCTATAAGGACACTATGACAGCCCTTGCAAGCCGTGAACAATTATCGCACCGCTAATTGCTTGCCGAACAGTTTATAGTCCGACAGCGGCAATTCCACCGCGCAATACAATTCCCGTCGATTTACCTTGTATATTATAGTGTTCGTTTTTGCGGTAAGTCGGTGCACCAAATAGCCTAAATCAAGCCTAAAAAAGGTGTGGTTTAGGCTTTTTTTGCCATCCACCGTATTATAACAGATTTGATAATTAATTACAATACTTTAAAAAATTAATTTGCCGTAAATTCACGATAAATTCAAGCGACCTCTTGCACAAATGCAAGAGGTCGCTCTTTATCGAAAGTAATTCAATTTAGGATTCAGATTCGTAGTGACAATCGGAATACTGTGTAGGGGGCATGGTTTCGCCTTCGCCTACCCAAACAGAATTAATTACGTTACCCTTAACGTCGATAACTTTGTAAGAACCCGACTTAGGGCAAGTATCACCGCAATTTAATTTCATATTTTACCTCCGTACAGTTATTATGTGCACGGAAGTAAAAATTATTTATAATACTTCTTTTCTATTTCGGTAATTTTATCCACACGGCGCTGATGTCTTCCACCCTCGAATTCGACGGTCAAAAATTTTTCTACTATTTTTAACGCATAGCCCGTACCTACTACTTTTTCACCCATTGCCAGAACGTTGGCGTCGTTGTGAAGTCTTGTAAATTCCGCGCAGTAAGTATCGTGACAATGCGCACAGCGAACCCCCGGCACTTTGTTGGCGACAATCGAAACGCCTATACCTGTCGAACAGATTAAAATTCCTCTGTCGCATTTTCCTGACGCAACCGCCTCAGACGCAGGCAAAGCAAAATCGGGATAATCGCAACTTCCCGTAGAATCCGTTCCGTAATCTTCGCATTCATAGCCGTTTTCTTTCAGATATTTTTTTATTTCGTTTTTTAAATTAAGACCGCCGTGGTCGCAAGCCAATGCAATTTTCATTTGTTCTCCTTAATCTTTATAAGTTAAAATATAATTTTTTATTATACTGTCGCAAGCCGACGAAATCGCTTCGCGCGTCTGCCTGTACACCTCTAAACCGCAACCGTACGGATCGGGTATATCGTATCCGCACAAATCGCGGACGCATACGACGTTTCCGCAGTCTTCAAGTATTTGTTTCTGGTTTGCCGTCATACACACCACAAGCGTGCTCGCCGAAATGCGTTTTTGCGTAAGTTGCCGAGGCGTAAAATTATCTACGTTTATCCCGCATTCGTTTAACACTGTTTTGCTATTTGGACTTATCGTTCCTCCGACATCGGCTTGAATACCGCAGGACGCAGTATCCCACCATTTGATTTTATTTTTTTTGATTTTATGCCTGAGCAAAGCTTCCGCCATAGGACTACGGCAAGTATTGCCTGTGCAGACAAATAATATTTTCTTTCTTTTCATTGATTTCTACACGCCTTTGTAAGTCTGTTCATTACCCCCGCCATTATACCGTCGTCAATTTCAGGTGCAACGGCGATGATTATCTGAAACTTTTCTTCCCCTTCGCGGAGTTTATAGTACAAATTCGAAGCAATATCCTTTCCGTTATCGCCGAGGTTAAGACACTCTCTGCTACCGGACAGTCCGCAAGTCCTTGCGTCGCATAACAAACAGACTTTAATATTATTGTTTGCGTATTTATCGTAAGCAATCAAAGCTTTTTCGAATTCTCCGAATTCAAAAAGCATTGTTTCGCAGTTAGGGGAATAATGTTTATACTTCATACCGGGAGAACGCACCTGTTCCCCGTTCTTAGGAGTATATACAAGACAGTCGCCTGCTATTTCTGAAATCATTTCTCTCGTGATAAGTCCGCTCCGCAATATTGCAGGAACTTCGCCCGTACAGTCCAGCACCGTGCTTTCTATTCCCCCCGAGCACTTCCCGCCGTCTAAAATTACCTCTATTCTGCCGTTTAAATCCGCATAGACATGTTCTGCCGTGACGGGGCTTACATGCTTTGAAATGTTGGCGGAAGGCGCGGCTATAGGCAATCGGACGTATTTTAAAAACTTCTGCGCCCCTTCGTGTTCGGGAACGCGGACAGCCAGAGTATCCAATCCGCACGACACGGCAGAGCTTACTTTTCCTTTACTCTTATATACCATAGTCAGCGGTCCAGGAAGATAGGCTTGCGCCAGCTTTACGGCATAATCGGGAATTTCCGTTACAAGGTTTGTAATATCGTAATCTTTATGTACATGGACTATCAATGGATTGTCGTTCGGTCTGCCTTTTACGGTAAAAATATTTTTTACCGCATTATCGTCGAAAGCATTTGCGCCGAGTCCGTAAACCGTTTCCGTCGGAAACGCAACCGCGCCCCCTCCGTCGATAATTTTTTTTGAAAGTTTAAGCGAATTTTCGTCAATCGTTAAAATGCGAGTAATCATAATCAGAAAGGAATTTCTTCGTCGGGAGCTATAAAGTTTTCACTGATTTGCGGGGCTTCATCGGGAACGGGCAAATATTCTCCTTCGGGAGGAGGTTGCATATCCCCGTCCGGCTCGGGATTGACAAATTTGGTAAGTTCGCCTTTGAACCGAAGTTTGATTCTGTCGAGACCTCCGTTTCTGTGTTTTGCGACAATCAAATCCGCCATACCCTTGACAATATGCTTTTTCTCGATATCTTCCTCCGTAGCATTGACGTCTGGACGGTTAATGAACATAACTATATCGGCGTCCTGTTCGATTGCGCCCGACTCGCGCAAGTCCGAAAGCTGAGGTTCGCCCGACTGGATACGCCTTAACTGCGAAAGCGCGATGACGGGTACATTGAGTTCCTTCGCCATAATTTTCAGCTCGCGCGTAATCGAAGCGACTTCCTGAGTTCTGTTTTGCTCTCCGCCCTGATTTTTTCCGCCCGACATAAGCTGAATATAGTCTATCATAACTAAATCGAGCCTGCCGTTATTCTTCGATTTTATGCGTCTGCATTTAGAAAGTATTTCGGCGGGCGTAACGCGCGACGAATCGTCGATATTAATTCTGCTCTGTCTTAATTTATCGCTTGCTTTAAAGATTTTTTTCCAGTCGTTTGTGCTCAGTTTACCCGACAGCGCCGAAGACATACTTACGTTTGCGGCACTGCACAAAAGCCTTTGGATTATCTGCACTTCAGGCATTTCCAAAGAAAAGACAACGCAGACAGCGTCGCTTCCGAGCGCCGCATTCTCGATTATATTCATTGCAATCGATGTTTTACCCATACCGGGGCGCGCCGCTATAACTATCAAATCGGATTTCTGCAATCCGTTCGTAAGCCTGTCCAGCCTTGTAAATCCAGTAGGAATACCGCGGAACGCATCTTTGTCCTTTGCAAGTTTTTCAAACTTATCTAGAACCGCGTTTATACCGCTTCCCTCACGGATATCTTTTACCGCCGAAGTGTCGTTTGTTTTCGAAACGCTGTATATCCGCTCCTCCGCAAACTGTACGCTCTTTACGCTGTCGTCGCTTGACTTTGCAAATTCGGCAATCTCGCGCGCCGCGCGGATTAAACTTCTGTTTACACTGTCGCGCCGAACGATATCAAGATAATAGCGATAGTTGGCGGCGGACGGCGTTATCTGTGCCAGTTCCGAAACGTAAGATATACCGCCCGCTTTGTCTAGATTACCGTCGCTGTCCAGCCTGTCGCATAGCGTAACTATATCTATGGGTTTACGCTCGGCAAAAACCATCTTCATAGCAGAAAGTATATACTGATGAGATTCCTGATAAAAATCATTTTTATCAAGCTGATCCAGCACCTCGGCAAGGATTTCGTTATCTATAAGCATACAGCCCAATAACGCCTGTTCTGCGTCAAGATTATTAGGCATAACGTTATTTTTGTCTGACATAGTACTTTATATTCCCATTGATTTTTCAAATTCTGTTAAAGTTTTATCAAATTCCGCCATTGCAAACTCAAACGGCTTAGTTGTCATTAAATCGACGCCCGCAAGTTTGAGAAGCGATACAGGGTCGGTCGAAGCGCCTCCGCACAAGAATTTGTAGTAATCTTTTACCGCAGGCTCTCCCTCCGTCAAAATACGGTTTGCAATATTTATCGCCGATATTATTCCCGTTGCGTATTTGTAAACGTAGAATGCACGGTAGAAATGGGGAATCCTTGACCATTCGCAGGAAATGTTATAATCGTGTTCTATCTCTTCGCCGTAATACTTTTTACCTATACCAGCATAAAGACTGCAAAGGTTATCTTTCGTAAGCGGTTCTTCGTTTTCCGCCATCGTATGCGCGCCGTATTCGAATTCTGCAAACATTGCCTGTCTGTGCAAAGTCGCTCGTATACTGTCGAGATAATAATTAAGAAGATACTTTTTAAGATTTTCGTCCTTGGCTTCTTTCAGCATATATTTGAGGAGCAGAACCTCGTTAACCGTACTTGCAACCTCTGCAACAAAAATTGTATAATTGCTTTTTGCATACGGCTGATATTTATTTGAAAAATAGCTGTGAAGCGAATGTCCCATTTCGTGAGCTATGGTAAATATATCATTCGTCGTGGGTTTGTAGTTCAAAAGAACATAAGGATGCAAGCCGGGGCACGACGCGCTGTATGCTCCGTTCCTCTTCCCGTCAGTTTCCTCTACGTCAAGCCAGCGTTCGGTATAACCTTTTCTTAAAAGCTCCTGATAATCTTTACCGAGAGGAGCCAAACCTTTGACCACATAGTCATACGCGTCGTCGTAACTGAGTTTTAAATCGGCACCAGAAACAAGCGGAGCATAAATATCATAGAAATAAAGTTTATCGTAGCCGAGAATTCTTTTTCTTACCGAGATATATCTGTGAAGTGAAGAAAGATTGTCATCAACGGCTTTAAGCAGGTTATCGTAAACTTTTCTGTCGACATCCTCTTCAAAGAGAGCGTGTTCGAGGCAGGAATTATATTTATATACCTTGCTAAGGTAAACGTCTTTTTTAACATTGCCGTAATATACGGAAGTTATCGTATTTATAAGCGAAGTGTATGCATTGTAATACTTTTCGTACGCTTCCTTCCTCTTCTCCCTGTTATCGGAGTGCAGTATTATTCCGTAAGTGCCGTGACTGAGTTTAACGTTTTCTCCTTCCAGCTCGATTTCAGGTAAAGGAAGTTCGAGATTGTCGATTTTACCGAAAGTTTCGATAAACGAATCGAATATTTCACCCGCCATACCTATTAAACGCTCTTCCTTTTCCGTAACGGTATGAGGTTTGCGCTTGATTATCTTTTTGAGAATATAATCGTAATCGGCAAATCTTTTATCCGCTAAAAGTGATTTTAAATAACTTTCGTCAAGTTTTGCCATTTCAGGTGCAAAAAATGCCTGTTCCGTAGAATATTTCGAATACAGCGCGCAAATCTTTGCATAGTATGCGCCGTATTTGGAAACGGCCGTATCTTCGTCACGGCGGAGATTGGCGTAAATTGCAAGTTTTTCCAAAGCAATGCTGAATTTGTCGTCGGCTTTGAAAAATTCAAGCAATGTATCGCTGTTGTTGAGTTTTCCCGCGAAACGTGAAAAACTTAAAGATTTTTCTGCCTCTGCAAAACTCTCTTCCCATAATTCATCGGACGCAAATATGTCGTCTGTTTTCCATTTATACTGTTCTTTTACTTCACTGCGTTTCAAAATTCTACCTCACAATTTTATTTAATAGCATAGACCGCTTTATCTTAATCCGAAAAAGCGCGGAATATCGAAATAGAAATATTCATGCACGGACGAAATAAAACTCTTGTTTTTCATCGACCAGTTTACGACAACGCCGTACAAGTTGGTCATTTTAAAAGAGCCCCTCGACCTGCTGTCCTCGCTCACGTCTCTGTTATCACCGAGAAGAAAAAAGTACCCTTCTTCTACGTAGTATCCGTTTTCGTCGTTATGAAAATTATTTTTCGGCAAATCGGGAGTATTATTTTCGCTTGCTACATAATTTTCTTCCACGTCGACAAATTCATCCGTTCCCGAATACTTTATTTGAAGCTGACCTCTGTCAATCCTTACATAATCTCCGCCGAACGCTACCGCTCTTTTTATAATGGTAGTATCGCTGTTCCTGAAAACGACGACAATATCGCCGTAATCAGGTTTTGAATGTTTATTGACGTAAACATAATCCCCGCCAGGCGAATCTTCGCTTTCGGCGCCGTTAAGCGTGGGATACATAGAAGACCCCACGACATATATTCCCGAATAATTTATTGCAAACATTATTTCGGCAACAAGAACAACGGCAATTACCGCAATAATTACGTTGAGCAGAATATTAAGTTTTGATTTCCTGTTTTCAGAATATAAGCTTGCGTTTACTTCCCTTAACATCCCTTTAAAGCCACATTAAATTATTTACCGCATACTGTCCGTCGCATGTAATGCAAAATCTTAGATTATGCGCAAAGTCGGAAAGCGGTACGCCGTTAACCGTTTTAAACATTTTGCTTTCAAGAATCAGGCTCTGCCATACTCCGCCGAGAATGCTCTGGCTGTACTTATATGTTTCCCCGTCGTTAAAATCCTGTATCGTAAACGTCATTTCTTCGGTTTCGTCGCAGTAAACGTCTATTTTAAGAACATTATCGTTTGTCGGAGCAAAGCCAGGACAATTCATTCTGTATGTCGTCAGCCCGCGCTTTGAATAAATACCGCTTCTACCCTTAGCTTTCGTGACTATCTGCGGAGTCATAACGTTATCGGTAAAAAATATTCCGCCTAAGGCAAGCGACCTCGGGTCTGCAATATAGAACCCTGCCGTACCGTTTTTTGCGGTGTATAATACACGGCATTTGTTCCTTGTATTTTTAAATCTTCCGCTAATCTTTTTAATTGCCATTTTCGACCAGATTGTAAACCCGTTCGAATACTTTGCATAGCAAAGAACGAAAAGAGTCGACGTATCCCCGAAAATATTAAGATAAAATTTACTTTCGGTATCTGAAATTTTTTCGTATTGAGTACACGTCGTCCAGTCGCGTATCGAAGGGTCAATACAGTCCTCGGCATAATACATACCGCATTCTTCTACCACGCCAAGATTATCGAACTTAGCCATAGCAATCAGATTCTGTTCAGCGTCGACAGACACCGTCACTTCGACGGGCTGAGGAATAAACACCTGCCTCTGCTTTAAAAACTTATCGAGGAACAGAAACATATCTTCCGTGCTGTTTTTACTGATTGACGAAGAACACTGCACGGAATAAGCAATGACGCTGTCTGCCAGATATTCGTTGTTGATTCTTGAAAATGTATCGTACGCCCTGTCGTAGTCGAGTCTGGGGTCGTTTGTGGAACAGAGAAGCAGTACCGGACATTTGACATAAGGCGCATACGCCTGCGAATCGATACCCGCAATGAAACGGTAACGTTCGCTGTCAAGGCTGTGCTCGTCTGATTTGAATTTGCTTACGCCCGAATATGCCAGCCAGCCCGCGGCACAGACCGATACAATACACGAAAATTTCTTTGCAACGGCAAGCTTCCAAGCAATTTCTCCGCCGTCGCGTATACCGACAACCGAAATATTTTCGTTGCCGTTTCGCTCTGCAATATATTTGCGCGCAAAGATTCCGACCGCAACCCATTCGTACCAACTGGTTTTATCGGCAGTTTCGTCCGCAAAATCTTTGTGTCTTCCGCACTTGACCGTGTTAGCGTATTCTATATTTTCGGGATAGACTGTATAATTTTCGCATCCTTCCCACTCACCGCGGTAATCAATCATAAGAACAGAATAACCGCGTCCGACAAATAATTTTATAATATCTTCGTCGATACCGTCAGAGCTGTCGGGGAAAATCATGACCGTTTCCCCGGATGGCGCTTCTTCTGAGTATGCATATACTCCGAAAATATTCACCCTGCCCTGCCCGGTTTCTCTGCCGAGCATGCGCACGTTTTCAAATACTATACCGTCTGAAATTTTACTTGCGGAAACTTCGGCGTTCAACTCGGGTGAATCGTCAAAATCGCTCCATAACGTTAACGGTGTAAATATACTTGACACAAAAATCTCCTCAGCAACTCATTCTTACGGAAGAACCGTGACTTTCGGTTGCTTTGCTTACAGTTATTTTATTATCTATTCTGTGTTTGAGTTCTTCGACATGGCTTATAATGCCGATAGTGAAACTAGAACTTTTAAGCTTTTCAAGCGCGCTCATAACAGTATCAACCAGCGTACCGTCAAGCGTTCCGAACCCTTCGTCCAAAAAGAAAAATTCTATCGATTTCAGTGAAGAACAAATTGTCTGTGAAAGCGCAAGCGCAAGCGATAAAGATACAAGAAAAGTTTCACCTCCCGAAAGCGTGTTTACTCCTCTCAGATTACCGCAGTTGAAGTTATCGCCGACATAAAAATTATCGGTATAAGTCAAAAAATATCTTCCGTCGGTTAAATTCAGCAAAGTCGAAGAAGCAAGAGATGAAATATCGTATAAATATTCGTTGGCAATATATTCCATAAATTTATTGCCCTTGGTAAGCTCTTTCAGCTGATAAATAAGATTTCTTTCCTTTTCCGCATCTTTCAGCTGGCGTAACAGTTCATCCTTCTGTTTTAACCGCAGAACGGCTTTCTTCCTTTCGTTTTCGCAAACCGCAATACTTTCCTTCGCCGAACTAAGCGCAGATAAAATTTCTTCTTTATTTCTTTTTGCGGAAATCAGCTTTTCTTCGGAAACTTCTTCAATGCCTTTTATTTTTTCAAGTTCTTTAATCCTTGCGGAAAGCGATGCAACCTGCAAATCAAAATCCGCAATTGCTTTTTCCGCATCTGCATAACTTGAAAATTCATCAACCAACCGTTTACAGTCGTCGTAGCTTTCAAAACCTGATTTCTCTATTAAGGCAATTAATTTTTTGCGCAGATCCTCGACAGCCGTCTGCTCAGCAACCAATTCCGTCTGCAAAACAGCTTTTGTTTCTTTTAAACGAACCAACTCTCTGTTTGCGTTATCGGTATCGACAGTCAGCTTATTCTTTTCGGCTTTTAGACCGGCAAGCCTGTTTTCGTTTTCCGCCTTTGCCGAATTATAATCGGTCACGTCGCCGAAAATATTTTTCAACTCGCTTCTCAATTCATCGGCTTGTTTTCTCAGCTCTTCACCGTCGCGTAAAATTACTTCTATTTCCGCTTCGCATTTTTCAACGGCAGACTGCGCGTCCTTCAAATTCAGAAGCGCTTCGCTAAGCTCAGCCGAAACCTTTTCACGTTCTTCCGAAGCGGTTTGAAAATTCAAAATTTTTTTACCCGCCTCTTCGAGATTGAAGTCTTTAACCAGCAACACTTTTTCCTTATAAATATCTATTTGCTGTTTAAGCTCGCGCGACATAAAATTATATAAATCCGAATCGTCTTTATGGAAATTTACCTGTCCTTTAAGCCCGGCAAGATAATCGAAAGTGTGTACGTATTCTTCCTTCAAAACCGCGCCTTTAAACTCTACGTTTAAAATGGTTTCAAGATTTTCAACTGCGCCCTTAGATTTCTTACTTTTGACCTTTTCAACGGTTTGCTCTGCACGGGATAGAACCTGTCTTAATTGCGCCGACTTCTTTGATTTAATATTATATTCCGAACGCTTTGCGAAAAGTCTGGTATCCAGCTCTTTAAGCTTTTCTGGTTTTCCTTCTCCCGCCGAATATCTGGACGCGACGGCAATACACTCTGCTATCTTTTCGTCATATCCGTATTCCGCCCGCACGGCAATGCTCTTTAACGTATCGTTTATCTTCTCGGTATCACGGCAGACGGTTTTAAATTTTGCCTGAGCTTCTGAAATTCTATTCTCTTTTTGTGCAAGAAGCGCATGCGCTTCTACAACTTCCTTGCATACGGGAACGGCTTTCATACCTTTGCGCAATTCGTCTATCTCATTGCGTCTGTTTTCTAGTCCGTTAAGCTGCATTCTGCATTTGTCAAGTTCGACGCGCGAAGTATTCAATATATTTAAACCGTCAAGCTGTTTCTCCGCCGTTTTTAACTGTTTTTCGTATTCCGCAGACATTTCCCGCTGTTGCGAAGCGCGTCTGTCTAGCTCGGAAATAATTTCTTCGGATACGTCCGTATACAATCCGAGCTTTGCGTTAACTGTCTGAAAATTCAAATCGGCTTGATTTTCACGGTTTCTCAACCGTTCTTTAAGCCTGTCGCCGTATCGTGCAAGCGAAAATAAATGTTCGATAAGCGCAATCCTCTCGGACGGCTGCGATTTTACAAACTGTGAAAATTCGCCCTGAGGCAAAGCAATGCATTTTCTGAAATCGTCGGCATCTACGCCGAGAACTTCCGTAATTTTCTTTGTGACGGTCGAAACATTATCGGCTATACAAATATTATCTTCATACAGCATTGCCTTATGAATACCGCTCTTTCTCTTTATACTGCGCTCGGCAATGTATCTTCTCCGCTTACCCTCGCTTAGAACGTCAAACTCAAATCTTACTTCGGCGCTGTCGCAACGGTAGTTTATTATATCGAGTTTTTCTTTGCTTCTCTCAATCTTGCCGTACAAAGCAAAATTGATACAGTCGAGGATAGTGCTTTTACCGCTCCCCGTATCGCCGAAAATACCGAATATACCTCCGGCAATAAGCTTTTCGAAATTAATTTCCGTTTCTTCCGAAAAACTGTTTATTCCTTTAAATTTCAATTTTACGGGTTTCATTCTTCCTCCGTTAAAGAAAGAAATAATTCAAGCAGTTCTTTCGGCGGAACCGCGTCATATCTGAATTTATAATAATCTGTAAACAGCTGCGAAGAACTTTTATCCTTGTTGGACGAGCGAAGCGCGGTACCGTCAGGCATTGCGACGTTAGCTTTTAACGAAACAAGATTTTCCCGCCCGTGCAAAGCCGTACTTTCTGCCGGATTTAACGGCTCGGTAAGATTTAAAGTAAGCTCGACGTAACACTCTTTATTAGCGTCTAAAAGTTCTATACCCTCCGACGCACCGTTTGCTTGAAGTCTGACAAGATTTTTCGGAGAAACAAGCTCGACTTTCTTAAAATTACCTACCCCGTTGCCGTTAAGGTCAAACACGTTTACATATTTTTTAGCACCCGCTTCATCGAAAGAAAACTGCATTATCGCCCCGCTATAATAGACGTTACCGCCTATTTTCTGACTTCTGTGCAGATGACCAAGCGCACAATAATCGCAATCGGGAAGCATTTCCGTAGGCACAATTCTTGCCCCGCCCAGCTCTATCTCTCTTTCGCCGTCGCAAACCTTTCCTCCGGCAACGAAGATATGCGAAAGAAATACAGACGGCATATTTGCATTTTTACCGCTTTCGCCGTATTCAATCCAACGCGACATTTTATCGGTGAAACTCTCGTCGGATTTTCCTTCTTTAAATCTTGCCTCGTTGGGATAAGGCAAAATATTTATATAAACCCTGTCGCCCGCCTTACCTTCGAAAACGGCGTAACCGTTATCGGAATACACGGGTCTTACCGCGCCTTTACCGTTCCCGCCGGAAATTTTACCGCTGTTATTGCCTACAATATATACATTCAGCTCGCTCGCAAACGATGACGCGGCGGTCAGACGGACATAATCGTCGTGGTTTCCGCTTATAATAAGAACCGCAGAATGCGAAGCGATTTTTTTAACGCCTTCGTAAAAAATCTGTTCGGCTTCGGCAGAAGGCGTATAAGTATCGAACACGTCGCCTGCAACCAGTACAAGTTCAACGTTTTCGCGCAGGCAAATACCGCTAATTTCTTCCAGAACCGAACGGAATTCACTGTACCGTTCTCTTCCCATAAGCTTTTTACCTATATGCCAATCCGACGTGTGTAATATTCTCATTAAGAGCACCAAAAAAATTTTACGGCAAATTACGACAAATGTAATTGATTTTTTTTGTACTTACACTTATAATATAACTTGCTTAACTATTATAGTCCTTTTGACCGAATAAATCAAGCGTTAAAGCGGAGTTTGAACAAATGCCTTTAATTTCGGTTTCCGACGGGCTTGCAAAAAAATCATTTACAAGCGTCGAAAACAAATTTATATCCAAGTATATGCCTATACTCGAACCGTCTGCGGTCAAGGTATATCTTTTTTCGCTGTACGTCTTTCAGAACGGGCTGACGTCTTACACGGTCGAAGATATGGCAAAATGCCTGAATATATCCGAGCAGGAAATAAAAAATTATTTCGAATATCTTGAAGAATTCGAACTCATAAATATTATTTCGACAGCGCCGTTTGAAATAAAAATTCTCGACACGGACAACATCAGCGGGACACCTAAAAAGCTTAAACCCGAAAAATATTCCGATTTTTCCAAAACGGTACAAAATATTATTAAAGGCAGAATGATTTCCACAAACGAGTTCAGGGAATATTTTGTTCTTTTAGAAGATTACGGATTCGAACAGGACGCATTGATAATGATAATCAATTACTGCGTCAATTTAAAGGGCGACAATATAAGAATCCAATACATAAAGAAGGTCGCAAAAAGCTTTGCCGACGACGGAATTACGACGGCTAAAAAGGTCGACGAAAAACTGTCGGCTTACACCTCTTCCACCCCCGCGCTTCTTAAGATTTTCTCTGCGATGGGCTTAAAAAAACATCCCGATATCGACGACGACAAGCTATTCAAAAAATGGGTCGGCGAACTGGGATTTGAAGAAAATGCAATTATAGTTACCGCAAAGCTTTTCAAAGTTAAAACAGTTGAAAAACTGGACACTACGCTTACAGAGTTATATAAAAACAAAAAATTCGACGTCAAAGAAATCGAAGATTACTGCAACAATAAGAATTCCGTTTTCAACGCATCGTTTGAAATTGCGAGAGCGCTCGGCGTTTATATGCAAAATGCAGTGCCCTACGTTGAAAATTTCGTAAATGTCTGGTATGATTACGGTTATTCGTTCGATTGTATGAACACAATCGCCTGTTATTGCTTTAAACACAATAAAAAGTCATTTGAGGACATGCACGAACTCGTAAAACATCTTTATAACGACGGGCTTATAACCGATGAAAACGTAAAAGAATATTTTGAAAAGCTCGATTTGGAAGAAAAATTTATTAAACGACTGTTATCTCTTTGCGGTCTGACAAGACGTGTTATCGACTGGGATAAAGAAAACCTGGCAAGATGGCGCAGTTGGAACTTTTCCGACGAAATGCTGTTAGAAAGTGCAAAGCTTTCCGCGGGTAAATCAAATCCCGTTGCTTATATGAACGGAATACTTTCGACATGGAAAGCAAACGGCACTTTTACAATAAATCAGATTGAAACTTCTCCCCGCACCAACTTATCAGGGAAAGCTGAAACAAAACTCGATAAAGCAGCAATTGAAAGACATTTTTACGATTTGCGTCACAATGCAGAAGTCACGGCGGAAAAAGAACTTAACCGCGCGTTATCGGATGCGCAATATGCGCATATTTACAAACAAATAAACGAACTTTCTATTGATTACGCACTCGCTTCGATTAAAAATCCAAACGAAGCCGAAAAACTGGCAAAAACAATAAATGCTCTTGAAAATCAAGGCGATATGCGTTTAAAAGCATTGGGAATTAAAAAAGATAATTTTACCCCGCATTATGAATGTAAAAAATGTAACGATACCGGTTACGATACACAGGGTAATCCCTGTGAATGTATGAAGAAATTTATTTCTTCGTTAAATTGACATATTATTATCAAACATAACGAAAAGCGCGCATTTTTGAATTTAAAGGCGCGCTTTTCAAATATCGTCTTCTGTTTCAGACGGGGTATCACAGACATAAGGATTAACGTGAACAGTTACATGTTTGACCAACGGAAATTTTTCCTCTATCCCTTTATGCACGTTTTCCGCAATACCGTGCGCTTCAACGAGAGGCAATCCGCCGTCGCAGGCTATCTCTACAATGACGTATATCCTGTTTCCGAACTGTCTTGTTAAAAGCTTATCTATCCTTTTAACTCCATCGCAGGATAATATGCAAGCTTTAAACTCTTCTTCTGTTTTTTCATCGCATGCTTCATCCGTCATTTTTTTAATGGCATCGAAAAATATCTGTATCGAAGCCTTAATTATCAACAAACAAATAACTATGCATGCAATAGAATCGAGTATCTTAACCCCGCATAATCCGCCGATAACGCCAATAAGACTGCCTATCGAAGAAAATGCGTCGGACCGGTGATGCCATGCGTCGGCTTTCAATGCCGACGAGTTAACTCGTTTTGCCGCTGAATAAGTATACCAGAACATACCTTCTTTAACCGCTATTGAAACCGCGGCCGCAACAAGCGCAATAATCCCGGGAACGGCGAAATTATTATATTCGCCTGTTACTATATTTTTTATTCCTGAATATCCTATACCTGCGCCCGTCGCAAACAATACTACGGCAAGCAGTATCGCCGCTACGCATTCAAATCTTTCGTGTCCGAACGGATGATTTTTGTCTGCTTTTTTTGCGGAAATTTTTACGCCGAGCAAAACTATAATTGTAGAAAACACATCGGAAGCAGAATGTACCGCGTCAGAAATCAACGCATAAGATTTACCGAATATACCTGCAAATAATTTAAAAACAGATAAAAGCGTATTTATAATTATAGTAACAACCGATACCCGTACCGCCGTTTTCTCCAAATCGTTGTTCTGCATTTTTACTCCAAAAAATTATAAATATATCATTAAAATGAATTGACAATAAAGTGTATTTAAAATATAATATTCAAGTAAATTAAATATTGCTGCTGTGGCTCAGTCGGTAGAGCACATCCTTGGTAAGGATGAGGTCGGCGGTTCAAGTCCGCTCAGCAGCTCCAAAGGAAAAAACCACCAAACACGGTGGTTTTTCTTCTATTCTACCACTATATATTGATTTTACTAAAAATTGTTTGCTGAAAAGAAAATAGCCCGTTTGCTATTTATTTGCTATTATAAGGCTTGAAAGTTCATTTGTCAAACCGTAAACAGGTCGGATTTTGTCCTGTCTGTTTTGCGCGCTCTGAAACCGTTTGAAACTTGCTTTAAAACAACTGCTTATATCGTTTTTAATGTTTTCACTTGTTCTTCAATCGGCATTTTACGCAAACAAAAAACCGCTGTACCTAATGTACGGCGGTTTCTTGTTTAGGTTAAATTTGTTTATTAACCGTTATAACGGTCAAGATTTGCACGAATAGCCTCTATCAGCCTCTTCTCTGCCATTACCTTAGAATCTTTTGCAACCTTTGTGCTTACGGACGTACCGTAAAGTTTTGCAAGATCCTCTACAAGATTTTTGAGGTGTACGGTATCGAGAATATTTATTGAACCGCAAATTTCTTCTGCCGTAGGTTGTTTAATTGTGGTTTCAGTAGTGTTGAAGGTATCTTCCATACAATAAATCTCCTTATATATATATTTATGTCGTTACTTGCTTGAAATTGACACAAAATATTTTACACTTGTTATTGCGTAATAAAAACACGGCGATTATATATAACCGCCGTGTTTTAAGCCTTTTAATTTATTCTGCTTTTGAAAACTGGTCTTTACCTACCGAGCAAAGGGGGCATTCAAAATTTTCGGGAACGTTTTCCCATTTCGTGCCGGGCGCTATACCGGCTTCGGGATAACCCTCTTCCTCATCGTATTCCCAACCGCAAACCTCGCATACATATTTCATTTTTAATCTCCTTATTTATTTATTTTTACCGCAAGGAAAACATTCCTCCGAGGTAAGTTCTTCGTTTTTAATAGCACTGTAAAGCCTGTAACCGCCCGCAAAATTGTAAACGTTAAAACCGTTCTGCGTTAAAATTCTTGACGCAATATAACTGCGCAAACCGCTTTGACAAATTACATAGATATCTTTTTTTATGTCGAGTTCGGAAAGTCTTTCGCGTAAACTGTCCAACGGAATATTTATGAATCCTTCCGCGTGTCCTCTTACGTATTCTCCCGCAGTTCTCGCATCAAGCAAAGTAATACCGTCTTTATTTGTCAGAGCGGGAATATCTTCGTAATAAAACTGCTTTACGATTCCGTTTTCTATATTTTCAGCTATAAAGCCCGCCATATTTACGGGGTCTTTCGCTGAGGAATAAGGCGGTGCATACGCCAAATCCAAATCTTTCAATTCATCGGCTTTTAATCCCGCGCGTATGGCAGTCGCTAATACGTCGATGCGCTTATCAACGCCGTCCGAGCCGTAAATTTGCGCGCCTAAAATTTTAAGCGATTTTTTTTCATACAAAAGTTTGAGCGTCATCACTTTCCCGCCGGGGTAATACCCCGCATGCGAAGACGGCGACAGTATCACCTTTTCGTATGTATACCCCAAAACTTTTGCCTGCTCTTCATTAATGCCAGTAACGGCGACCGTTTTATCAAATATCTTGATAACGGACGACCCTTGCGAACCTTTATATTTACTTTTTATACCGCAAATATTATCCCCCGCAATTCTCCCTTGCTTGTTTGCGGGTCCGGCGAGAGCAATCAATGATTCCTGACCTGTAACGAAATTTTTAACTTCCACAGCGTCGCCAACAGCATATATATCGGGGGCAGAAGTTTGCATTCTTTCGTTTACTTTGATTGCGCCCTTCACTCCGAGTTTCAAGCCGGCTTTCTTTGCAAGTGCGTTTTCGGGAACAACGCCGACAGCAACCAGCACCATATCGCATAATATCTTTTCGCCACAGGCTAATTCAACGCATACGCCGTCTTGTTTCGGCACTATTATTTCGGTCTGCGCGTTTAGAAGCAATCTTATGCCGTTACTGCGGAACGTTGCGTGAATAAAAGAGGCAATTTCTTTATCGACGGTATTAAGAAGATGTTCACCGCGCTGAATTAGCGTGACTTTAAGCCCTGCTTCTTTTAAATTTTCGGCAGTTTCCATACCGATGAAACCGCCCCCTATTACAACAGCCGACTTCGCACTTGACGAAGATATAAACGAACGGATTTTTAACGTATCCTCTACCGTGCGCAAAATAAATACGCGCTTGTCGTTTATATAAAAATCAGGCAAAACGGGCTTGGCGCCGGGCGATAAAATAAGTTTGTCGTAGTTTTCCTCGAACTTTTCGCCCGTTACCAGATTTACGACAGAAACTGTTTTACTTTCTCGATTTATATCAATGACTTCACAGTTGACATGGGCTGAAATATTGTAACGCGAAAAAAAGCCTTCGGGCGTTTGAAGCGTCAAATCTTCACGGTCTGCTATCACACCGCCTATATAATACGGCAACCCGCAGTTTGCGTATGATATATATCCCGACCGCTCGAATATAACTATTTCCGCCCTTTCATCAAGTCTGCGTATACGGGCGCCCGCTGTCGCCCCGCCCGCTACTCCGCCGACAATTACAACTTTCATTTCAGCCTCCCGACCTTACTAATAATATTATCTGCAATTATTTGAATTATTATAATATAACTTTACCGCAGTGTCAATATTTAGTACAAAGAAACCGCCTTTGAAGGCGGTTTCTTATATTAAAGCAGTGATTTATAAAGATTGATAATATCCTCTTTGACCGGGTCTTTCGGATTGCCCGGACGGCAAGCGTCGTCCATAGCGGACTGAGCTAAGAAATCGATATCCTCTTCCTTGACTATTCCCTTTAAGTTCTGCGGAATACCTACATCTTTCGAAAGCTTTGCAACTGCTTCGCAGGCGCATTTTCTCGCCTCTGCGATAGTCATACCGTCTACGCCTTTTACACCCATTGCCTTTGCAATATCACGGTACTTTTCGCCTGTTGCTTCTGCGTTATAAGCCATTACCGTAGGCAGAAGTATTGCGTTTGCAACGCCGTGGGGCGTATCGTAAACCGCGCCGAGCGCGTGAGCCATTGAGTGAACAATGCCAAGTCCTACGTTCGAGAAACCCATACCCGCAATATACTGTCCAAGCGCCATTCCCTCGCGTCCTTCATTTTCGCCGTTGACCGCACCGCGCAAGGAGCGGGCAATAATCTCGATAGCCTTCAGGTGGAACATATCGGTCATTTCCCATGCGCCTTTCGTTATGTAACCTTCGATTGCGTGCGTCAACGCGTCCATACCCGTTGCGGCCGTCAAACCTTTCGGCATAGTGCTCATCATATTGCTGTCGACGACTGCAATGACGGGGATATCGTGAACGTCAACGCACACGAACTTGCGCTTCTTTTCGACATCGGTTATTACGTAATTTATGGTAACTTCCGCCGCAGTGCCTGCCGTGGTAGGAACTGCTATAATGGGAACGCTGGGATTTTTTGTGGGCGCGATGCCTTCTAGAGAACGCACGTCCTCGAACTCGGGATTGTTTATAATTATACCTATTGCTTTTGCGGTGTCCATAGACGAACCTCCGCCTATTGCAATAATATAGTCTGCCCCGCTCTTTTTATAAGCTTTTACACCGCTTTGAACATTTTCGATTGTGGGATTGGGTTTGATATCACAGTAAAGTTCGTAAGACAGATTTTCGCTTTTCAATACGTTTAGAACCTTGTCCGTTACCTTAAACTTTACAAGATCGGGGTCGGAGCATACAAACGCTTTATTTAATCCGCGCCTTTTAACTTCGCCTGCGATTTCGGCTATACAGCCCGCGCCGTGATAGCTCGTTTCGTTCAATACTATTCTTGCCATTTTGTTTTACCTCATATTTATTTTACTTGATTTTTTTTAATTCTGCCTGTTCCTCTTTTTCCTCTCTACAATTTCGAGCATTACAACCATATGCTCGAGAAAAATAGCGAGAAATACGGTCAACAGGACAGTTTGCGCTTATTATTTCAGGTTAAGAAAGTCTTTACGGTAATCGACTTTAAAAAATTCCGCAATTTCTTTAAGCTGTGCGTCGGTAATAGTATTTATGCGCGGAAGATTGCACGTCAGCATATAAATCTGCGACGCTTTTTCAACGGTTTCAATCAGTCCGAACGTTTCATCTAACGTTCTGCCCGAACCGTAAACACCGTGCATTGCCCACACAACAAGGCGGTAATCGCTCATTTTCTCTGCAGTGGCTTCACCTATCGTATTAGTACCGCAAAGCATCCACGGCAGAATACCTACGCCCTCAGGAAAAACTACTATACACTCGGTGCACATTTCCCACAGCGTATGAGTAAATTTCTTTTCGTCAAGCTCGTGCACGTAATTCATTGCAAGCGTATTGGTGGGGTGCGAATGTATGACCACTCTGTTTTGCGGGTCAACTTTGAGCCTTGCCATATGACACATAAGATGTGCGGGAAGTTCGGACGTAGTTCTTCCGCCGTCGCTGTAACCCCATAACAGTTCAAGCCCCTTATTGTTCTCAGCAACTCTGACAATGCCGAGGTTTGCTTCCGGGTCTTCCTGAACGTTTTTAAAGTATTTTCCCGTGCCCGTGACGATAAAAATTTTTCCCGCCAAAGCCGAACAATCGAACTTGCCCTCTTCTACGCCCATTAAAGGAATAACCCTGATAACATTGTTCAAATCGAGGTATTCGGCAACCTCCTTCTCGTCAAGCATATAGCTGATATTTCCGCCATTCCTCTCGTCCCAGCCCAAACGGTACATATTTGCCGTCAGTCTGCACATTTCTTCGACAAAAGGAGCCGTTTTTATATCCATAAGCGATCGCTTCAATTCTTTGCCCGCTTTCTTCAATTCGTCCATAAAACCCATAATTATTTCCTCTCTTTCAAAATTACTTTTTCATATTCTTTTATCTTTGGAAGATAGGTGTCGCGCAAGCCTTCGCGCCTTAAATACTCTTTCCAGACAGCGCCGAACGGCAACGTTTTGTATTCTTCCTGCTTTACCATAAGCTCGGTAAATTCTGCATTGTCCTGCAATGTTTTCAACTCGCCGTGATTGCACAAAAGTGCAAACAGCAAAGCCTTCTGCATTGCTCTTTGTCCCGTTACCCAGGCAGACAGCCTGTTTATGCTTGCGTCGAAATAGTCAAGACCTATTTTAACTTTATCTACCGCATCGTTCCTAACTATTTCTTTTGCTATTTCTTTAAGTTCGTCCTCGAAAAGCACTACGTGGTCGGAATCCCACCTTACGCCCCTGGTTACGTGCAAAGCAATTTTGTCGTAGAAAGCCAAAAGTGCAGGAATTTTATCAGAAACATACTCCAAAGGATGATAATGCCCGTTATCCAGCAGACAGCAAATATTGTTTTTGGCCGCGTAATTCTGATAAAACTCGTTACTGCCCACCGTATAGCTTTCAACGCCTATTCCGAAAACTTTACTTTCGACGGCTACGGTAACCTTTTCGGTGTCGTAACCGCAGGCGAGAATTTTATCGAGGCTATCCTTTAAACGCAATCTCGGCGTAAGCCTGTCGGCGGGAACGTCTTTGAATCCGTCGGGTATCCATATATTTACCATACAGGTATTTTTAAATTCGTCGGCAAAATACTCCGCAATGCGCAGACACGCTATACAGTGATTAATCCAGAAATTGCGTATACTTTCATCGGGCGAAGAGAGCGTCAGCCCGTCTTTGACGTTTTTGTGCGAAAACATCGTAGGATTGAAGTCTATGCCGTCAAGATTGATTTCTTTTGCGAACTTCACCCACTCCGCAAAATGTTCGGGCTTATATTTATCCCTGTCGGTATCGGCGTTAACAGCGTAACTTGCGTGAAGATTGAGGCGCTTTTTGCCGGGCATAAGCGCAAAAGCCGTCTTTAAATCTTCTTTAAGCTCTTTAAAATTTCTCGCGCGCCCGGGGTAATTTCCGGTGGTCTGTATTCCTCCGCTCAGACTGCCCCCGCCGTCGAGCCCGACAACGTCGTCGCCCTGCCAGCAGTGCACCGAAACAGGAATATTCTTCAATTCTGCGATTGCTTTTTCGGTGTCTGCTCCGTACTCGGCATATTCGCTTTTTGCTAATTCGTAAGCGTTCATATTTCTACCTCGTTTATATTAAATGATTTTTTTATAATGTTCCGCGCTTCTTCCAACGAATTCAATTCGCCTGCGCCAATCATCTGCATAACTATATTTCCTATCGCCGTCGCCTCGGTCGGTCCTGTAATAATACGTTTGCCCGTTGCTTTTGCGGTAAGCTTATTCAGCAAGCCGTCACGGCTTCCTCCGCCTATAATGTTTATAGTACCGTATTCTTTGCCCGTATAGGCTTCTATCTCTTTAACTGCATCTGCATAGCTTTGCGCAAGGCTGTCGTAAACCGTCCTGACTGCCGATGCATCATCAAAATCTTTATTAAGCGCCTTCTTGATTTCTTCAATCATACTGTCGGGCGCAAGAAAGCGGTTGTCGTTAACGTCTATCAAACCCGCAAAAGGACAGCTTTCAGCCATGTTGGCAAGAGTTTCAAACGGCGGATTGCCAAGCTCCTTTCTTACGCTCTGCAAAAGCCAAAGCCCCATTATGTTTTTCTGGTATCTGACGCCGAAGTTTATACTGCCTTCGTTGGAATAGTTGGCTTTAAGGCTTCCATTATCGGTATGCGCTTCAGGCTGTTCAATACCTAAAAGCGACCAGGTACCGCTTGAAATATACGGTGAACAGCCGTCTATCGGCGCCGCGAGCACCGCGCTTGCGGTGTCGTGAGTCGCAGGCAAAATAACCGTCGCGTTATATCCTGTTTCCGCCTGAATTTCTTTCGTAAATCCGCCGACAGCCGTTCCCGGTTGGGAGATAGCGTTAAAAATCTTTTCCGGCAAGCAGAGTTTTGATATTATTTCACTATCCCAACCGTGCGAAGAAGCGTTTATAAGTCCCGTACTCGTCGCGTTGGTGTATTCCTGAATCTTTACGCCCGTAAGCAAAAAGTTAAGGTAATCGGGAAGCATGAGCATTGTTTCGGCTTTGTCCGCTTTACCGCTCATTTTATCCGCATACAGCTGATAGACGGTGTTAAACGGCTGAAACTGAACTCCCGTCCTGCCGTACAATTCTTCAAACGAAATCTTACTATGTACGGCGCGCACCGCCTCGTTTGTACGGCTGTCCCTGTATGCATACATTTCGCCGATTAAATTGTCTTTGCCGTCTAACAGCGCATAATCGACCGCCCATGTATCTATGCCGACGTATACAGGAACTTTGCCGACAGTCCGCGCCTTTTTAAGACCCGTCACGACTTCGCGAAACAGTCTTTTCGTATCCCAAATAAGATGCCCGTTTTTAACGTCCGTCCCGTTACTGAAACGGTATATTTCTTCCGTTTGCAGTTTGCCGTTTCCAAGCCAGCCGATTATGTGGCGCCCGCTTGACGCTCCTATGTCTATCGCTAAAAAATATTTCATATCAACACCTGCTTTCATTATATACTCGCTGATATAAAATGTCCATAGTTTGCGCAATTATGAGCGAATACTTGACAAACAACCGTAATTCTGTCATAATTCAATCAAAATAAGTCACATAATGCGCAAAAGGATACCGCAATGCTTTACAGTGAAAGACACAACCAAATTCTTCAATTACTAAAAAAACAAAAAAACATTAAAGTCCGAGAGCTTGCGAAAATTCTGTTCGTAAGCGAATCCACGGTAAGACGCGATATTACGGAAATGCACAGGCTGGGAATTATCGAAAGAAACAGGGGCGGGGCGGTTTCTCTCGATATAGCCGAAGAAACTTCTCTTTATGTAAGAATGAACGAGAACACTAAAAACAAGGAATGTGCCGCCGTCAAGGCGTTACCTCATATTCCCGATTTTCACAGCGTGTTCATAGACAGCTCCACCACCGCCCTTGCGCTTGCCCACAGACTGAAACTTGCATACAAAACGGTCGTGACCAACAACCTGCAAACAGCGATGATGCTATCCAAAACAGAAAATATAAATCTTATCATACCCGGGGGCAATATTTCCTCTGCGGGCGTATCGGTTACGGGAAGCTGGACCTCGAAACAGCTTTCCACGCTTAATTTCGATTTAATGATTACGTCCTGCGCTTCGATTTTGAACGGTTCGGCTTATGAAAAATCACTAGAACAACGCGAAATTAAACTTACCGTTTTCGAGCACTCGGCAAAGCGTATTATGATTGCAGACAATACGAAGCTGAACAATAAAAAGGCCATTTACTTATACCGCAATCTATCAGATTTTGATTTGGTTGTTTTCGACAAACTGTCAGACGAAGATAAAGAACAGTTAAAAGGCTTGTCTGTAATCTGCTGAAATTTAAAAAAGGTTTTTATATTCTTTTGCGTTTTTGAACGAACCGTTATAAATTACGCCGACGACAAAACAGCTCATCATAACATAGCACCATAAAAGAAATATTATAATAAATGCTATCTTACCGTACAGCTGTTCGGGGTCGGCAAATCTCATATATATGGTAAAGCCTATCAAAATGGCGAGCCATAGCGCGGTTGTCAGCAGACTTCCCGGCACGGCTTCGAATAATTTCAGCTTATAAGGACATGCGAAAAGATTAAGCACCAAAGCAACGCCGAAAGCGACGGCGCTAATAAAAGTATAAATTATAATTTCGGATATAAAGTAAGGCAGAAATTTTTCGAGTATCCACGTGCCCGTTACGATAAAGGCGGCAAGCAAAGCCAACAAAATTATAGTCGCGAAAATGAGCACGAGCGACGCAAGTCTTAACTTCAATCCGCCTTTGACTCTCGAAGAATTATATATAATTTCACCGCTTCTGCGCAGGTGATAGAAAAAATTAGTCGAAGAATAAAGCGTGGTCAAAAGCAGGATGATTCCCGCTCCACCCGCCGCGCTTTCCGCAGAAGATTTTAAATATTTTAAAAACGGGCTGATACTCTCGAAAAGCTCGTGTGACAGAAAGCGTTCTACGTCTACGTTTCCGCATACAAGCGTAAGCCACATCGAAAACGGCACTATACTCATTAAAAGGAAATACACCAGCGTGCCCGCAATAGTCGAATACCGCTTATCTGAAAAATATTTATACAACTCAATAATTCTGTTCACAATATATATTCTTTGCAAAAAAATTAAGGGTATCCGATAATGGATACCCTATTATTGATTAACCGGCGGAATCAGAAATTACAAGCGTCGGAGTGACAGGAATTAACTCTGCAACAGCAGGAGTTATTGTATAACCCGTACTGCGCGGCATAGTACGCGTCGTAACATCCGCAACCCGTTTGTGCGTCGCAATTGTTGGATACGTTATTCAATACGCTGAAAGAATTCCAAGCGTTACGCACCTGATTGCGACAGCCATGGCCACAGCCGCAATTATCATTGCGGCGCCAGTTACAGCAGTTACAATTATTATCGCGATTGCGGTTACTACCGCAATCGCAGTTATTGTTCCAGTTGCTGTTTCTGTTACAGCCGCAGCCACAGCCGCAAAATAAATTCAGAAGCCCGCAACCGCATATATGATTACATCTGTTATGACAACCGTTGTTACAATTACACATTTGTATTTATTCCTTTGTATTTGAACTTTAAGACAAAGGTTTTCCCCCTTGCCTTCATATTTTCATTATATGAAAAACCGCAGCCGAAAGTGTCGACTGCGGTTTTTAATTCGCAAAATATTTTTATCAGTTGAAATATCTCTTCAAAAGACCAGCAAAGCCTGCGCCGTGTCTTGCCTCGTCCTTAGCCATTTCATGTACCGTGTCGTGAATAGCGTCGTAACCGAGCTGTTTAGCACGCTTTGCAATAGCAAGCTTTCCTTCGCAAGCGCCTGCCTCGGCGGCCGCGCGGAGTTCGAGATTTTTCTTTGTAGAAGCAGTAACCACTTCGCCGAGAAGTTCGGCAAACTTAGCCGCGTGCTCCGCTTCTTCGAAAGCGTAACGCTTATAAGCCTCGGCAATTTCGGGATAGCCTTCGCGGTCGGCAACTCTTGCCATTGCAAGATACATACCTACTTCCGTGCATTCGCCAGTGAAGTTAGCGTGAAGCCCTTCCATGATTTCTTTATCTTCCACCTGTCCGTCGCCTATGTTGTGCTCGCACGCATAAGCGCTCTTTTCAGCGCTTAATGTTTCGAATTTAGTCGCTTTGCAGACAGGGCATACTTCTACGCCGTCTTCAACTATTTCACCGCAAAGTAAACATTTCTTCATAAATATATGACTCCTATAACTTAAATTTTGTAGACCTATTATACCATAACAGCTTGCGTTTATCAATACTTTTAATATAAATTTTTAAAAATTTTCATTTTCGAGAATAGAGTAAAGCTGTTTAAAATTATTTGCAAAAATCTTTGCTCCCGCCCCGCGAAGTTCGGCTTCGCTTCTGTAACCCCAAAGGCAGGAAATGCATTTTATACCTGCGTTAAACGCCGTGACAACGTCAGTTTCCCCGTCGCCGACAAACACGCTTTCACCTTTTTCAGCTTTCAGCCTTTTTAGAATATGCAACGCCGAGCCGGGGTCGGGCTTCAAAGGGAATTTTTCCGTCTGCCCGACAACTATATCGAAGCCGTATGCGGAAAGAAATTTATCGTATACTTCATCGAGCGCCGACTGCGGTTTATTGGATAATACCGCCATCCTTACTCCCTTAGCTTTGAGTTTTTCAATGACTTCCGCTTCGCCTTCGTAAAGCTTGGTTCTATCATTCGATGCGCTTACATAATCCGCCGAAAAATCTTTGTATACGCTGTCGATTTTATCGGAAAAGTTTCCGCATGCTCTTTCTATAAGCTTCTTGGCGCCGTTACCTACGTATTCCAATGTTTTGCGGTATGAAATTTCAGGTATTCCGTGTTTTTTCAGACAGCCGTTAAGAATACAATGGATATCTTCCGAAGTATCCAAAAGCGTGCCGTCCAGGTCGAATATAATTGCCTTTACCATTACATTTTTTCGGGAACGCCTATTCCTAAAAGCGAAAGAGCGTTTTTAAGCGTTTGCAGAACAGCCTTCGTCAGCGCAAGTCTGAAATACTTCGAATCGCCTTCTGCCGTAAGAATTTTGTTTTCTATATAAAATTTATTATATCTTTGTGCAAGCTCGACGGCGTATCTCGCGATATAGCTCGGCTCGTACTTTTCAGCCGATTCATTTAGCGTCTGCGGGAAATCCGCAAGCTGTTTGACGACTTCCGCCTCTGCTGTGTTCGGTTCGTAACCCGACGGAACGCGTATTTCCTCTCCGCTTTTATTCAGTACGGAATTTGCCCGCGCACAGGTATACTGAACGTACACGCTGGTTTCGCCCTCGAAGCTTAAAACCTTATCGTAAGAAAATACGATATCTTTTATTTTATTGTTGTAAAGCGCGCCGAAGATTACCGCGCCGACGCCAACTTTCTCCGCAATATTTTCTTTGTCGTCGAGTCCGGGGTTCTTCTCTTCGATGATTTTATAAGCTTTTTCTATACACTTGTTTATTACGTCTTCAAGCCAAACGACCTTGCCTTTTCTCGTAGACATTGCGCCGTCTTCCAGCGAAACCATACCGTAAGCAACGTGAACTAAGTCTTTTGCCCAATCGTTGCCCATAAGTTCAAGCACTTTGAAAATCTGCTGGAAATGAAGATTTTGCTGGTATGCGACAACATATAAGCATTTATGGAAGTCGTACGTTTTTTTTCTGTAATAAGCCGCCGCCAAATCTCTGGTTGCGTATAACGAAGCGCCGTCAGAGCGCAGTATAAGGCAGGGTGGCATTCCGTATTTTTCCAAATCGACTATCTGCGCGCCGTCGCTCTCTTTGAGAAGGTCTTTTTCGCGAAGTTCGTCAATAACGCATTGCATTTTATCGGTATAAAACCGCTCGCCAGCATAGCTGTCAAACTTTATTCCAAGCTTTTCGTAAATGCCCTGAACGTATTTTAAAGTAAGCGACTTGAACCATTCGAATATTCCGTTTGCTTCTTCATCCCCGCTTTCTATTAAACGGAAATATTCTCTCGCCTCGCTTTCCATTGTATCGTCCGCCTCGTTATTGAAACGTACGTACAAATCGTTAATAGCGTGAATGCCGCCCTTTTCGACTTCCTCTGCGTTTCCCCAGTGTTTATATGCGCATATAAGTTTTCCGAACTGGGTGCCGTAATCGCCTAAATGATTTATTCCAACTACGTTATAGCCGAGGAAACCGTAAATCTTGTACAGCGCCCCGCCTAAAACCGTCGTTGACAAATGACCTATATGGAAAGGTTTGGCTATGTTAACGGACGAATAATCGATACAGACGGTCTTGCCTTTGCCTGTTTCCGACGAACCGTATTTGTCTTTTAACGTCAATATTTTGTTCAGAACTTCGTCGGAAAGCCCCGATTTGTTTATTTTGAAATTAAGATAACCGTTTACCGCTCCGACTTCTGTTACTACACCGTCCGTCACGTAACTGCTTTTAAGTTCTTCCGCAATCGACGCGGGGCTCTTTTTTAAAACCTTTGCAAATCTGAAACAGGGCAGAGCGTAATCGCCCATTTCGGAGTTGGGCGGAGATACTATATTAGTATATATTTCTTCCTCCGCGACGCCTTCGATTTTTATTCTCTGCGCAATATATTTTTTGTAATCCATAGTTCTAATGTCCCAATTTATTTTAAACTATTTTAGCATAACGCCAAAATTTTAGCAACTTTACCGCCTAATTGTTTTGATTATTTTTAACGTTTATATTATAATTTAGTTTATAAAAAAACTGTCAAGGAAACTTTATTATGAAATTAGGCGTCGTCGGACTTCCGAACGTCGGAAAATCCACTTTATTCAACGCAATAACACATGCAGGCGCGGAAGCCGCCAACTATCCTTTTTGTACGATAGAACCCAACGTAGGCGTTGTCGCCGTGCCCGACGAAAGACTGGACAAACTTGCAAAACTCTATGACAGCAAAAAGGTAACTCCCGCTATCGTTGAGTTTGTAGATATAGCCGGGCTTGTAAAGGGCGCATCCAAAGGCGAAGGACTCGGCAACAAATTCCTCTCCCACGTCAGGGAATGCGACGCTATCGTTCACGTCGTAAGGTGCTTCGAAGACGAAAACATTACGCATGTAAGCAACAAAATCGACCCCGTCGCCGATATACGCACCATTACTCTCGAACTAATTCTTTCGGATATTGAGGCTGTAAACAAGCGTCAGGACAGAATAAGAAACACCGCGCGCGGAGGAGCGAACAAAGAAGCTTCTGCGGAATACGCTCTGCTTGAAAGGCTTGAAAAATTTTTATCGGAAGAACAGCCCGCAAGACTGTTTGAATATTCCGACGAAGAAAAACCCTTCATAGACAACCTCTTCCTGCTTACGAATAAACCCGTGATATATGCGGCGAATATTTCTGAATTCGATATGGGCAAGCCCGAAACCGAAATTCCTCTTGTCTGCACCGTCAAGGATTATGCGGTAAACGAAGGAAGCGAAGTTTTGGTTATCTGCGCGAAAACCGAAGAAGAACTTTCAAAAATGGAGCCTGACGAATCGGCAATGTTCCTCGAAGAACTCGGACTCGAAGAAAGCGGACTTAACAGATTAATCAAAAAAAGTTATGCTCTTTTGGGACTTATTTCTTATCTTACCGCAGGTGAAAAGGAAACCAGAGCATGGACAATCGTAAAGGGAACAAAAGCTCCGCAGGCGGCTGGTAAAATACACAGCGATTTCGAAAAGGGATTTATACGCGCCGAAATTTGCGACTGGCAAACGCTTCTCGATTGCAACGGACTTGTCGGCGCACGTGAAAAAGGTAAAGTTCGTTCGGAAGGAAAAGAATACGTTATAAAAGACGGCGACGTCGTCCTCTTCCGCTTCAACGTTTAATAAAAAATCAAAGGGCTGTGCGTTGCCGTATTTACTATAAGTAATATAATAGTATAAACGTAATTTAAGGAGAAAATATTATGTGGTTCTGGTGGCTGATGCTTGCTTGTAACATTATTATTCCTATTTTCACCGTTATTGCGGGGTGGTTTATGTGGCAACATGCGCCTAAAAAAATAAATAGTATAATCGGTTACAGAACAAAGCGTTCTATGAAAAATGACGATACGTGGAACTTCGCTCACAAATTTTGCGGAAAACTTTGGTGGGTAATCGGCTGGATTATTCTTGGTGCATCTATTGTGGTACTGATTCCATTTATTTTTAGTAGCTATATTACTATCGGGGTTACGGTAATAATATGCGTAGTAGCACAATGCGCGATTTTAATAATATCAATTATCCCAACTGAAATAGCACTCAAAAAAACATTTTTTGACGACGGTACGCGCCACTAAATTTCAATTTATGATTCTAAAAAATGGTTAATTAAAAGCTCTCGAACATTTTGTTCGAGAGCTTTTTGGCATTGCTTGAAAGTGCAACCCTTTTTTAATTCCCTATGAAAATTGCTCTTTAAGCACAGCCCTTTTTATATTATTTTATTTTAATTCAGCGAAATATTTGATAGTTCTGACCATCTGGGAAGTGTATGAATTTTCGTTATCGTACCAGGAAACAACCTTTACAAGAGTCGTTCCGTCGCCGAGAGGCATGCATTTCGTCTGTGTTGCGTCGAAAAGCGAACCGTAAGCCATACCGATAACGTCGCTGGAAACAATTTCTTCTTCCGTGTATCCGTAGGAAGCCGAAGAAGCCTGCTTCATAGCCGCATTTACGCCCTTTGCATCAACTTCGCCTTCGCAAACAGCGATAAGCTGGGTAAGCGAACCGGTAGGAACGGGAACACGCTGTGCGCATCCGTCGAGTACGCCGTTGAGTTCGGGAATAACAAGACCGATAGCTTTTGCCGCTCCCGTCGAATTGGGAACGATGTTAACCGCAGCCGCTCTTGCTCTTCTCAAATCGCCCTTTCTGTGCGGTCCGTCGAGAACCATCTGGTCGCCGGTATATGCGTGAATAGTCGTCATGTAACCTTTCTTAATTTTGCAAAGCTTGTTCAAAGCGTCTGCCATAGGAGCAAGGCAGTTCGTCGTACAGCTTGCCGCGGAAATAACCGTGTCGCTTGCTTTAAGCGTCTTTTCGTTTACGCTGTATACGACGGTGGGAAGGTCATTGCCCGCGGGTGCGGAAATAACGCACTTCTTTGCGCCTGCCGTAATATGAGCGGAAGCCTTGTCTTTCGAGCAATAGAAGCCCGTGCATTCAAGTACGACGTCAACGTCGTGAGCCTTCCAAGGAAGGTTAGCGGCGTCTTTTTCCGCGTAAATTTTGATTGTCTTGCCGTTAACGGTAATGCTGTCCTCTCCCGCTACAACCGACTCTGCGTACTTATATCTGCCCTGAGCCGAATCGTATTTAAGAAGGTGAGCAAGCATTTTGGGGCTTGTCAGGTCGTTAATAGCTACGATTTCATAACCGTCGGCATCAAACATCTGTCTGAATGCAAGACGTCCGATACGTCCGAAACCGTTAATCGCTACTTTTACATTTGCCATAAAATATTCCTCCGAATTTTATTTATAATTTATTATTAAGATTATACTCTATTTGAAATTTTTTGAAAAGTGTTTTGACGCAAAATTTAAAAATATTTTTTAGTAAATTGACTTGAATTTTATAATAATTAGAGTTATAATTATATGAGATAAAAAACTAATATTTTCGGAGGTTACAAATGGCACTTGTTTCGGCAAAGGAAATGCTGGAAAAAGCAAGAAAAGGCAAATACGCCGTAGGACAGTTCAACATTAATAATTTGGAGTGGACGAAATCGATTTTACAGACGGCGCAGGAACTTAATTCACCCGTTATACTCGGCGTTTCCGAAGGCGCCGGCAAATATATGACCGGATTCAAAACCGTAGCGTCAATGGTTAAGGCAATGATTGAGGAATTGAAAATAACCGTTCCCGTTGCTCTCCATCTCGACCACGGCTCCTACGAGGGATGCTATAAATGCATAGAAGCAGGCTTCTCTTCGATTATGTTCGACGGCTCGCACTTTCCTATCGAAGAAAACGTTGCTAAAACCAAAGAACTTGTAAAGGTTTGCGCCGAGAAAGGTATGAGCCTTGAAGCCGAAGTAGGTTCTATCGGCGGTGAAGAAGACGGCGTCGTCGGCTTGGGCGAGTGCGCAGACCCCGATGAGTGCAAGAGAATTGCCGATTTGGGCGTTACCATTCTCGCCGCGGGCATAGGCAACATTCACGGCAAGTATCCTGAAAACTGGCCCGGCCTCCGTTTCGACGTGCTTGAAAAGATTAAGGCAAAGACGGGCGATATGCCCCTCGTTCTCCACGGCGGTACGGGTATCCCCACCGATATGATTAAAAAAGCTATTTCGCTCGGCGTTGCAAAAATCAACGTTAATACCGAGTGCCAGCTTTCCTTCCAGGCGGCGACGAGAAAATATATCGAAGAAGGCAAAGACCTTGCAGGCAAGGGCTTTGACCCCAGAAAACTGCTTGCTCCCGGCTGTGAAGCAATTAAAGCGACCGTAAAAGAAAAAATGGAAATTTTCGGAAGCATCGGCAAAGCTTAAAAATAAACACCTCGCCTCCCGTCCTTTACAGGGCGGGAGTTTTTTATTTTCTCAAACGCATATAAACAGGCTGAAAATACCAAACTGTTTTTAAATGAAAAAGAAACTTTTTTTGATTATAGCTTTTATTGCAATTTTCTCGACGTTATTCCCGGCATGCGACGTAAAAAATCAAAGCTCGCTGAAATCGCTTACGCGCCCCTATATCGCCCAATACGAATGTACGGAAGCAACTTACGGAGGCGTAGACATTAAAGACAAATTTGAATATATAGAAATTATCTTAAAAGACAAGGAAAATCTCGAACTCATTTATAAGCCTGTCGACGGTGAAAAGCATACCCATAAAAGCAAGTATAATTTTAACACGGAAACCCGCGAACTTTCCGCCGAAATAGGCATACTCGGTTATCGGTTCAAGCCTGTGGTAAAAATTCAGAACGGCAGATTTACGGTCACCCAGCAAATCGGCGCCAAACCGCTGATACTGAAATTCAAAGCGAAATAAATAAGGCGGACAAACGTCCGCCTTTAATTAAGGTTGGTAATTACCTGTAATTTCCTCTATGCCTTCGATTTCCATTTTGCCGAAAACTTCTTCCATTTTCAGCTGTGTTTCTTCCTCTTTTCTTGCCGACTGACCGTCCGTTGCGCCGAATAAATCGTAATTTTTCGGAACTTCTTCATTTGCGGCCGAATCATAGTCGACTTTTATAAGATTTTTGTCAGAATACACTTCGTGAATATATGCTTGCAGTCTTGCCTCCATTCTGCGCCTGTATGCAAGAAGCATAAAAAATATTAAAAATAAAATCGAGAATAAGCCCACTGCGACTATTGCTACGATATACTTGGGTTCCATAATTTTATTTTACTACTCTTTTATTATTATGTCAACATTTATTTTAATATGAAGCGCCGATTATATTTACATATTTTAACAGTTAACAAAATATATTTATGCTATGAAAAAAATAATTTTTTGCGGCGGCGGAAGCGCGGGACATGTTATCCCTAACATCGCGCTTATCGAACAACTGAAAGACGAGTACGAAATCTACTACATGGGTACGGGAGCAATCGAAGAAAAGATTTGCGATTCCAATAACGTGCGCTTTTATAAATTTGAAACAGCAAAACTTGTTCGCGGTAAAATTCTTTGCAATCTCTTAATACCTTTCAAACTTTTTAAAAGTATCAGACAAGCGGGCAAAATTCTCGACGATTTAAAGCCCGATTTACTGTTCTGTAAGGGCGGGTACGTCTGCTATCCCCCCGCCGTTGCCGGGCATAAAAGACATATACCTATTCTCACGCACGAGTCAGACATCAGCGCGGGGCTTACAAATAAGCTTATCGCACCGAAATGCGAAAAGGTGCTGACCTCCTTTCCGTCAACCGCTGAAAATTTTAAAAACGGCGAATATACAGGCACTCCCATGCGAGGAATATTATTTAACAGAAATACTCTGGAGGCAAAAGATTACTACGGCTTTGACGAAAAACCCGTCATCATCGTTTTCGGCGGAGGAAGCGGTTCAAAAATAATTAACGAAAATCTGAGAAAAATTTTGCCCTTATTATGCAGAAGCTTCAACGTTTTGCATATATGCGGAAAAGGCAATTTGTGCGAAACGAATATCAAGGGCTATAAACAGCTTGAATTTTCAGACGACATGGGCTTAATTTACGCCTGTGCGGATTACGCCGTCGCAAGATGCGGCTCGAACTCCGCAAACGAACTAATCGCGTTAAAAATTCCGACCTTATTTATTCCGCTTGAAAATTCTTCAAGCCGTGGCGACCAGGTTAAAAATGCCGAATATTTCGAAAAACAAGGACTTTGCAAAACTTTGCGCGAAGGCAAACTTTCCGCTGAAACTTTAAAAGAGAGTATACTGAATTTAACTGCCGACAAAAATTTGAAAACCGCACTGAATAACAGTACGGTCGCATGCGGAAACGAAAAAATTATTAAAATAATCAAATCAATCCTTGAATAAGAATTTTTAAACCTATTCCTATTAAAACCAGTCCGCCTATAATTTCCGTTATACCTACTTTATTTTTAAGCACGTTGCCTACTTTAACGCCTGCAAGCAAACCCGCCAAACTTATAATAAATGTCGTACAGCCTATTATAAGCGCGCTGATAAGAACATTGGGAATGCTGTCTTTGAATCCGTCAGTCGCCGCAAACGTTACTCCTATAAAAAGCGCGTCTATGCTCGTCGCAACTCCTTGAAGTAAAACTTCGGGAAACGAATACTTTTTACATTTCAGCTCTTCTTCGGGAGAGCGTAATTCTTTCACCGCATCAAGTATCATTTTTCCGCCTATTACAAGAAGCAGGACAAAAGCAATCCAATGATCCACGGCATCGAAGATTTCGGAGAAAACCTGTCCAAGTCCGTAAGCGATAAAATAGCCTATAATAGGCATAACCGCCTGAAAAATACCGAAAACCAAAGGTATTGTTATGCCTTTCTTTTTGGTTAGATTATGATTGCACAGTCCGTCGGTAACTGATACGGCAAAAGCATCCACCGATAGCGACAATCCTATCAAAAAAACTTCTAAAATCAAAACCCACGTCATTGACATATGTTTATTATATCATACGCCGAAAATAATGTAAATTACATTAAATAATATGTTTTTAAAAAAATGGTAAAAAACACCCGAAATATGTTTGCTTTTTTTAAATATTTAAGTATAATATACTTGTTTGAATTGAGGTGTAGCGCAGTTTGGTAGCGCGTCTGGTTAGGGACCAGAAGGTCGTGGGTTCAAGTCCCGTCACCTCAACCAATTTTGTCCGTTTTTGAGTGGAAAAAGCTCAAAATCGGGCTTTTTTGTTTGATTTTTAGTTGGTTTTCTCTATTTGAAGTACATTACATTTACGATTTTGGGGCACGTTTTGGGGCAGAAACCTTAATAATTCAGTTTTGTCTTTTTTTTCGCTTGCTATTAATTGCTACAATGAAATCACCTTCAATTTTAGCACTGTAATATTCATTAGGACGCATTCCATTATACAAGCCGACTGCAAACATTAACTGATTTGGCGCTCCCGCAGTTTCGGGAAGAAACTATTCCGTGTCTTATAGCCATTTTAAAAATGTTGTTCAATATTCGTTATCAAGCCCGCACAATATACACATTTTACTGTTGTGCTGTTTACTTATAACTTTCAATAAACCTCTCTATCAGCTTAATTGCATTGCGCGATTGTTTTTTATTAAAACCGTGTCCTGCGCCTTTCAGTATTTCCAACTTACTGTTTATCGCAACCGCATTTGCTTTTTCGGAATATTCCATATTGACTATCCTGTCACTATCTCCGTGTATAATAATATCGGCAGTAATTTTTTGTATTTCATTATAGATTTTTATATCCTTAGCCGACTTCGGATATTTCGGAGAAAATTTAAACATTTTACATTTTATCGTTCCGTCTATATCGTTCGGGTCAAACCGTATAAACAGCATTTTCCCGCGCTTCGCATCATCAGGGATACATAGCGCGGGATAAAGCAATATAAGCTTATCAATCTGCCGTTCTGCGGCAACCAAACACGAAACAAGTCCGCCCTGACTTTCTCCTATTAATATTAACTTTGAAACATCAACATATCCCAACGATGAAACGTAATCGATAACGCAAAGTAAATCCTGTTTTTCCGTATCTATCGATATCAATAAATTTTCCGTCGCTTTTGCTTAAAAGTCCGCCACCGCAAAAATCAAACATAAACACGGTAAATCCCGCTTTTGCCAAGCCTTTGGCATCGACAGTATACAACAAAAACTTTAATATTATTCAAATATGCTACTTGTTATGTTTACCCCTCTGTTTAACCATTTTAAAATATAGCGCACTATACTTCGCATTCGAAGTATAGTGCGCTATTTCATCCTAACAGATACCATTATTCGGGCGGATTTCCTTATTTTTGTTCTTCGGGTTCGGCAGGCGTGCCAGATAGCCCCACAACATTACTGACACCCATTGAAAAGGCGATTCCCTGCCCCTCTGTCTTCAATCCCGCAGATTTATAAATTGCGTGAAGCACGCTGTCCTTTATGTCCTCGGGAACAAGTATCATAACCATTTCTTTATCGGGCTGTATTGTTATCTTGAAAAACTGTTCGGCTTCCTTATTTGCGGTACCCTTAGCGTGTATAACCGTTCCGCCCCTGGCGCCCACTTCCTTTGCGGAATCCATAACCAGCTCTGAATAACCCGCATTTACAATACAGACAATCAATTCGTAATTCATTTATTTTCCTCCTTAACCGTCATTCTGTTGTTGCTTAAAAATCTGAATATGAGAGTTCCTATAACGCTTGTAAGCGGTATTGTAAAAGCAACTCCCTTACCGTCTTTGATTGTCTTGAATTTATCTTCGAGCAGATTCATTGCCGAAGGAATTTTATTTTGCTGGATGACGCTGAAAATTACAGCTTTATCACTATCCGCAAGCCCGAGATAAACGAGCATTTTAGCGTCGGCAGTACCGTGACCGAACGCAGTCACCTGCATATTGACGTCAAGCGACTGGATTAAATCGGTATAATATTCGGCTTTTTTTCTGCTTACGATGGTAACTAAAAGTTCAAGCCTGTTAGAAGTAACCGTATTCGTATTCTGCTTCTGTTCGGCAGGCTTTTTTTCCTGCCTTATCGAAGCCAGCCTCATGCGCTTGGTTTTATTTGTATTTTCTGCCATGAGCCTCTCCTATTTAAAGTAAATTATCTGCTCGTCGTCAGCGGTAAGTATGCGCTTCATTTCAAGCTGTGAACGTACCTTTGACAGCATAATCGCTTTAAAGCCTAAAATCTGAATCATTATAAGCGGTGTCATTGCAACCATTGCCACGACGCCGAAAGCGTTTTCAAGTATAGAAACGGTATCCCCGCCAAGCGCAACGCACGCACCTATTACAAGCGGTAAAATAAAGCTCGAAGTGAGCGGTCCGCTTGCAACTCCGCCCGAGTCAAACGCAATAGCGGTATAAATGCGGGGAACAAAAAACGAAAGTCCTAGCGAAATAAGATAACCGGGTATCAAATAGTAAAGTACGGAAAATTTGAATATCATTCTCAGCGTAGAAAGACCTATCGAAATACCTACGGCTATCGATAACGCTATCAGCATTTCAAGCTTTTTAACGCCTCCGCCCGTTATGTCCTCTACCTGTTTATTCAAAACATGCACCGCAGGCTCCGCAAGAACGACAACCATTCCGAGGAAAAGCCCGAAAACAACGAGAAGCACTTCATTGTACTCGGCAATTTTCTTTCCAATCAAAAAGCCTATCGGCATAAATCCGACATCTACCGCGACAAGAAAAATTACAAGTCCGACAAAAGTATACGCAATACCTATACCTATCTGAATCAGTTTTTGCTTGGGAAGTTTAAGCACTATAAATTGAAGTATAAAGAAAAAGACAACTACAAGACCGAGAGCAATTGCAACATCCTTTATTTTATACAAAACAATCCAACCGAATTGTCCGAGATTTTCGCCGACAGTCGCATACGAATCAAGTCCTTCCATAGACGAAGGGTCGCCGTTTGAAAACATTGTCAGTATCATAACGGCAATCATAGGACCGACCGAACAAAGAGCAATCAGACCGAAACTGTTCTCGTTAGCGTTTCTGCCGCCTATCGTCGTAGAAATACCGACGCCGAGCGCCATTATGAAAGGTACTGTTATAGGACCTGTTGTAACTCCGCCCGAGTCAAACGACAGGGGGATAAACGAGATTTTTCCGTTTTCCATCATTAACGCGCACATAGCGAACAGCAACAGATAGAAAAACATTAAAAGCATTGAAAGATTAAGGTGAAAAACAATCTTTGCAACAGCTATTACAAGAAAAAGCCCCACTCCTATGCCGACCGTTATTATAAGAAGCATGGAAGGATTGATAACGCTTTCCACCTGCCCTGCCAGCACGGACAAATCGGGTTCCGCCACCGTAATCAGTACACCCATTACAAAACAAACGGAAAGAAGTATTTTAAGCTTTTTGGATTTTGTAAGTCCTGACCCGACGTGTTCGCCCATAGGCGTCATGGCAAGGTCGGCACCTAAATTAAATAATCCTATACCCAGAACAAGGAACACCGCAGAAATTGCAAAAACAACTATTTCCTGAACAGAAAAGCCAAAAATAGGCAATAGTATCAACACTATCGCCGTAACCGGTAAAACGGAAATCAATGACTCTTTAAGTTTTGCAAACAGAATTTTACGCATTTTCTCTATTCCTGTAAATTATAAAATAGCATTTTAATATTATCATAAAATAAATATATTTACAAATATTTATCAATGTAAATATTAATTTTCATAAATTTATACAGGGGCAAAGCCTTTAAGCCTTGCCCCCGAAAGTTTACATTTTACGTCTTGCAACAGCAATCCTTATTTTGCGCTGTGCGTTAATTCGTACCGACGGAGAAACAGTTTCGGCAGTTTGCGACTCGGAAACCGCAACCGGCTCTTTTATTTCTTCGGCTTCGGCGTATTCGGGCTCAACCACAGCCGACGATACCGCAGTTTCCTGAACGGCGGGAATTTCGTTCTCTCTCATAGGTTCAGACACAACAGGCTGAACTTCCGTCTGAACGACAGAACTTTCTGCCGTTTCTACGGGTCTTGCGTCGATTTCGATATCCGCACCTTCCGCCTTTATCATATTTATGTAAGCAATGGCGCACGGAAAGATACTTGTTTTTTTGCACCCGCGGCAAAACGGCGCATACATTCCGCAGAGGTCGAAACCGCTTATCAGGCTGTTTTTATATTTATCCGCGTCAATTACAAGCTGTAATTTTTCGAGATTTTCTTTACTTAACTTTTTAGGCATCGTTTTGAGAAGCTGTAAAGGTGAATTGCTGTCCCACATATTTATTTACTCCGAATTGTATTACCTTGATTATATAACAATTTTCGTTAAATTTCAAGCATTATTAAAAAATTTGTTCAACCGTAAGAGAGGAAAGTATTTCCTCGTACTTGTCTTTCGTAAACGATATGCTGTCGGGAAAGGTGACCGCCGCCGTGCCCCCTGCCACTCCGCAACGGAGTATGTCCTGCATAGAGCCTCCGTGAATAAGCGCATTAGCCGCCGCCGCAACCATACCGTCGCCCGCTCCTACCGTCGAATTCATTGCAACGTTTACGCTTTTACAGTGAAAATATTTCGCGCCGTCGGTTATTACCGCTCCTTTTTTACCCAAAGACAAAAGAACGTATTCCGCGCCTGCACCGATTATTACACGGCAGGCTTTAATCATATCGCCTTTATCGGTAATACGGATTTTAAGGGTTCTTTCCAACTCTTCGAGGTTTGGCTTAACAAGCTTCACCCCGCATTTGAGCGCTTCCGTCAATCTTTCGCCTTCGGTATCCGCAATCTTAATTACAGACGGCGGAACAGCCCTTAATACTTTGCCGTAAAAATCGGGAGTCATTCCTTTGGCAAGCCCGCCGGCAATGACGATTGCTTCGCTTTTCTCGGAGATACGCGAAACAAGGTTTATAAGTTCTTCCTGTTTTTCCGCACTGACCTCACGGCTTACATCGTCTACTTCAGTAAGCATGGACTTGCGGTCAATGAATTTGTAATTTTCCCTGACGCTTCCTTTATTCCATATAAATTTATACGGAACACCTTCCCTGTGAAGTTCGTGTTCGAAGCGCGAGCCGTTTTCCTCGTACATAAACCCCGTAGCAAAAACTTCGGCGTTCAATCTTGCTAAACCTATGGCGACGTTGAGCGCCTTTCCCGTGTAAAAAGTTCTTTTGCCGATAATCTTATTAGATTTACCGACGCTTAAAGATTCCACTTCGATATTTACGTCTATGCATGGACTGGGACAAACGGTTAAAATCATCAACTTTCCTTAAAAAATTATTTACGGCAAAGCCACACATTATAAAAGCCGCTTTTTAGCGGCTTGTTAAAGCTGTTACATCGAAATCATCTGTAAGGTTTCATAAAGTTCGTAATTGAACTTCTTTTTCATGCTTACCGCTTCGATAATATCGAGGTCGATAATTTCATTCTTATGAATACCTACAACGCGGTTGCCTATACCTTCGTTAAGAAGACGGACCGCCTTATTTCCGAACTGCGCCGCAAGCATTCTGTCCGCCATAGTGGGCGAACCTCCGCGCTGAATATGCCCTATCGAAGTGGGGCGCACGGAATATGTCGTTACCGATTGAAGCTGTTTCGCAAACTCGTCGGCCGTGCATACGCCTTCCGCAACTACTACGATATTGGAATGTTTTCCGTTTGCGCGCGAGCGGTTAATTTTCATAACTATATCGTCGAGGTCGAAAACAACTTCGGGCACAACGATAATTTCCGCACCGCTGGCAATACCCGCATAAAGAGCGATATCTCCGCAACGCCTGCCCATAACTTCTACGACCGATATTCTCTCGTGGGAAGTCATAGTGTCGCGCAATTTATTTATTACGTCTATACATGTATTCACCGCGGTATCGAAACCGAGGGTATAATCAGTGTATTCGAGGTCGTTGTCGATTGTTCCTGGTATACCGATTGTGGGGATGCCGTAAACTTCGGACAGGCACTTTGCACCCCTGAACGAACCGTCTCCGCCGATAACGACAAGACCTTCTATTCCTCTCGCTTCAAGAGTTTTAACCGCCTTTTTCTGCCCCGCCTTGGTCAGCATTTCAAGGCACCTTGCAGTTCTAAGCTTCGTGCCGCCACGCTGGACTATATCGGAAACAGAACGCATCTCCATAGATTCCATATCGTCGTCGATAAGTCCCTGATATCCGCGCTTGACTCCGTAAACTTCCATACCGAAATAAAGAGCCGTACGAACAACCGCTCTTATACAAGCATTCATGCCGGGCGCATCGCCGCCACTGGTCAACAAGCCTATTCTCTTCATACAAACCTCCGCGTGAATACGCAGTTCAAGCGTGCCCCTTTAACGCAGTGAACAAATTTATTCCATCATTTTCAAAGTATATTATATATTATACAAAACATAAAATCAACAGTTTTTCGAAGAAATTATGTATTATCTATAAACTTAATATCTCCGATGCCTATAAACGCCATAAGCTCAGCCAAAAGCCCGCGACAGTAATTTACTCCGGCAGGCATTTTATAACGTTTGTCGCCCCGCACTATTTTGCACACCGTTTCGCCTTCATAGTTGGAGAGCACTCCGACCAGTTCGTCAAACGCGTCGTCGTCGAGCTTACCGGCGTTGAGCCATAAAACGGATTTTTCCTGTATAGGTTTTATAACGGGCACACCCGTGCCGGCGCCTGCCTCGGGGTTTAATCCGCTAATCTCTTCTATAATCATCGAAACGCCTTTTTCCGAATCTATTTCAAGTTTGCCTTTGACTTTGACTATCTTATCGTTGACTATATCGCCCTTGCACTTTTCGTACGTTGCAGGGAAGCAGACCCCTTCAATACTTCCGTAAACGTCTTCAACAGTTACAAAAGCCATAAAATTACCCGTTCTCTTCGTCATAAGACGTCTGTAAGAGGATATTATGCCTGCCATAGTAATATGAATACCGTCAGAAATACGGTTATAGGTACGATTTCCTTCCTCATCTTCGACATAATCATCCAAAAGCGAACAATCAAACGTACAGTCGGGGAAAGCGTGCATATATCTTTCGAACGGGTGTCCAGATACATAAACGCCAAGCACCTGCTTTTCTTTGGACAGCTTTTCATTAAGCTCGTATTCGGGAATATCGGGATATTCGACATCTAATTTTTCCTCTTCCAAAATATCGCCGAACAAGCTCATCTGCGCACTGTTTCTCTGTTTGCTTATGGCTTTTGCCCTGTTGCAAAGCTGGTCGTATACAGAGGCAAGACGCGAACGGCTGACACCCATATCATCGAACGCGCCGGCATAAATAAGCCCTTCGACAAGGCGCGAATTCAAACCCGAAATACAGCGCGAAATAAAATCGGGAAAATCTTTAAAGTTTCCGCGTTTGGTTCTTTCAGCTATAATCGTATCCACAACGGACTGTCCCGCACCCTTCAAAGCCGAAAGCCCGAACCTGACACCGTCGTTTTCAACGGTGAAAACGGTCTTGCTTTTGTTGATATCCGGGGGCAAAACTTTATAACCCTTCTCTTTTAAATATATGACGTATTTTGTAATTTCTTCAATCTTATTTAATCTGTTATTTAAAAGCGCGCAAATAAATTCTTTACAGTAATATTTTTTCAGCCATGCGGTCTGATAAGCCAGCACCGCATACGCCGCGGCGTGCGACTTATTGAAGGCGTATGACGCAAAGCCTTCCATATCGCCGAAAATTTTATTGGCAACTTCGGCAGGAATTCCGTTTTCGACGCATCCGACTATCTTACTGCCGTTTATATCGCTTATTCCGCCGTTTATAAATTTTTCTTTCTGCGCCATCAGCGTCTTTTTATCCTTCTTGCCCATTGCGCGCCTTACAAGGTCCGCTTCGCCGAGCGAGAATCCGCCGAGGTTCTGGAAAATCTGCATTACCTGCTCCTGATAAACAGGAATTCCGTAAGTGACTTTAAGTATGTTTTCTTCCGCCTCGCAGTCGTAAGATATCGGCTCCAAGCCGTGCTTTCTGTTACAGAACGAATCTATAAACTTCATAGGTCCGGGACGGTACAAAGAAACTCCCGCTATCAAATCTTCAAGACAGTCGGGTTTAAGCTGTTTCATAAACCTTTTCATACCGCCGGCTTCGAGCTGGAACACCCCGTCCGTATCGCCGTCGGATATAAGACTGTAAGCGCCCGCGTCGCCGAAACCTATTTTATTGAAATCAATCTCTTTGCCGAAATCTTCCTTAATGTAGTCTATGCACTTTTTTATATCCGTCAGCGTAACAAGCGCAAGGAAGTCCATTTTCAGCATTCCGAGCGACTCGATTTCCTTGGCGACGTACTGCGTGGTTATATCCTCGCCGTTGCGCGAGAGCGGAACGTTATCGGCAATGCGTTTCTGGCATATGACAACGCCCGCGGCGTGTATACCCGTCTGCCTCGGCATCCCCTCTATTTTAAGCGCCATATCAATTACGCGTTTCAATGCGTCGTCCGTCGCGTAAATATCGCAAAATTCCGAATTGCGCGCCGATTTAAGCTCGTTCAGCTTGCCTTCGAGCTCGCTCTTTTTATCTTCATCGGTTTCATTGTCGTATTTTCTCTTAACACCGTCGATACGCCTGCCGAGCAAATCGCTTATAGACGTCTTTCCGTCCATGATTTTAGTCAGCCTGTCCGTTTCCGAATACGGAACGCGCATAACCCTTCCTACGTCTTTAATGGAGTTTTTCGCCGCCATCGTACCGAAAGTTACAATCTGGCAAACGTTTTCCGCACCGTATTTTTCGCGCACGTATTTAATCGTATCCTCTCGCCTGTCGGTGCAGAAATCAATATCGAAGTCGGGCATCGACACCCTGTCGGGGTTGAGAAACCTTTCGAAAAGCAAATCAAACTGCAAAGGTTCGACGTCTGTAATACCTATCGAATAAGCGACAATCGAACTTACGCCCGAACCTCGCCCAGGTCCGACAGGTATACCCTGCTCCTTTGACCAGTTTATAAAGTCCCAGACAACAAGATAATAGTCGGCATAACCCATACCGCAGATAATCCCGAGTTCGTACTCCGCCCTGTCGAGCTCACGACTTGTAGGCGTTCCGTATCTTTTTATCAGCCCTTCCGCCGTAAGTTTACGCAAGTACTGTTCCGCCGTGCTTCCGTCTGGCGGAGAATAAGTCGGAATAAGCGTCATATCCTTTATGGGATAACCTTTTGCCGTTAGATTAAAAGCGGGTTCGGTAACCTTGTCTGCAATTACACGCGTGTTGGAAATTGCTTTCGGCAGATTGGGAAATAAAGCCGACATTTCATCGCCCGTCTTAAAATAGAATTCGTTCGTACTGAACTTCATTCTCTTGGGGTCGTCAAGCTGTTTTTTCATCTGTATGCACATGAGTACATCCTGCATTTCCGCGTCTGCTTTGGAAATATAGTGCACATCGTTAGTTGCAACAAGTTCCGCGCCGATTTCATTTGCAAGCTTAATTAAAAGAGGCAAAACGCGCTTTTCCTCTTCGATACCGTGGTCCTGAATCTCAATATAAAAGTCGTCTTTGAAAATATCCTGCAAATAGAGTGCAAGTTCTTTCGCACCGCTGTAATCGCCCGAAAGAAGCCTTCTCGGTATACCTCCCGCAAGACAGGCGGAAAGACAGATAACGCCCTCCGAGTGCTCTTTAAGCGCTTTATAGTCTATTTTCGGTTTATAATAGAAACCGTCGACGAATGCCATAGAATCGAGCTGAACGAGATTTATATAGCCCTTTCTGTTTTTGGCAATCAGAATAAGATGTTCGGCAGTATTTGAAGTTTTATCCTTCATATCCTTAGTCAAATAAAACTCACAGCCGATTATGTATTTAATACCGTTTACCGCGGCTTTTTCGGCAAGTTGAAGCGTGCCGTACATATTTCCGTGGTCGGTCATACAAACGGTATCGATACCGTTCGCCTTGCAGTGTTCGATTAAATTGTCGATTTTACAGGCGCCGTCAAGCAATGAATATTCCGTGTGCAAATGCAAATGTACAAAATCCGTCATAATATACCTCAATCATTCCCAAGCGATTTGGCAAGTTCGAGAATTTTTCTCATCCGATGGTTTAAACAGCTCTTCGACAGCGAAAGCCTTTCAGAAAGCTCCTGCATAGAAGCATTTTTGTCTGCAAGACGGGCTTCCGCCACGTCAAACAGCATTTTATCAAGACTCTGAAGCCCGATTGTAACTGCTATCGTTTCTATCGCGCGTACCTGATTGACCGAAGCCGTCAGGCATTTGTCTATATTCGAAACCGAACAGTTGTTGACTCTGTTGGCATTGTTTGTCCTGTCTTTCAGTTCGACAATCTTATTAAGCCTGTCTAAACCCGACACAGCCGACACGACGTGCAAAATGTCGGAAATGACTTCCTTGCTCTTTACGTAGACAACGGCGCTGTCCTTACGCGTTACCAGCTTTGCGAGTATTTCGAAATCGCAAAGCAACGCGCAAAAATCGCCAGCCGTTATTTTATTGGAAAATACTATTTCGAAATGATAGCCCGTCCTGCTGTATACACCCTCTTCCGGAAGCGTACAGCTCCCTCCGCCCAAAAATGCGCCCGTAATGTAAGAAGATTTACAGCAATCGTTTTTAACGAGCTTTTCATCTATGCCGAAGGTCAGATACACACCTTCCGCGTCTTCTTTTATAATGCAGAGCTCTTTAAGCAAACGCTTTGCGTCTTCACCGACGCACTCGAAAGTGAGCTTGTCCTTACCGCTCATAACGTCGAATTTAGCGCCCGTGACAGTAAGGTGAAGGTTAAACGCGCTTTCGAGAATATCGGATATATATTCGGCGGTGCTCTCGTTTTCGGTAATTATTTCAAACCCGAAATTTCCGTTGCGCGACACAACGCTACCGCTTGTGCGTATGAAAGCAGAAATGACCGCCAGCTTACAGCACCGCGGTTCAGGTATTTTTTCGGTTATTTCATTTTTGATTTCTTCGGTAAAATTCTGCATATTATAATTTTTCGGCTTTGTATCTTGCAAACCTGAAATCGGGCAATCTGCCGTCAATGTTGTCTATTTGTTCAAGAGGCACGCCTGCGCAGGAGAGCAATTCTTCCGCGAGTTTTATGTCGCCCACCCTGTCTGCCGAATGCGCATCGGAATCAATAACGAACCTTACGCCCGTTGAAGCCATAAGATTAAGCTCCTCGGCAGAAACGTGACGCTTTTTCGTATTGATTTCGATATAAGTTCCGTAATCGGCACAGCACTGCGCAACTTCCTTAATGTTGCAGTAACATTTATAATTTATATGCGTCAAAATATCGACGGGATTATTTTTAATCACATTTATATAAGTTTTCGTGGTATTTTCAATAACCTTGTCCGACGGTCTTCTTCCGAACTTGTACGCCGAATAATTTTTGACCATAATATTGAACATATCGGAAAAAGATTTATACCTGAGCACTTCGTGAATACCGCAAAGATAAATATCGAAATATTTCAAATCTTCGGGCTTCATATCGGTGTGACCGTCCGCAGATATAACGTTGCTTTCCATACCCATAAGCACCTTAACGCCGGTAAGCTTTTCGGCTTCGGTTATTTCTTCGCGCAGACAGCTCAGCTTTTTCCGTTTAAGCCCGAAGAGAATATGGTTGAACCCGTGGTCGGTTATAGCTATCTCTTTAAGCCCTTTGGACTTAGCGACCGTCGCGTTTTCCAGAACGGTGTTTTTGCCGTGAGAATACGGCGTATGAGTATGATAATCAGATGTAAGAATCATTAAAAATCTCCTATGTACACAACCTCTTCCCGCAATAAAATTCCCGTATTTTTCAATACCGTGTTCTTGACCCTGTCAATAAGTTCCTTTACGTCGGAAGAACTGCCTCCGCGGTTAAGAATAAAATTCGCATGTATATCGCTGACTACCGCCCCGCCTATGCAAGCGCCTTTAAGCCCGCAGTCGTCGATAATCTTTCCCGCGCTGAGCCCCGCAGGGTTCATAAACACGCATCCGCAACTCTTTCCCTTAGGATGCCAGCTTCTTCCCGACAAAACGTTTTTAATATCTCTTTCGACAATTTCGCGGTTTTTAGGCTCGATTTTAAGCTCAACAGTGGAAATTACGCCAATTATGTCACGCATAATACTATATTTATAGTCGAATTTACACTGCTTGTTGGAAAAAGAACGGTTTTTACCGTCGAAATAATCAACTTTAACAACATCTCCGCAAATGTATCTTCCGCCCGCTCCTGCGTTCATACAAACTACTCCGCCCAATGTGGCAGGTATGCCCGCAAGATATTCAAGCCCGCCGAGACCGTTATCCGTGCAGAATTTCAAAAGCTCGGATACCGTAGCACCCGCCTGACATATTACGGTATTATTATCTGTAAGCGTTATTCCTTTAAGCGATTTTGTGCATATGACCGAGCCGTCGAAACCTTTGTCCGATGCAAGAATATCCGAACCGTTTCCTATCACGGCAAGCTTATCCCCCCGCCTTTTGATATGATTGAAAACAGACATTAGCTCGTTACTATTTTTTGGAAAATACGCCGTTTTAGCAAATCCGCCCAAACCGTAAGTAGTGTTCTTCGAGAAATCGAAATTTTCCGACTTTAAAACACCGTTTAAAGAATTATCGTAATTATTTATCGACAATATATCAACCGCCTATTATAATAACATTTTTTTTTATTTTTTTCAATTATTTAAGCAAGCTTTTCAACATATTTATGTCACCGCTTTTTATTGCGTCTTCAAACTGTTTTCTGATTTCTGCACTTACCGCACCGTCGAGTTTTGTTTCGAAATTCAATCCGTCGAAAGCCTTCATTTCATCGTCATAAACCGTGCGCCCGCTGAGAAGTCCGAGCGCGGTAATATTTTCGGACTTATCAGACAGGAAGCTTATATATTCTATTGCGGTATCTTTGTTCGGACAGACAGTCATCACAGCGATATTCTGATACAGGTCATTATATTCGGTTACGGGTTTTACCGAAAACGACACACCCCTCGTTTTAAGCCTGTAAACATCTCTCTGCGTGCCAAGCAGATACTTATACTGCCCGTCGATAAGTTTAAGATATGCGCCCGTCGGCTTCTCCTCTTTGCATCCGCCTATCCCGCATAAAATTGATACGGCTTTTACAAAATTTTCTTTGCCACCATTCATGACGGTATTGCCGGCGCTAACATCCGAAAAATCGCCGTTTAAAGTGAGGAAGCAATACGCACCGTTACACCAGACTTGCCCGTCTGTTACATAATTTTCCAGTCCGTACATACCTGCGGGATAGGAAATAATATCGGGCTTATTGCCGTGAGCAAGATTAAGGCGCGCGGCTTCCGAAGATAGCGACGTCACAGTAACGTAACAGCCGTATTTTTCTCCGTACTCGTTTCCCGCCTTTTGGAGATAGTCGGCGCGCGAACCTCTCCCTCCCTCGAATCCGTCAATCTGCCAAATGCGTAAAACGGTTTCCGCTTCATCAGCTTTTCCGTTTTCTTTAATTCTAAACGCGGTGCAGGCAAAGACCGTACATATGACGATACAAGCAATTAAACATATAACAGGTTTCAGTATGGGTAAAATTTTTCTCATATAATATTGTACTGCCGATATATGTCAAAAATTCATAGGGGAGCAACCGTAAACTTACAGTCGCTCCCCCGCTTATCGTTTAAAACTTTCGGCTTCAACCGATAAGCTATATAATCAAAGCGTTTCCGCTTGTAAAATTAATTTGGATATTTTGAAATTTTTTATACAAAAAAGCAGTACGCAAAATTGCGTACTGCTAAAAAATTTTTTAAGTTATTCCTCGTCGTCCTCGGGAAGTTCGACGTTGTGATAAATATCCTGCACGTCGTCAAGCTCGTCAAGCTTGTCAAGCATTTTCTTAAACGTTTCAAGCTTGTCCCCGTCGAGAGTGATATAGTTCTGCGGAACCATTTTTATTGAAGCTTCGAGGAAAGTAACGCCCTTATTCTCGAAATACTTTCTTACAGCCGAGAAGGTTTCGGGAGTTGTGTAAACCTCGTATACGTCGTCTTCCGTAACGTAGTCGTCGGCTTCGGCTTCAAGGCAATATTCCATCATAGTATCCTCGTCAAGCGCAACTGTACGTTCTATAATGATTATGCCCTTATTATCGAACATATAGGATACACAGCCGTTATTGCCCATCTGTCCACCGCATTTCGACATTGTGGAGCGAATATCGCCAGCCGTTCTGTTTACGTTATCTGTAAGCGTTTTTATAATTACAGCCGAGCCCGCAACGCCGTAACCTTCGTACGTAAGCTCCTTATAATCCTTATCGCCGAGCTCGCCCGCAGCTTTCGCTATGGAACGTTTAATATTTTCATTGGGCATATTTGCCGCTTTCGCCTTCGCAATGACGTCGGCAAGCTTTGAGTTTGTATCGGGATTGGGATTATTTTTTGCCGCAACGGCAAGTTCCCTGCCTATTTTTGTGAACACAGCACCGCGCGCGGCATCCGTTTTGCCTTTTTTAGCCGCTATATTGTGCCATTTGGAATGTCCTGACATAATTACCTCGCAATTTTTTTGTTATTTTTGAGCGTATACATAGCTATCCCCGCAGATACGCCCGCGTTAAGACTTTCGCAAGTATCGCTCATAGGAATCCTTACCGTATAATCGGCTCTGTCCGCAACATTTTTACTTATGCCGTTGCCCTCGTTGCCTATGCACAGACAAAACTTGTCGGGCGGACTGAACGAGAATATATCCTCGCCATGCATATCCGCACTGATAAGAGCGCAATTACCGAGAACAGAGAAAATTTCGTCATAGGTACCGAAATACAGGTTCACGAAAAATATCCCGCTCATGCTGGCGCGTACCGCCTTAGGCGAATACGGGTCTGTGCAATTTATAAGATAAATATCTTTATAACCGGCCGCGTTCGCTGTACGGATAACCGTGCCGAGGTTTCCGGGGTCCTGCAAGCAATCCAAAAGCAAGCAGTTTCCCGAAGGCGCAACCAACGGCTTATCTTGAATATTCACGATTGCAAGCACACCCTGTGGTGTCTTTTCAGACGACAGAGAATTGAATACAGTATCACCTACAATAAGAGGATTTTCATACATTCCCGCAGTCTGTTCGGTACAAACGATTTTATCCACCGAGCAACCAGCCGCAATACACTCGTTTACGGGCTTTATTCCCTCGACGATATATTTGCCGTACTGTTTTCTGAATTTCTTTTCCGAAAGCGCGCTGATACTTTTGATTATAGGATTGGATTTTGACGTTATTATCATTTATTTACAATAAAAAATTAAGCCTTTATTACAGTAAAGGCTTAAATCTCGATTATAAAGCTTGTTTAGCCTTTGCCGCAAGCTCCGCAAAAGCGTTGGAATCGTTAACCGCAAGTTCCGCAAGAACCTTTCTGTTAAGGTTGATGCCTGCAACTTTGAGTCCATGCATAAACTTGGAATAGGAAAGACCGTTAATTCTCGCGGCCGCGTTTATACGGGCAATCCACAGACTGCGCATATCGCGCTTTCTGAGTTTTCTGCCGATATAAGCATAGTTCAAAGACTTCATAACCGCCTGACGGGCGATTCTGTAAGACTTGGATTTGTTGCCGAAATAGCCTTTGGAAAGGCGGAATATCTTTCTACGCTTCTTTAAAGCGTTAACACTTCTTTTAATACGCATTTCTTTCAGTCCTCCTGTTAGTTCTTATAAGGAATCATCGCTTTTACGTTGGATTCCTGCGTAGACGAAACAAGCGTATTCTGACGCAAATTTCTCTTTCTTTTTCTGTTTTTTGTTTCAGCCTTGTGGTTCTTACCGCCGTGAGGTCTTTTAACCTTGCCGGTAGATGTGAGCCAGAAACGTTTCTTTGTGCCGCTGTGCGACTTCTGTTTAGGCATGTTTTTATCCTCCAATTGAAATATTTTCGAAAATTGTGTTAAGCTTTTACGGGCGAGAGCATCATTATAATGTTTCTTCCCTCGGTCGTAGGCTTCTTATCCTGAACGGCTTTACCTTCCAGTCCGTCGTAAAAATCCTGCATAACTTTTACGCCCTGGTAGGAACGCGCGTTTTCACGGCCTTTCATTCTTATCGAAACCTTAACTTTGTTGCCTGCTTCGAGGAATTTAAGGCATTGCTTTGTCTTGACTGCAATATCGCCCACGTCTATCGTCATTGAAAGACGTATTTCCTTTACCTCGATAACGGACTGATTTTTGCGGTTTTCCTTATCGCGTTTTGCCTGTTCGTACTTGAACTTCGAATAGTCCATAATTTTACAGACCGGCGGGATTGCATTGGGAGAAATCTTCACCAAATCGAGTTCTGCTTCGTCGGCAAGACGCTGTGCTTCACGGCTTGACATAACGCCGAGCATGGCGCCGTCGCTTCCGATAACTCTGACTTCTCTATCGCGGATAGCTTCGTTGACGGAATATAAGTCCTTTATAATCATATACCTCTCAAAAATTTTCCCGAAAAAAATCGGGTTGCAAGCAACCCGACGATAATACGGCATAATACCGCGAAATATCTTCTATCAGCCAGACGAACTTTTCGTAAGGCGAAAGGGGTTACCTTTACTTAACGGTAATATTTTATACTTTATTCTGCGCTATGTCAAATAATTTTTACCGTATTTTAAAAGATTATTTTATTTTTATCTTCTTCAACGGTCTTTGCGATAAATTCGTCAACCGATTGAGTATATTTTTCTTCAACACCGCGCTTATTGACGTTAACGGTGTTTTCTTCCGCTTCTTTATCTCCGACAACCAACACGTAAGGAATTTTTTCAAGCTTAGCTTCGCGAATTTTATAACCGATTTTTTCGTTTCTGCTATCGACTTCCGCGCGTATTCCCGCATAGTAAAGTTTATCGGCAACGTTCTTGGCAAAATCAAGCGTTCTGTCGGTAATAGGCAAAATTTTAACCTGCGTCGGACAAATCCACAAGGGGAATGCGCCGGCATACTTCTCGATAAGAAGCGCAAGCGTTCTTTCGTAACAGCCTATCGAACTGCGGTGGATTACATAGGGGTGACGCTTTACGCCGTCTACGTCCACATACTGCATATCGAAGCTTTCACCCGCGGCAAAGTCGATTTGAATGGTTATCAGCGTATCTTCTTTGCCGTAAACGTTTTTTGCCTGAATATCGAGCTTAGGTCCGTAGAAAGCGGCCTCGTCGTCGGCTTCGACATAGTCGAGCTTCAAGTCGTCGAGGATAACTTTCATCATTGCTTCCGTGTTGTTCCACGCCGCGTCGTTATCGATATATTTCTCCGACTTCGACTTCCCGCGTTTGGAGAAACGGAAGGTTACGTCGTTCCTCATACCAAGTGCTTCGAGTATATAATACGAAAGGTCAAGACAGCGTTTAAATTCGTCTTCCACCTGCTCTTTCGTACAGATTATATGACCGTCGGAAAGAGTAAACTGACGTATTCTGATAAGTCCGTGCATTTCGCCCGAAGCTTCCTTTCTGAATTCGGACGCCGTTTCGGAATATCTGCAAGGCAAATCGCGGTAAGATTTCAGACCGTTTTTATAAATCTGATACTGGAAAGGGCAGGTCATGGGACGAAGCGCCATAATTTCTTCACCCTTAGGAGATTCGCCGTTCTTGTCTACCTCGCCGAGTATAAACATTTTGTCGCGGTAATGCGCCCAGTGACCCGAAATTTTATATAAATCGGATTTTGCCATATTAGGCGTTTTGGTAATCATAAACCCGCGTTTTGCTTCCTCATCCTCGACAAAGCGCGTAAGTATCTGCATAATCTTAGCGCCCTTAGGCATTAAGATAGGCAACCCCTGCCCCACTACGTCGGAAGTCATAAAAATACCGAGTTCCCTGCCGAGCTTGTTGTGGTCGCGCTTTTTCGCCTCTTCGGTTGCGATGAGGTATTCGTCAAGCTGGCTCTTCTTTTCAAACGCCGTGCCGTAAATTCTGGTAAGCATTTTGTTCTTTTCGTTTCCGCGCCAATATGCGCCCGTAAGCGAAGTCAGCTTGAAAGCCTTGATTTTGCCTGTCGAAGGCAAATGAGGTCCCCTGCAAAGGTCGGTAAAAGAGCCCTGCTTATAGAAGGAAATTACCGCGTCTTCTGGCAAATCGTTTATCAGCTCGATTTTATATTTTTCCTTATACTTTTTCATAAGCTTCAACGCTTCGGCACGGGGAAGCTCGAATCTTTCGATAGGAGTGTTCGCTTTGATAATTTTAAGCATTTCGACTTCGATTTTAGCAAAATCGTCCTGCGAAATGGGGGTATTGAAATCGATATCGTAATAAAAACCGTTTTCAATTACGGGCCCTATGGCAAGGCAACAAGTGGGATAAATGTTTTTAACAGCCTGCGCAAGTACGTGCGCACAGGTATGGCGGTAAATGTCCAGCCCTTCTTTATCTTTAAGCGTTACGATTTCAAGACTGTCGCCATCTTTCAACGCACAGCTTAAATCGCAAAGCGTTCCGTTTACCTTCGCGCCGACGGCCGAACGCGCCAGTCCTTCGCTGATTGCGTGCGCAGCCTGCATGCACGTAGCCCCGTCTTCGAGTTGAAGCGTTCCGTTTTTAAGTGTAATTTCCATATTATTCTCCTTTTCGCGCAAATAAAAAAATCCTTAAACGAAATTACGTTTAAGGACGCATATTATTTATGCGCGGTTCCACCTTAATTGCGCTTTTTAGGCGCCTCTTTAAATTACCTGAATTAATTAAAAGCGGTTTCCCGTTACCCTTATGACTACGCGGTTCACAGCTACCCCGCGCTCTCTGAAAATCCATCGGCGGTACTTGTCTTTTATCAAGTATAAATATTTTAATACAACCGTTTCAATTTGTCAACAGTTTTTCAATGTTTCTTTTTATGTTTCAGAACAGACGTCTTATGCTCTTCGCCTGCAAGAAGTTTGAAAATATTCTTGTGGTGTGCCCCCCATGTCAAGACGTTTATAAGCAGAAGAAGCGCGAGAATACTTATCACCCAACCGTTGAAAAGGTTGTCTGAATATCTTAAAATAAATATCACTCCTTGCCAAACAGTAAGCGCGGAAACGCACGCCAGCGAGCCCATCGAACCGAGCTCGGTCAATACAATGAATATGAATACGCATACAAACACGCCTATAACTATAAAAATATAGAACCACTCTTCACAGGGCAAAGCGAATCCAAACAGCCCGAGAGTTGAGGCTATACCTTTACCGCCCTTGAATTTGAGCGTGACGGGGAATATATGCCCTATTACGACAGCCGTACCGAAAAGATAACGTGCAAAATCGGCAACGCAAACCTGCGTGCCGTAAAACACGCAGTCTTTAAAAATAAGGTAGCCTGCAAGCGCTGGCAGCCCCCCCTTTACCGCGTCGCACAAAAAATTTATTATGCCCACTTTAAGCCCGAATGCGCGTGTCATATTCATCGAACCGGGGTTTCCGCTTCCTATATCGCGAATATCCTTATTTTTGAAATGCGAAATGAGTATTGCAAAATTGAAACAGCCTATAAAATAACAGCCGAGGACTGCCAATAAAAACCAATACCAGTTATCCGCCATAACAAATTCACGCATATCAGTCGTTCTTCCTCTCCCGTGTTACTATCTTTACGGGCGTGCCCGAAAAATCAAAGGATTTGCGCAAAGTGTTTTCAAGAAACCTTTCGTATGAAAAATGAAGAAGGTCCGTGCTGTTTACAAAAAGCACGATTACGGGCGGAGCAACGGAAACCTGCGAAGAATAGAAAACTTTAAGCCTTCTGCCGTTGTACGAAGGCGGTTCGTTGGCGCGCACGGCATCGGAAATGACGTCGTTAAGTATGCCCGTAGGAATTCTGTAATGCGCGTGGGCGTAAACTTCGTCGACCATGGAAAGTATTTTTTCGGCGCGCTGTCCCGTTTTTGCCGAAATATAAACGGATTTGAAATAATCCATAAATTTCAAATCTTCTTTAAGCTTACTTTCGAATTTATTTATTGTATGGGTATCCTTTTCGATAAGGTCCCACTTATTCATTACTATTACGGAAGGCTTGCCCTGCTCGTGCACGTAGCCTATTATTTTAGTGTCCTGCTCGGTCAGCCCGTCCGAGCTGTCAACCACGAGAAGGCAGACGTCTGCCCTACGCACAGCGTCAAACGCACGCATTACCGAATAGTATTCCACGTCGTCTTCTACTTTGCTCTTCTTCCTTATTCCCGCCGTATCGATAATTGTGTATTCTTTACCGTTATAAGTAAACTTAGTATCGATTGCGTCGCGTGTAGTTCCCGCAATATCCGTTACTATCGAACGCTCGAAACCCAACAGCCTGTTGACAAGGCTGCTTTTGCCTGCATTCGGCTTACCGACTACTGCTATTTTTATACTGTCGTCCTCGGCAATTTCCGATTTTTCAAACCAGCTTACCGCCTCGTCGAGAACGTCGCCTATGCCGGTGCCGTGTTCTGCGGAAACGGGATACGGCTCACCGAGTCCCAGAGAATAAAATTCGAAAACTTTCTCCTCCGAGTATTCGTCTATTTTATTTACAACGAGAATTACGGGCTTTTTTGAACGCCTGAGCATATCCGAAACGTCGTAATCGGACGTGGTAAGTCCCTCTTTTCCGTCAACGAAAAACAGTATTACCTGTGCGGTATCAATTGCGACTTCCGCCTGCTTTTTTATTTCGCGCCACATAGTGTCTTCGGAACGCATTTCGATGCCTCCCGTATCCACCATCGTGAAAGCTTTTCCACGCCATTCCGAATCCATATACAGCCTGTCGCGCGTAACTCCCGGTCTGTCCTCGGTTATCGAAACTTTTTTACCTGCAACCCTGTTGAAAAACGTACTCTTGCCGACGTTGGGTCTGCCTACTATTGCTATTAAGGGGTTTGACATAATTTAACCTTTTATTAGATTTGTATAAAACGTTTCGGCTGATTTGTTTACCGTTATTTTTTTGCCTTTCAGCCGCGATTTTAACTGTTTCAGCGTCATATTGTCGAGAAACACGTCCTCGAACTCTTTCATTGTGTTGGACGGAATTATCGCGCAATCGAATTTGTCGTAATTTTTTTCGAGCGCGTCCGCTATATCTCCGCCAGTAAGCAATCCCGTGCACGTTACGGTTTTGCCGAAAAAGCAATTTTCCACGGCAAGCGCGAAACTTTGGAGATTATCCGCATATTCGTTTGCCTGTTTACAGAGCGACTCAACCGTTTCGTAAGCGCTTACGCCAGTAATAACGGCAACGCGTTTAATCTTTTTCAGCTTGGTTTTATAAAAACCGTCCTTCGTTTCCGCAATAAACTTGCTCGTCATTCCTATGCCGTTTTCTATCTGCGAAAAATCTCCGTAAAAATCTACGGGTTTAAGTTCCTTACCGCTTCTTATGAAATATTCGTCGGCAGGAAGCAGAAAGTTGACGCCGAACTCGGCATTCAGTTTGTCGCAAAGCCTTATGACCGCCACGCCTTCCTCTGCGGTAAAATCTCGTATGGGCGCGAGCCCTTCCCTGAATTTCGTAAGCCCCGTCGGAACGACCGCCAAATCCGCAATATACGGATACATCGCAAACAGCCGTCTTGCCGTGTATTCGAGGTTTTCCCCGTCGTTAAGACCCGGAACAATCACCGCCTGACAATGTACGGTTATTTTTGCGGAAGTAAGCTTTTCAAGCTGTTCTCCTATTTTACCCGCAAAACGGTTGCCCATAATTTTACAGCGCAAATCTCCGTCCATCGTGTGTACGGAAACGTAAAGCGGAGAAAGACGAAGTCTTATTATCCTTTCCAGCTCTTCGTCCGAAACGTTGGTCAGCGTCACAAAATTTCCGCACATAAAACTCATAACGTAGTCATCGTCTTTTATGTACAGACTTTCGCGCATACCTTCGCCCATCTGGTCTACAAAACAGAACATACACTTGTTACGGCATGTACGTATCTTTTCAGCCTTTTTGAAAACGAGGTTTAAACTTTCATCCTCGGACTTTTCGATTGCAATCTCGCGACGGTTGTCTTTTGAATCGGCAAGCAGAATTTTAAACGAAGGCTTGCTGTCGTAATAGATATAATCGAGCTCGTCCTCCGCTTTGTACCCGTCAAAAGCGAGTATTCTGTCGCCTTTATGAATTTTATATTTTTTTGCAAGACCGCCGTGCGCGGAAACAATTTCAAGCATAGTTCAATTATAAAGTATTAAACAAAATTTGTAAAGAAAAAAACTCCCCGCAGAGAACGGGGAATTTTCAAATAAGATTAAAAAATGCCTAAACCGCCGAGCAAGCCCAAAACTGCGCCGAGCGCAAAGCCTACAAGCGCAATCCAGTAGACAACTTTCCATGCCTTTTTTCTGTATTTAACAAACTGCCAAGCAGGAATTGCAACCGCGACAATGAGCGCCAGATTTCCCAAAAAAACCATTATGCTTATAATGTTGTTCATTAAAGCGATAGTTCTAGGTGCAATATCTTTCATAAGCGAAGTAATAAATTTTATCAGCCCGCCCAAAAGATATGCAAAGCCGGAAATGACTATCGCCCAGAAAGCGCAAACTTCGGTTACCGTATATGACGAATATTGTCTTGACATAAAATTACTCCTTTTCTTCAAATCATTATTGCTATTTTAGCATTAATTTTATATTTTTGCAAACGTTTAAAAGCCGTTTTTACACTTTGGTCAGTTTGTTCAAAACGCTTGTAAAATAATCGGGCAACGGTGCCTCGAACGTCATTTCTTTGCCCGAGGACGGATGCGTGAACGTGAGTCTGAAAGCGTGGAGCAACTGTCCGTTCAGTTTGAATTTCTGCTTTTTAATGCCGTAGACTGCGTCGCCGACGACAGGGTGCCCTAAATATTTGGCATGCACGCGTATCTGGTGCGTTCTGCCCGTCTTTAAATCGAAACGGCAAAGCGTGAAACCTTTATATCTGGTTTCGACGCTGTAATCGGTAATTGCTAATTTTCCCTTGTCGGGAGGAACAACAGCCATCTTTACTCTGTTTTCGGGGCTTCTGCCGATATACGTCGTCACTGTTCCTTCGTCGGTTTTTAAGTTTCCTTCCAAAAGCGCGAGATATGTGCGACGGCAGGTCTTTTCCGCCAACTGGGCCGAAAGACTTAAATGCGCGCGGTCGTTTTTGGCAACAACCAAAAGTCCCGAAGTATCTTTGTCTATCCTGTGCACGATACCAGGGCGGATAACTCCGTTTATCCCGCTTAGCGAATCCAGCCTGTACAACAGCGCGTTTACAAGCGTTCCGTCAACATTCCCGTTGCCCAAATGAACGGTCATACCCTGCGGTTTATTGACGACGGCTATATCCTCATCCTGATAAATAATGTCGATAGGAATGTTTTCGGGCTTTGCGGAGTATTCAACCGCCTCGGGTAAAACAACCTCTATCTCGTCGCCGACGCTAACAGTCTGCGACGGTTTGGCGATTTTACCGTTTATAGAAACGAGCCCGCCTTCGAAAAGTTTTTTTACCGCAGAACGCGTTTTGCCGCTGAGTTTTTCGCATACAAATACGTCGGCACGCACATCCGCGCCGTCTGCCGTAAAAATTCTTTTATCCATTGCCGTTATCTTCGTTATTATCGGCGGTATCCGAAATTTCGGACTGTTCCGACAAATTCTCTTCTTTATGCTTCGCCTGCGCCTCTTTTGCTTTTTTAGTAAGCGGAATAAGCGCCCACTCGTTTAAGAACATAATATCTATTACAGCCAAAACCGTACCGAACACTATCCAAAAATCGGCAAAGTTGCACGAAACCATATTGCCGAACATATTTATGCCTACAAAGTCGCGTACTTCCCTGAAAGCAATTCTGTCGATAAGATTGCCGACGGCGCCCGCATAGATAAGACAAAGCGAAATTTTCAAATTCAAAAAACGTTCGGGCAGAATTACGAATACCGCCGTAAGCACCGCAAGCATTATAAAGGTAATGACGATTAAAAACGTCTGCCCCCATTCCGCATCCGAAAGAAAACTGAACGCACAGCCGGGGTTTCTGCTTCCGCTTGCCACTTCGATAAAATTAGGTATAACGGTAAAGTTCCAGCCGTCGCGTTCTTCGAATATTTTCGTAAGCAAGTCGATAACGACAAGCACGACGCAGACGCCTATAAGAATAAGGCTTTTCCAGCCTATGTGAACTTTCAATTTCTTTAACTTTTCAAGCATATTTATATGATATATCATACCTCGGGATTTGTCAAATAAAAACAAAGGCGCGCGGTCCGAAACCGCACGCCGGTTATTTAGAGAAACCCAGACTAATTAAAATCGCTTTATCCACGCGGGTCATAGTCGTTTCGTTCAATTCGCCTATCCGCTCTTTCAGCCTGCGCTTGTCAAGCGTACGTATCTGTTCGAGAAGTATAACCGAATCTTTCGCAAGCCCGTACGAGCCCGTGGGAAGCTCTATGTGCGTGGGTAGTTTCGCCTTGTTAATTTTGCTTGTCACTGCCGCCGCAATTACCGTAGGCGAATATTTATTGCCGACATCGTTTTGAACGACAAGGACAGGACGCACTCCGCCCTGTTCGCTTCCTACTACCGGCGACAGATCGGCGTAATATAATTCTCCGCGTTTTATATTCATATCAACCTCTTCTTCGGCAGTGTATATTCTATAATATGTATCACTGCAATTATATTGTTGACTGATACAAAACGTTTTATACTGATCAATAAAGTTTTAAAGAATAATAATTGAGAAAAACAAAGCCGTAATAAAGCGCTAAACAGACAAGCATTATTATGCCCGCAAACCTTGTAAGACTTTTCTTTTTCCCGAACGAAAACACGAATATGAGCAGTCCAGCAAACAGCGCGACAAGCCCGCTTATCAGCCCTTCGGTAGTGAAAGGCAGTCCGTTAGACCCCGTACAAAGCGCGCCGAGCCCGCCTATCAGCAAAAGGTTTGCGATATTGCTTCCTATTATGTTGCCTGTTGCGATTCCTACGTCGCCTTTCCGCGCCGCCGACACAGACGTAACCAGCTCGGGAAGAGATGTACCGAAAGCGACGACCGTAAGCGCGACGATTTCGGGGTTCAATTTAATCAGGTCTACCGCAATATATTCGGCAGAACTAACGACCAACTGTGCACCGCCGACAACCATTCCCAGCCCGATAACGGTTATTAAAATCAGGAACCAGACTTTGGTTTTAAGACTTTCATATCCGTTTTTTAGCTTGGCATACCACCCCTCGTTTGCCGACCCGACCCCCGCAGGCTCTGCGACAGAAACGGCGGTTGCCTGTTCAAGGCTGAGTTTTGACTGCTTAACAGCGAGAAGCACGTTATAGACCATAAACATGGCGTAAAGAAGTATCAGTATCAATCCTTCCCACCATTCGAACGTACCTCCGACATAGCCGAGAACGACAAACAGCGCGCTTACCAGAATAAGGAACGGTAAATCGATAAACCGCGTACTTTTATCTACGGGCAAATTGCAGACTACGGCAGACACGCCTAAAATGAGAAAAATATTCATAACGTTACTGCCGAGAATATTTCCCACGATAAGACTGCCCGAACCGCCTACCGCGTCGACGATTGTTACGGCGGCTTCGGGCGCGCTGGTCCCCAGCGCAACGACTGTTACGCCTATAATAAATGTAGACACTTTTAATTTTTTAGCTATACCGGAAGCGCCGTCGACAAAAAAATCTGCGCCCTTTACAAGCAAAACAAAACCTAAAATCAGTAAGAATACATTCAGTACAGCCAAACCCGCCATAAAATACCTCTTATAATTTATATTTAGCTAATTGCAATAAAATAATAAGACTTTTAACTTAAAAAAAATTTAAGTTAAAAGTCTTGTTCCTTAAAAAGGTGCTACGACACGATTTTTAAAATCGGGGTATGTTGCCGTAACAAATAACTACTCCCTTCCAACGCAGATATATTACCAGTTTTTTACAGGGCTGTCAACCTCCTGACCGCGTTATGCAAATTATTTATTATATCATTCGCGTCCGCGCAATAATCCGTTTTCTGCTCAGAGCTGATTTCAGCCGAAAGTCCCAAAGTATAACACGCACAGCACACCGCGCCGAACGGGTCAACCCCGCGCGCGACCGTTCCGCACATATATCCCGACAGCATATCGCCGCTTCCCGCCTTTGCAAGCGCGGTCGTTCCCGCCGTATTAACTAATATGCGTTCGCCGTCGGTTATTATACTGTCGGCTCCTTTCAATAGCAGTATAATATTATATTCATTTGCAAAATTTCGGGCTAACTTCTCAGGGTTCGCCGCGATTTCATCTACGCTTATACCCGTAAGGCGCGAAAACTCTTTTACGTGCGGAGTCATTATGACTTTACATTTTTTGTTATTAAGAACTTCTTTGCCGTACACCGCAATACTGTTTAACCCGTCCGCGTCGATTATCAGGGTTTTGCGGTAATTTTCAAGAAGGTATTTCAATTGCGAATACAGTCCTTCGCTTACACCGCACCCCATTCCCATAGCTATGCAGTCCGAACTTAAATCGGGCTCGTCAATGAAAACCGTCTGAGGAAACTTTAAAGCGAGAGAATATTTAATATCAGACGAAGTTGTCAGTTTTACGTACCCGCACCCTGATTTCAGAGCAGTCTGCAACGCCAAAACAAGCGCGCCCGGATATTTATCGCTTCCCGCAATAATATTCGCACTGCCGTACGTGCCTTTATGGGAATTTCTATCGCGTACGGGATAGAATTTTTTACAGTACTCCGCAGTTACAATCTCCATTAAAATCTTAACGATACCTCCGCAGAGCTTATCTTTCTCACGCTTCCGCCCATCACGCACAAAAGTCCGCCGTCATAATCTATATCCACGGCAACCGCCGTACGTTCACCGTCGGCGGTTTTTAACAAAATTTCTTTTCCCAACCAGTTTATATAACTCTTATAATCTTGCAAAGAATAATTTTTTTGAAGGTTTTCGATAAGCACGGCGCGCACTTCATTTACGCTTAAATCTCTGCCCGTCTGCGCGTTTAATGTCGTCGCAATATCCTTAAGCTGTTCGGGCAGACTGTTGCGCACGTTTATGCCCATCCCCACAATTGAACGGGATATAAAACTGCCCGAAAAAGTATTTTCTATCAGCGTACCGCAAATCTTTTTACCGCCGACAAGCACGTCGTTTGCCCAGCGAATTACGGGTTTTGCCCCGAAACTTTCAACCGTTCTGCATACGGCGACGCACGCGTCAATCATAATTTTAAAAGCGTCTGCCGAAAGAAAACTTTCGTAAGTGCGCATTACTGAAATATAAAGACCGCCTTTATCGGAAACAAAGCTTCTGCCCTTGGTACCTTTTCCGCCCGTCTGCTTTTCCGCGGTTACGATTAAATTTTTATACGCGTGCACGCGTTTGCAGTATTCGTTTGTCGAATCCACGCTGTCAAGTTCAATTATCTTCATCGGTAAAGCCGTACTCCTCCAACGCGTTTTTAGCCGTATCGTATCCGTATCCCTTGGAAATAAGATATTTGAATCCCTTATACAAATTCTGCTTTGTCTGCTCTTTACCGCGCAAATACTTTTCGAGCACTGCGCAGGCTTCCGCGCTGTCTTCGCAAACTTCGCCGAGCACGCCCTGTATTGCCGAGCGGTCCGCGCCCCTTTTTATAAGGTCGGCTTCGAGCGCACGCTTTCCCTTCCCCTTTACGCTTTGGACGTAGGCACGGCAATAGGCATAGTCGTCAATCAGATTATAGTATTCAAGTCTTTCGAGGACGTAATCCGTTACGGCAGAGGTATACCCCTTCTTTTTAAGAAAATTAATCATCTGTCCGCGCGTCTTCATAGAAGCAGACAGATGCGTCATTGCTTTATCTACCGCCTGACTCTTTTCGGTTTCCAGCTGTATTTCGTCAAGCTTGGATTTTTCTATATTCATACCCGCTTTCAGGCGGTATTTTACCGCCACTTCCAGCTTTATACCGCAGTAAAAAACGCCGTCGACATAAATGTTACAGCGGTTTTTATCCTTTACCTGCGGTTCTATTGAAGTAATTTCTGCCATTATAATTTAACCTTTTAAGGTACCGTATAAGTTTTTTACGGCTTCACGTTGACTTCACGCTTAACAAATTTTCATAACCGGAAGGGGAAATAGTATTCCTTCAATTTTTCTATACTGACCCTGCCGTTAAGCCTGTCTATGAGCGACTTGTTGAAGTTTTCTTCCCCGCTCTTTCTGACAGCCACTCTGAACATTGCCCCGTCGGCGTATACTGTTTCCAGAATATCGGCACCATTATCCGAAAAGAAACGAAGCGCGGTTTCCGCTCCCGAATATTCTACCCTGTACAGACTTTCCGAACAAACTTCGAAACTTACTTTAACCGCTCTGTCGAGATTTTCAGACGCACATCCAGAATACGCCCTGAGCAACCCGCCAGCGCCGAGCTTTATACCGCCGAAATATCTTGTTACTACGACCGCGGTCTGCATTAATTTTTTGTTTTTTATTACTTCGAGTATCGGCATACCCGCAGTACCCTGCGGTTCACCGTCGTCGGAAAAGCGCATAAAATTACCCAACGCGTCGCAAATATAAGCAAAACAATTGTGCGTTGCGTCCGAGTATTTCGACGCTATTTCGGCAACGAAAGCCTTAGCCTGCTCCTCGCCTTCGACATGGCGCGACGAAGTAATAAACCGCGACTTTTCTATCGTCTTTTCCGTTACGCAGTTCCCGCCGACAGAAAGATACGGGTTCATACGTTCTCCCATTAAACAAATCTTACTTTTAAGTGAACTTTCTTACCCTTATGAAGAGTATCGCCGTCCGCAACGGGTGCATTGATGTCCGTAACCTTACTTTCGTTAATCGAAACACCGCCTTGCTGTATCAATCGCCTTGCCTCGCCGTTGGAAGCGCATATTCCCGTTGCGACAAGCACGGGAATTATCGTGTGTGCTTCGACGCTTATTGCTTTTTCGGGAAGTTCGCCTCCTCCTCCGAAAGCGGCGCGCGCCTGGCTTTGCGCCTTTTGCGCCTTTTCTTCGCCGTGGACAAGCCTAGTAAGCTCGTAAGCGAGAATTTCCTTTTTCTCGTTTATTCTGTCCGCCTCCCATTTATCCATTTCGCGTATCTCTTCGACGGGGATAAACGTCAGCATCCTTATGCATTTCATTACGTCGTTATCGTCGACGTTGCGCCAGTACTGGTAAAACTCATAAGGGCTTGTCCTGTTTTCGTCAAGCCATACAGCACCCTTGGCGGTCTTGCCCATTTTCTTGCCTTCGCTGTTCAACAACAAAGTTATTGTCATGGCATACGCGTCTTTACCGCTCTTCTTCCTTATCAGCTCGGTACCGGCAAGCATGTTGCTCCACTGGTCGTCTCCGCCGAACTGCATATTACAGCCGTACTTTTCGCTGAGATGCCAGAAATCGTAAGCCTGCATAATCATATAGTTGAATTCGAGGAAAGACAGCCCCTTTTCCATACGCTGTTTGTAGCATTCGGCGCGGAGCATATTATTGACCGTAAAACACGCACCGACTTCGCGCAGAAGCTCGACATAGTTAAGGTTTAAAAGCCAGTCCGCATTGTTGACTATTAACGCCTTGTCGTCGCCGAATTCTATAAATCTTTCCATCTGCTTTTTGAAGCATTGACAGTTATGCTCTATCGCTTCGGCAGTCATCATTGAACGCATATCAGTCCTGCCGGTAGGGTCGCCGATATGTCCCGTGCCACCGCCGAGAAGCACCACGGGCTTATTGCCCGCCATTTGAAGTCTTTTCATAAGGCATAACGCCATAAAATGTCCTACATGCAAACTGTCCGCAGTGGGGTCGAATCCGATATAGAAACGCGCGCCTCCTTCATTGATAAGTTCGCGGATTTCGCTTTCGTCGGTTACCTGCGCAATGAGTCCTCTTTCTTTGAGTTCTTCGAATATTTTCATATTAATCACCTTTAAATGATTTTAACATTTAATGCAGAAAATTGCAAATAAAAAACGGCTTACCTTTTCCGATAAACCGTATTTTATTATAAACTCAATCAGTGAAAAAATCGTCCTTGGAAAGGTTTTCCCTCGCCTTTTCTATCGCGCGCTTTTCAATGCGTGAAATGTACGAACGCGATATTCCCAGCTTCTTGGCGACCTCGCGCTGGGGCAGAGCGGTACTGTCTTCAAGCCCGTAGCGCATAGACAGAATAACGAATTCGCGGTCGTTAAGAAATTTTTTAAGATGAGCCACGAATTTTTCGCGCTGGATACTTTTTTCCACCTGCGCGAACACGCTTTCTTCTTTTTCCGAAAGCAGGTCGATAAGCGTTAGTTCGTTGCCGTCCTTATCCACTCCGACGGGGTCGGAAAGCGAAACGTTGTTTTTATGCTTTTTGCCCGCGCGAAGAAGCATAAGTATTTCGTTTTCTATGCACCGCGCCGTATACGTTGCAAGCTGTGTTCCCTTGCCTTCCTGATAAGTATTGATAGCTTTTATAAGACCTATCGACCCGACGGAAATCAAATCGTCCGTTTCCGCCGAACCCGTATATTTTTTTACTATGTGCGCGACAAGGCGCATATTATGTTTGATTAAGACTGCCTTAGCCTGTTCGTCGCCCCCGCGGGCGAGCGCAAGGTACTTACTCTCGTCCTCGGGCGAAAGCGGTTTTGGAAAAGTGCCGTTATTGCGGATTAATCCCGTAAACAGGAATATTTTGCCGAACAGCTGACCCAACAAATCAAAAAACATACACCACCTCTATTAGGTAATGTATGTTTTCGACAGTTTGTACTATTCTTTGCGGTTATATTTTTGTGCGATTATTCAAGCTCGAACGCGCCCGTATACAACTGGTAGTATTTGCCCTTCTGCGCTATAAGCTGTTCGTGGTCGCCCCTTTCGATAATTTCGCCGTGTTCGAGAACCATTATCGCCTTGCTGTTTCTTACGGTTGAGAGCCTGTGAGCAATTACAAAGACCGTTCTGCCCTCCATAAGTTTATCCATACCCTGTTCGATAAGTTTTTCCGTTCTCGTATCTATCGAAGAAGTCGCTTCGTCAAGAATTAACACGGGACAATCGGAAACCATTGCCCTTGCAATCGAAAGTAGCTGTCTTTGACCCTGCGAAAGGTTCGAGCCGTTGCCCTTAATCATAGTCGCATATCCGTCGGGCAAATGCGAAATAAAGAAGTGTGCGTTGGCAAGCTTAGCCGATTGAATACATTCTTCATCGGTCGCGTTCAGCCTGCCGTAACGGATATTGTCCATGACAGTACCCGTGAACAGGTGCGTATCCTGCAATACCGCGCCGAGACTCTTTCTCAAATCGTCCTTTTTGATACTCTTTATATCTATCCCGTCATAGGTTATCTTGCCCGACTGTATATCGTAAAAACGGTTTATAAGGTTGGTTATGGTTGTTTTACCCGCTCCCGTCGAACCAACGAATGCGATTTTCTGCCCGGGTTTAGCGTACAGGCTGATATTTTTTAATATTACTTTTTCGTCGGAATATCCGAAAACGACGTCTTCGAAACGTATATCGCCCTTTAACGGAATATACTCGAAAGTATCGCCGACAGGCTTTTTCCACGCCCATTTGCCGTTTTCCGCTTCGCCGTAAGTAAGTGTTATATCACCGCCCTTATCTTCGGGAAACGTGTCGACCATGTCGAATATGCGTTCTGCACCCGCAAGCGCCATTACAATCGCGCTGAATTGCTGGGAAACCTGCATTAAAGGTAAATTGAACTGTCTGGAATACATTAAAAACGAAACCAGCATACCTGCGACAACTGCTACCCTGTTGGCGTTTTCCGCTTCAATGACAGAGCACTGTATGGATAAAAATCCCGTTTCGCCCGCAAAAGCCATCATAAGCGCGCCGACCAGTGCGACAAGAACATACTGCAAGTATCCAAGGTTGTTGTTTACGGGTCCCAGTACAAATGCGTATGTGTTGGCTTTTACTCCCGCTTCGTTGAGTTCGTCGTTGAGTTTTTTAAACTTCGCGCGCGCCTTATCTTCGTGACAGAACACCTTTACGACTTTCTGCCCTTCGGTCATTTCCTCGACATAGCCGTTAAGACTGCCCAAAGCTTTCTGGTGCGTGAGATAGAATTTCGCCGATTTACCGCCTATGAATTTGGTAAACAGAATTATCGCCGTAAGAACGGTGAGCACAACGCACAGCAGCGTTATGCTGTACAACACCATAAATACGAATACCGCTAACAGGGTTATTATAGACGAAATAATCTGAGGAACCGTCTGGGTGAGAAGCTGGCGCATTGTATCGACGTCGTTGGTATAAAGACTCATAACATCGCCGTGGGTGTGCGTATCGAAATACTTCAACGGCAGATATTGCATTTTTGCAAACATTTCGTCGCGCATTTTTTTAAGCGTACCCTGCGCTATGTACATCATAATAAGATTATACGAGAACGACGAAATCGAACCGATAAAATAGATACAGCCCATTGCTATTATGTTGGGATATATTACTCCCCACATATCGGCATTGACGCCTTTGTCAATAAGTTCGGTCACTATGTATGAAATACGCGACGCCGCCGTTACGTTGGCAACAGAAGCCAGCAACACAAACAAAACAACGAAACCCGTCGCCGTTTTATTGCGCGAAAACGAATATACAAGCAGGCGTTTTAAAGTTTTCATAGGCGCTTTTGCGCGTTTTTTTCCGCCGTGCGGAACAGACTTACTCATTTTCGCCTCCTTTCAACTGCGACTCGTAAACTTCGCGGTATATTGCATTATCTTTTATAAGCTGACTGTGTGTTCCCTCCCCCGCTATTTTGCCTTCGTCGAGAACGATAATCTTGTCTGCGTCCTGAACGGAAGCTACGCGCTGGGCTATTATTATCTTTGTAGTGTCGGGCGCGTACTTTTTAAGCGCTTCCCTGATTTGCGTATCCGTCTTCGTATCGACGGCTGAGGTGCTGTCGTCGAAAATTATTACGTCGGGCTTTTTCAAAAGCGCTCTCGCTATGCACAGTCTTTGCTTCTGTCCACCCGACACGTTGACTCCGCCCTGTCCCAAATCGTAATCGAACCCGCCGGGCAGAGCGTTAATAAATTCTTCCGCGCAAGCCTGTCTTGCCACCGAGCGCAAATCTTCGTCGGAAGCGTATTCGTCGCCCCAGCGCAGGTTTTCGGCAACTGAACCCGAAAACAGAACGTTTTTCTGTAATACCATTGCAACTTTATTGCGGAGCGTATCGGTATCGTAGTCCCTCACGTCCGTTCCGCCGACTTTGACACTACCTTCGGTTACGTCGTAAAGCCTGGGAATAAGCGAAACGAGCGATGTCTTTCCCGAGCCCGTCGCCCCGATTATACCTACCGTTTCGCCCGATTCTATATGAAGATTAATATCTTTAAGTACTCTTTTATCCGACTTCTGCGAATACGCAAAAGTTACGTTTTCAAAATCGATACTGCCGTTCTTAACTTCGAACACGGGTTTTGCAGGTTTGGGGAGCGTAGTTTTTTCGTTGAGCACTTCACAAATTCTGTCCGCGCTTCCTTTCGAAAGTGAAATGAAGTTAAGACACATGGCAACCATCATTACGCCCGAAAGAATCTGAGCGGAGTACTGAATAAGCGTCTGTATCTGCGAAGGGCTGACATTGCCCGAAATCGCGCCCATCTCCATATTAGCGCCGAGCGCGAGGATTATTATGTTTACGATAAACATAACGAGAGTTACGCAGGGCATCATCACGGTAAGTATTCTTTCGGCTTTAACGGAGTAAGCGTAAACTTCGCCAGAAGCTTTCTTCATTTTTTCTATTTCGCGTTTTTCCCTTACGTAAGATTTAACAACCCTTATTGCCGTTAAATCTTCCTGCACGACGGAGTTCATAGTGTCGTATTTTGCAAACATTGTTCTGAAATAGGGCACTACCTTTATCATACATACCGCAACGACGCACCCGAGCAGCAGCGCGGCCCCGCCGAATATCAAAGCCATTATAGGTTCGATAAATACAGTCATAATAATCGACGCGATAAACAGAACGGGCGCGCGCACCAGCATTCTTATCGCCATCTGATAGGCATTCTGAACGTTGGAAACGTCCGTCGTTATTCTCGTAATCAAACTCGCGGTAGAAAAATTGTCTATGTTTGCAAATGAATAACTTTGAAGATTGTTGTACATATCTTCGCGCAGATTGTGCGCAAACCCGCAACTTGCTTTGGCCGCCAGCCGTCCGCCAAGCACACCGCACAGAAGCGCAAATACCGCGCATAAAACCATAATAACCGCGCAGACTGCTATATCGGTAACGTTTATTTCCGCTATTTGTCCTTTGGCTAGCGCCTCAAACTGCCCGACTATGTACGTCATTAAGAAGGGAATTAAAATTTCCATCACCGCTTCGCCTATCATTACGATGGGACAAAGAATCGAAGACAGCTTATATTCCCTTACGCTCTTTAATAATGTTTTAATCACTCTATACATCCTTTTTATAATCCTCGGTTGCCGTTAATATTTTATTGAGAAGTTTCTCGAACTCCGCCTGTTCCGCTTCTGTCAAAGCGTTCTGAACCAATGCGTCGCATTTTTCCATAAGAAGTTTGTTCTTAAAACACACGCCCATACCCTTTTCCGTCAGCGACACAATCTTTGTACGCGCGTCTCCGTCTGCAAAACTCCGTTCGATAAGCCCCGACTTTTCAAGCGTGCGTAACATTGTCGAAACGGACGACGCCCTTAAAGTTATATGGTTTTCTATATCTTTCTGACAGATAAGTTTACCATTCTCCGAGTTTAAGTGCACAAATACGAGTGTCTGCATCTGTATGGGCGTTATGCCGTAGTCGGAAAACAGTTTGATGTTTTCTCTGCTCATTCTGCGGTGAAGACTGCATATTTTACCGAATAATCTTTTGTTCTCCAAACTAACGCTCCGAAAAAAAAATAATATTTAGACTTCTAACAATTAGAAATCTAAACAAATTTATAACAAAATAAGAATTTTGTCAACCCAATAAATTTTTAATAAAAATCCGTCAAAAGCTGAAAGTTTGCAACAAAAAAAGACACAGCCGAAATTATTCGATATTACCATACCGACAGTCTGACAGCCGTTAAATGTCAAACAGTCGCCGCAGGTTTCGCACCCTTTAATAAGCGCGCATTGTCTTATATGGCACAGACTATTACAATACGGTGTTTTTACTCCGTTTGCCCGGCAATCTTCACAGTTTATCATTTCGGGTGTGATTTCTACGCCGTTTAATTCCGACCAAAGTTTTGCAACCTTTTCGCGTAAAGCATTATCGTTATTAAGCTCGGTTTAAGTTTTAAGTGGTAACTCTGCACCCAAGAAAGTCTAACCCATTTTACCGATACATAAAAGCAAATTTCTTTGACATACGCCCTACAAGTTGCCATTGTCTTTGCATATAGCCTTTTGTTTCGGACACATTGCGCTTATAATCTTCAATTACATTTTGCCTATTATTAAAATTTGATATAATCGCACAAGCCACACAATAACCGCTTTCAATTGCCGAAGAAATACCTTCGCCCATAGGATTTAAAAAGCCTGCATTTTCGCCGGCTTTCAAAATACAGCTCACACCATAATCAACATTAAACGGCGGTTGAATGTTACGAATAAGCCATTTGTCCGTTCTTAATTCTTTGCTTATTGAAAGAGCGTGCTTGCTTCTCATATAAGCAATAAAATTACTGTAAAACTTTTTAATATCCTTTGTATTAGTACTTGCAACGCCTAAAACAAGCATATCGTCTTTTACATTAAACCAAGCGTCATAGCCCGATAATTCGGGTTGCAGATACGCATAAAAATAATGTGCATCCAAATCAATAGTGCCGTTATTGTATGTCTGATATGTCATTACATTTTTATGTGCTTGCTTGCCTATTCCAACTACGCCCGAACAATCAACAACAAATTTTGCAAATTCTTTTATGCCGTCTACCGATACACAAACTTTATCGTCAATTTCTTGAATTGAAGATACTGCACTTTCGTCTTTTATTTCAACGCCGAATTGCTTTGCAAGTGTAGTCAACCAGTAGTCAAATTTATCTCGCCAAATATTCAAACCGCGACTTTCAAATATGTATTCTCGCCCCAAATCGTCAGTTAATACCATTCCACGATTTTGAACGGGGGTACAACTAACAGAAAGCGGAACGCTTTGACCGAAGTATTTTTCTATAAGGCGCAATGATTTTTCTATCAAAACGCCCGAACAGCTTTTATATCTCGGCAATTTGCATTTTTCTAACAGCAAAACTTTAAGACCGCTTTTTGATAAGGTGCTTGCGGTTATACAACCGCAAGGTCCTGCGCCTATTACGATAACATCATACATAATTAGATTATAGCATTTTTATCATATAAAATCAAATTGGTTAAAGTGTTACTATCGTATAAATAATCACGCCTAAAACAACGGCAAAAACCGCAACGCTATGTAACTGCAAAAAAAGATTGTTTACTGTGTCGAAATCCTCTAATTTTAAGTCGCGTATTATCATTGGATATTTCCTATAAATTGAAATTTATCGTATTAGGTTCCCCTTATTAACGGGAGCTTTAAGTAAAGAAAAAGGAAACCAAACTTACCATTGTAAATGGTTCGGTTTAGTTTCCAAGTGGTGACCCTGCCGGGAATCGAACCCGGGATTGAGCCTTGAGAGGGCTCCGTCTTAACCGCTTGACCACAAGGCCTTAACGAATTTTGCTTTGTGATTATATCATAAACACTTTTACTTTGCAAGCAAAATTCGGCTGATTTGAAAATTTAATTATTATCGAAAAAATCTTCTATCCAGTTCATTACTTCTTTATCCTGTTCGGTTGCCGATATAAAATCGAAATCGTCAAAATCAGTTTCGCCTAATTTTAACTGTCTTAAAAGTTCGGCGAGGTACTTTTCCGCTTTAACCGTGTTATAAGGATTATGTGCTCTGTCTTTAACGGACAATTTGAATATATTCTCCCCGTCGGCTTTATAGAATACCGCAGACGAAGGACCGACTATGTCATCCTTATCGCCGTGAATCAAAAACGTGGGAGTTTTATTTTTCTTTGCGCACTTAACCGCATCGGTATTACCCCTGAACCCGAACTTTAACAGATTGATAATATACCAGAACGGACTCAGTACAACGGCGACGGGTTTCGAAATAATTTTTTTCGCCCCTTTGAAAATCGTCATTACGGGCGTTGTAGGCGCGCTGATAGCGACCACTCCGTCGGTTTTTCTTTGAGCTGAAGCGCATAAAACGGAATAGGCTCCCCAGCTGTGCCCCGCAAGGAATATTTTTTCGAACGGATACTTCCTTGCATAATCTATTGCCTTAACCGCAGTTATCACACCGCTGTACATTCCTTTGATACTTCTGCCTTTGGAATAATTACAGCCCTTACTGTCGACGGCGAGAACGGTATATCCGATACCGCAAAAATACGCTATCTCATTCATATAGGCGATATGCCCTGGACCCATACCGTGACAGAAAATAATCAGCTTATTCAAACTTTTTTCACTGCGGTAAAAAAAGCCTTTAAGCCCGTGCGGGATATTCACTTCTTCGGCAGACAGACCGAATTCATCTGCCGTAAAATATTTAATATACGGGTTTTTATCGGCGCGCTTTCCGAACGCGATGTTGTCGCACAGCAATGCCATAGCAAACAGAAGAACCGAAATCGCCCCCGCAACAATTAAAATAATATAATACCATTCCATAATAAAATCAGATTGAGGAGCGTCTTTACGCTCCTCATTTTTTAAACTATATAATTTTTATCGAGTGCGGGCGCGGAATCCATTTCGGCCTTCTGTCCTTCGTAACCGCGTTTTCCGAGCAGTGCGAACGTTGCTTTTTTCCCGTTTTCCACGCCGGGCTGATTGAACGTGTCGATATTGAGAAGCGCGCCCGTATAAGCGGTCTGCAATTCGAGAAGATACATAAGCTGACCGAGCGTGAACTCGTTTACTTCGGGCATATTAATCGTATAGTTCATTCTGCCAGCGCGCATAAGCGCGTACGCCGTCGCCTTGTTTTCCGCCTGAATGAGCTCCTGCATAGTGTGCCCGCCGAGGAAACCTACGTCGGGTATATCTTCACAGCCGTGCGCAATGGGCATTTCGCAAGCGTACTTTCCTACCGAAATAAAGGTAATTACTTTGTCGTAAGGTCCCTCGATATACAACTGTACCTGCGAATGCTGGTCTGTTACGCCAAGGCTTTTTACGGGCGTCGTACCGGCATTTACGGTTTTACCGTCATAGTCCACCGCTTTGCCGAGTGACTCTGCCCAAAGCTGACAATACCAGTCCGCCATAAGCTTTAAATTATCCGAATAAGGCATAAGCACGTTGATATTCTTACCCTGCTTCATAGTAATATATTGAAGCGCGGCACACGCAAGCGCAGGGTTAGAGCGAATATCGGGTTTGGAGCAAAGTTCGTCCATATATCCGGCGCCAGCGAGCATAGCCTTAATGTCTATTCCGAGCACCGCCGCGGGAAGAAGCCCTACGGGGCACATTTCCGAAAACCTTCCGCCGACGCCGTCGGGGAGTACGTATTTTTTGAATTTACCGCCGTAGCTTTGGTCAATTTTGATAAGGTTGCCTCTGCTCGCGTCGGTCGTGAATATAATATTGTCGGGAAGGTTTACGCCTTTCTTTTTAAGAATATCCGCTATAATAAGATACTGCGTCATCGTTTCGCTGGTAGCGCCCGATTTGGATATAACGTTAAAGCAGGTCTTTTCAGGTTCGATTACGTCCAAAAGCGCCTGCATTCTTACCGGGTCGACGTTATCTTCAACGTAGAATTTGGGACCGTTTCTCTTATCGTCGGGAAGTTCGTTATAGTGGAGATGCTTTAAAGCGTTGAAAGCCATAATGGGACCGAGCGCGCTTCCGCCTATACCGAGCACAACGAAGTATTTAAAGTTCTTTCTGACTTTCTCCGCCGTCTTTAAAATATCTTCGACTATCTCGTTCTGATTGTAAGGGAGCTCCGTCCAGCCCATAAACAAATCGTCCCTGCCTCTGTTATCGTTTACGTAACCGAAAGCCTTTTGCGCTTTGTCCTGCATTTCATCGAGCTCGCTTTGCTTTATACCCTTATCTCCGAGCGACTTAGCCATCATATAATTATAGTCTACCGTCACGCGAAGTTTTTCGTTATTTTTACAATTCATACCTACCTCCGAATACATATTATTCAAAACATTTTTTATTATATAACAATTTGACGGGATAGTCAATCGCGCAACAAAATATTTTGAAAATATTGAATATAATTCTCTTGCAAAAACAAATGTTTTAATGATATAATTTATCTATGCGAAGCGAATTTACGGCCGACCAGCTGAAAGCCGACAGATTAATAAAAGACTGGTTTTTTCATTCCGAACGTCAGATTTTCGTACTTGCGGGCTATGCCGGCACAGGTAAAACCACGCTTTTAAGGCACACCGTTACCGATACTCTGGGGCTTGTTCCGGACGAAAGCGTTGCCTTCGTAACGCCTACGGGCAAAGCGTCTACCGTTTTAATACGGGGCGGAATACCTGCAACCACTCTGCACCGACTTATTTACCAGTCGATAACCGAAGAAAAAGAAATAGAACTTAACGGCAAAAAAATAAAAATCGAAAAGCTTTCCTTCAAACGCCGTGAAAGTATAGATAAATCCATAAAACTTATCGTTTTGGACGAAGCTTCGATGGTGTCGGACAGCGTTTTATGGGATTTGGCCGAATTCGGGGTAAAACTTCTCATATGCGGGGACAATGCCCAGCTTCCGCCCGTGGAAGGGCTTAATACTATCCTGAAAACTCCCGACTATACGCTGAGAACGATTGTCCGCCAACAGCTTGACAATCCCATTATCAAGCTTTCCGAAATGGCGCGCGAGGGCAAATACATACCTTACGGCAGATACGGAGACAGCGTTGCCGTAATAGACAAAAGACAATTCAAGGGCGAACGAAGAAAATATTATCTTTTGAAAGCCGACCAGATAATTTGCGGGATAAACAAGACGCGCACGCTAATCAACGACGAATTGAGAAGCGCGCGCGGACTCGGACGTTTACCGGAAGACGGCGACAAACTAATTTGCACAATCAATAACTGGGAACAGTTTCTCGATAAAGATTTCCGTTTCAACCTTGTAAACGGCATTATAGGCACCGTTTACGACCCGTATTACGATACGGATTCAGGCATAGGCTTTATGCAGTTCAAACCCGATTTTACCGACGAACTCTGTCCCGAAGCCCTTCCGTTCGACTTGGGAATTTTTCTCGACGGGCGATACCGCTACAAGCACGGCGATTATTTCGAAAAGTTTAACGAGGAAGGCGAAGCAACGGGAGTATTTACTTTAAACAGGTTCGAATACGGATACTGTATCTCCTGCCATAAGGCGCAGGGAAGCGAATTCGGCAATGCCGTCGTGTTCGACGAAAGTTACGCCTTCAAGGAAGACAAAAACCGCTGGCTTTATACCGCAATAACGCGCGCGAAAAAGAAACTTATTCTTTTAAGGTAATTTAATTTTCGGCAGTCTGCAAAATCATTCTTGCCAGGTCGGAAGCGTTTTTACAGCCGATGACCCCCGCCCCCATATCCACGGCAGTATTCATATCGGCGATATTGGTTACGCCGTCCGCTTTGATTATGCACTTATCTTTGACGGCGGATTTCATCCGCATTATAGTTTCGCCGTCGAAACCGCCGCCGTATGCGCCCGAGGAACTTCTAAGCGATGTTATACCGCAATCTGCGGCGAGAGCGCACACCCTTGTAATTTCCTGAGGAACGAGCAGGGCGCTTTCGATATTTATTCTTACCGTCTTTTTCCCCGCGGAGCGTTTCAGCTTTTTGAATTCACGCCTGACATACGCCAGATTTCCGTCCTTCAAATAGCTTACGGGGATTGTCACCTCCACTTCGTCAGCGCCGTCTTTTACGGCGTTTTTTATTGCGGATTTTTTTGTTTTAAGACTGTCACCTCCGTGCGGAAAGGAAATGCACGCTATGAGTAAAGTTTTGCGGTTACTGCCCAAAAACGCCGCGCAAGGTTTGACGAGCGCGGGCAGAACGCATATTCCGCCGAGTTTTAAGACGTTCGCGTCCTGACAGGCGCGCCTTAAAGTACCCTTTTCAACGGCGGCGTCGCACAAATTGTATTCGATTTTATTCACCTGCGCCTGCGCCGCCTGCAAGCCGAGTTTTCTTTTAAATTCTGTAAACTGCTGTTTTTCTGTTTCGCTCATAATAATTTCAGACATATAAAATTCCTTTTTTACCTATAAAATTATAAATTATTTCAAATTTCTGAATGGTTTTACCTTTATAATTCAGGTATGTTTATAGGCGTATTATATTTGTTTTTAACTTTCGTTGTCTGTTTTATTCTCGTCCACCTGATAAAACTTGCATACATAGGTCTTTTAAGCGCAAAAAAGAAGCCCGAGCCTCCGAAGGAGAAGGTTGCTCCTCCTCCGCCCAAGCCCGAGCCTGTTTATTATATAGTCGAAAGAAAGAGGTCGAAAAAATCGACCTATTCCGAACCGAAAGAGATAAATTTCAAAAAATGAAAAATATCAATCTTTGTATCTTTTAAGATTTTCGCCATCCTCCCAAAGACGTTCGAGTCGGTAAAAATCGCGCTCTTCGTCGCCGAAAAGATGAACGATTACGTCGCCGTAATCGAGAACCGCCCACCTTCCGCCCTGTATGCCTTCGGTACGGCGGGGCACTGTTTCGTATTCTTTTTTGAGTTTTTCTTCAAGGTGCTCGGCAAGAGCTTTAACCTGTGTTTTAGACCTGCCACCCGCTATTATGAAATAATCGCAGAGGCTGGTTTTGTCTTCCACGGCAATGTAGACGATGTCGTTCGCCTTTCTGTCGGAAAGAATTTTGCATATCAAAGAAGTTTTTTCGTTGCTTGTCATTTATTTTTTTCCTTTATAAATTCATATGCCCGCACGGTCAGCGGGTAAACGGGCTCGCCCGTGTTTTTAAGATATTTCAGCTGATGGTCCAGCGCCTCGTACATTGCTTCGTCAAGCCCCTTTTCAAAGGCACGGCGGAGCTTTTCTATTCCCTCGAAACTGCGTCCCTCTTCGAGCAGGTCGCATAGGTATATCAGCTTTTCGAGAGGCGACATATCAGGTCTTCCGCTTGTATGATATTTTATTGCGTTGAGAACGTCGCAATCGTTAATTCCGAACAAACGCTCGGCAACGTACGCTCCTGTATACTGATGCATTACACTGCCCGGAACGCAGTCGGGGAATATAAAGCCTTTTAGTTCGTCCGAACCGCGGGCGAGATATTTGGCGCAATCGTGCAGAACTGACGCCGTTATTGCTTTATTTTCCGCAATACCGAAGCGCAAACAGTTTTCCGCGGCCATAACCGCAACCCGTACGGTATGCGCCCACCGTTCAGGCGTAAGCATACTTTTAAGTTTGCCGATATATTCAAGACGGTATACGCCGTTACGTTCAACGTAGTCGGCGACAGCCGGGGCAACGGAGTCACCTGCGCTTTCGCCGAGCGCGAAAAGCGTGCGTATCTTTGTCGAACTTACCTTTGCTCCTACGTAAGAAAACTGTTCGAATTCAAACGGAGCCTGCGCCTTAAAAGGTTTTTCCCTTGCGCAGACGGCAAGCGTTGCCTTATCGAGAATACGTTGCGGATATTTCCAAGCGGGAAAGTTTTCGAACATATCCGCCCCGACGATAAAATACAGTTTATCGCCCGCAAAGCGTTTTGCAAACTCTTCGCACGTCTGATAAGAATAGCTTATTCCGCCCTTCGCAATTTCGTAATCCGATACTTCGGCAACACCGTCGAAGGCAAGAAGGCACATTTTCAGCCTGTGCTCGCCCGAAGCGGTTATTCTGCCGTATTTGTTGGGGGTTACCGCGGAAGGCACGACTATTACCCTGTCAAGCCCGAGTTCGCGCTTTGCCGAACATACTATATTTACGTGTTCTTTATGGACGGGGTTGAAAGACCCGCCGAAAATTGCTGTTTTCATCTGAGTAATACCGCGGAATAAACTAAAAATATTGTGTCAATAATCAGTATATGAGAAAAATCAATCTGCCCCTTATTTTAGACAGCGCGTTTACCGCAGTATGTGCGTTCCTGATATTTTTCACCGCAATAAGATATTATACGAAAAACGTTTATATCGCTCTCGGCTTTGCAATCTGCGCTTTCCTGCTGTTCGGAAGCCTGAGTTTTTTGTACATAAGCCGTAAACAGGACAAAAAACTGTTGATTTCCCGCGACGAAAAACAAAAAAAGCTTTTGTCGCTTCATCTGTCGCTTTCTTCAGACGAATATATTGCCGAATTGTTTACGGAAAGTTTAAAAACCGAGGACGAAACTCCGCAGATAAAGGGCGGAAAAATTTATGCGGGCGACGATTTATATTTTACCGTATTTAAAATGCAACCCATAAGCGAGGACGATGTGGCTTGCGCCGTCAAATTTAAAAGCGATAAAAATAAAATAATTCTCTGCAACCGCGTTTCAGCCGAAGCAGCCGCGCTTGCCGAAAACTTTTTGATAGAAATCAAACAGATAGACTATATCTATAAACTTTTAAAAGACAAAAAGCTTCTGCCCGAAAAATACGTTTACGAAGGCGCAAAAAAAATAGGGGCGTGGAAAAAAATCAAAGCGCGGTTTTCAAGAAAAATATGCGCCCCGCTGTTCTGGTCGGGCATGGCGCTTCTTGCGCTAAGCTATTTCACGTTCTTTCCCGTTTACTACATTATAAGCGGGGGTATAATGCTTACGCTCTCCGTCGTTGCGCTTGCGCTTAATTAGTCCAGCGCAATATGTTCTACGTCCTTGCGTCCCAACTTTCTGTAAAGCACGGCTTTTCTGCCTATGACTATAACGCACTCCGCCGAAAGCTTTTCGGCAAGTTCCCTGCCGAGTTCCTTAGGACAGCCGTTTGCGTTTTCAAGTATATTAATTTTTATAAGCTCGCGCTTTTCAAGACAATCCGAAAAGCTTGCAAGCATATTTTCGCCTATTCCTTCCTTGCCCACCTGTCCCACGGACGACAGGTTCGAGGCAAGGCTTTTCAGTTTACTGCGCTGTTTTGACGTCAGCATAATTACCTCTTTTAAATGTTAATTGACGAAATCGAATTCGACGTCGCCTACGATAACCGTATCGTTTTCCTTTATTCCCATCTCGCGCAGTTTGGATATAACTCCCTTCTCGCGGAGTATTTTCTGGAAATACGCCATGGAATCGGGGTCGTTGAGCGCAACGTTACGGCAAAGCATATCCACAAGCGCACCGACTACCACATAAGCGTCGCCGTCCATATAAATTTCGAAACCGAGGTCCCCGCTTTTCGTATACGTAAAATTCTCATCGCTTTCCATACGCTTCACGGGAGGTAAAGTTTCGAGAACGGAAAACACACCTTCAATAAGCTTGTCCGTCCCCTCGCCGTTTACCGCGGTTATGGGGAAAATTTTATATTTGCGTGAAAACTTCTTTTTAAACTGCTTTATGTTTTCCTCCGCGCCGTACACGTCGCACTTGTTCAGAGCAACAATCTGCGGTAACGAAGCAAGCACTTTGCTGTAAACTTTCAGTTCGGAATTGATTTTTTTAAAGTCTTCCGTCGGGTCTCTGCCTTCCGAACCCGAAATATCGACAACGTGCAAAAGCATCCTCGTGCGCTCTATATGTCTTAAAAAGTCGTGCCCCAGCCCCGCACCGTCCGACGCACCTTCGATAAGTCCGGGAATATCCGCCGCGACAAAGCTGTTTTCATAATACTTAACTACTCCGAGATTGGGCGAAAGCGTCGTGAAGTGGTAGTTTGCGATTTTGGGTCTTGCCGCCGAAATTTTGGAAAGCAGGGTAGACTTTCCGACATTGGGAAAGCCTATTATGCCAACGTCGGCTATAACTTTGAGTTCGAGTATAAGGACGTGCGGTTCGGTTTTTTCGCCCTTCTGGGCAAAATTGGGTGCGTGTCTGCGCGCGGTGGTAAACCGTACGTTACCCTTTCCGCCTCTTCCGCCTTCCGCTATCAGTTTACGTTCGCCCTCGGCGAACATATCGGAAATGACCGTGTCCGTTTCAGCGTCGCGTACGACAGTTCCGACGGGAACTTTGATTATCATATCGTTTCCGCCCTTGCCGAAACATTTATTCGTTCCGCCCCGCTCGCCGTTGCCCGCGAAATATTTAGAAGTATAGCGGAAAGAAAGCAGGTCGTTCATGCATCCGTCGGCGACTACGTAAACGTTGCCTCCGTTACCGCCGTCTCCTCCGTCCGGTCCGCATGCGGGTTTGCCCTTGAAAGCTTTGAACGAATTCATTCCGTCCCCGCCGTCGCCCGATTTTATTGTGATTTTTACCTTGTCGGTAAATATATTTTTATCTGCCATAAATTTAAAGTGATTTGAAAAGCTCCTTGTCCGAGCCGGTATTTTCGAATATTTTAATTATTTCGCGTATGTCTTTTCCGCGCAGTTTCACCGCCGCCGACAGCTCCTCGCTTGTAAGAAGCGCTTCTTCGTGCGAGGAAAAAGTCTGTGCAAGGTCAATCGGGGGTCTTACATAAGCGCGTGCAAGGTCGTAAGAGAGATTTATGCGCATATTGCACAAATCTTTCAAAGCGGAAAGCACGGTATTTTCATCCTCTCCTTCTCCCGAGCCGAGGGTCGCGATTATCGTAAGCGAACCGCCTTCCGTCGTGTTTTTTGCGGCGGCAAGATATTTTTTGACACTGCCGACAGCCGACGAATCGATTACCGAAAGAAACTGCTTCCCGCACATATTGTAGGCGCGCGTCAGGCGGACTAAATCGTCTAAAAGAAGAACGACGTCCTCTCCGCTTTCCGCCCTGCGTTTGCAGTATTCGAGCGCGAGTTTTGCCGTACGCACGTGCCCGCTGTATCCCGCGTCGAACGAAGAGGTGAACACGTCCGTATCGGGAAACGTTTTATAGAAATCGGATACTTCTTCGGGGCGAGCGTCAATAAGCGCTATAACCGTCTTGACTCCTTCGGAATGGATACCGAGCGCAATATTTTTTAAAAGACGCGTTTTGCCCGAACCGTGCGGTCCCGTTATAAACGCGCGCTGTCCTTTTCCGACAGGGGCGAATAAATCCACTATTCTGCCCGTAACGCCGTCCTGACCGCAATCTATTTTAATACGTTCGCACGGATAAACGGGTTCAAGATTATCGAAAAAGGGACGTTCGGAAGCGCCTTCGGCAGGCGCGCCGTTTACTGCGTGAACGGTGACAAGCCCCGCCATCTCATCGAGCGAATCGCGCTTACACTTGCCCGAAACGGTATCGCCCTCGCGCAAACCGTACTTGTTTACGAAATTTTCGTGTACGAACACTTCGATAGGCGAACCGTCGGCTCCGCTTGCGCGCATAAACCATTTGTCGCCCGATTTTTCAAGCAAACCGTCGCCGTTGAAATCGAGCGGATCGAACTCCGCTCCGCTTCCCACGCTCAGCTCGAAATGCACGCCGTTATCCTCTTCGCCGTCCGAAAGGCTTATCGCCCTGCACCTGAAAACGTCCGTCACGAGCTGTCTGTCGTACTCGGCGGACTTAGGGTGAGCGCCTCTCACCGCCGGACCTACCGGGTCGCAGACGCCCATAGCTATCTTTTCGATATAATCCAACAGCCTTTCCTTTCTACCGTCTGCGGGACGGGGAACGCCCACGGCGCGCGCAACCTGACGTAAATCGTGTATGGTCTTTGCGTTCAGACGCGCCTTTATGTCTTCGAGAAGTTTTTCGGGAATCATTACTGTCTCCTCAAAACGACAATTTTAGTATCACCGTTTAAATCGCTCCGCATTAAATCGAGCTCGTCTTCTTCGGATTCGGCAATACAGTCCTCGTCGAACAAATCGATAAATTCGTCCACTTTGCCTATATCGAGTTTACAGCCCTTCTGTCTAAAATGCATGGGTATGACCACGTCGGGCATAATCCTGTCGACGTATTCCTTCGCCATTTCCGCGTCGATGGTATAGTTGCCCCCCACGGGTATGAGTAAAACGTTTACGGGCAGAAGCTGGTCTATAAGCGCCGAGGAACACTCCTCGCCCAAATCGCCGAGGTGGCACACGTCTATTCCGTCCATACGGAATTTGAAAATGAGGTTTCCCCCGCGGTCGCTTCCGCCGTTTTCGTCGTGATAGCTTTTTATAGCGTCTATTTCCACTCCCGGCAGGGAATAGCTTCCCTCTCCGTCTATTACCGTTTTACAGCCCTTGACCGCTTTCACGTTGTTATGGTCGTAATGTCCGTGGGAAACCGTAACGGCTTCCGCCTGAACTTCGGGAAAGTCGTAACCGACGGACGAGTCGTACGGGTCGCAGACTATCGACGTGCCCGTACTCTCCGTCAGCTTAAAACAGGAATGCCCCAGATATTCTATTTTCATTTTGTCCCCCAAGATTTTTTTAAAGCCGTAAACGTAAGGCTTACAGGTTCGCGGTCCCGACCGCTTAAATAATCGAGTTTCAACTTAAAACCGCCTTTTGAGTTAATTAATTTGATTTTGTTGGTAAAGATAAGGAACGAACCCGACATACCTCCGTTGCCGAAAACGCACTCCGTCGTCTTTCCTTCTTCGAACAGGATATGTACGTTCTGTTCTCCGCACCGCTTTTGAACGGCTTTACCGCCGTTCACCGTCAGCGTGCAAGCGTCGCCGTCGAGAGAGTAATCCACTTTAACTTCTTCTCCGCGCATTTCGGTTGTCCCTTCGGTTATCCTGACGTCGTTCCAGCCCGTACCGAAAGATGCGATTTTTATTCTGTATATTTCCATTATAACACAAATACCGAATATTACTTCAACTTTTTAACCGCTATATTTTTCTGCGGAGCGCTGATTTTACCGCTTTCGAAGCGCTGTTTGCCCTCTTGCAGAATTTTCCGAAGACTTTCTCCGTCTGCTCGGTCAACCGCGTCCTTGATTTCGCTTAACGACGAAATGAGAGAGCCGATGTTTTTAGAAAGATTTTCCGCATTGAGAAGATACAGCGACGACCACACGTCCGCGTCCACGCCCGCAATTCTCGTCATATCCTGAAAACTACCGCCCGTAAAACCTATACAACCGTCAAGTCCGCCGTCCTTTACGTAAGCGTTGGAAACGATATGCGCAAGCTGGGAAGTATAGGCTATTTTCTTGTCGTGCACTTCCGCAGAACACTCCACAATATATTTAAACCCCATATCCGCGGTGAGAGAGCGCATCCTTTCAAGAGCGTCTTTATCCGTAGTTTCGTCGGAAGTTATAACCATACTCGCGCTGTCGAACAAATCCGCGCAGGCGTTTTCAATACCGCTCACTTCTTTTCCCGCCATAGGATGACAGCCGACGTAGCGGAAATTGCGCGTTTTTTTTAAGACCTCGTCCCGGATATACTTCTTCACCCCGCAAATGTCTGCGACGACGGCGCCGTCGGCAAAGCGCGCCGAATTAATAAAATCAACCGTCGCTTTGGGCGGAAGCGCAATTATTATCGTATCATAGCCCGCGGGACTTTCGGCGATTGCGTCTATTATGCCGTTATTAAGGGCGTACTCGGCGGGACCCGGCGAACGGTTCATACCGTCGACGCTGTGCCCCGCGCGTTTAAGCGCCAGACAGATTGAACCGCCTATTATTCCCAGACCTGCCGTTAATATCTTCATTGCAATTTACCTATACGATATTCAGTATAACACGGTAATCGCAAAAAAGCAAGAAACCGCCGTGCTTTTTGACGGCGCGCCCGCAGAATTTTACAATTTTATCATACATTTTACAAAAGCAAATAAAAAACGCACGAAAAATTTTCCCGTCAATATTTCTATTGACAATTTTTTCCGTTTCGACTATAATTATGTGGCAAAATATATTATCAAAGGAGCAATTTACAATGAACAAAATGTCCGTTAAAGACCTTAAAGACTTACACGGCAAAAAGGTGCTTGTGCGCTGCGACTTCAACGTTCCCATGAAGGACGGAGTCATTACCGACGAAAACAGAATTCAGGGCGCGCTTCCCACCATTAAATATCTTTTGGAACATGGCGCGCGCGTTACGCTCTGTTCGCATATGGGCAAGCCCCACTCGATTTTCTCAGACGAAGTCAAGCTCAACAAAAAAGACAAGAAAAAGGTTGACGCAGGCGAAACCACCGCGGAAGCAATAATTGAAAAGGCTAAAAAGGACGAACCCAAAAAGCTCACCCTCGCACCCGTTGCTAAAAGACTTAACGAGCTTTTAAACGGCAAAGTAGTATTTGCTTCCGACGTAATCGGCGCGGACGCAAAGGCTAAGCGCGATGCTTTGAATTGCGGAGAAGCCGTTCTCCTTGAAAACCTCCGCTTCCACTGGGAAGAGGAAAAGAAAGACGAAGCGTTCTGCAAAGAGCTTGCATACGACGCTGAAATTTACGTCAACGACGCGTTCGGAACCGCGCACCGCTCGCACGCTTCCACCGCCGCTATCGTCGAATACGGAATTATAAAGACTGCGGTTTGCGGATTCCTTATCGAAAAAGAACTTTCGGTTATGGCTGATACTCTCGAAAATCCCAAGCGTCCCTTCGTCGCTATCCTCGGCGGTGCGAAGGTCGCGGATAAACTCAACGTTATCAACAACCTTCTCGAAAAGTGCGACACCCTTATCATCGGCGGAGGTATGGCTTACACCTTCCTTAAAGCAAAGGGCTACGAAGTAGGCACTTCCCTTCTCGAAGAAGATAAAATTGCTTACTGCAAGGAAATGATGGAAAAAGCCGAAAAAGCAGGCAAAGAACTTCTTCTCCCCGTTGACACGGTCGTTGCGGACCACTTCCCCGACCCCATCGACGGCGAAATCGAAGTTAAAACCGTTCCCGCAAACGAAATACCCGCTTCGCTTATGGGTATGGATATCGGCGAAAAGACGAGAAAGCTTTACGCAGACAAAGTTCACACTGCTAAATCGGTTATCTGGAACGGTCCTATGGGCGTATTCGAGAACCCCACTCTCGCCAAGGGAACAATTGCAGTCGCTCAGGCGCTTGCCGACGTATACGGCAAATGCACGACTATCATCGGCGGAGGCGACAGCGCGGCCGCTGTTCAACAGCTTGGCTATGCGGATAAGATGACCCATATTTCCACGGGCGGAGGCGCGTCGCTCGAACTGTTCGAAGGAAAAGTTCTCCCCGGCATCGCCTGCCTTAACGAAAAGAATTAAATTTGTATGCTTTTACGGGCTTGCGGTTAACAACCGTAAGCCCGTTTACCATTTAAAAATCATAAAAAAGCGACAATTGCATTTAATGCGATTGCCATTTTTTTTATATAGTGATATAATTGTGTACGTTAAAAAAACTTAGGAGTACAATATGTCAAGAAAACCTTTTATCGCAGGCAACTGGAAAATGAACATGACCGCGGAAAGCGGAACACAGCTTATCAAGGAGCTTATTCCCCTTGTCAAGGACGCGAACTGCGACGTGTGCCTTTGCGTGCCCGCAATTTTAATCCCCGCAATGACCAAGGCTTCCGCCGGCACTAACATACATATCGGCGCAGAAAACGTGCACTGGGCAAACTCGGGCGCGTATACGGGCGAAATCTCCGCGGATATGCTTAAAGAATACGGCGTTAAATACGTTATTATCGGTCACAGCGAAAGACGCCAGTACTTCGGAGAAACCGACGAAACGGTAAATAAGCGCACGCTTACCGCTCTTAACGCCGGCCTTACCCCCATCGTCTGCGTCGGCGAACTTTTGGAAGAGCGCGAAAGCGGAAAAACCAACGAAGTTTTGGACAGACAGCTTAAAGACGGTCTTAACGGCATAGACGACGTCACCAAAATCGTCATCGCTTACGAACCCGTATGGGCTATCGGCACGGGCAGGACGGCTACGGACGAACAGGCTCAGAAAACAATTGCTTATATCCGTAAAAAAATCGGCGAACTTTTCTGCCCCAAGTGCGCGGAAAAAATCGTTATCCAGTACGGCGGAAGCATGAACGCGGGCAACTGCAAAGGCCTTATGGCTCAGCCCGATATCGACGGCGGACTTATAGGCGGCGCTTCGTTAAAGCTTGACTTTGCGAAAATAGTAAACTTCGATAAATAAGGTGACGTATGGAAAAGAAAATACCTTACGCAATAATAATTATGGACGGTTACGGACTTGCTCCCGCAGGCGGAGGAAACGCTATTTCCGTTGACGGAAGCAAAAACGTAAACGCGCTTATCAACGAGTACCCCTCTTCTTCTCTCGGCGCAAGCGGTATGAGCGTCGGTCTGCCCGACGGTCAGATGGGCAACAGCGAAGTCGGGCACCTTAATATGGGCGCAGGCAGAATAGTATATCAGGATTTGACCAAGATTACCAAAGCCGTAAACGACGGCGATTTCTTCGAAAATCCCGCGCTTATAAAGGCAATGGACAACGCCTTGAACGGAGGCAAAAAACTGCACCTTTACGGGCTTCTGTCCGACGGCGGGGTGCACAGCCATATTACCCACGTTTACGCGCTTTTGCAAATGGCGAAACAGCGCGGGCTTAAAGAATGCTACGTACACTGCTTTATGGACGGCAGGGACGTATCCCCTACTTCCGGCGCGGGCTTTATACGCGAACTGCAAGCCGAAATGAAAAAAGCGGGCATAGGCAAAATAGCGTCCTTATGCGGTAGATATTACGCTATGGACAGGGACAACAACTGGGACAGAATAGAAAAAGCTTACGATATGCTTACCCTCGGTATGGGCATAGGCTGTACCGACCCCGCGCAGGCTGTTGAAGAGAGCTATTCCGCAGGCATAACCGACGAGTTTATTAAACCCACGAAAGTATGCGAGGACGGCAAACCTCTGGGTCTTATCGAAGAAGGCGACAGCATTATTTGCTTCAACTTCCGCCCCGACCGCGCAAGACAGATTACACGCGCGTTTTCGCAGAAGCTGTTCACCGTACCCAAGGGAACGGCATTCGACAGGAAAACGGGCTATATCAATCCTGTTTACGTCTGTTTTACCGTCTACGACGCACAGTTCGAGGACGTTGAAATCGCCTTCCCTAAAACGTCTATGGACAATACTCTCGGCGAATATCTTGCAAAACTCGGCAAGAAACAGTTGAGAATAGCGGAAACGGAAAAATACGCGCACGTAACTTTCTTCTTTAACGGCGGTATCGAAGAACCCAATGAAAACGAAGTAAGGGATTTGATACCTTCGCCCAAAGTCGCCACATACGATTTACAGCCCGAAATGAGCGCTTATCAGGTTACCGACAAAGTGCTTGAAGAGCTTGACAGCGGTGAATTCGACGTTGTTATACTCAACTTCGCAAACTGCGATATGGTCGGGCACACCGGTATTATTCCCGCGGCGGTCAAAGCCGTTCATACCGTTGACGAGTGCGTCAAGAAGGTAACGGACAAAATTCTTGAAATGGGCGGTTCGGCACTGCTCACAGCCGACCACGGCAATGCTGACAGACTTCTTTCCGACGACGGCTCTCCCTTCACGGCACATACTACCAACCCCGTACCCGTTGTTCTCGTTTCCGACAAATACAAGGACGCGAAGCTCCGTAACGACGGCGTGCTTGCAGACCTTGCCCCCACTCTTCTTACTGTAATGGGTCTGCCCGTTCCCGAAGAAATGACGGGCAAAAGTCTTATCGAATAAAAGCTTTAAAAATAAATACCCGCGGCACTGCCACGGGTATTTTTCTTTTATCGAATTTATGTAAAGTACTCTACGTTTCCGCGGACTACATACTCGGGCTGAACGAATAGGCAAAACCGTTTGCCTATTTTTTTATTTTGTAATATACTAATGGTGTAGATGTTGATAAAAGAACCCGAAAAATTTTTTTCAAAAAATTATATAGTGTGCATATGCGCGATTATTTGCTGTATTCTGTGGGGAAGCGCTTTCCCCTGCGTAAAAATCGGCTATAAGCTTTTCAGCGTGGATACGGAAAGCGTGCCTTCTCTTATGCTGTTCGCGGGTACGCGGTTTACATTGGCAGGCATACTCGTCATTGCCTTTGCAAGTATTGCCAAAAGAAAATTCCTTGCGCCGAAACCGAAAAATTTATGGCGCGTGGGACTTCTCGCACTCTTCCAGACCTCGGCGCAGTATACTTTTTTCTATATAGGACTTGCGCACACGGCGGGCGTAAAAGCTTCCGTCCTGAACGGGCTGGGCGTATTCTTTACGATTATTATCGCGTGTTTCGTTTTCAGAACGGAAAAGTTCAATCCTGTAAAACTTGCGGGGTGCATTTTAGGCTTCGGCGGAGTGATTCTGATAAATATAGGAGGCGATTTCTCATTCTCTTTCACAATGCTTGGCGAAGGATTCGTAATACTTTCGGGACTGTCGTCGGCAATCGCCGCGGGGCTTGTTAAAATATTTTCAAAGCACGATGACACAGCGTCGCTGTGCGGTTACCAGTTTTTACTCGGCGGGTGCGTGCTCGTTGTAATAGGACTCTGCTTCGGCGGAAGTTTTCGTCCCGTCAACGCGGGAAGCTATTTTATGCTTTTGTACCTCGGCTTCCTCTCCGCTTGCGCCTTTACTCTTCAAGGATTTCTGTTAAGATACAACCCCGTTTCCAAAGTCGCAGTATTTAAAAGCACTAACCCGCTGTTCGGCGCGGTCTTTTCGGCGATTATCTTAAACGAAACCGAACAGCTTATGTCATGGTTTACGCTTATCGCGCTCGTTCTCGTATGCGCGGGTATTTTCATCATAAATAAATTCGGTGAAAAAAGTTTAAAAATCAAAAAAACAGGATAAAATCGATTGTAAATATTTTTTCTTTATGTTATACTTCTTAGGTAGACTTAATTGAGAGGTACTTTATGGGCGCATATTTGTTAGTAACAAAGCCTGAGGGCGCGGCCGGTATGTCGGACGCTATTTATACTTTATATATGGTGTTGTCGATTACCTGCCTTGTAATTTTATTTCTTACCGCGCTTGTTACGATAATCATCGTTCTGTTCCAGAAGAGCAATTCGGACGGTATTCAGGGTATTACCGCTTCCAGCGAAACCTTCTTCGGTAAAAACAGAGGACAGTCGATTGAAAGCAAACTTAAAAAATGGACGTGGATTTGTCTTGGCGTACTCGCATTCCTTTCCATTGCGCTTTATATCGTAAACCTGCTTGTTCCTTAAAAGAATAAAACACAAAGGCGGCTTTTATGGCCGCCTTATTATTTACCTTTAAAACAATGAATTATATTAAAAGAAAACCTCGCGTCAAACAGCGCGAAATCAAATTTACCGGAACGGTACAGGCGACCGAACGCGGGTTTGCGTTTATAATCCCCGATAACAAAGAAAAATACGGCAAAGACTTTTTCGTGCCCCGCACCTCTCTGAACGGCGCTTACGACGGCGACAGAGTATCTGCCGTACACGTGCGCGGAACCAAGGACGAGGCGCGAATTATAGGTATTCTCGAACGTCGGACTAAAAGCGTTGTAGGAACTTACGAGCGCGGTTTCGTTTATCCCGACGATACGAAACTGCCCGAAATCTGCATACCCCGCGCTTTAAACGGCGGAGCGAAAAACGGCGAAAAAGTGCTGTGCGATATAACCTCTTACCCTCCCAAGGGAAAACCAAAGGGCAAGGTTTCGGAAATTCTCGGCGAGAGCGGTGATTTCGAAACCGAGGAACTTTCCATAATCCGTTCGCACGGGTTGTACGAGGAATTTCCAGACGAAGTAATCGCCGAAGCCGACCGCGTGAGTGCTGAGCCCGTTATTGCGGGAACGCGAAAAGATTTCCGCGACAAACTGATATTCACCATAGACGGCTCTGACACGCGCGACATCGACGACGGCGTTTCCCTTGAAATGACGGACGACAATTACAGGCTCGGAGTGCATATCGCAGACGTAAGCCACTACGTAAAGCTTCATACTGCGCTCGACAGCGAAGCTTACGACCGCGGGACAAGCGTTTATTTCCCAGACAGGGTTCTGCCCATGCTTCCGAAATCGCTTTCGAACGGCGCATGTTCTTTAAACGAGGGCGAGGACAGATATGCGCTCTCCTGCGTTATGGTTTTCGATAAGGACGGCGTAAGGCAAAGTTATGAAATATGCGAGAGCATTATCCGAAGCGCACGAAAAACGACCTATGCAGAAATAAACGCGATTTTGGACGGCGACAGAGAAACATGCGAAAAGTTCGCAGAGCTGACCTCCGCCGTCAGAAATATGAAAAGGCTGTGCCTTAAACTGGAAGGGCGCAGAAAAAGCGCTGGCGAAGTAAACCTCGATTTACGCGAAGCGAAAATTTATATCGGCGAAGACGGCAGTATCGTTATACCCGATTACGAGCGCGGAGTTTCGGAAAGGATTATTGAGCAGTTTATGATTTCCGCGAACGAGGCGGTTGCTGAGTTCCTTCAATCCAAAAACGCCCCTTGTCTTTACCGCGTTCACGAAATACCTTCGCCCGAAAAGACGGCTAACCTCTCTTCCTTTCTGCGGGATTTGGGTATAAACGTAAAAATCGACGCGGAAAACGTAAAACCGAAAGATTACCGAAATATTTTAACAAGGGTATCGGACAAGCCGTATTCGGGCGCGGTCAATAAAGTACTATTGAGAAGCATGCAGAAAGCCAGATACTGCGAAGAAAATCTCGGACACTTCGGGCTTGCTTCCGACTGCTACTGTCACTTTACTTCGCCAATAAGAAGATACCCCGATTTGTTCGTGCACCGCGTCGTGAAAAAACTTTTACACGGCGGAAGCGTAACAAAATTTGCTTTGCTTGCCGAACAAGCGGGCGCAGACGCTTCCGAGCGGGAAAGAATCGCCGACGAAGCCGAGCGCGAGGTCGACGCGCTTTACAAGGTCGTATATATGTCGGACAGAATCGGCGAGGAATACGAAGCCGTTGTTTCTGGCGTCACTAATTTCGGCGTATTCTGCGAGCTGAACAACACTATCGAAGGGCTTATACCTATCGAAGAACTGCCCGGCGGGGGCTACGAGCTCATACCGGAAAAATTTCTTTTGAAAGGGGTTAAAAGAAGTTTCCGCCTCGGCGACAGGATAAATGTCATGGTCGACGGGTGCGATTTCGGCAGAATGCGAGTAATGTTTTCATTAACCGATTAAAAATTTATTTTACTATTGGAAAATTTGTGATATAATAATGACTATGAAAACCATTGCGTACAACCGTTACGCGACGTACGAGTATTTTATTCTTGAAAAGTACGAAGCGGGAATAGCGCTCGAAGGAGCGGAAGTCAAGTCTTTGAGGGCGGGAAACTGTAATCTTAAAGACAGCTTTTGCTTTATCCGCGACGGTCAGCTTACGCTTAAAAACGCGCACATTGCCGTATACGACAAGGCCGGCGCGTTTTCCACGAAGGACTCAAAGCGGGACAGGAAACTGTTGATGCACCGCTCTGAAATAGATAAAATCGTGGGAAAAATTAACGAAAAAGGCTATACGCTTATACCGCTCTCCCTCTATTTTTCAGGCAGTCTGGTAAAAGTGGAAGTCGCGCTGTGCAAGGGCAAACAGAGCTTCGATAAAAAGCGCGCCATAGCAGAAAAAGACGAAAAACGCGCCCTCGAAAGGCAGATTAAAGAATACCGATAAGGAGATACTTATGAAAAATTACAAACAGGACACTCTTTGCGTACAGGCAGGCTATTCACCCAAAACAGGCGAGGCTCGCATACCGCCCATATCCCAGTCTACGACTTACGTCTATGAAAAGACGCAGGATATGGCAGACTTGTTCGACCTTAAAAGCGACGGATATTTTTATACCCGTCTTGCCAACCCCACCGTGTCGGCTTTCGAAGGTAAGGTTTCCGCGCTTGAAGGCGGTGTGTGCGGTATAGGCTGTGCTTCCGGAATGAGCGCAACCGCCCTTACTGTATTTACCGTTGCCGGCGCTGGCGACAATATTCTTTCGTCGCAGGCGGTTTACGGCGGCACTTACAATCTTTTCTCCACCACCCTGCCCAAACTCGGCATAGAGTGCAGGTTCTTCAATCCCGACGACCCCGCCGAAGAAATAGAAAAACTCATCGACGATAAGACGAGAATAATATTCACCGAAACGGTCGCTAATCCTGCGATAATCGTACTCGACTTCGATAAAATTTCCGCAATAGCGCAAAAGTACGGCGTACTGTTCGCGGTCGACAATACGCTTGCGACACCCGTTTTATGCCGTCCCAAAGATTTCGGAGCAAATATAATTATTCACTCCTCTTCGAAATATCTCGACGGACACGCGGCGGCGCTCGGCGGCGTAATCGTTGACTGCGGTAACTTTAAGTTCAAAGGCAACGAAAGATATTCTTCTTTCAATACTCCCGACGAAAGCTATCACGGACTAGTCTACGCGGATTTGCCCGTTGCGTTCGGCACGAAATGCCGTGCGCAGATGATGCGCGACTACGGCGCGATAATGAGCCCGCAAAACGCTTTCCTTTCATACATAGGAAGCGACACGCTTGCGCTAAGAATGGAACGTCACTCCTCCAACGCGAGAGCCGTTGCCGAATACCTGAATAAACACCCCAAAATAGACTGGGTTCTCCACCCTTCGCTGAAAGACAACAAGTACCATAAACTTGCCCAGAAGTATATGCCCGACGGGCAGGGCGGTATGATGAGCTTCGGAATTAAAGGAAGCGTCGAAACATGCGCCAAATTTATGGAAGCGCTTAAACTGATAACGCAGGAAACGCACGTAGCCGACGTAAGAAGCTGTGTGCTTCACCCCGCTTCCACCACCCACCGCCAGCTTTCGGAAGAGGACCTTGTAAAAGCGGGCGTACCGCACAACCTTATAAGGCTGTCCGTGGGAATAGAGAACCCTTCCGACATAATTGCGGATTTGGAACAGGCGCTTGAACAAATTTGATTTTTAAGAGGATATAAATGCCCATAGTAATCGATAAAGACATACCCGCGTATAAAATTCTGACGGGCGAGAGAATTTTCGTAATGGACAAGGAAAGAGCGGTTTCGCAGGAAATACGCCCGATTGAAATTGCGATACTCAATCTCATGCCCACCAAGGAAACAACCGAAACGCAATTTATGAGGCTGTTATCCAACTCGCCTTTGCAGGTCAACATAACGCTTATCAAGACATCTACTTATAACTCCACTCATACGGACAAGAGTCATTTAGATAAGTTTTACAAGACGTTCGGCGAAATTAAAGACAGCAAATTCGACGGTATGATAATAACGGGCGCGCCCGTTGAAAATCTGCCGTTCGAAAAAGTTGCATACTGGACGGAGCTTAAAGAAATACTCGACTGGACGAAAACAAACGTCACTTCCACCCTGTTCATATGCTGGGGCGCACAGGCGGCTTTACACTACTTTTACGGCATAAAGAAACACCCGCTTAAAGAGAAGTGCTTCGGAATTTTCGCGCACAACAGGGTGCGCGACGGAGTACCCGAACCGCTTATGCGCGGTATATCGGACGAGTTCCATATGCCACATTCCAGGCACACGATTATTTATGCGAAAGATATTCTCCATATCAAAAACCTTAAAATACTTGCGTACTCCAAACGCGCGGGCGCTTCGATAATCAAAAGCATCGACAACAGACAGGTTTTCGTCACGGGTCATATGGAATACGACAGGCTGACGCTTAAAAACGAGTATGAGCGCGACAAAGCCAAAGGGCTGGATATTAAACCGCCCGTCAACTACTTCACCGACAAAAATATGGACGAGGTTAAAATGAACTGGACCTCCTCGGCAAATCTTTTCTACATAAACTGGCTGAATTATTACGTATATCAGGTAACGCCTTACGATATAAACGAAAAAAGATAATATTAAAGACGGCGCAAAATTTTGCGCCGTCTTTTTTAACTTGTTATTTTACTTGTACGAAGTTTCCTTTTCCGATATTAATCGAAACTTCGGTTTCCTCGCCTCCGCGTTCTACGGTAAATACAACCGTATCACCCTCGGCCGCCGAAAGCATTATATCGCTTATATGGTAACGGCGGGTTACTTTAATACTGTCTTTCACGCTATCGCCGTTTTTTATTTTAATTTCTTTCAGATAGTCTCCCTCGCGAAGTTTTCCCGACGAAGGCGCGCCGAGTATTTTATCCACTCTGATTGTTTCGATAATGTTTGCACGCCCTGTCAGAGCGTCGTATTCCGAATACGTATCCGTAACCACGGTCTGAATATTGATTAAAGCTTTTTTGAACCCGCCCGACGAAACCATTTCTCCGCCGTTGTTTACATAGCCGTTGTACAAAAGACCTACTATACGCTTGACGTTGTTTGCAGGCAGAACATAGCCCATATTGTCCACGCCTTCACCGTCGTCTTTCGCGTTGACTATTCCCATTATTTCGCCCTTGGAATTGTAGAGCGCTCCGCCCGAGTTTCCGTGATTTATGGGCGCGGTGGTACGCATTACGCGGTAACGGTTGTAATCGGATTCGAGAAGATTATTTTTGTCGGACAGAGTAAGTTCGATAAATTCGCTGTCCTTGCTTATTACTCCGCTTGAAACCGACATACCTTCACCCGAAGCGTTGCCGACCGCAAATACGCTTTCGCCGACATTAACGTCGGCATCGGCGGTAAAGCCTGCCTGCACCGCCGAACTGCGTTTAAGGACATCGCTGTTTGTAACTTTTAACAGGGCAATATCGTACTCCACCGAAGCGCCGAGTATTGTTGCGGGCATACGGTAATTTTCGTCACCCGTAATGGAGTAGGCGCTGTCAACTACGAAATTCACTCCGCTTTCGTCCTGTCCGTAAAGGTAAAGCCTTACGTCGTCAGAAAACACCGTGTCCGAAGTATCGTCGTATACAACGTGACAGTTTGTTACAATATACGCATCGCCAGCCTCTTTGTCGAGGTGAATAATTACGCCCGAACCGTTGAAAACTTTGTATTCGGTGTGTTTGGAAATAAATCCCAGGCTGTTTCTGTGCTGTTCGGTATAGGCAAATCTTGTGAGTATAGAAACTCCCGACATGAGCGACCTGTTCATTACAGCTTGCAACCCTGTTACGCCGTCGAGCTCGTCGTTGGTATAATTCAAGTATTCTTTAAGGAAATCGGCATACGAAATTTCGCCGTATTCCTGCACGTACTTATCGTATATCTGTTCAATCGTAACGTCCTGCCCGTCTTTGCCGTCGCGTCCGTCGCGTCCGTTTTTGGCGGTTTCGCATCCGCTGAAAAGCATTGCCAAGGATAAAGTCAATCCGGCAGTTACCGCAATCAATTTTTTCATTTTCAATTCCTTCTAAATTTTAATTCCGTTGGATTTTAAAAGCGCGCGCGCCGTGTCCGCGCTGTCGTTACCGCTCTTGTTCTTTACAGGCGCAAATTCTTTCGCGCGTTCCACTTCGTAAGCAAGACAACTGCCCATAAATTCGACCATATCCACAACAAGCGTTTCGAACTTACAGCCGTTGGGCTTCTCAGGTACGACTTTCTTTCCGTCCGAAATATGTGCAAGCGCCTTAACTGCGACGTGGTAAGGAAGTTTTTCCCTTACGGTTTTATCGAGCATATCAACCTTAAAAAGATAGTTCAAAATTACTCCGTAGCGGTAAACGAGCTGTCCATCCTCGCCACGCAGAGAAGCGAGCGCCGACGGCATTTCGAAATATTCGACTATGACCGGTTTTCCTCCGCGTTCGCACAGAACCCCCACTTTTTCCTCCGCCGAACGCTTGGTCACGACCTTAGCCGAACTTGCAAGTCCCGACAAATGCGTTGCTCCTATAAATACGGGGTCGCAGATTTTCTGCAATACGTTGTCTACTCCGAACACGTTGAGCCATTCGATGCCCTCGCGTTCCAAAACGCTTTTCAACCCCGCGTTTACAAGCGACGAATACCACCCGCCGTTGCCGTTTGACGTTAAAAGCACTCTGCTTTTCGACGCAAGAAAAATTTTACCGTCGAAACCGCAGGCAGGCTCAGTATCCTGAATATAGAAATGAATTTTATCTTCGGGATACCCGAAATACGAATGCTCTTTGAAAAACTCAACCGTATCGCGGTTGTTGTCCTCGCTGGTCATTATGAAAAGCGGAAAAGGCTTCGAACGCGAAGCAACGCTTTTTACGCTGTCCATAAGAAGTTCAAAAATGCTTACGCTCCGCGTTTCGCCTATATCGAACATACCTTTGGGTTTTGAAAAACCCAGCCTCGTGCCCTGACCGCCCGCAAGCAAAACCGCGCCCGCCTTGCCTTCTTTCAAAAGTTTCAGTCCCTCGGCTTCGTACTGCGCTCTGTTTTTTTCTATATCCGCAAGACTTACCGCCTTACAGGGCGACAAATCGCCGTCGGGCTTTTTGGCTCCGTTAATATTTATATTATCTGTAACGGAAAAATTTAACTTTTCTATATCATTAAGAAGGTTGCGTTTTCCCTCTTCGTTAAGTTCTCCGTAATATTTTAAAAGATGTTCCTGTCCGTGCTTTTTTAACAGCGAAACGGCTTCTTCATAGTTCACAATTACTGTCTCCGAGTATAATTATTGCATTTAATTATATATTATGTGTGAAAATAAGTCAATAAGTTTGTTAAAATTGAAAAATATCTATTGAAAAATTCAAATAAATGTTATATAATATTATGTGTTAAATTATTGCATATTAACTGATAACTTGAAAATCCGACTGATAAGGAGATAAAAAATATGTTTTGTACGGTTTGCGGAGATAAGCTTACGCTTATGTTCAAACAGGACGAAGGGCTTGTGCCCTATTGCAAAAAATGCAATGAATACCGCTTCCCCCGTTTTTCGACGGCGGTCAGTATGGTGGTAACGAACAGGACGAAAGATAAAATTCTGCTCGCCAAACACATCGGCAACGACGATTACATTTTATTTGCGGGATATATCAAAAAAGGCGAAACAGCCGAAAAAGCCGTAACTCGCGAATTTAAAGAAGAAACCCGCCTGGACACGGTTAAGTTTAAGTATATGGGCTCACGCTATCACGAGCCGAAAGAACTGCTTATGCTGAACTATGTCCTTATTGCGGAAAACGGCAACCCCGTTCCCGACACAAACGAGCTTACGGAAGTCAAGTGGTTTGACCCCCAAGACGCGCTTGAAGCAATCAGAAAAGACAGCATCGCCGAAGCGTTTTTAAAGAACGCTTTGAACGAAATAAAAAAGTTATAAATTTTTAAGGAGAAATAATTATGAATTTACTCTTATCAACAGGCGCCTGGATAGGCATCGGCGCAAGTATTTTCGTCGTAATTGCCGTCATTATCTGGGCAATATGCACACGCAACGGTTTCATAAGATTCGGCACGCAGAACGAAAACGCATTGCACGATATAGATATATATCTTAAAAAGCGTTACGACCTTATCCCCAACCTTGTAGAAACCGTTAAAGGTTACGCTAAACACGAAAAGGAAACTTTCGAACAGATAGTTGCGGCGCGCAACAACGCGCAGAACGCCGTTTCGCCTGAAGAAAAAGTCATTGCGGACGCCGAACTTACCAAAACCATACGCAACTTCAACGTTGTAATGGAAAATTATCCGGAGCTTAAAGCAAACACAAATTTCCTCGATTTGCAGGGACAGCTGAAAAGTATAGAGAGCGAACTTGCCAACGCAAGAAAGTACTATAATGCTACCGTTGCGCAGTACAATACGAAAATTCGTCTTTTCCCCGCTCTCATAATAGCAAACTGCATGAAGCTTAAAAGCCTGCCTTACTTCAAAATAGAAAACGAAGAAGAAAGAAAAAATATCAAAGTACAATTCTAAACAGGGTTTACAGAGAAAGTTATGAAAAAAGTAAATAAAGTCAAAGCGACGCTTTTTGCGCTTATTGCATTGCTTGCCGTAAGCGTAACTTGTTTTGCAGGAATTTCGGCAAAAGCCGAAACCGACCCCAATTACCGCTTCGACGTTTCGGAATATACCGTTATCTACGACATCGGCAAAGACTGCTCGATTGAAGTATCCGAATACATTACCGTGGATTATAAAGGCTATTACAGCACGGGATTTATCCGCGATATACCGGTGAACGGCGGCGCACAGGTTCGCGACGTCAAAGTTTCGAAAATAGTCGACAATAATTATCAAAGCGTATGGTACGACGTTTATTTCGAAGACAATAATTTCGTTTCCGTCGATATAGGCGACAGCACCAACAAATTCGGACGCAGTGAAAGCTATTGTTTAACTTATACATACAATATAAACCATAAAGACGTAAGAAAAGGCATTCTCCCTCTTAACCCCGTAGGTACGGGCTGGGATTGCACTCTGTCAAACGTCACAGTCAAGATGTTATTGCCCGAAGGTTATAAAAGCGCGGAATGCTTTTACGGTAAGCGCGGGTCGACCGATACGCTGGATTTTGTAAAGACGGAAATAGACGGCAGAACGGCTTTGCTTACACGCGCGGATTATCTGCCCGCCCAGAACGGCATAACGTTTCAAATAACATTCGAAAACGGCGTATTGACGAACTTTAACGAGTTTACCCCCTTCTACTTTATAATCGCCGCGGTAATCGTACTTGCCGTACTTATTCTTTTAAGACTGTTCGTTTTCAACAAAGACGTACTTACCCCTGTTGTAAATTACAGTGCGCCCAACGAGATGGACCCCTTGATGATGGGCAAACTTATTGACAACAGAGTCGACAGCGAAGACGTTACATCGCTTTTATATTACTGGGCGGACAAAGGATTTATCAAGATTAATCTTGACGATAAAAACGACCCCTCGCTTATACGCATAGTTCAGACGCTCCCCGAAAGTTATCCGAAATATCAGCATCTGCTCTATGACCGTATGTTCGGCAATAACGACGCGATAAGACCTTCCGAGCTAAGGAACACGTACTACGTTGCGGTTAATCAGGCTACGAATATCGTAAACAAACAAACCAAGGGACTTTACAACAATAAAAGCATTGCGCTTTCGCTCCTGTTTACTTTTATCGGCGGCCTGCTTCTAAGCCTTGCCCCCATTATCATAGCCGTAACGGCAATATCGTCTAAAATGTTTATGCTTCTGCCGTTTGTCGCAATGGTACCACCTTTGGTTATCTACGCGTTTACGGAAACGATAATGTACAACAAGCTGAAATTCAAAAAACGGACGCTTGCATTGATGTCTTTGGGACTTATTGGAATTTGTCTTTTATCCGGTCTTATTTATGTAGTGCTGGTTCCGTCGGGAATTATAGACTATCTGCCTAAGATACTTCTTTTCGTAGTTTGCTGTGCTATATCGGTATTGTCTGTAATGCTTGTTTCGAGAACGGAATCTTACAGAAAAAATCTCAACAACATAATAGGATTCAAAAAGTTTATCGAGCTTGCCGAAAAAAATCAGCTTGAAATGCTTCTCGAAGAGGACCCCCAGTTCTACTATCACATATTGCCCTACGCGCAGGTTCTCGGAGTTACGGACAAGTGGGAACACAAGTTCGACGACCTGACCGTTTCTCCTCCCGACTGGCTTGCGGGCGACCTGCTTACGGGTTACATACAGTTCAGTATGCTAAACAGCATAATGCGCAGTTCTATGGGCAAAATGTCGTCGGCAATGGTATCCAGCCCCTCGTCTTCGGGTATGAACGGCGGGTTCGGAAGCGGCGGTGGCGGTTTCTCGGGCGGAGGCTTCGGCGGTGGCGGAGGACGCGGACGTTAACAAAAAAACACATAAAAAAAGCGCGGTGTTCCGCGCTTTTTATTTTTTTATTCGGCTTCCACGTTTACGGTTATTTTCGCCGAAACGCCTTCGAGAAGTTTAAGTTCAATGTCGTAACTTCCAAGCGTTTTTATGGGCTGGGTAAGAATTACTTTCCTCTTATCTACGGTATACCCTTCCGCCTGCAACGCTTCGGATATGTCGGCGCCCGTGACAGAACCGAATACCTTTCCGTTCTGTCCGGCTTTGATTTTAACGGTAAAAGTTTTGCCTTTCAATTCCGAAGCCATGGCTTTGGTCGCTTTGACCTCTTCCGCTTTATGGAAATCGGCGGCCGCTTTCTTTTGCGAAATGTCGTTCAGCTTGGAAGCCGTCGCAACTTCGGCAAGCCCTTTCTTGATAAGGAAATTGCGGGCGTAACCTTCGTTAACGTCAATAACTTCGCCCTTTTTACCCTGTCCCTTTACGTCCTGCAATAATATTATTTTCATAATTTCAATCTCCTGCAACGTTATTTATTTCATACTTATTTTACAATCAAACGGCTTATTTGTCAATAGAAATGTATAAATTGCACGTATGCGCACAAATTATTATCGGAGGATTTTTATGCAAAACTTTAATAAAGACATTGCCTGCAACGTCAACAACTGCAAATACAACTTCCACGGTTGCAACTGCACGCTTGATAAAATCACGGTAGGTTGCTCCTGCGACAGCAAATCCTGTACTTGCTGCGAAAGCTTTTCGGAAGACAAATAAGCTTTAAAATTCAAAACGGCGCACGTAAGTGCGCCGTTTTACCTTTATTTATTGAAACTGTCTTTAAGCGAAACTATCTCGGAAAGCACAAGTCCGTTTTCTACACACTTTTTATAATACCCCGCGCGTATCAGCTGGAAAGGTACGCCGTCCCCGCATTCGCCGAGGTACGGTTCCGCTTTACCGCGGAAAACTTTCTCGCTGTCTTTATTTAGTCTTTCCGCATAATCCTGGTCGGGATACTGTTCGTCCGTCAGAAGCGGTTCGTAATGTCTGAACTCCGCATCTATACCATACTTAGCGTCCACCCACTGTATAACGCCCTTAGCTTTGACAGCGCAAGGCTCAGAAGAACCGCTCCTGGTTTCGGGGAAATAGGTACATAAGAGTTCTTCCGCCTCGCCGTCCGCGTTGAGTCTTACTTCGTCGCAACGCACGATATATGCGCTTTTGAGCCTTACCGTCCCGCCCTTTTGCAATCTCTTGTATTTAGGCGGAGGATTGAGCGAGAAGTCGTCCCTGTCTATATACAGCGTACCCGTAAACTTTACGTTTCTCGTACCGCTCCCCTCGCGCATAGGATTCTTTTCGAATCGAAGCTCTTCCTCACCGCTGTAATTGGTAACCGTAAGCTTTAAAGGATTTATTACAGCCATAGCGCGTTCTGCATTATCGTTGAGATTATCGCGTATACAGCTGTCGAGCTGTGCCTGATTGACAACCGAATACGCCTTTGCCACGCCTACGTCGGCGCAGAATTTTTTAAGTGCCTCGGGCGGAACACCGCGGTTTTTCAGCCCCATTATCGTGGGCATTCTCGGATCATCCCAACCGCGGACGAAACCTTCGTCCACAAGCTTTTTTAAATAACGCTTGGACATAAGCATATTCGTTATGTTAAGACGCGCAAACTCTATCTGCCTGGGTCTGGGCGCAGGGAAGCCCGCTTTTTCCACAAACCAGTTATAGAGCGGACGGTGGTTTTCGAATTCAAGCGAACAGAGCGAATGAGTTATTCCCTCGATTGCATCGGACACGGGGTGCGCAAAGTCGTACATGGGATATATGCACCATTTACTGCCCGTGCGGTAATGGTCGACGTGGGCGATACGGTAGATTACGGGGTCGCGCATATTTACGTTCGGAGAAGACATATCTATCTTTGCGCGGAGCACCTTCGAACCGTCGGGATATTTACCGTCTTTCATTTCGCGGAAAAGCTTTAAATTCTCTTCCACGCTCCTGTTTCTATAAGGCGAAGGCGTGCCGGCTTCGGTAAGAGTTCCGCGCGTTGCCGTAATTTCCGCCGCCGTCAAATCGCACACGTAAGCGTTGCCGTCGGTAATGTACTTCTCCGCTATCTCGTAAAGCCTTTCGTAATAGTCGGAAGCGAATACAAGTTTGTCGTATTCGAAACCCAGCCATTTTATTGCTTCGACAATGGAATTTACGTATTCGTAATCCTCTTTCGCGGGATTGGTATCGTCCATACGCAAGTTGAGTTTTGCGCCGTACTTATCCTTGACGCCGAAATTAATGCACATAGCTTTTACGTGACCGATGTGCAGGTAACCGTTCGGTTCGGGCGGGAAGCGCACTTGAAGCTTATTGCCCCTGCTTTCGAATTTTCCCGCTTCGAGCTCCTCGTTTATAATCTGTTCGATAAAGTTAGTTGCTTCGGGTAATTTCATTTAATCTCCTTTAAGACAGTCCCGTAATGTTTCCGTTTTCATCTATGTCTATATGTTCGGCGCTGGGAACTTTGCCGAGCCCGGGCATCAGCATGACCGAACCCGCAACGGCAACTATAAAGCCTGCGCCTCCCTTGTATATAATGTCGCGCACGAATATTCTGAACCCTTCGGGACGGGCAAGCTTTGACGCATCGTCGGAAAGCGAATACTGCGTCTTTGCTATGATAACGGGAAGATTGCCGATATTTTTATTTTCCATTTCTTCAATCTTCTTTAAAGCCTGCTCGGAAAAGTCCGCGCCTTCCCCGCCGTAAATCTTTTTTACTACGCCGTTTATCTTGGTTTTTATATCCTCATCGAGGCTGTAAGCATATTTGAGAACCGAACTTTTTTTACACTCTTCGATTACGGCTTTTGCAAGCTCTATACCGCCTTCTCCGCCTTGCAGGAAAACGTCCGTAAACACTGCTTTCGCCCCGACTTTTTCGCACGCGGACAGCACTTCGTCAATTTCCGCCTGCGTATCCGTCGCAAACCTGTTCATTGCAACGACCGCGGGTTTATTGTAAACGCCGGTAATGTTTTCAACGTGCTTCAAAAGGTTGGGAAGCCCCGCTCTGAGCGCGGGAAGATTTTCTTTCGAAAGTTCGTTTTTATCGGCTCCGCCGTGAAGTTTAAGCGCTTTGACGGTTGCGACAACGACTATACAGTCGGGCTCGATACCCGCGACCCTGCACTTAGTGTCGAGGAATTTTTCCGCGCCTAGATCTGCGCCGAAGCCCGCCTCGGTTACAGCATAATCGGCAAGCGTCATCGCCGTATAAGTAGCTCGCACCGAATTACAGCCGTGCGCTATGTTTGCGAACGGACCGCCGTGCACAATTGCAGGAGTACCTTCGAGGGTCTGTACAAGATTGGGTTTTATCGCGTCTTTCAAAAGCGTCGTCATCGCGCCTTCGGCTTTAAGTTCTCTCGCGCGGACGTAACCGCCGTCCTCGTTTACGCCGACTACTATATTGCCTATCCTCTTTTTCAAATCGGCAAGATCCGTTGCAAGGCAAAGAATAGCCATTATTTCGGAAGCCGCCGTTATCTCGAAGCCTTCCTTCCTCTCATAGCTTTCACAGCCCTTCATATTGCCCGCAGGGCAGTTCAGCGTTATATCGCGGAGCGCCCTGTCGTTCATGTCCATACATCTGCGGAAATAAACTTCCTTTATTTTAAGCGCGTTTCCGCGGAAAATATGATTATCTATCATAGCGCACAGAAGGTTGTTCGCCGATGTAATCGCGTGCAAATCGCCAGTAAAATGCAAATTTATATCCGCCATAGGCACAACCTGCGCGTAACCTCCGCCTGCCGCTCCGCCCTTTATTCCGAACACCGGTCCGAGTGAAGGCTCCCTTAGCGCAAGACATACCTTTTTGCCGAGTTTGGACATACCGTCGGCAAGTCCGATAGAGACCGTCGTTTTTCCCTCGCCGCTCGCCGTAGGGTTAATCGCGGTTACCAGAATAAGTTTTGATTTCGGGTTGACTTTTTCAAGGTTGATTTTCGCCTTATACTTACCGTAAAGTTCGAGATTATCCTCGGTCAGACATAGCTTTTCCGCTATTTCGCGAATATCTTTCAACTTACAGCTTTCGGCAATTTCGATATCGGATAACATATTTTCACCTTTTATGAATTTATTATTTCAATTATAGCAAAAAGCTTTTTAAATGTATATCGTTTGAAACAACTTTTTTTATCATTTACTTGACTTGAAGGGCGATATAAAATAAAATATTTATAATATTATTCAGTCCGTATTAAGCCAAATACGGCAAAGGAGAAAACTATGGCTGACAAAAAACGCGCCGTGACAATGGAAAAGCTTGTCGCGCTTTGCAAAAACAGAGGTTTCATTTTCCCCGGAAGCGAAATTTACGGAGGACTTGCGAACACGTGGGATTTCGGACCCCTCGGCGTCGAGTTCAAAAACAACGTAAAAAAAGCCTGGTGGAAAAAGTTTGTACAGGAATCGCCCTACAATACGGGGCTTGACTGCGCTATACTCATGAACCCCAGAACGTGGAAAGCTTCGGGGCACCTCGGCGGATTTTCCGACCCGCTTATGGATTGCAGAAGCTGTAAAGCAAGACACCGCGCCGACAATCTTGTTGAAGATTACTGCAAAAAACATAAAATCGATTTGAAAATCGAATCTATGGACAACGAAGCTTTGGAAAGCTTTATTGCGGAAAAGAAAATAAACTGCCCGGTGTGCGGTAAAAGCGATTTTACGCCTATCAGAAAGTTCAATCTTATGTTCAAGACTTTCCAGGGCGTTACCGAGGACAGCGTGAATACCGTATACCTCCGCCCCGAAACCGCGCAGGGTATATTCGTCAACTTCAAAAACGTTCAGCGTTCTTCGAGGCTTAGAGTTCCCTTCGGAATAGGACAGGTGGGCAAATCGTTCAGAAACGAAATTACGCCGGGTAACTTCATTTTCCGCGTGCGCGAATTCGAACAGATGGAGCTTGAATTTTTCTGCAAGCCCGGAACGGATTTGGAGTGGTTCTCGTACTGGAAAAATTACTGCAAAGAGTTTTTACTCTCTCTCGGCATAAAAGAAGAAAACCTTAAACTCAGAGACCATTCGCCCGAAGAGCTGTGCTTCTACTCGAAAGCGACGACGGACTTCGAATACAACTTTGCTTTCGGCTGGGGCGAGCTGTGGGGCATTGCCGACAGAACGGATTACGACCTTAAACAGCACCAGTCGGAAAGCGGGGAAAATATGGAATACACCGACCCCGTGACCAACGAAAAATATATTCCTTACGTAATAGAACCTTCGCTCGGCGCGGAAAGAACGGTGCTTGCGTTCCTCACGGACGCGTACGACGAAGAAGTGCTTGACGAAGCGAAAAACGACGTAAGAACGGTTTTAAGACTTCATCCCTTCCTCGCCCCCTACAAGGCCGCCATACTTCCCTTACAGAAAGGACTTTCGGAAAAAGCCGACGAGGTTTATAGAAATCTTTCGAAGAAATTTTCCGTCACTTACGATGTAACGGGTTCGATAGGCAAGAGATACCGCCGTCAGGACGAAATAGGCACCCCCTTCTGCATTACCGTCGATTTCGACACGTTAAACGACGATACCGTCACCGTGCGCGACAGGGACAGTATGGAACAGGTAAGACTTAAAATAAGCGAGCTTGAAGCTTATATCGAAAAGAGTCTTGAATTTTAACGGACATAATTAAAGCCCCGACTGCCGTCGGGGCTGTTTTTTATTAAAGTTTGCCGCCTCGCATAGCCATAGCTATTTCTTCCGCCTGCGCCCTGCGGGCTTCCGCCTGATGCTGCTCGACCGCGTCGGTTACAGTGTTTTTGAATGCGTTTGCGTTACTGATACCGCCGAATACGATTTCCGTCGTTCCGCCGCTGCCCGCTACTTTAAGTGAGTTGTAACGGAATATTGCGCCCCAGAACGAACTTTTCATCTGAATACTTTCAACCTTGTCTATAGGATAATCAAGGCTGTGCTTTTTAATTACGCCCACTTTGCCGAGAACCCTTTTATTGGTTACGACAAGGCACATGCTTGCAAGATAAATAATCTTTATAAGAAGAATCAATACGCCGATAAGCATACATACAAGCCCTGCGTAGAATCCGATTGGCGGAGCGTCTTCGGGAAGTTTTATCATAACCATACATACAATCCCCAAAGCCACAAAAACCAAAAAACCGATAATCGATTTAATTGCCGCAAGAGGATTGATTTTCGCCTTCATAACAATCTGTTCGCCGTTTCGCAGATTGTTCTATGCATACCTACTCATTTGTGTTAAGCCTCCAAAATGTTGTTTTAAGAAATTTATTTCTTACATAAATATATTTTATAAGTAATTTACTTATTTGTCAAGTATTTTTAAGAAACATTTTTCTATAATAAGTTATATTGAAAACTTCAACACACGCATCAAGGCTTTAAGAACGGAGCACAAGCTTAGCCAGAACGCGCTTGCAAAAAAAATTAATTCAAGCCAGAAGATAATTGACTACTGGGAAAAGGGTGATAGCGAGCCGAAGGCAAACTTTATTGTTGCGCTTGCCGATTGCTTCGGTGTATCGTGCGACTATCTTCTGGGGCGCGAGGATGACTTCGGAAACGTAAATATCAACAGTGATTTGTCCGACAACGAAAAATTGCTTATTCTTGCTTACAACCGCTCGAACGAAAAAAATAAAGAAACCTTGCTTAACTTTGCAAGATTTCTTGTCGATAACAATTCATCGGATAAACAGCGCCCCTGATTAATACAGGGGCGCTGTTTTTCTTTAATTTATATAGCTATTTATTCGTCCTTGTTGGTGTTTTTATCTATGTATTTATCCAAAAGCGACATTCCTATTTTTTTGCCCATGCCCATAAGTCGCGACTTTACCGTTTTGGGCTGTTTCACTTCTTCCTCTATACTTCCTTCGAAATTCAAATCTTTACACGGGTCGAACATAACGTAACCGCACTCCGAAGCGTATGCGAATATATTTTTCAGCACGCCCTCGACGACCGGCCTGTCCGCTTCCGAAGCCTTTTCCGCAACGCTGTAAACCAGTGGCGATTTGATTGCCGTCACGTATTTTTTACCGAGAGCTGGAATCAGATAATTGTCGAGGCACACGCCTATTTCGTCGTAATACTTTTTTGATACGCGTTTGACTGCCGCGCTGTCCCCGCCGGAAGTGACGGCAAGTTCGTACCATTCGAGCGCGACTTTGGAAAAGCGGTATTTGATTTTCACCGGGGAAAGAAGCCACCTTGCAAGTTTGCCGAACCCCCCGCAGAAAAGCGGAATCAACTGCACTATAAGGCATAGTATCGATATGATTATCAACACTATATCTACCGCAACGTGCTTTGCCGAGAACTCGTCGCGTGTTGCGAAGGAAATTGCAACGATAGTAATTGCAAGCGACAAAAGCCGTATACACAGTCTGAAATACGACAACAGCTTTTTATGCTTTTTTATATTCCTTGCTTTCGCGCCTATCCCGCACATAGTTACTATAAACAGAGTAACGAACAGTACGCCGTACACGCCGAGAAGGCAGTATAAAACTATCTCCGTCTGCAAACTCAGTTTTTTGAGTAGTCCCGTTCCGAGAATGTATGCAACGTAAAACAGCGTAAACACAAGACTTACGCTCATTGAAAGCAAGTTGAGTCTGCGCGATATTACCGCACGGTTGTTGTAAATATTTTTGATAAGACTGCGTATATCGTAGACGTCTTTTGCAAGAGTAAAAGTTTCTTCCGCGTTTATCGTGTGGCGGATAGTAACTTTTTCTTCCTCTTTATTTTCATCCATAGGTTCACCGTCTTTTACTTTTTTAAGCTTCTTCATTGTATCATACTCTCGTACTGCTTGTAAAGACTATCAAGCTGTAATTTTATGGTTTCAAGCCGTTTTAAAAGCTCGTTCACTTTCAGATAATCGGCAGAAACCGACGGAAGAAGATTAACGTTAATATTGTTTTCCTCGGCTTCGAGCTCGGAAATCTTAGTTTCGACGGATTTTATAAGTTTCTTTACCCTCTCTTCCTCGGCGCGTTCCTTTTTCGAACGGTATGACCTTGCGCGTTCTTCGCAACTCTCCCTGAATCTGACTTCTTCCTCTTCACGTTTGCGCGAGTCCTGCTTAATTTTTTTGCTCAGGTTGTAATTTTCGTAACCGCCCTCGTAAACATTGAGTCTGCCACCCTCTATTTCCGCGATTTTTTCTGAAAGAGCGGAAATAAAATATCTGTCATGGGAAACGAAAACAAGCGTTCCGCCGAACTTTTTCAGCGCGCTTTCAAGCGCTTCGCGCGCGGGCAAATCGAGATGGTTAGTCGGCTCGTCGAGAATAAGTACGTTGCCGTGTTCGCTTTCGAAAATGCACAGCGCAAGTTTTGCCCGCTCTCCGCCCGAAAGAGCTTTGACGGGCTTTTCCATATCCTCGGCAAACAGCCCCGCCCGCGCAAGCGCGGAACGTATTTCCGTCTGACCGAACAACACGTGACGCTCCCACAGCTCGGCAATAACCGTATTGTTTTCGTTGAGGTTAGCCGATTCCTGGTCGTAATACGCAAATTTTACGGACCTGCCGACTTTTATGTTCGGATTGCCTCCGCCGATTATTTCCTTTAAAAGCGTACTTTTGCCCGTTCCGTTTTCCCCGACAACGGCAAGCCTGTCCCCGCGGAAAATGTTCAGACTCCCGTTTTCGATAAGCATTTTATCGCCCCGCCGAAGATTTAATCCGCTTATTTCAAGAACGCGCTCATAAGGCTCGGTTTCGTAGGTGAACGAAAATTTCGGCGGACACGGCGGAGTGTACGGCTTTTGAGGAAGCGGAAGTTTTTCAAGCTGTTTGACCCTGCTTTGCGCCGACTTTGCCGTCGTTGCGCGGACGATATTCCTGTCTACGTAATCCTGTAATTTTGCCCGTTCTTCCTTCAAAGCTTCGTAGTCCTTCCACTGCCTTGCAACGAGGTCGGCTTTGAGTATTTTATATTTGGAATAGTTGCCCGAAAACGAAGTCAGGCGCTTGTTTTCGATTTCAAGTATTTTACCAGTCACCGCGTCCAGAAAATACCTGTCGTGCGATACAGTGAAAATAGCGCCCTTAAAAGATTGAAGATATTCTTCGAGCCAGAAAAGGGTCGTTATATCAAGATGGTTTGTGGGCTCGTCCAGAATAAGTAAATCGGGATTTTCTAACAGAAGCCTTGCAAGTTTCAGCCTCGTCTTTTCCCCGCCCGACATCGTGTCTATTACCCTGCCGTACATATCCGAAAAGCCCATACCGTTTAAAACCGTCTTGATTTTGATTTCGACGTCGTAGCAGTCGCGGGCGGACAGAAATTTGTTGAGATTTTCGATTTTAGCCGACAGAATATCGTATTCCGCGCTCGGATAAGGAGTAACTGAAAGCTGAGCCGAAAACGAGCCGAGCTTTTCAACCGCGTCCAATTCTTCTTTGAATACTTCGAGCATTTCGCCGTACACAGTGTTACCGCTTTTGTATCCGCCGTTCTGTTCGAGATAACCTATTTTCAGCCCGTTCTTTTTAACTACTCTCCCCTCGTCCGCTTCGAGCGCGCCTAAAATAAGCTTAATCAGCGTGGTTTTACCTTCGCCGTTCGCGCCGATAAGACCTATGCGCTCGCCCTCTCCGACGGCAAACGATACGTCTGTAAATATTAAGTTTCCTCCGTAGCCGAACGCAACGTTTTCAAGTGTAATAAGCATTTGTCAGAAATCCCAGTCAGGTATATAATTTTCGTCCGCGCTTTCAATGTCCTGTACGAACACATTTTTAAGTCCGCACTCTTCAACCGCGGAAATCACCCTTTTATATTCGCGGGCGGTTATCTTTCTTTGCAACTCTTTGTACCGCTCTATTTCGCCGTACGGCGTATACTGCCCCATAAGACTGAAATACACGGTTTCGGGAAGCAACGAAACAAACTTAACGATATTTACCGAATCGTAAGACGCAAGCGGTAAAACGAGATGTCTTATTATACAGCCCGACAGCATTTTACCGTCCTCGCGCATTTTAAGAGGTTTTTCTGCCATAAACTTTATCGCCGGCAGTGCGTAATCGGCGTAATCGGCGCGCGCTGTATACCTTTTTGAAAGCGCAGGGTCGATAAATTTCAAATCGGGCAAATATATATCAGTGAATTTATCCGCTATTTCAAGACTTTCCAAAGTATCGTATCCGTGAGTGTTGTATACCACGGGGATATTCGGACGGTATATAGAAAATGCTTCCGCTATATCGTTAAGATAGTGCGTCGGATTGACAAGGTTGATATTTTCCGCGCCTCTTTCTTCGAGTTCTATGAATATATCCGCAAGTTCGCGGACTGTTATATCTTTACCGCGCGTGTTCCTTGACAGCGCGTAATTCTGGCAGAAAACGCATTTCAGCGGACAACCGCAAAAGAAAATGCACCCGCTTCCGTTTTTAAACGATACGGGAGGTTCTTCGAACGGGTGAAGATAGTACTTCGCTATCCTTAACCCCTTCACTCCGCACGCGCCGTTTTTATTCGTTCTGTCCGCCCTGCACCGAACGGGACATTGATTGCAATTCATAGATTAATTATAAATTATAATCGGCGAAAAAGCAACTTTTGATTGACAGCAGTTTCATTGTGTGCTATAATAATTTCAAACCTATAAAGAGTGTGCGAGAGAACGGCTCTTAGACCACACAGCAACCTGCTTTAACGGCAAGGTGCTAACGCCGAGGACTATGGGATTATATCAAAATCAACCCCTGCCCGGACAGCGCAGGGGTTTTAATTTTCCAAAGATAAAAAATATAAAGAGGACTTATTAATGAAAAAATTATTCACGAGCGAAAGCGTTACCGAAGGACACCCCGACAAACTCTGCGACAGAATTTCAGACGCGATTGTCGACGAAATTTTCAAACATGACCCCGACGCGCGCTGTGCAATCGAATGCTGTGCGGGTTACGACAGACTGCTTATTATGGGCGAGGTTACCTCCTCTTACACTGCTGATTACGAAACAATCGCAAGGAATACAATTAAAGAAATCGGCTATGATTTCGGCACTTTCTCATATGATAAATGCAATATTATTATTGCGGTGCACGGACAAAGCCCCGACATTGCCATGGGCGTGGACAGCTCGCTCGAAAACAAGGCCGGGGGCGAGAAAGAAGATATTATAGGCGCAGGCGACCAGGGTATGATGTTCGGATATGCCTGCCGTGAAACCGAGGAGCTTATGCCCCTTACCATTTCGCTATCGCACAAACTGGCAAAAAGGCTAACCGACGTAAGACGTTCGGGTTTGCTTCCCTACCTCCGTCCCGACGGCAAAACGCAGGTTACCGTAGAATACGACGGAAGAACGCCAAAACGCGTGGATACCGTTGTCGTATCGGCACAGCACGACGAGTACGTTACGCAGGAACAGCTTAAAAAGGACATATTAAAACATGTCATAAGCATAATTCCCGAATCGCTTATAGACGGCGATACGAAATATTTCATTAACCCCACAGGCAGGTTTGAAATAGGCGGACCCGAGGGCGACAGCGGGCTTACCGGCAGAAAGATAATCGTAGATACGTACGGCGGACGCTGTGCACACGGCGGAGGCGCGTTCTCGGGTAAGGACCCCACCAAGGTCGACCGTTCGGCGGCATATATGGCGAGATATATCTGTAAAAACCTGGTCGAAGCGGGACTTGCGGACGAAGTGCAAATTCAGCTCGCATACGCCATAGGCGTTTCAAGACCTGTATCCGTATTTATAGACACTTACGGTACAGGCAAACTTCCCGACGGAAAAATTGCAGATATAGTAATCAAAGAATTTGATTTAAGACCATACTCCATTATAAACAATCTTAAACTGCGCGCCCCTATTTATGCGAACACGTCGGCTTACGGACATTTCGGGAAATCAGGTCTGCCCTGGGAAAAGACCGATAAAGCCGAAAGCCTTAAAAAATATCTATGAAAAAACTTTTAAAATTCCTCGGAGAAGCATTATTCCCCGAGGATTTTACCTGCGAAATCTGCGGCACGGAAACATTCGGTAGCCATCTTTGTCCGCGCTGTGAAAAAGGCGTTGTTCTGAATAACGGCAACGTCTGCCCCGTCTGCGGAAGAAAGAACGCAATACCAGAAATATGTACGGAATGCAAAGCCGAAGCTCCGCTTTTCGAAAAGGCGGTTTCGGCTTTCGTTTACGAAGGTTGCGGTACAGCGCTTATTGCCAAATTTAAAAACGGCGGAGCTTATCTTAAAGATTATTTTGCTATGCTTATTGCGGAAAAACTACCCTCCCTTCCTCCGATAGATAGTATCGTTTACGTTCCCATGACGAAAAAAGCACGTGCAAAGCGCGAATATAACCAGGCGGAACTTCTTGCAGAGAGCATTTCCGAAAAGACTGGAATACCCGTTATAAAAGATGCGGTTATAAAAACAAAGGATACTTCGGAACAGAAAAAGCTTTCGCAAACACAGCGTGCCGAAAATTTAAAACACTGCTTTAAGGCAGAAAAGAAAGACGAAATAAAAGGTAAAAGTCTTTTGCTTGTCGACGACGTTCTTACTACCGGCGCGACGGCAAATGCAATATGCAAAAGGCTGTATAAAGCAGGCGCTTCCCACATTTACTTTGCCTCAGTTGCTTCCGTTGAATATAAACCGAAACCAAGAAAAAATTAATTGACAATAATTTTTTCTTTTGTTAAAATATGAGAGTTGATATTAGGAAGGATGGCAGAGCGGTCGAATGCGGCGGTCTTGAAAACCGTTGAAGTGAAAGCTTCCGGGGGTTCGAATCCCTCTCCTTCCGCCAAAAGCACCCAATTTGAACCCAAGAGGAACAAATTGAGTGCTTTTTCTATTTTCGCGGTATTCGCGGAGTTCGTTTAAGTCATCTTTATCGAGTTTGAATTTCGTCGGCGTATTCGGCGAAGTATTGTAGAATATATAAAGGCAATCATCAAATAACACCACGCGGTATATGAACGAGTTGAAAAACTCGTTCTTTTCTTCGTTGTTTTGGTATTGCTTCCGCGCAAAGTAAGTTAAGAACGCTTTTACCTTCTCATAGTTGAGCGGCTGTATTTGACGTGCTTTTTCTACCGCAATCTTGCTTTCCAATTCCGCGCTTTGCCGTTCCAATTCAAGCAATTTCTCTTTCGTGGACTTCGTAACGATACCTGCGGCAATCGCCGAAAGAAAACCGTCAATAGCTTTCTGTACTTGCTTTTGTTCCTTTTCGAGTAAAGCAAGCGTGTCGGACTTTTGCAATCCTTCGTTAAACTTTTCCGTAACGGCAACGGCAAGTTTGTCTATAATACTCGGTTGCAATATATATTCAACTGTCCTGCCAAAAACCATATCTTCCAACTTCTCTTTGGTAATATTGGATTTGTTACATTGTCCTTTATGGAGTTTTCTATTAAAACACTTGTAGTAGTGGTAGACTTTTCCCGTATGGCTCGTCCCGTCCTCGGCGGTCATAAGCGTACCGCAGTTGCCGCAAAAAAGTTTTCCACTCAATATGTACGGGCTGTGTTCTTGCACGACTTTTTGCTTATGCCTTTGGTTGTCCATTATATCATTACAAGCCTTAAAAGTCTGTTCGTCCACAAGCGCAGGGACTATATTTGTATAGGTTTGTCCGTTAGATATAACCACACCCATATACTTGCTGTTGCGAATTATCTTGGCAAACGAATTGACGGTAAACCTTGCGCCGCTCTTGTTGTGAATGCCCATTTCATTCAAGCGGTTGACTATGCTTTTCGCTTTTTCTCCGTTCTTGTATCGCACGAACATATCTTTTACTATCGACGCTTCAATCGGGTTTAGCAGTACAGAGAATCTCTCAAGATATTTGTTAAATATTCTTTTGGAGAGCAAATGGCTGTCAGTTTGATGAGATATTGTTCACAATATAATCGTCTACATCCTGGATTTGTTATAATTGATTCTCCGTTGGTATCGTTAAAGGAACGTAAAAAGGATGAAAATAGTCAATGGATTGATTTATATATGGAAAAGAAAATGATTGCAGACATTTTAAGTAAAGACTCGCAAAATCAAGTTATAATCTTTGAAAATAAAGACTTGAAATTTGACTTTGACTATAATTATGTTGAATATAGTCATGAAAGCGATACATTAAACGGATTTATACCCAAGTAATTTTATGATGGCTACAATTGTACGCATATACCGAATTGCGCTTTCCATATAAAAAGTTCAAATTTGGGTGCTGACGTGCCGCCAAAATGAGGGGCGTACTACAAGTATGCCCCTCATTTTGATAGAGGAAATGAAGAAATCTCGCGGTTCATGCGAGGCATCTTAGTTGCCGACGCTTTGCGCGAATGAGCAAAATCCCTCTCGCGTTGAAGGAGTTCCCTCCATCACACAAGCGGACCTGGCGAATATCAAAATCTTGATAATTATAAATCCGTTAAAAACGGCTTATTAATGAAATCAACACGTTTGACTTCGCCGTCAATGAATGTTATAATTTATCGGAGAGAGGGTTTACAATGGATAAAACACAGATAATAAAATTTATTTCCAAACAAAAAACGGCGTTTATTGCTTCCATAGACGAGCAAGGTTGCCCCGTAATAAGGGCGCTTATCCCCCGCATTATAGACGGAAATATCTATTTTTCCACGAACACTTCTTCAAATAAAGTTAAACAATATTTAGCAAACAATAAAACGTGCGTCTACTTCTATAAACGCGGGAAAATTAAATATCAGGGTGTTTCGATTAAGGGCGAAATGCAGGTCTGCACAGACCAAGAGACTAAAAACAAATTATGGCGGTTAGGCGACGGTTTTATTTATAAAAAAGGCGTAACCGACCCCGATTACTGCGTACTGAAATTCAAGTGCCGAACGGCAGAATATTATTGCGATTTAAAAATACAAACCATAGAGTTTTAAAAATTAATGGGCTGGTTTAATTACTACGGACTTGCAATTATGGCGGTAATTATGATACCGAATATAATTTACGCCGTAAAGAATAAAAACGCCGACAGCGGCAATTACAATAATAAACCTGCCGTTATTGCCGAACAAATAGGCAGATACGGCTGTTTTATATTTATGATTTTCAATATCCCTTACACTTATTTCGGTTTTTGGTTTGACCATGCGCTTACGGTTTATCTATCAGTTAACGGTGCGTTATGTCTTGCTTACCTGATATTCTGGGCAATTTGCGGAAACCGTAAAGGCAAACTCAGGGCACTGTCGCTTTCTGTTATACCGTCCTGCATTTTTTTATTCGGCGGTATGGTTTTTGCAAACATTCCGCTAATTGTATGCGCTGTTGTTTTTGCCGTAAACCATATTCTGATAAGCTGGAAAAACTCTTTATAAATACTTATGAATTCGACCGATAATCCCATAATGCAAAATGCAACCGACAGGCTCGGCGAAGGCAAAATACTGCCCCTCGTATTCAAATTGACGATTCCCGCCGTAATTGCACAGCTTATAACTTTCCTGTACAATATAGTCGACAGAATGTTTGTTGCAAAAATAGAAAGCTCCGGTATGGACGCGCTTGCGGCGTTGGGTATAGTTCTGCCCATCACCCTGATTATTCAGGCTTTTGCCAACCTTATCGGCTTGGGCGGTTCGCCCCGTGCGAGCATAAAGTTAGGCGAAAGCGACAAAGATGAAGCCGTAAAAATTTTCAACTCCTCATTTGTTCTTCTTATAGCAATCGGACTTATTTTAAGCGTCACCGTTTTCACCCTGTCGAAACAGATAGTTACCGCATTCGGCTGTCCGCAGTCTGCCGTCGGTTTCGCGTCCTCATATCTTCGCATATACTCCGCAGGCACGGTTTTTGTAATGCTTGCGCAGGGACTTACCCCCTTTATTACCGCGCAGGGCTATTCGCTTACGGCAATGTTTTCCGTACTTATCGGCGCCGTCGTCAACATAGCGCTTGACCCCCTCTTTATATTTGTTTTTGATATGGGGGTAAACGGTGCAAGCCTTGCAACGGTGCTTTCGCAGAGTCTGTCTTTCATTTGGATAATAGCTTTTTTCTTTTCGAAAAAGAGTATTTTCAAATTCAAATTAAAGTGTATGAAGCCTGACATTAAAAGAATAGCCGGGATACTGTCGCTCGGGTTCACTCCGTTTATAATGACCTTGACGGAATGCGCCATACAGATAGTTTTCAATATTAATCTCAATCTCTCCACGGGAGGGAATAAAGATTATACAGCGGCTCTTACGATTATGCTCAGCGCGCTTCAACTTATATCTCTGCCGTTAAACGGACTCGGTTACGGTATGCAACCGTTCGTAAGCTATAATTACGGTAAGGGCGACGCATTAAGGCTTAAAAAAGGCATTAAATACGTCACGGTAATAGCTTTTATTTTCGCCGTGACCGTATGGTCCGTTTCCCTCGCCGTTCCGCAAATTTACGCTTACATATTTTCCGCAAGCGAAAGCGTGACACAAATAGTAAAGGACTATACTCCCTTCTTCCTTATGGGCTCTATAATGTTCTTCGTCCAGATGACTCTTCAAAATATCAACGTTGCGATGGGTCAGTCAAAGTCGGCGCTTATACTTGCAGTACTGAGAAAAGTGGTTATATTAATCCCCCTTTGCTTCACATTAACTCACTTTATCGGTTTCAAAGGCGTATATCTATCCGAAGGCATTGCCGATTTTATAGCCGGGATTATAACTTCCGCCGTTATTTTCATCACGTTCCCCAAAGTATTTAAAAAGCGCGAAGAACTTGTTAAGAATAAAACGTCAGAGTCGTCTTCTTCTGTTGACTGATTTCAATTTATCTGATATAATATTTTAAACTGTGAAAAAGTTAGTAAACGTCAGATTACCTGTACTGCTTGCATGCATGCTGTCGCTTGGCGTCGCAACGGGATATCTGCTATTTTCCAACTCAATAGACATTTTCCTTATTATCGCGGCTTTACCGATTACCGCGGTAATTTTTCTTTTTGCGCTTTATCTTTCTAAAAACCGTACAGCTCTTTTGACCGTCGCGCTCAGCTCCGTAATGTTTGTCTGCGGAGCCGTCGTCTGTTTTTTAAAGCTTGACAGCTTTTCGAAAAGCGAGCTTTACGAAAATACTCCCTGCAACATATGCGCAACCGTATGCGATAAAGGGGAAAACGAGCGCGGCGAATACCTGATACTTGAAAACATCAGCGTCGGCGGTATGCCCGTAAAAGGTAAAATGATAGCATACCTCGGCGAACTGTACGGCGATTACTGCGAAACGGGATATGAAATAAATTTTACTGCAAAGATAAATAAAAACAGAGTATTTAATTACGGCAAACCAAATTACTATTTGGCGGACGGCATCAAGTACAGCTGTTCGGTATACTCGGGCATAAAAGCAAAAGAAGGTTTCTCTCTGTTCGGGAAAATAAGGAATATTATCAAGGACAGGCTTTTCGACAACCTTGACAAGGAAACGGCTTCGATAGCGTACGGTATGCTTACGGGCAATACTCAATTTATCGAGGACGGCGCAATGGAAAGTTTCCGCTTGGGCGGAGTCGCGCATATATTCGCGGTTTCGGGTCTGCATATAGGCATTGTCTACGGTCTGTTTTATTCTCTTTGCAAACTGCTAAAACTCAAAGCTTTGCCGTATGTTCTTCTCTGCATAATGCCAGTGTTTCTGTATGCACTAATCTGCGGGTTTACGACCTCATCCGTCCGCGCCGCCGTAATGTGCACGGTTTTTATAATCGCAAAGAAAAGCCATAAAAAATACGACGGACTAAACGCGCTTGCGCTTTCCGTCATTATTATTCTTTTAATCAACTCCGTGAGTATTTTTTCTGTCGGCTTCCAGCTTTCGGTTTTGGCGGTCGGCGGTATATTACTTCTTTCGGGCAGACTGACTAAAAGACTGAAACATATTCCTCGTAAGCTGTTAAATACAGTAAGCGTATCACTTTCCGCGCAAGCGGGAACGTTGCCCGTAATGCTTACGCATTTCGGTTATTTAAGCGGTGCGGGATTACTGTTGAATATTCTGATAGTTCCGCTTTTATCTGCGGAATTCGTTATATTGTTTATAATCACCGCAGTGTCTGTTATATTTCCCTTTGCCTCCTTTATGCTTTCTTACGCGTCGCTCCCGTTACAGCTTACCGTATCTTTTTTAATCGACGCGGGATTCGAAAACGCTCTGATAAAGGGCTTCGGCGCGGGACTGTTTTTGCCTGTTTACTACATAGGTCTTGCCTTTGCCACGGATAAAATAAATATACGACCGCTTACACGGGCAATCCTGATAGCATTACACGCCGTGATTTTGGTTTCTTACACGCTTGTTAGGATATTTATACCTTTTTACGACTATACCGTAACCGTATCTGCATATTACGGGGGCGGGCAGGTTTTAATAAAATCACGCCAAGGCAATGTTCTGATTATTACCGAAAACCTGTCTGCGACACAGACGAACAAGTTTCTCAGCAACAGCTATGCTTGCGGGGCGGAAGCGGTGATTGTGCTCGGCGGTGAAAACTGCGCGTTCGGTTACAAGGATAAAGCAATTGATTGCAATAATATTTACGTTTATTACGAATACATACCTGTTCAGCCTTACGGCGATATAACCGTAAATTATGAAAAAAATTTTTCATTGTGCGGAATCGACTTTTCGTTTGCCGACGGCTATTCGATTACCGCGCACTGCGGGCAAATAAAGGTCGGAATTTGCGCAGGCGATTACGTGCCTTTCGGCATATGCGATTTGCTTGTATGCGACGTTGCGGACAATAACTGCGCAAGCGCGTATACGGTTTCGTTCAACGAAAGAAATATCGGCAACTGCGTTTTCGACAAGGGCGATTTTGAGTTTTATATCAATGACGGCGAAATACGGTAACAGCCCGCGCTTTAAGGCGCGGGCTGTTTTTAATTATTATTCGTTTCGCCTTTGTGCATTGCTTCGCGCGCAAGGCGGTACAGTTCTTCGGTCGCAAACGAAATTTTCATTATAACGTCGCGCTTGTTTATGGGGTGAAGCCAGTAACTGTCGTTAAAGTCGGAAATATCCAGACAGTCGCCGAACAGTTCCTTCTTCTTTCTGTCGCGGTAATTGAACTCGATGTGCACGCTTTCCAGTTCGCCGGGCGACAAATGCATTTCAAAGGGCTTGCCGTAAGCCGTGCACCAAAAATGCGTTCCCGTCATATCCTGCCTGAACCTGCCCTTGCCGTGCGCAAAGTACTTGTTTTTCGGGAGAGTATGCACTTCGATTTCATCCTCGAAAAAGTAATCCCCGCTCTCCACTTCCCTGCGGACGTTTTCGCGCTCCCATTTGAACCAGTCGGGAATATGTGAAAAACGTGTGTTGCCGTCATGTGCTTCAAGCTGTCCGTATTCCGTCATTTCCCACTTCTTTCCGCAATGACGGCATTCGAGAGTTGTTCCGCTCGAATACATTTCGTGCGCCGAACCGCAATCGCAACACTGATACAGTATGCTGTGCAACCCGCGGGCGCGTTCCGGAAAATCTATTTTGATTTTGTTGTCGAGCTGATACTTGAAATCGTCGTAAACGAAAGCTTCTTTAATCCTGCCGTAAATCTCTTCCGCGGACAGCGTTTTTACCTCTTCGGCGTCGGCGACGCAAATTAGTTTACCCTTTAACGGAGCCGGTCTGAATTTGTCCTTATTCCACTGCTGGTTGACGATAAAGTTACCGTAAGAAAGAAGAATTACGACGGGAACTTTGAGATACTTTGCCATTTTGCCTATTGCGGGAGTTAAAAAACTGGGCGTTCCGTCAAAAGTATAGCGGGCTTCGGGATATATGCAAACAGGATTTTTATAGTGGTCGACGCAATATTTGACGTGCTTAATCATCTGCAAATCTTTAATGAACTTGCGCTTTGCTATGCCTCCCGCCATACGCATTAACGTAATGGTATTGTCGTGCATTGCGTCGATTGCTACTACATAATTCATATTGTATGGATATATCGCGCCGAAAAGTATGCGGAAATCCATTTCGCTGGCGTGGTTCGCAAGAAGAAAATACGGGGGCTTAATTCCTTCCATATTTACGTACTCGCACTTGAAATCGCGCTCTTTAAGAATACGGTATACTTGCAGACGCTTGGCGATACCCATTAAAAGCCTGTTCGGCTTTTTAGGTTTTACTTTAAAATTGTAACGCGAAACTTTCATTCTTATCTCTCTTATAAATTTATATCATTATAACACAGTACCGTATAAAGGTCAATAGCGGACACAAACAAAACCCGCACATCCGCGCGGGTTTTTTATCAGTTTCCCCGCCAGGTTCTGTTTGCCTTGAACCAGTCGGTGTCTTTAAGTACAGTCGTATTATTCGAGCAATATAATTTAAGTTCGCCCGCATAATAGAACACTATGTTTCCGTTCATGGAAACGGGATTTTTAGTGGAATAATCGGGGTTTAGAATACCGAGAGTGGTTACGTAAATTTTATCTGTCCACTTCGCCATTCTGTCTATGGCTTTCTGCGTAGGGAACGTGCTGAGTTTTGCTTTGTCCTCGGGTAAATCTTCGGAAGGCTTGTTTGCGTATTCGTAAGTTCCCGCACAGGTGCATATTGCAATGTTTTCGGGCTGTATTACTTCGAGCAGGCAGTCGTTTGACGACGTGGACGAGCCGTGATGCCCGCCCTTGTAGAGCTTGCACTTAGGCAGGCTGTTGCTTTCTACCAGCGACTGCTCGCCAGCCTCTTCAAGGTCGCCCGTAAACAGATAATTGTATGTACCGCCGTCTGTTTCCTGCGTTAAAAGGGTGCAGACCGAATAGTTATTTTCTTTGGAGTTTTTCTGCTCGTAATACTTCTGATACAGAACGTTAAGAGAGATTTTATTTTCCGAATCGAGGTAATATTTTCTTTGCGCGCCGTTTGCATTGTTCCAGCATTGAAGCGCCGTATATACGTTAGCCCCGTGCTCCTCGGCATATGTGATTGCTGACACGTAATCTCTGTTGTAAATGACCGACGTTGTATTAAACTGCGAAAACTGGATTACCGTTCCTATTTCATAGCTGTACAGTATTCCGTTATTCTTGTTGGTTTCGCCGACCAGCGCCGCGATATGGTCCTCGTGCGCGTGCGTTGCGACTACGTACTCGATTTTGCCGTCGGTACAGTATTTATCTATATAATCTTTTACCGTCTGCGTACTGTCGCGTTTGGAGCCAGCGTCAATAAGCACTTCGGTATCACCGCACTTAATAAGCGTGCAGTCGCCCGCATTTGCATTACCGAGCTCTAAAAAATGCACGGACAAATCGGCCGTCGTTATCTCCGCCGAACTTCCTTCGGGTACGAACGTTCCGGCGCCGTCCGGCAGAGGTCTGAAAGGTCCGATTTTCAGAAAATACATTACGGCAAATACCGTTATAACGATAAGGACCAGCACAATGATAACGGCTGTGATTATAGGATATTTTTTCGCGGTTTTCACCGCCCTGTTTACCTGTCTTCTTCTTGACATATAAAACCTTATTTAGTCAGCGCGCGCAGTTGCTTTAAAATCTTTTCGCGCATTTCGATAAATTTATCGAGTTTAGCGCGTTCGTCGTCGACAAGCTTTTTGGGAGCCTTAGACACAAAGCCCATATTGTTGAGTTTGCTGTCGGCGCGGGCTATTTCCGCGGTTACCCTTTCAAGTTCGCCCGAAAGCCGCTCTTTCTCCTTTTCAATATCGATGAGTTCGCCCATCGGTATATAGAGCGTGCCTATCGCAAGGACAATCGTTACCGCATTTTCTCCAGCTTTCGACGCAGAGTGAACAAACTTAATTTCCTTCGCGCCCGCAAGTTTTAATATGCTGTCCTCGTTTGCGGAGATAAGCCGTTTGCTTTCCGTCGTTATATAGATGTGAACTTTTTTCGAAGGCGGGCAATTCATTTCCGCCTTTACCGCGCGCACTTCCTTTATTATGTCCATTATTCCCGAGAACGCCAGAGCGTCCTTCTTATAGGCGAGCTTTGAATTGTAGCGGGGAAATTCCGCCGTCATTATAGTCCCCGACGTGCCGGGGATATTCCTGTAAATTTCGTCCGTTACGAACGGTATGAACGGGTGCAGGAGTTTGAGAGAATTTTCGAGCACGAAAACAAGCACGGAAACCGCGCCGTCGCGCTTTGCCTTGTCCTCTGATTTGAGTACGGGTTTAACGAGCTCGATGTACCAGTCGCAGAAATCCGACCACATAAAATCGTACATTATCTGGCAGGCTATGCCGAGCTCGAACTTATTGAGCGCAAGCGTAACGTCGCGTATGGCGGACTGCAATTTCGATATAATCCATTTGTCGGCGGGCAGAAGCCTGATTTCCGACAGGGGCTTTATCTCTGCGCCCTCCGTGTTCATAATAACGAAACGGCTGGCGTTCCAAATCTTGTTCATAAAGTTACGGCACGCTTCGACCTTTGCATCGGAATAACGCATGTCGTTGCCGGGTGCAACACCCTGTAACAAAGAAAATCTTAGCGAGTCAGCGCCGTACTTTTCAATTATTTCGAGCGGGTCGATGCCGTTGCCTAAACTCTTGGACATTTTCCTTCCCTTCTCGTCGCGGATAAGTCCGTGAATCAATACGTCGCGGAAGGGCACTTTGCGCATATGTTCGATACCCGAGAAAATCATTCTCGCAACCCAGAAGAAAATTATGTCATAACCCGTTACGAGCACGTCGGTAGGATAGAAATATTCGAGGTCGGAAGTATCGTCGGGATAGCCGAGCGTAGAGAACGGCCAAAGCGCGGCCGAGAACCAGGTATCGAGCACGTCCTCGTCCTGCTTTAAATTAGTTCCTCCGCAGTCGGGGCAGACGCTGACGTCGGTTTTGGAACAGATTTCCTTACCGCAGCCGGCGCAGTACCACACGGGTATGCGGTGCCCCCACCAAAGCTGACGGGAAATGCACCAGTCTTTAACGTTCTCCATCCAGTTATAGTAAGTTTTTGCAAAGCGTTCGGGAACGAAGGATATTTTTTTATAAGTTACGGCGTCAATTGCGGGACGGGCAAGCCCCTTCATTTTAACGAACCACTGTTTTGAAACAAGCGGTTCCACCGTGGAGTGACAGCGGTAACAGTGCCCGACGTTGTGCGCGTGAGGCTCTATGCCCGCAAGGTAACCGCCCGCCTTCAAGTCTTCGACAAGCCGTTTACGGCACTCGTACCTGTCTAAGCCGTTGTATTTGCCTGCAAGTTCGTTCATGGTTCCGTCGTCGTTCATTACGCGCACTACGGGCAAATTGTGCCTTACCCCCACTTCGAAGTCGTTGGGGTCGTGGGCGGGAGTGATTTTAACCACGCCTGTACCGAATTCCATATCAGCGTGAGCGTCGCCAACTATCGGAATAGCTTTATTGACAACAGGGAGAATAACTTTTTTGCCTATAAGGTCTTTATATCTCGTATCTTCGGGATTGACCGCGACGGCCGTATCGCCGAACATAGTTTCGGGACGAGTCGTCGCGACTTCGAGGAACTTGTCCTCTCCCTCGACATAATATTTTATATGCCAGAAATGTCCGTCCTCTTCCGCGTACTCGACTTCCGCGTCGGAAAGAGCGGTCTTACAGCAGGGGCACCAGTTTATGATACGGCTTCCCCTGTAAATAAGTTTTTTATTGTAGAGGTTGACGAAAACTTCCCTTACTGCTTTGGAACATTTTTCGTCCATGGTAAAGGTCAGGCGCGACCAGTCGCACGATGAACCCAGCTTTTTGAGCTGTTCGACTATCCTGCCCGCGTACTTGTGCTTCCAGTCCCATACGCGGTCCAAAAAGCCTTCTCTGCCCAAAATTTCTTTGGAAAGCCCTTCCTCTTTAATCTGTTCGACAACCTTGACTTCGGTCGCGATAGACGCGTGGTCGGTGCCGGGAAGCCAAAGCGCGCAATAGCCCTGCATACGCTTGAAACGTATTATGGTATCCTGCAAGGTTTCGTCCATTGCGTGCCCCATATGAAGCTGACCCGTTATATTGGGGGGAGGCATAACTATGGTGAAAGGCACTTTGCTGTCGTCGCGCACGGCTTTGAAACAGCCCTTCTCCTCCCAGTCCTTATAAAGTTTGTCCTCGAATTGTTTGGGGTTATAAGTCTTTTCCATTGATTTATCCTCTCGTTGTGGCTGACTTGCCGAAACTTAATTTTGTTCTGCAATTTTCATTATACATTATAGACGGCGCAATTGTCAAACGGTAAGCCGACGCGCATATTATGTATTATCAAATTTTTACTTATTTAAAGGAGATAAGTTTTGAAAAGAAAATTTATTACGTTTATTACGGCCGCAATATTCGGACTGACGTTCATCTTCGCGTTTGCGGGCTGTAAAAAAGACAATAAAGTTATCAGAATAAACGAGGTTACGCACTCTGTATTCTACGCCCCCCTCTATCTTGCCGACGGGTTGGGTTACTTCAAGGACGAAGGTTACGAAATCGAACTCACCAACGGCGGAGGCGCGGACGCTACGATGGCGGCGGTACTTTCAGGAGGAGCCGACGTCGGATTCTGCGGGCCCGAAGCCGCGATATACGTAGACATAGGCGGAAGCGACGATGCGCCGAAGGTATTCGGTCAGCTGACCAAACGCGACGGAAGCTTCCTTGTCGGCAGAACCGCCGAGCCCGACTTTAAATGGAGCGGGCTGGAAGGCAAAGAAATTCTCGCAGGCAGAAAGGGCGGAGTTCCCGCTATGACTTTCGAATACGTAATCAAACAGAACAAAGTAAACGTCGAACTCAATTACGACGTTGCATTCAATATGATGACCGCGGCATTCGAAAGCGGAATAGCCGATTACTGCACAATGTTCGAACCAGTAGCGTCGCAGTACCAATCGGCTGGCAAGGGCTATATAGTAGCTTCCGTCGGTCAGGAATCGGGCGAAATCCCCTACACCTGCTTTATGGCTAAAAAGAGCTATATAGAAAAAAATTCGGAAGCGGTCGAAGCTCTTCTCCGCGCGGTAACGAAAGCCGTCAAGTATATCAACGAAAACGATTCCGGCAAAGTTGCCGAATATCTCGTTCCTTACTTCGACGGAACAAACGCCGACAGCCTTAAAACGTCGGTCGAAAGCTATAAAAAAATCGATGCGTGGGTCACGGATATGGCTATGAAGGAAACGGCATTTACAAAGTTGCAGGACGTTATAGAACTTGCGGGCGAACTTGACAAACGCGTAAGCTTTTCCGACCTTGTAATAACCGAAACCGCACACAAAATTTACGAAGAAATTTATAAATAATGCTTACTTTTGACAATATTTCTTACACTTATCATACCAAAGAGGGCGAAACGACAGCCGTAAAAGATTTATCGTTCAACGTAGCCAAGGGACAGTTCGTGTCTGTAATCGGACCCTCGGGATGCGGTAAAACGACAATACTGTCGCTTGCGGCGGGACTGCTTTCCCCCTCTTCGGGAAAAGTCGAAAGAGGCGGAGAATTTGCTTATATGCTTCAACGCGACGCGCTGTTTCCGTGGCGGACCGTAGAACAGAACATTTTTCTGCCCCTCGAAGTCAAAAAGTGCAACACTCCGCAGATGCGCGAAAAGGCGCTTGCGCTTGCGGAAAAGTACGGACTTAAAGACTTTTTAAAAAAGACGCCCTCACAGCTTTCGGGCGGTATGAGGCAAAGGGTCGCGCTTATACGCACCCTTGCCGCAGAACCCGAAATTCTGATGCTGGACGAACCGTTTTCGGCGCTCGACTACCAGACGAGATTAGAAGTCTGCGACGACGTGCAAAGTATTATAAAAAGTGAAAAAAAGACTGCGCTTTTGATTACGCACGACATTTCGGAAGCTATTGCGCTTTCTGATAAAGTCGTCGTCCTGTCCACCCGCCCCGCCCGCGTTATAAGCGAGCACATTATAGATTTCGGCGAAGGCAGTCCCAAAAAACGCAGGGAATGCGGAGAATTTTCGGCTATGTTCGAAGTGCTCAGAAAAGAGCTGGGCATCTGATATTCCCCTCCGCTTACGGTAATACCTATGAAAAACTTAAACTACTCGCGCGAACATATCGCATATCTGAAAAAACAAAGAAACAAAAAAATTATCGTAAACGTTTCGCGCGTGCTCGTGCTCGTACTTATTCTCGGAATATGGGAGCTGTGCGCACAGCTGAAAGTCATCGACCCGTTTATAACAAGCTCTCCTTCGAGGGTTGCGGTGACGATTGCGGAACTCTACAATAACGGAACGCTGTTTTACCATATCGGGATTACGCTTGCGGAAACCTTTGCCGGCTTTATAATCGCCGTTGTGCTGGGTTACGGCATAGCGGTAATTCTGTGGGCGAGCGATACCGTACACAAAGTGATAGAACCGTATATTGTCGTTTTAAACTCGCTGCCTAAAATCGCGCTCGGTCCGCTTATCATAATCTGGATTGGCACGGGCTACGACGCCATAATTTTTATGACGGTGTTAGTCGCGATAATAGTATGCATAATGAATATGCTTGCGGGATTTATCGCCGTGGATAAGACAAAACTGCTTTTGATGAAATCCATGGGAGCAAGCAAAGCCGTGACGCTGAGAAAGCTGATTATACCCGCCTCGTTCCCCGTACTTATAAACACCTTGAAAGTCGCCGTCGGGCTTGCCTGGATAGGCTCTATAATGGGCGAATACATTGTTTCGAAAGCGGGACTCGGATACTTAATCGTATACGGCGGGCAGGTCTTTAAACTGGACTTAGTTATGACCGCAACGTTTATACTGTGCGTGCTTGCGGGCGGTATGTACGGAATCGTAACGTTTATCGAAAAGAAAATAAACAAGTAAAAACGTCCCGCGCATTACCGTAATTCCCATAGGGAATATTAGGTAAGCCGCAGGATGTAGAGATTAAGGCATGGCGTGAAGCCACGCCTTTTCTCTTGTCTTGGTTAGCTGCTTGTGTTAATAATCTTCGTCATCGTCGAAGAACGTAGGAACGATTGCACCCACAAAGTTATAGACGATTTCTACGGTTTGCTTGTAATGTCCGTTTACTTTCGTTTTCTCGTGGACGATTACCGTAATTCCGAGCGATAAAATCCAAATGCGCCATTTCATAATTTGTACCCCA
>CANOUP010000001.1 GCA_947570625.1 uncultured Clostridia bacterium | reverse complement strand
TAACTTGTGTAACATACGGCTATACCGAACACGTTTGTAACGATTGCAATGACAGATTTATAACGGACTACATTACGGCAAAAGGGCATAATTATCTCGATATTCTTGTACCTGCAACGCCTACGAGCTTGGGTTATACAAGACATATTTGCATTGACTGTAATTACAGTTATCTTTCGGACTATGTAACGAGCGGCGACAACGGTTATATCGAAGAACCCGAAGAACCCGTTATTCCCGAACCCCATCAGCACACTTATGAACTTTACGTTAAGGACAATGCGGAAGATATGAAGCTCGTTGCAATGTGCGTATGCGAAAAGTGCGGCGATACCAAGAGCGGATATTTTGCGGTAAAGTTTACCGACGAGGACGGCGTTATAACGGACGGGTATGTTACGGGCAGAGTAATTGATTATTCCGAGCTTTACGGCGAAATTACGGTAACGATTACGAACGAATCGGGCGACGAGCTTACCACGCTTACGGTAAAAGCACAGGAAAAGGCGGTAGAGCCTACCGTTCCCGTAGAGCCTGAACAGCCCGAACAGCCTGACGAGCCTACCGTTCCCGAAGAACCCGACGAGCCTACCGTTCCCGAACAACCTGAACAACCCGACGACAATACGAACGAACCTACCGAACCGAACGAACCTGATAATTCGGATGATACGGATGCGGATGTAAATGACGATAAAAGTAATGGTGTAGCTATTGCGTTGTTTGTAATGCTTATTGTACTTGCCGTAGGCGGTGTAGCAGGGTTTATCGTTTACAAAAAATTAAAGAACAAGAAGCAGAAATAAGGAGGAATACTTAATAGATGTTTAATATCAATTTATTAGCGGCTAACGACGGTTTGGACGGAAGCCTTGCTCAAATAGTTGAAAAGCTCAAAGGCTTAATGGATAGTTTTTGGGTTTACATCATAATTGCGCTTGCAGCAGTTGTTGTAATTTGGGGTGCATATATCGGCATCAAAATTGCCATTGCACACCGCAACGAAGAAAAAATCAATGCAAGAGATATGGTTAAAAACCTTATTATCGGTATTGTGATTATATTCGTCGTTGCAATGGGCGCACCGCTACTAATCAACGGTTTATCCGCTTGGGTAGGGGCATAAATAGAATAATGTTTTTGGATAAGGCGGCGATAAAAAGCCGCCTTATTTTATAAACGAAAAAGGAGATTAAATGCTTATATTTTTACAGGAATTATGCTTACAGCTTTTCCTATGGTTTCTAAAAATGATAGACGGACTAATGGAGATATTTTCGGCAATAGCCGGAGTAACGAACGTAAATCTTAACGGTAAGTCTGTAAACATTATAGAAGCACTTGTAGGCGATAGTACGGTTGCAACAATATTTTGGTGCATCTTTATTTTGGCGGTAGGACTTACTTGTATATTCACGATAGTAGGGCTTGTCAAAAATATGATAGCTAACAACCGTAACATATCAAGCATTGTTGGAAAGTTTTTCCTTGCTTTGCTCGGTACAATAGCTATGCTTGCGGTGGTATTCTTGGGAATACTTATTGCTAATTCACTTTTACAGTTGCTTGCTAAAATCTTTCAAATCGGAAATACGACAAAACTTTCAAATGCGCTTTTTGATGCTTGTGTAGGGAATTGGATAAACGGATATAACATCAACAAAATAGATGTAACAAGTTTGTCTGTTGGAGATATATTCGGTACATATAAATCGGCATTGTTCGGTGTATGGCCCACAACGTGGAAGTGTAACGGAATGGTAAACCCGAATACCTTTATGTACTTGCCGGCAATGATAGCGAGTATTGCGCTTGGTATTGCTTTAATCGTTGCGGTGCTTAACCTTGCAAAGCGTGTGTACGAAATCATTTTTATGTACTTCTGTATGCCCGTTTCTATGTCAACGCTTCCGCTCGATGACGGGGCAAGGTTCAAGAATTGGCGAGAGCAGTTTGTTACGAAAATTGTTCTTGCATACGGCACAGTATTGTCAGTAAATATATTTGTGCTTTTGTTGCCGCTTATACAGAGAATATACTTGCCGGGCGTAGGCGGTTTTGGAAATGCGCTGTTCTTGATTTTTATGATAGTCGGTGGGGCAATGGTAATTCCGGCAGGACAAACATTATTCGCAAAACTGTTCGGTGCGGCAGATGATATGCACGCCGGCGGTGGTTGGTTAAGAAGTGCATATTATGGCGGCAGAGTTATCGGCGGTATGACGGTAGGACTTGCGGTAAAAGGCATAAGAGGAATTAGACATATAGTGCGAAACAACAAACATTCAAATAATGACGGCGGTAGTTCGGACAGTGGTAGTTCGGATAGTGCAGATAATAGTGGCGATGAACGATATGTGGATGACGGCACAACAAATACAGCAGACGGAGGGGAAGAATGAGAATTATACCTAAAAAGGTAAAGGTTAAGAATACGGTATGGAAGTGCTATTCTATGGCGGACATTATTGTTGCACTTATTGTATTTGCAATTATTTTTATTGCAGTTACAGCAGGGCAATGGTGGGTAGCAGTTATACTCGGACTTGTGGCGGTTGGTATGTTTATTCCAACGCCCGACGGTATTTTCTATACCTGCGTGTATGAGAATATAAGATTTCTGTTCGCCAAGAAAAAATACAAAAAGGGCAGTAAAAATTCAAAGGAAAACGTAGACGCACTTGTTGACCTAAAAGAAATCAGGGAGAGTGGTTTAATCGGTTTTCGTGGTGGCGTTTATGGCAGAGTAATCAAGATAGGACAAAAGAACTTCGGCATCGAAGATGCCGTACAGCAGAATATTGATATAAATTACTTTGCAAATGCTTTGAAACTGTTAGACCAAAATCAAAGTGCGGATATTGTGAAAATAGACCGTCCCGTAAACTTGGACGATTTTGCAAGCGAATTGTTCAAACGGTTGCAGGAAGTCAAGGAAAGCGGCGACGAGAAAAGTATTAAGGCAATAAAGGAAAATATTTTGAGCGAACGCATCGACAGAATAGATAAGCTCAACAATATTCGCAAACAGTATTTGTCGGACTATTACATAATCATTTACGGTAGGAACGAACTTGATATTGAAAGTACGGCGGTAAACGTGGCAAGCGAAATTGCAAAATGCGGTCTTGATACGCACTTGCTCGGAATGAGAGAAACGGCGGTATTCTTAAAATATAGTTATTCCCGTAATTTTGACGAGAGAGAAATTAAAAATGTTAAAGACGAGGAATTAATTTCTTGGGTAAAACCGAACGAAATTGTTTTTCACTCCAACAGTTATAAAGTGGACGGAACGCAAGCGGCGGTTTTAGCCGTATCGGAATATCCGTTGAGAGTAAAAAACGCTTGGGGCGCAGAGCTTTTCAATATTCCCAATACAAAGGTTGTAATGCACGTTAAGCCCGTAGATAAAATGAAAGCTATCCGTCGTATCGACAAGTGTATAGGCGAAATGGAAACAAAACAGATTATATCGGACAAGGCAAGCGAAGCGAGTAGTGCGGAAGTACACAGAGAAACAATGGATACGCTTCTTAACGCATTACAGACCGAGAACGAAACGCTGTTCGACGTTATGCTTACCGTTACGGCTTATAACTATACGGACAACGACAATTATAAAAAGAACGTGCGCCGTTCGATGCTTATGGGAAATTTCAGACCGTCAACGCTTTACGGCTTGCAAATCGAAGGGTTTAAGAGCGCAAATGTAAGTCCTATATCCACGTTAAAAAACCAAGAAAGGGGAATTAACAGTTCGTCGCTTGCGGCGGCGTTCCCGTTCGTGCGTACTTTTGTTATGGACGAGGGCGGTATTCTTTTGGGCGAGAACAACAAGAGCGGTTATCCGTTTATTTTTAATATTTGGAAACGTGGAAACTTGTATCAGAACAGTAACGCTATGATTATCGGCAAGTCCGGTTCGGGCAAATCGTTCTTTTTGAAAAGTCTTGTTCTTAATGAGTGGGCGAACGGAACGAGAGTAATTATGCTCGACCCCGAAGCCGAATATCTTGCACTTACAAGAAACCTTTATGGAAATGTCATTAACGTCGGTAACGCAAGAGAGGGTAGAATTAACCCTTTTCATATCTATAAAATACTGACGGAGGACGGAACGGCGGCAGATAGCAAAGTTACGTTCAATACACACCTTAAAATGTTGGAGAGTTTTTTCAAAATCGTGCTTGCGGATGCGCCCGTTGATGTGATAGAGCTAATCAATAACTTGACCGTTGAAACGTATGAGAGAATGGGAATTACCGAGAATACGGACTGTTCAAATTTTCCTGCGGACTACTTTCCGTTGTTCAGCGACTTGTTAGAAACCTTGCAGAGCAAAGACAAAGATAAAATGGATTCGCTCACGCTTAGGGATATGAGAACGGCGGAGCTGTACTTGCAGAAATTTGTAAACGGCAGATATTCGGATATTTGGAACGCACCGAGTACGTTACAGGTAAATTCCAACCTTATAGACTTTGACTTTCAGAGCTTGTTTGCAAATAAAAACAATGTAGTTGCGAACGCACAGATGTTGCTTGTTTTCCGCTTTATTGAACAGGAAGTAATAAATGCAAGAGAGAAGAACAGGAACGGCAATGCAATTCGTACAATGATTGTCTGCGACGAAGCGCACTTGTTTATAGATGCAAAATTCCCTATTGCGCTTGACTTTTTCTATTCGATGTCAAAGCGTATAAGAAAATACAATGGTAGTTTTATTCCGGCAACTCAGAACATAGCGGATTGGAATGCCAACGAAGAATTAAGGGGAAAGACGAGCGCAATATTAAAAAATTCGCAATACACTTTTATTTTTAAATTAAGTGCGCCCGATATGAAAGACGTGCTTGACGTTTACAGAACGGGCGACAGCTTCAACGACGAAGAACAACGAATGATTATTTCGGCGGTAACGGGACAAGCGTTCTTTGTAGGCTCGACAGAGCTTCGTGCTTGTATGAGAGTGCAAGCAGGAAATTATGCAAAAGAATTATTCAATGACGAAAAGAAAGAGGAGGGGGAAATTGAGAGTTAAAACAAAAGGTATTATAACGGGATTATTGTTTGCCGTATTTATAAGTTTGCTTGCGCTTTTTATTGCGATTATTCCTAAAAGCACAACAACTGCAAGTGCGGCAACAACACCAAAATATACGGTTTCTTTTGATTATTCGGCATCATATACTTATGGAACAGGTGGTGGTGCGACGCAATATCCAAGTTCAGGGACGGGGGTATTTAGTGCTTCGTTTACATATGGGGCTAATAGAACAAGGAATACTTTGTCAGTAGTTATGTACGGTGGTTCGGCATCAGGGACAGGTTCGTTCATTAACGGAACTTATATAGATTCAACAGATATTACGGTAGAAATTATATCAAGTGTAAGTATGACTGTAAGTATCACTGATTCTAATGGTACAAAAGTCGGTTCGGGAAATAAAAAAGCATCGGCAAGTGGTTTATCTGAGGGTACATATAAAGTTTCGATTTCGGGTAGCGGAGGAGGAACAATAAATTCGCGCGCAGGTTGGGGCTACAATTTTAAGGGCAATTACGAATTTAAAATAGACGGTGGTGCGCCAATAATTAACGGCGCAAGTTTATCGCAAACGGGAGTGTATAAAAACAATACTTTTACTGTAACGGCATCTGATAGTGGTAGTGGGGTTAAAGCTATTTATCGTAGGGCGCCAAATGAGAGTATGTTTTATTCGGTTGGCTCATCATCGGTAACAGTTAATAAGGGAAGTGCAAACGGTACTTATACGTTTTATGCCGAAGATAATGCAGGAAACAAGTCGAAATATTATTATGTAAATTTTGACGATATACTTCCAGAAATAACGGTAACGAACGCAGAGTTTTGGCAAAATACGAATAAAAGTTTTACTGTAAATTCTTCGGATAATTCGGGAAGCTGTACACTTTACTATAAGGTTGACGACGGTAGTTGGAAATCCTGCAATGGAAACAGTTATACCGTTTCAGATTATGCCAATGATGGAAGATATTATTTCTATGCCAAAGATGCATACGGTAATATGACTCAAGAAAAATGGGTAGAGTTTGGGGCAGAATTGAATGGCGAGTTTGTAAAGTCGGATACGGATAATAGTGTGTATTTTACATGGGATAGAGCTTCGTGGACGGCAACTCTTGACGGTAAATCTTATTCCAAAGGAACTTGGATAAGAGAAGAAGGGGAACATACCATTAAATTATCTTCCAAAACAAAAAGTGCAGTATATCCTTATACAATAAATCACTATTATATAGAATCAATGGAAAGCCCGACTTGCATAAGCGGGGGATATTTGCAGTATGACTGTATTCAATGTGGCGACACATATACAAATTATTCAATAGAGGAGATGGGGCATTATTATGTTGCTTCAACGATTGCCCCGACTTGTACGACGGGCGGTTATACAACATATACTTGTACTCGATGCGGAGATGCTTACAAAGATAATTTTACCAACGCATACGGGCATAATTACGAATCGACTTTTCAACCGGCAACTTGTACTGAATACGGGAGAACGATTTTTACCTGTCAGCTCTGTGGGCATTCGTACAACGAAAACGACGGAACTTTTCCGACAGGACATAACTATACAAACACAATAATTACAGAGCCAAATTGTACAAGTACAGGTATGCGTAGAAGCGTTTGTGATACTTGCGGAGATACGTTCGATACGGTAATTGCCGCTAATGGACACAGCTATTCTATAACCGATGTTAAATCTAAAAACGGTATAACAACGAGAACATACCATTGTAGCTCGTGCGGTCATACTTATAAACAGGAACTTGGCGACCAATATGAAGAAGTAAGTAACTATGTCGAGTATTTGTTTATTCAATATAGTCCTTATATGTGGTGGGTATTGCTTGCCGCCGCAGGAATATGGAGTATCGTTATAGGCGTTATGATAGCCATTGCCCACAAAAACGAAGATAAAGAAAAAGCGAGAAAAATGCTTATAAATTATGTAATCGGCTTGGTCGTAATTGCTGTTATAGTTGTTGCCTGTCCATTTCTTATCAGAGGTATAGCCGCATTGGTAACATAAAAATTACGCATAAAAAATAAAAATTTTTAAAAAAGCCTTGACAAATACAAAAAAATACTATATCGTATATATACGATTATAATAAAAAACGGAGGTATGGTTATGAACGTACAGGAAATCATTGCAAAAGCAGATAGGGGCGAAGGCTTGACGGTTGAGGAGATTAAGGTGTATCAAGCGAACGTAAAGACCGTTCAACACGTTTACGGTAAATACGGAACGCTTAAAAGAAAGTATCTTGAAGATAAAGGGCTTGATTGGACAATAGCCAACCTTCCCGAATATCTGCACAGTATTGACAAGGCTGCTGACGAACTTTATAACACTATGTTTGAAAAGCTATCGAAAGACGAAAGGTATAAGAGAACGGGAAACTTTATAGAAGATTACCGCAGACAGACGGAAATGCAGAAGCTCATAGAAGAAGAAATTTTATCAGAACTTATATATGTGGCATAGGAGAAATTATGGTAACGAAAAAGCCCGACACGCCGAAGCGGTTAGCGCAAAGACGATACGAAGAAAAGCATAAAGAAGAACGACAAGCAAAGAACAAAGTGTTTGAAACAAGCATAGACCGACAGCTTTACGAAGAAATAACGGTCTTTCTCAAAAAGAACAGTATTACAAAGGTAGAACTGATTTACGCAGGGTATCAAGCCTTGCAGAAGCAGTATGGCCCTAAAATAGAATAGAAAAAAGCCTTGATTTTGTTTTAATTATTTCTATTAATTGGCAATAATTATTAAAAATCAAGGCTTTAAATATTTTTGGAGGATTATGATTGAAGAAGTAGAGATTTTCATGGGGGACAATAAAATAAAACTCAATGACTTAAAAAATTATATTTGTATCAACGAATATATAAGCGATATTGTGAATGAGATTTATTACAAATATTATCCCGAAAGAAAACCTATAAGATAAATTATACTTTGGAGAAATATTTATGAAAGAGAAAAGCAAGGTAATTAAATTTAACTATCCGACTTACGAAGAAATCACGGACGAAATGACGGATATTACGGCTATATATTTGCGAGTATCAACTGATTCGCAAGCGCAGGACGGTTATGGATTAGATGTCCAATATGGAGCAAATGAAAGATATTGCAAGGCTTACGATATACAAAATGTAGTAGTTTTCGTTGACGACGGTTATACGGGTATGAACGATAAACGCCCTGCATTTCAGTGCCTTTTAAAACTTATGAAGGAGAAAAGAATTAAATTTGTAATTACTCATTCTCTTGACCGTATAGGCAGAACGCAAATGCTTATTTTAAAATTTTTAAAAGAAGATTGCGCCAAAGCCGAGTGCGACTTTTTTGCCGTTAAAGACAGTATTGATTCCCGAAGCAAACAGACATATGGAATATTGATTTCCATACTCTCTATATTTGCTGAAATGGACCACGATGCTATCGTTACTAAATTATTTTTAGGGCGCAAGCAAAGAGCGTTAGAAGGATTATGGAAAGGTGGTGGAAATCCCCCCTATGGGTATTATTATTCAAAAGAAATCAGAAATCTTGCAGTTGACCCTGATAAAGCAATAATAGTCCGTAAGATATTTGAATTATATAATTCAATGGAATTTTCTCCTTTAAAAATTGCAACAGTGCTTGGACTTTCTTCTGATGTTGTCGTTTTTAATGTTTTAAAGAACAGAACATATTTAGGAGAAATAACATTTAAGGGCGAGCAGTATCCGGGCGTACATCAAAGGCTTATTTCGGATGAAGATTTCGATAAAGCCCAGCGCATACTTAAAAGCAGAAGCGTAACAAGAAATCCGTCAACTTATCTATTGTCGTCATTGCTATATTGCGGAAGATGTGGCGCAAAAATGAGATATATGCAATATGGGAAAGGGAAGAATAAAAAACTAAAATTAATTTGCTATTCTCAATATGAAAGTAATGGAAAAAGGAATTTAATTAAAGACCAAAATTGTGCTAATTATAAGTATGATGCCGAACAAGTTGAAGAAGCTGTGGTACAAATAATTTTAAATTCATCAATGCGTTATAAAGACGATATAAAAGAAAAGCTGACAACTGACGGCGATGTAATCGAGGGATTAACTAAAAAGATTTCTGAATTAAAAACTGAATATGACAGATTAGTTAAGGCATATCAAAGACTTGGCGATGACAGTATTTTAGACGAAGCCGAAAAAGTAAAGTTTGAAATTAAGAAGCAGGAAAAGAACATTGAAGTCGAAAAGGAAAAAAAGGGTATTACAAAAATGATGGAAGAAAAGGCTGAAATGTTACGAACTTTACCTGATGTTTGGGGCAAGTTAGACGAAAGACAAAAGCAAAATGTTGTAAGAGCCATTGTGCATAAAGTTGTATTGACAGCCGGAAAAATTCAGGTCTATTTGAAGCAAAATGAATATGAACAATTATTGGTTGGGAAAATGCCTTTAAATAGTAGCGATTAACTTTTTATAATCAAGGAAGTCTTTGGGAACTCTTTTCCAAAGACTTTTTTTATGGGAAATTTTACTAATGTTCAAAATTTTTATTTTTTGATTCCGCTTGCAATTGCCCCCATAATATGCTATAATAACCTTACTAAAACATTGAAGTCGGTTTCGCAGTACAAAGGCTATTCCGATGATACTCGGCGAAATCAAGAGGTATCTGAGGGACGGCAACAGCTTGCGTGTTTCGAGAAGCATACGCGACACTGCGTATCAGGTACTGAAAGTGCGCGAAAAGCTGGAAGCCGACGACGAGGACGTAACCTACGACAAAATCGCAAAGGAGATGAATATTGCCGTATCCGAAGTCGCGTACGCGCTGGACGCAATATCCGACCCCGTTTCGCTGTACGAGCCCGTTTACAACAAATCGGGCGACACGCTTCTTTTAATGGACCAGATATTCGACGCAAAAAACAACGACGAGGTGTGGACGGAAAAAGCGGCGCTGCACGACGCGATAGCAAAGCTCGAAGGGCGCGAAAAGAAGATACTGTTTTTAAGGTACTTCGAGGGCAAAACCCAGACCGAAATATCGCAGGAAGTGGGGATATCACAGGCGCAGGTTTCCCGCCTTGAAAAGACGGCGTTGAAACAGATTAAGGGCTGTATATCTTAAAATAAAAAACCGTGCTCTCGGCACGGTTTTTTTGTGTTTAGTTATTTATTGCTTTTGGGCGTTTTCTTGCGCGCGGGCGCAGGTTTTTCGGCTTTTTCTTCCGCAGGCTTTGCGGGAGATTTTTCTTTTGCCGTCTTTGCCTTGGGTTTATCTTCCGCGGGCTGTTCGGGTTCGGCGTTGTTTTCTTTAACGCTCTTTTTCCGGCTCTTCTTTAAGCTTCTGCGTTCGTCTGCTTTTTTGATGAACCTGTTGCCGAACACGAGGTTGCGGAATTTGGGTACGAATATAAGCACCGCTATGAACGCCGTAACCGCGCAGAAGAGGAGGACGAACACCGTAAGCGAAATGGCAAGCGCACGTTCCGCGTAAATGTTGGGCGCGTTGATAAGACTTGCAGTGTAGGGTATTCCGATAACGTTTAACATTACCTTGTTTGCCGAAGTAGTTATAATTTCCACCGTATGCTCCTTATTGTCTAAATTGTCTGCGAAGACCGCAAGTTTGCGCGCTTCGTGTATCTGGCTGTCAAGGTCAATCGACGTGAACTTTTTGCCGTCGATGTATACGTCGGCAGTGCCGTAACCTTCGCCCGTCGCGGCGTAAATTCCTATGCTTTCGCCCTTGAATTTAATAACCGCTTTTTCGTTTTTGTTTTGGGATATTATGTATCCGTTGGGTTCTTCCGCAATGGAATTGGAATTTTTCCAGCCGTCCGTGGTATACAGAAGATTGCTTGACGAGGGCAGTATTCTCTGCGTGGAGGAGGCGATGCCCGCGTCGAGTTCGGAAATAATTGTGAAGTTCTTTCCCGAAGTTTCCATTACTTCCAGTTTCCAGTATCTTCCGCTGACCTGCGGGAACTCTATCGTTGCGACTGCGTTTTTATATTTGAGAATGTCCTCGCTGTCGTTGATGTCGGTCGAGGCGACTTCTGTATAATTGATATTGTCGCTCGAAACGGACAGTCTGTATTTTTTGATGAGCGCGTTCGCGGTGTTACGTGTAGATATCGAGAAGTAGTTGAAAGTCTGCTCGCGCGTGGTGTCGATTATGAACACGTCGGGCGCCTGGGGTGTGGGGGGACGTACGCCTTTGCCCGTATACGCCGTATGGAAAAGCGTTCCCGTCAGACCGTCTATCAGCCACGTCCACTTGTCGGTGATAAATTCCGTAACGTCGCCCGTTTCTTCGTCTTTCATCATTTCCGTGACGAATCTTCCGCCGTGGATATGGTCGCCGTCGGGCGCGCTTATTACCGACCATTGACTCTTGTCGGTGCCCGTATTGGAAAGCTTTACGTTGTCCTTTTTGGATATAAGATATTTAGGCTCGAACACATAGGTTTCGACTTTGGTTACGTCTTTGACGTCGGGGTGGTAAACGCCCGTTGCGGACAGCTCGGCAAATTTCGTTTCGCCTGCCTTGCGTATGCCCAACGCCGCGCCTCCTTTTCCGCCCGTGTTCAGGTTGTAAAGCCTTACCGCATAGTATTTGTCTTTTTCGAGAGATACCTTGTAAGTCAGGTTATCCGAATAAGCTCCGCTGTATCCTTCGAGCGTCATCACCTTTTCAAGCGAGTCGAAGTTTTCCCCGAAGTAGGCGTACACGTAATCGTCGCCTCTTAGCGAAAGCTCGTATTCGCCCGTTTCTTCGGCTTTGTAATAGAAGTCTGCAACTTTTACTTCGTTCGTTCCGTTAGGAGAGTTGTATGACAGAACGGGGGAGGACGTGCTTGAAATCTGCGCTTCCGCGTTGGAAGTCTGGGCCATAGCTTCTTCCAGTCTGCCTATGCCGTCTTTCGCAGTCAGCGTTATGCCCGAATACGATTTGAGGCGCGCGCCGTTGTAGTTAATTCTCAGGTGGACGGTAAACTGGTGTATAACGCCGTCGGAAAGTTTTATTTTGAACGAGAACCTGTCGGTTGCGCCCGCGTAATCGGGATTGAACGAATACACGTATTTTCCGTCGCCCGCGTTTTTAATCTTGCCGTGGTCGGGCTTGCCTACCGACATTATGGTAAAGCCCTTCGTTTCGCCTTCGTCGAGCGAGCTTATCGTTTTGCCGAGCAAATCGAATTCGACGTCCGTCCCGAAATTGACCTTGTAGTCGCCCGCAGTTTTAACGCCGTCGATTTCACCCGCATAGAAGTTGGATACGGGTTCGTAAACGGGCAGGCTCTTTATATACGAAAGCTGTTCGTCGGTAAAGTAATCTTCGGGTATGTTCGCGCAGTAGAAGGTGTTGAAATATTTGATAAAGTTCATGCCGTAAACAAGCGAACAGCGGTAAGCGAAGTCGGCGCGCTTCCATATATTTTTGGCGTCGCCGTCGCGCGAGGCAACGTAAGCCGATTGCTCGCCGTAGGTGTAGAGGAGTTCGTAGAACTTATCCGCGCCGAACGCGTGCATCAGATTTGCGTACATGCCCAGGCATGCGAAGTAACCGTACGAACCGTCGTCGAAGTCGCCCGTCTTGCCCTTGAACGAAAGTGTTTCCGTAAGCACGCTGTACGGGTTGGCGTATTCGCCGTGTTCGACAAAGCCTCCGCTTCTTATAGTCGTTCCTATGTCGCAGGAAATTATGTAAGCGAGAACGGTGAGCGCGTTGTTGCGCACTTCGCCTTCGCGCGCCGTGCCGAAGCCCCATACCGAACCGTAAGCCGCGCCGTGGTTGTGTCCGACTTCGTGGAGCGTGCCCCAGGTACCTTTTTCAAGCAGTCCGCGGTAATTCATTGCGTCGTTAAACCAGCCCGTGGGGCAGGCGTAGGTGTGACCGCCCAGCGCGACCGCCGCGCCCGCGGGCACGTGCCAGTCGAACATTACTTTATTATATCTGTTGTATATACCGCCCGTGAACGATTCGTTTACCGCAAAAAAGGAGTGCCACAGCATTGCGAGTTTGTCTATTTCGTCCTTTTTGACGCGGCGCATATAAGAGGTCGTATCCATTTCGCCCGTGGGTCCCAGAAGCTGACCGTTTTCCGTGTCGAGCACGGCTATTACGCCGGGCGCGTTGCGCAGATAGGTGTCGAAGTATTCGGGCGAGGTAACGCCGAGTATGTAGTGCGGGGTTTCGACCGCTCCCGTTATCGTAAGATTTATGTCCGAATAGCAGTTTGAGGGGTTGATGTTTATAAGCCCGCCGAAAGCGAACCCTATCTGGTATTCGCCGTTTTTATCGAGAGTGAAGGAGGCGGACAGCCAGGGCGTGCGCCAGTTCTGTCTTTTCCACTGGCTCTGCAAAAAGGGAGCCGAATCGCCCTTGTTGTATTTATAGAAATTTCCCGAAGCGGTAAGAATATCGGCTTTTTTGAAGAAAGCGTCGCTCGTACTGTCGGCAAACGATACGTTTTGAAGCCCGCCGGTAATCTGCGTCAGCTCGTTGTTTCCGTCGTCGGAAACTATTCCGCGCCAGGCAAGCGTGTTCTGTTCGCCGAGGTTAAGCGTAATTCTTTCGCCTTCTTTAAGCCCCTCGATTTTTACGGTAGCTATTTCGCCGGCAGGGAGGTAAAGCCCCGTGGCGTGCTGTCCGCGGTAAAGGGGGTCAAGCCTGATTTCTTTTTTTACGGCGTTGTTTTCGCCCTTGACCGCGCCGTACTGCGCGTCTGCCGAGGGGTGTTTTTTAAGCCAGCCCGTCAGAGAGTTTGCTTCCGTTCTCGGGGTGGTGTCGTTTTCCGCCCTGTAAGAGGACGCGGACCTTCTCGAAGCTTCGTGCGCAAGGTGTTGCCCCTGCGTCATAAGCATATATTTGTAATATGAGAGATAGTCGGCTTCCGAAACGCCCGCTTCTTTCGCCTGTTCGGTAAAGTCGGAGGACGCTATCCCGTTCGAAGGCGCGGGATATTTTGTAAATTCTATGCTCGAAACGTTTAAGCCCGCGCCGGGCGCGACATATCCGTATTCTGCCCTGAGCTCGTTTTTCGTTCCCGTCTTTTCGTATACAAGCGAAAATTCATCCGTCAGGATTTCGGGAGTCTGCCTTTCGATACCGCGTTCGGTTACGTTTAAAATGTCCGCGCGGAGCGTCGCCTGCAAGGAGGACGCTTCGTCGTAATCGTAGCGGTTAAGCGCGTACTCGTCCTTGATGGGAAGTTTGCTTTCGGGCGCGGTGAAGTAGGATGAGTTCTTGCATCCGCTCAGCCCGACGGCCATTGAAAAAATAAGCGACAGCGCGATTGCCGTTCCCGAAGTTACAAGCGAAGCGAATTTTCTGCGCTTTGCCCTTTTAGGTACAGGCGTTAAGGCGTTTGCCGTATCAGTGGTTTGTTTTTTCAAATCAGCACCTCTTTTAATGTTTTTAGCGCGTAAAGCGCTTTTATTGATTATACAATCCGTTTTAAATAAAATCAACAAAAAACAGTAACAAACTCCGAGGTGCTTTATGCCAAATAATTCTGTCGATTAATTGTTGACAAATTTCACGGTTTATAGTATCATTGAGATTGTAAAAACTGGTACAGTGTGTACTTGTGCCGAAATGCGGTATCCGTACCGGTCAGATTTCTGTTTGAGGTTTACAGCGTTTATGTTTACAACGATGCGTAAGAAAAAAATTATAAGCGGAGTGGGAATTGCGGTATGCATTTTATCCGTTATCGCACTGATTATTTTCTATTCCGTTTTTACGACGGACCATCTCTTTGCCGAAAGCGCCAACCATCTGGAAGAAATTTATAACCAGGTAAACGTCAATTTCACTTCCACGGTCGACAGAAACTGGAACATACTTAAAGGCTGGACGAGTTACATAGAAGAAAAAGCCGACCTTGTCGAAGAGTTCGATAAGGAAAAGGACCCCGAATACAAACAGCTTATAGAGTTTATGGATATACGTAAATCCGACTGGGGCTTTACCAACTTCTACTTCATTAACGAAGACGGCGAAGGACTGCTTCTCAACGGCGAAAAGCGCAATCTCGGACTTTCCGAAAGCCAGCGCGCCGAATTAAAGACGCACAACATCGTTCACGACGGTCAGCGTTCCACCGACGACGAGCCCGTGACGGTTTTCGCTATTCCTCTCGGCGTAGAAAAAGTATACAGAGAGAAGTCGGGCGCGGAATTTAAGTACTGCGCGATGGGTATTACCTTCGATAATACCGATATGACCAATACGCTCAATATCGACGCGTTTTCGGGCGAAGGTCTTTGCTATATAGTAAAGGGCGACGGAACCGTGCTTATATCCTCCGAAGTGAACACGCATTTCGATACGGATATTTACACTCATTTCGAAAATGAATCCAAAATGACGCAGTCGCAGATTGAAGAACTGGCGAAAAAAATTGAAGCAGGCGAAACGGGCGTTACCATTTTCAAGATGCGCGACGACAATCACGACAACAAGCACGGCGGGGAATATTATATGAACTATCAGCCCGTGCGCGTGAATATAATAAAGGACGGAGTTCTGACAACCGTTCAGTGCAACGACTGGATGATGCTTGGCGTGGTGCCTTCGTCCATACTCAACAAAAGCATGAACGAATTCAGGCTGATAACGGTTATCGTTATGGCGGCGGTATTCGTACTGCTTGCGGTCGCGGTTGTGGTTGTAATAATCATACTGTTAAGGCGCAACGTTCAGAAAAAGGAAATTCAGCTTAAATCGAGAGACGATTTGTTCAATCTCCTCACAGTGAATTCCAACGATATTTATATATTGTTCTCGCCCGAAAGTTTCTGCGCGGACTATGTCAGCCCGAATATTTATAAAATTTTGGGAATAGAGCCCGAAGCTGTGTTCAAAGACATACGCAACGTGCTCGACGCCGCGGTTAAGAAACCTCCCAGATTTACGACGGAAGGACTTAAAAAACTTACCGTAAACAGCGTGTGGGAATCACAGCTCGATATGCGCAACATTGCCACGGGCGAAGAATATTGCTATAAGCTCGTTCTTTACCGTTCGGAGTTCAACGGCAAAGACAGCTTCGTTATGATGTTCTCCGACCGTACGACAGAGCAGAAGATGAACAGCAATCTTCAACAGATGCTCTCTATCGCAAAGGCCGCAAACAGCGCAAAGAGCAACTTCCTTTCGAATATGTCGCACGATATCCGCACTCCCATGAACGCGATTATCGGCTTCGCTACGCTTCTTGCGAGAAACGCGGATAAACCCGACGCTGTCCGCGAATACGTCAAAAAGATAATGTATTCGGGCCAGCACCTTCTCGGTCTTATAAACGACGTGCTCGATATGAGCAAGATAGAGAGCGGTAAAACCTCGCTCAATATCGAAGAATTCTCTCTGCCGGAGTTCCTCGAAGCGCTTTACACGATGGTGCTTCCCCAGACTCGCGCAAAGAACCAGAACTTCGATATGCACACGAAGGGCAACCTTCCCGACCTTCTGCTCGGCGACAGGGTGCGCCTTAACCAGATAATTTTAAATCTTCTTTCCAACGCTGTAAAATATACTCCCCAGGGCGGAAATATCGAGCTTATGATAGAGTGTATGGAACAGAACGTTCACCAGCATAACCATCTCCGTTTTATCGTAAAAGACAACGGACTGGGTATGAGCGAAGATTTCGTCAAAACGATATTCGACCCGTTCACCCGCGAACAGACCAACGACACGAGGGAAATTCAGGGTACCGGTCTCGGAATGGCTATCACTAAGAATATAGTCGATTTGATGGGCGGAACCATCAATGTCGAAAGCAAGCTCGGCGAAGGCAGTACTTTCTATGTCGAACTCGAACTCGCGTCGGCGGAAAAGATGGACGACGAAGAGTTCTGGAAGCGTCACAACATTACACGCGCACTCGTCGTGGACGACGAAGAGGATATATGTCTTAACATAAGAGAGCTTATGAAAGACACGGGCGTCGAAATTTCTTACGCGCTCAGCGGTAAACAGGCGATAGACAGCGTAGACAAAGCGCTCAAAGACGATAAGGCTTACCATATAATCCTGCTCGACTGGAAGATGCCGGGAATGGACGGGCTTGAAACGGCAAAGCGTATCCGTGCGAAAGTCGGCTCGAACGTGCCTATTCTCGTGCTCACGTCGTACAACTTCGACGAAATAGAGGAAGATGCGAGGGAGGCGGGCATTGACTTCTTCCTTCCCAAACCCTTCTTTATGTCGAGCTTCCGCCGTGCAATCGAGCACGTGCACGGAACGCGCGGAAGCGCCGCCGTTGCGGAAGATACCGAAATTTCTCTCGACGGACTCAAAGTTCTTGCGGCGGAAGATAACGAAATCAACGCCGAAATACTTACCGAACTGCTTTCCGACGAAGGCGTAGAGTGCGAAATCGCGCACAACGGCAAAGAAGCTCTCGAAAAATTCGTCGCTTCCAAACCGGGACGCTACGACATAATTCTTATGGACGTACAGATGCCTGTTATGAACGGGTACGAAGCCACGCGCGCAATACGCGAAAGCGGGCATAAAGAAGCTAAAACGATACCAATTCTCGCTATGACGGCAAACGCCTTTGACGACGACGTTAAAATGGCTATCAGTTCGGGCATGAACGCGCATATGGCTAAACCCATTGACGTAGAAAAAATGAAGATTATGATTGCCGAACTCAGAGGAAAAAACAAGTGAGCGCCAAAAAGAAAATCTTAATAGTAGACGATTCGGAGATGAACAGAGCTCTGCTTGAAGATATGCTTGCCGACGACTACGACATAGTCGAAGCCGAAAACGGTATGGAAGCGCTTGCGTATCTTCACGAGCACGAGCTGGAAATCTGCCTTATGCTTTTGGATATCGTAATGCCTGTTATGGACGGGTTCGAAACCCTTGCCATGATGAACAAAAACGGTATCATAAAACATATTCCCGTCATAATGATATCGGCGGAAACGGCTTTTACTTACATAGACAGGGCTTACGGACTCGGCGCGGTTGACTTTATTTCCAGACCGTTCGACGAGCGTACCGTACGCCACCGCGTAGACAGCAACGTTATACTTGCGGAAAAGCAGAGAGAGCTTTCCACAAGGCTGTCTGCGGAAATATACGAGAAAGAAAAAGACAACCGTCTTATGATACAAATTCTTTCTCATATAGTCGAATTCCGTAACGGCGAAAGCGGTCTGCACGTACTTCACGTACACGCTATAACGGAATTTATACTGAACGCGTTAAGGAAGAAAACCGACGCTTACGATTTGTCGCCCAAGCAGATAACGCTTATATGCAACGCTTCGGCATTGCACGACGTAGGTAAAATTTCCATTCCTTCGGAAATTTTAAATAAGCCCGGGCGCCTGACCCCCGAAGAGTTCGACATAATGAAGTCGCACACGGTCGAGGGCGCGAAAATGCTTGACAATATTCCCGTGCACGGGAACGAACCGCTTATAAAAGTCGCATACGAAATCTGCCGTTGGCACCACGAAAGGTACGACGGAAGGGGCTACCCCGACGGGTTGAAGGGCGACGAAATTCCCATTGCGGCGCAGGTTGTCGCTCTCGCTGACGTCTATGACGCTTTGACCAGCAAGCGCGTTTACAAACCCGCATTCGAGCCCGAAAAAGCCGTTCAGATGATTTTAAACGGCGAGTGCGGTACTTTCAACCCTCTGCTTTTGGAATGTCTTAAAGAGATTGCCGACAAGCTCAAACAAGAGCTTACCGTTGTTTCCGCAGGCAATTCCGCCGACAGGGATATACAGAACACGGTCGCGCAGACGCTTAAAACGAGCGGGGCTGGCGTTTCGAACAGAACGATAAGACTGCTCGAATACGAGAGGACTAAAAACAAAATTCTTTCGGCTTTGACCCGCGAAATAATATTCGAATATTCGCCTTCGCCCGAGATTATAACGCTTTCCGATTGGGGCGCGGATTATCTGGGAATGCCCGTAACTATTACCGAACCCCGCGAAAAGGATTTCGGTAAAAGAGTGTTCAAGCCTAAGGATTTCGATAAACTCACTACGGCGCTTAAAAACACTTCGCCCGACAATCCTACGGTAACGGAGAAATTCATACTCGACATAAACGGCAGAAAAACGGTGTGCAAGGTGCTTGCAAGCGCAATCTGGTCTGATACCGAACATTCCGAGTATGAGGGCGCGATAGGCAAGATAGTAGACATCAACGACGAAACCGAAGAAATGAAGCTTCTGGAAGAGAGGGCGAACCTCGATTTCAGGACCGGACTTCTCAATCACGAGGCCGCCAAGGAGCAGATTTCAAAACTGCTTGTCGGCGGACGCAACAGGCAGTACGCGCTTGTATTCTTCGATTTGGATAACTTCAAACAGGCAAACGACGTGCACGGTCACCTTTTCGGCGACGAAGTACTCGAATACGTTGCCTCGACCATAAAGAAGAACACGCGAAGCTCGGATATAGCCGCGAGAATGGGCGGCGACGAATTTATTATCTTTATGGGCTATAAGGGCACGGTGGAGCCCCAGATAAAGAGAATTTTCTCCTCGCTTACGGGCGAGTACAAGGGCTTCCCCATTAAGATAAGCATGGGCGTCGCGTGCGTCGACAAGAGTATACAGGATTACGATACGCTGTTCGAAATGGCTGATAAAGCGGCGTATTCGATTAAGAGGAGCGGTAAGAACTCATACAGGTTTTACGACGATTCGCTTAAAGATATAACAACCGACAGGAATTCTTGATTCCCGAAAGGAGAAATATATGACGGTTAAAGAATGTTATGAAATTATGAAGGGCGATTACGACGACGTTATAAGCCGTCTGAGAACCGACGAAAGAATTAAAAAATTCCTTTTGAAAGTTTTAAGCGATACAAGCTTTGTTCAGCTTTGCAACGCAATAGCGGAGAAGAATGCGGAGGAAGCGTTCCGCGCCTCGCATACTTTGAAAGGCGTCTGCAAAAATATGTCGCTTACAAACCTTGCATATTCGGCAAGCAATTTAACGGAAGCTTTGAGGGGCAAACAGGAAATAGGCGACGACGTAGAGCCGTTGTTTAAAAAAGTCAAAAAGGACTATGCGCTTACGATGGCGTGTATCCAGATGTTATAATCGGCAATCGAGTATTTTTACTTTATTGAATAAATTTTTTAAAAGACAAAAGGAGCATTATATGTTACAGAAATCCAAATTGAAAAAAGGAATCAACAACAGCAGGAAGAAGATAGCTTTGCTCGAACAGAAGCGTACCCGTTCGCAGGCGGCGCTTGTCTATGCGCTTTTGAACCATACGACTCCCAACGACAACGATATCGAATACTTCAATCAGTTCACCGTTCAGATTGAGAACGAGCGTAACCATATGCACGAACTGATGGCAGAGCTTGAAAAACTCGGCTGATTTCGGCGTAATTGTGCAATAAACGGGGGCGGAGAGCGGATGCATTGCTCGCCGCCGTTTCTGCTTACAACAATTTTTAAAACAAGTGTATAAAAACCTAAGTCTAAGTAAATAAACAATTGTACTCAAAACGGTTGCTAAAAATCGAATTTGTGGTATAATAAAATAAATTTCGACAAGGAGGAAAGCAAATGATTTTAGCGGATTGGATAGTTATCGCGCTTATCGCATTTTTTTGCTTACTCGGAATATTGTTCGGTTTCGGCAAGGGACTGAAATTTTTCACACAGGGAATATTCGGCGTGTTCATCGCCGTAATAGTCTGCTACACGCTGGGCGGCGTCATTTACAACCTGTCCTTCGTGCAGGCATTGCTTGATAAACTGATTGTGGTTATGGAGGGCGCCGGCGCGTTCGGTTCGTTCCTTATAACAATTCATATCGAGCTTATAGCTTACTATGTAGTGCTTTTCATATTGGTGCTTGTTGTAAGACTTATAATCGTACTTATCGTCAAAAACGTAGTTGAAAGCAACAACGTGGTTATGAAGATTATAAACAAATCTCTCGGCATGGTGTTCTTTGTGTGCGTGCTTGCAGTGCTTGCCCTTATCGTATTCCAGATAATCGCGGCAATCGGCGGAACGACTTCCGAAAACTTCTTAAAGAGTTTAGAAGGCAGTTTTTTCAGACTCGACGTGATATTCGAGCATAACCCGCTTCTGAAAATCTTCAAGATAGTTATAGTCAAGCAAGTGCAAGTTCCCGTAGATCCCCCTGCGGAAACGTTCGCGCAAATTTTAGCGGTACTGTAATCGGATTTTTAAAATCGTTATGCGGAAGTCAATTTTATATCGGCTTCCGCATATATTATTACAAGGTACTATGGAATTTTCATTTTCTCAGCTTAAACAAAAAGAAGTCGTAAATTTGGGCGACGGCAAAAATCTCGGCAAGGTCTGCGATATTACCGTAACGTTTCCCGAAAACAACGTAATAGGCATAACCGTAACCGGCGGAAGGGGTTTCCGTCTTACGCGCGGGGATATGTTTATACCCGTCGCAAGCATAGTAAAAGTGGGTGAGGACACTATTCTCGTCAAACTGGGCGGTAAGGACAAAAATCCTCCGCCGGGCTGTCCGCCTCACGACTGTCCCCCGCCGTGTCCGCCTCCCCGCGGAAACTGTCCGCCCCGTCCGCCGCACGACAGGCGCAGTTACGACGAGTACGAATAACTTAAAATATATTTTCCAGCTTCATCGAGTATCCGCCCGGCAGGTTTTTGGAAATTTCCAGTAAAACCTCTATTTTGCCGAGGGCAAGCTCGTACTGCTTGTTGTAAATCAGCCCGCACGTTTCGTTCAGCCAGTAGTCGACGTACGAAATGTCGTTGTGCGGTATGAACACGTGCAGTTTGCTTTTCTTTTCCGCCCACATTTCTTTAACTGCGTAGCCGTCCTCGCGGATGGCTTCGTTGTTTTCCACTTTGGAATACAGCGTTTCGAGCGCGCCGTGAAATTCGTCGAACTGTCTTGCGAGGTAAATGTCTACGCTGATAAACAGCACTATGCAGGCGGTAAGCGCAACGGCGGTGTAGATAATCGATTTTACCATTTGCCGTTCACCTCTATATTAAGAATTTTATATTTTTCCCCGCGTTTTTGAAAGTATACCCTGCCTTCGCCGTTGACGGTCATCACCAGCACCTGTTTTGGCTTTGCGTTCTGATTTTTTAAAAACGCGTTTAAATTTTCTTGACTTATCCCGCATATGTCAAGATTTTTTTTGTCCGTTTTTCCGCCGTCTATAATCGTCACCGACAGCGAAGAAGTGGACTTATCGGGATTTTCAAGCGCGGAAAAGCTTCCGTTTGCTTCATACAGACCGTAATAAACGTCGTCCAGACTGAAATATCCCGCAACGCGCATGCTCTCAATAAGGTCGCTCACGTCGAGATTGTTCTGGCGAAGCTGTTGTTCGTCTATGCCGTCCTTGTTGATGACTATGGAAGGTTTACCGCAAACAATGCTCTTCATGGGTTTGAACCACAGGTCGAGCAGCCAGACAATCTGGTGCAGTATGAAAATCGCGACAATGGCTATAATTCCGTACAGTAACGGAATGGAAGTGTCCGCCATGGGTATACAGGCGAGCTCGGCAATAAGCAGGGAAATTACAAACTCGAAAGGCTGCATTTCTCCGACCTGGCTTTTCCCCATAAGACGCATAATAATAAGAAGCGTTAAAAATATAATCGCCGTACGTATAAATATCAGTGCCATAAGATAAGTTTGTACAAATTTATTTTCAATATTCTTGCTTAAACGCGCCCCGCTGTGATATAATGTTACAGCTTACCGGAGGCAGGTTTGAAACATAAGGATTACACTGTAATAAATCAGGGAACGGCGGTAACGCGCGCCTTGCTCGACAGGCTGTCAAGCCCCGACGACGCCCTGAAAATAATCCACATAGCGGGCACGAACGGCAAGGGTTCCACCGCCGAATTTTTTACGAGCATACTCATTTCCGCGGGCAAAAAGACGGGCACTTTCACATCGCCGCAGGTTTACGGCTTTTACGACCAGTTTAGGATAGACGGAAAAAGCCTTTCCCCCGAAAAAGCGGAAAGCTATTTCGGCAGGGCGCTGAAATGCGCCGAAGGGCTGGGCGCTACCGATTTCGAAATACAGACGGCGGGAATACTGCTCGCCTTTAAAGAAGAGGGGTGCGAATACGCGGTTATCGAGTGCGGAATGGGCGGCCTTGGCGACGCGACCAACGCGGTGAACGCCAAAGAGCTGGCGGTTATAACCTCCGTGTCGTTGGAACACACCGCTTACCTCGGCGATACCGCAGAAAAAATCTGCGTCCGGAAAGCGGGCATAATAAAAAACTGTCCCGCCGTGATAAACGCGTACCAGCCTTATGAATCGGCTGAAAGATATCTGAGAAAGACGGGCGGAATATTTGCGGACGGATTGGTTATGACGGGCGAAAAATCGTTCGTTTACGGCGGTAAGGAGTACGAACTTTCCGTCGAGGGAAGCTTACAGGCGTACAATGCGGTTACGGCAATCGAGGGGGCGAAAATCCTCGGTCTGCCCGAAACGTCGATATACGAAGGAATTAAAAGCGCAAAACCCCGCGGGCGTATAGAAAAGTTCAGCGCATCAGGGAAAAATTATATACTCGACGGGGCGCACAACCCGTCGGCGTTCGAACCTCTTGCCGCTTACCTCGGCGGCATACCGCGCAAGGACGTAACGCTTATTTTCGGCTGTCTTGCGGATAAAGATATAGAAGGTATCCTGTCCGTGCTCGCGGGCTGTGCGGATAATATAACGGCGGTCGGGTGCAACAGCCCGCGTGCGAGGACTGCCGAAGAAACAGGCGCGGCGTGCGGTAAATATTTCGGTAACGTAAAGACAGCTGACAGCGTTTCGTCCGCTATGGAAATGGCGGCGACGGATACGGTCGTTGTGTGCGGTTCTTTCACCCTTTTAAAGGAGGCAAAGGAATGGATAGAGAAAAGGCAGTAAAGACAGTACGGGATTTGCTCGAAGCCCTCGGCGGGGACTTGACGCGCGAAGGATTTAAAGACATTTTCCACGGAGAGAAAAAGCGCGAAGTTTTCGCCTTGGTTAAATAGGATATTATGATAATAGGAAATAAAAAGTTCGAAAATTACACTTATGTCATGGCGATAGTAAACCTGACGCCCGACAGTTTTTACGAGGGGAGCAGGAATACGGAATACACCGTGCTTAAAACCTGCGAGCGTGCAATTAAAGAGGGCGCGTCGGTTATCGACATCGGCGCCCAGTCTACCCGTCCCGGCTATGTCGAAGTTTCCGCGGACGAGGAAATTTCCCGTTTCGAAAGGCCTTTAAGGCTGATTAAAGAAAATTTCGGTATCCCCGTGTCGGCGGATACCTATTTTTCAAAGAGCGCGAAAGCCGCCCTCGAACTCGGCGCGGATATGATTAACGACGTGTGGGGTCTGACGCACGATGAAGATATGGCTGAAATCATAGCAAAGCACAAAGCTTCGGTCTGCATTATGCACAACGCAAAAAAACCGCTCGAAGGCGATATATGGAACCCTGTGATGTCCTTTCTCAAAGACAGCGTATCGCTGGCGCTTGGCGCGGGCATAGAAAAGGATAAAATCTGCCTCGACGGCGGAATAGGTTTCGCAAAGAACAGGGAGCAGAACCTCGAACTTTTAAACGGCTACGACCGCCTTTCGGCGCTCGGCTATCCCCTGCTTTTGGGAACGAGCCGTAAGTCGCTGTTCGGCGGGAATATCGCGGACAGGCTTCCCCAAACTCTTGAAAGCACGCGTCTTGCGGCTAAGTACAAGACGCTGTTCGTGCGCGTGCACGACGTAAAGGAAAACGTGCGTGCGGTGGAGGAATATTATGAACACTGTTAAAATACGCGGTCTTGAAGTAGTCTGCCGTCACGGAGTCAACGACTTCGAAAAGGTAGAACCGCACCCCTTTATATTCGACGCCGATGTGGAAACGGACTTCTTTTCAGCTACTCAAAGCGACTGTCTGGACGGAACGGTCAACTATTCGTCGGTGTGCAAGCTTATAACAGGCATAGCGCAGAATAATGTTTTCAATCTGATTGAAAAACTTGCGTACGAGTGCGCGTTTTCGGTAATGGAAACGTTCCCTGCCGTAAAAAAAATAACGCTCACCGTCTGGAAGCCCGAAGCCCCGATGAAGTGCAGGTTCGAAAAAGTGGGGGTTACGTTTTCCGTCGAACGCGAAACGGCGTATCTTTCACTCGGTTCGAGTATGGGCGACAGGCAGGGTTATATAGATAAAGCTTTGAAACTTCTTTCAAAAGAGCGGGGCATAACCGTGCTTAAAGTTTCCGACTGTATAGAAACCGCGCCGTACGGCGGCGTCGCGCAAAACGGATTTTTAAACTGCGCCGCCGCAGTGTCCGTACTGCTGACGCCCCATAACCTTCTTGACGTAATACACAAAATAGAAAGCGCCTGCGAAAGGGAGAGGAAGGAACGCTGGGGCGACCGAACGCTTGATATAGACATCGTGTTTTTCGGCGATAAAAAAGTGTGCGACGAACGGCTTACTATACCCCATCCCGACTGGCAGAACCGCGATTTTGTTAAAATACCTTTGAAAAGTATCGCTCCGCACTTGGTTAAATAAGCCAACTTAACAGAATATTCGAAGTTAACGCAAAAAATTGTTATGCAAAGTGCACAAAATTTTTTAAAAAATCTATACAAAATATAATAAATATGTTACAATGACTACATATGAACAACCGCATTGTGCAAGGTAATAAAGACGTTTAAAGGCGGGTTTCAGGGAGTATATTTTGGAAAAGATTGGCATTATAGATTTAGGCTCGAATTCGGCAAGACTTGTTATCGTAAATCTGTTCGCGGACGGTTACTTCATGGTAGCAGACGAGCTGAAAGAGAGCGTCCGCTTAGGGCAGGATATGGAACGCGACGGCTTTTTGAAACCCCAGCGCGTCGCCGAAACGATTAAGACGCTTAAAATGTTCCGCAGGCTTTGCGACGCAAGCGGAGTAACTCGCATAATAGCGGTCGCGACCGCGGCGGTAAGAAGGGCTAAAAACCAGCGCAGTTTCCTTGACGAAATACAGGCGAGTTGCGGTATAAAGATACGCGTGCTCACCGCCGACGAAGAAGCGCTTTACGTCTACCGCGGGGTTATCAACACAATGGACGTGCCTAAGGGCATCGTTCTCGAAATCGGGGGCGGGGCTACAAAAATCGTCTATTACAACAGAAGGAATATTTTAAATCACGTAACCCTTCCTTTCGGCGCGGTAACGCTTACGGGGCTTTTTTCCGAAGACGGCTTGAAGCCCGAGGAAATAGCCCGCAAAATAGAAGAGTTCTTCACAGAACAGTTAAGGCAGGTCGAATGGATAAACGACGTCGACCCCGACGTTCAGATGATAGGCGTAGGCGGTTCGTTCAGAAATTTATTCAAAATAAGCAAAATGGTGCATAAGTACCCTCTCGACCAGGTGCACAACTACGCAATGCCCGTAGAGGACTTTTTGCCCGTTTACGATATGATAAAGGTCTTGAACCTCGACAAAAAGAAGAAGATAAAGGGGCTTTCAGCCGAACGCGCGGACATACTTCCCGCGGCGCTTGCGATAATCAAATCGTTTGTAACTTTCTTCAACTTCGACAAATTCTTAATGTCGGGCGCGGGGCTCAGGGAAGGCATAATGTTCAATCAGGCGCTTCCCATTACCGAAGAAAAGCCCATCTCCGACGTTCTCAATTATTCGCTTACGACGCTCGTAAAATACTACGCCTGCGACGAAAAGCACGTGGAGCACGTCGTCAATTTAAGCATACAGCTGTTCAAACAGTTAAGGGTTCTGCACAAATTCCCCCGCCAGTATTTAAGGGTGCTTAAAGTCGCCGCGACGCTGCACGACTGCGGAGAGCGTATCAAATTCTACAATCACCAGCGCCACAGCTGTTATATGATACTCAACTCGTCGCTTTACGGCGTATCGCACAGGGACATCGTTCTCGCCGCTTTCACCGCGTGCTGTCATAAAAAGGAAGACATCAACGCTTACGACTGGGCGAGGTACCGCGATATTCTTCACGAGGAAGATATAGAAATCGTCAAACGTCTGGGCGTAATGCTGAGGATTGCCGAAAGCCTTGACAGAACAATGTCAGGCACGGTCAAATCCATAAACTGCGACATTTTAGGCGATTCGGTAATAATGAAAACGGAAGTGGACGGCGACGCGTCGCTCGAAATCCGCGATGCAATGGCTTCGAGCGCGGAATTCAAAAAATGCTTCCACAAAAATTTGGAAATACTTTAAAAAGTTTTTTCGCGCAAATTCCGAAAGAGCGGATTTGCGCGAGTTTGTTATACTTATGGAATACATACTTGCAAGCGCTTCACCGCGCAGGAAAGAACTGTTGACCCTCGTTATACCGAGTTTTGAAACAGTGCCCGCAACGGCGGAAGAAAAAGTAAATATTTCGCTGTTCCCCGAGCAGATGGTCTGTTCGCTTGCCGAAAGCAAGTGCGACGAAGTGTTTGCCAAAAACCGCGACAAAACGGTAATAGGGTGCGACACAATCGTAGTGTTCGAGGGCGAAGTTTTGGGCAAACCCTCGGACAGGGAAGACGCGTTCAGGACGTTAAAACGTCTTTCGGGCAAAACGCATTACGTCATAACGGCCGTCTGCGTCAGGAATAAGCATAAAAAACTTATCGAATACGATAAAACGGAAGTTAAATTCAATACCCTTTCCGACGAATTTATAAAAATTTACGTCGACAGCGGTTCACCCCTCGATAAAGCGGGCAGTTACGGAATACAGGACGGAGGACTTGTAAAGGAATATTTCGGCAGTTACACAAACGTTGTCGGACTTCCCGTCGCTCTGGTCAAAAAAATGCTTGAAGAGGTTACTTAAAATGACAAGACTTGCAATCGACTTCGGGTCGAGCGTGACAAAAATATATATGGCGGGGTGCGGAGTGGTGCTTATGGAAGCCACCTGCATAGCCGTAGAGCAGACCTTTGAGGGCGGGGAAAAGATACTTAACGTCAAAGCCTACGGCGATAAAGCCCGCGCGCTTTCGGGCAGGTCTGCGGTAAACACGCATATAATCAATCCCGTGTTCGAGGGCGATATCGTTCACGAAAACCTTGCCGTCTGCCTTTTGGAATACTTTCTCGAAAAAGTAGAAGTAACCCGCAGAAAGGCAAAGCGGGCAGAGGTGATTTTTATACTGCCCTGCGGTTGCGAGCCCGCGGTAAAAGCAAAGTACAAAAGACTTGCCGAAGAGTGCGGTATCGGTTCGGTGTATTTCACGATTACGCCATTTGCCTCGCTTCTCGGTCATAATATTACTATAAGCGAAAGCACGCCTATGTTCTGTCTGGATATAGGTTACGGGCTTACCAACATAGCCGTTCTGTCGCAGGACGGACTTATATCGGGGGTTAACGTCAATCTCGGCGGGGGCAATATCGACGTGCATATAATCGATTTTTTCGCCGAAAACAACAATCTCAAAATAGGTGCGCTTACCGCCGAGCGTCTTAAAAACAAGGTGGGCAGTCTGCTTCACGACGACAATAAAATGACGGTGGTGGACGGAAGAGAGGTAACGAGCGGTACGCCCGCTTCGATTGCCGTAAACTCTTCCCAGCTTTACGATATTATCTGCACATATGTCGATAAGATAATCGAATACGTCGCGGTGATAATGTCAAAGCTTTCTGCGGAAGTATCGTCGGGAATAATGCGCGGGGGCGTTTATCTTTCGGGCGGACTAATCAAAATGGACGGGCTTGCCGAGTATATCGAGGAAAAGCTGAAAATCCCCGTAAACCTTCCCGAAGAACCTCAGCTCGCGTCCGTAATCGGGGCGGGCGCAATCCTTGCCAACGACGGACTTTTCGACGTTTTGGCAACAGAATAAAAAAAACAAGGCTTCCCCTTATTTAAGGGGAAGCTGTCTGCGAAGCAGACTGATGAGGTTAGTATAAAAATAACATCCCTCATCCGTCAACTATGTTGACGCCTTCCCCCTTCCAAGGGGGAAGGCTTTTAATCTTCAAGTCCAACTAAATAATCAATAGTAACTTCAAAATATTTTGCAAGCTCAATCAGAGTTTCTATATCGGGTTGGGAACGCCCGCATTCCCAGTCGCAAATACTGCTGTTGCTTGTATTTAAAATAACAGCCAAATCTTTTTGGCTTAAATTTCTTTTTTTACGTAATTCTTTTAGTCTTAATAATTGTAACCTCATAATTAAATTATAGGAAAAATTACTAATAAATTGTTGACATTAGGGAAAATTCCTAATATAATATAATAAATGTTAGTGAGGAACAATTATGTCTGACAATGCGCTTAAAAAAATCTACAACGTTACTTATGAAGATTTAAAAGTGACAAAAGAATATAGAAATATGCTTGAAAAAGCCGATTATGAATACAATCGGGTTGCCGAAACGCTGTCGCAGGAACAGCTTGAAAATTTTGAAAAGTTCGACGACGCGACGTTCGATTTATCTGCGGAAACGGCGCGTATGTATTTCGAATACGGTTTTAAGCTCGGGTTAAGATTAAGCGCGGAATGTTTTATTTGCGATGAAACGGCGGAAAATTGACCTCTGTTTTTCTTGCAAAGACTGCATTTTTTTTATATAATGGTTTATATGAGCAAACCTAACCGGAACATACGCAATTTTTGCATAATAGCCCACATAGACCACGGCAAGAGCACGCTTGCGGACAGGCTTATGGAACAGACGGGGCAAGTTTCTTCCCGCGATATGGAAAACCAGCTTCTCGATTCTATGGACATAGAGCGCGAGCGCGGTATAACAATCAAGCTTACGCCCGTAAGAATGTTTTATACCGCAAAGGACGGACAGGAGTACGTTTTAAACTTAATCGATACTCCCGGTCACGTCGACTTTACTTACGAAGTTTCGCGTTCGCTCGCCGCGTGCGAAGGCGCTATTCTCATTGTCGACGCGTCGCAGGGAGTAGAGGCGCAGACGCTTGCAAACGTCTATCTCGCGCTTGAAAACAATCTCGAAATAATTCCCGTTATCAATAAAATAGATTTGCCTTCCGCGCGCCCCGACGAAGCTAAACAGGAAATAGAGGACGTAATAGGTCTTGACGCTTCACAGGCGCCCCTTGTTTCGGCAAAGGAAGGAATAGGCATACAGGACGTGCTCGAAGCCGTAGTGCATAATTTCCCTGCGCCCGACGGCGACCCCGACGCTCCGCTTAAAGCGCTTATTTTTGACAGCTATTACGATAATTATAAGGGCGTAATTCTTTTCGTGCGCGTCAAAGACGGTAAAGTTTGCGTCGGCGACAAAATCAAAACGTTCCGTTCGGAAAAGGTTTACGACGTAGTCGAAGCGGGAGTTTTCAGTCCCGGGCTTGTGCCTAAGGACGGACTGTACGCGGGGGAGGTCGGCTATATTGCGGCTTCCATAAAATCCATACTCGACGTTGCCGTGGGCGACACGGTCATAAACGCCGACCAACCCGCAGACGAACCGTTGCCCGGCTATAAAAAAGTGCAGAGCGTGGTTTTCTGCGGAATTTACCCGCTTGACGGAAGCCGTTTCAACGATTTGAAAGAAGCGATTATGAAATTACAGCTCAACGACGCTTCGCTTATTTTCGAACCCGACAATTCCGTTGCGCTGGGTTTCGGGTTCAGGTGCGGTTTTTTGGGGCTTCTGCATATGGAAATCATACAGGAGCGCATTGAACGCGAGTTCGGGCTGGAAATAATAACGACAGCCCCTTCCGTAAGTTACAAGGTCGTAAAAACGGACGGCGAAATTTTGTACGTGGACAACCCTTCGCATCTTCCTCCGCAGTCTGAAATAGAGCATATGGAAGAGCCCATAGTCAAAGCCGACATATATTCTCCGCCCGACTACCTCGGTCAGATAATGGATTTGTGCCGTGAAAAGCGGGGCACGTTCCTGCAAATGACCTACCTTGACAAGAGCAGGGTACAGCTTGAATACGATTTACCGCTCAACGAAATCATTTTCGACTTTTTCGACGGCATAAAATCGCGTACGCGCGGTTACGCAAGTTTCGACTACGAGCTGAAAGGCTATGAAAAGAGCAAGCTCGTCAAGCTTGATATACTTCTCAACGGAGAAGTCTGCGACGCGCTTTCTATGATAGTGCACGAGGATTCGGCGTATAACCGCGGACGTCTGCTGTGCGAAAACCTTAAAGAAGCAATTCCCCGCCAGCTGTTCGAAGTGCCCGTACAGGCGGCGATAGGCGGTAAAATTATCGCGCGCGAAACCGTAAAGGCGGTGCGCAAAGACGTGCTTGCCAAATGTTACGGGGGCGACATTACCAGAAAGAAAAAACTCCTCGAAAAGCAGAAAGAGGGTAAAAAGCGTATGCGCTCGATAGGTTCCGTCGAGGTCCCGTCGGAAGTGTTTATGCAGATTTTAAAAACAAACAAGGATTAACCGCGGGAAATGTCCGATTTTTTTGACCGTGTTTACGAAATAGTAAAACAAATTCCCCGCGGAAAGGTTACCACCTACGGCGCGGTTGCAAAACTTGCGGGGTCGCCCCGCGCTTCACGGCAGGTCGGCTGGGCGCTTCATAACAATCCTCAGCCGGGGATTATACCCTGTCACCGCGTGGTGTTCAAGGACGGAAGTCTGACAAACGGTTTCGCGTTCGGCGGAAGGGACGTACAAAAGGGTATGCTTGTCGCAGAGGGAGTAGGCTTTTGCGAAGAGTACAAAGCCGACATAAAAAATTTTATCTGGGAGTTATAGCGTGGCGGGAATTTACGTACATATACCTTTTTGCAAAAGCAAGTGCTCATACTGCGATTTTACTTCGTATCCCGACAAACTGTGTTACGCAGAGGGATATATGGCGTGCGTGTACCGCGAAATGGCTAAGCGTAGCAAAGAGCTTAAAAGCTATAAGTTCGACACGCTGTACATAGGCGGGGGCACGCCCTCCGTCATTGACGAAAAGTACATTGCAATGCTAATCGCGTCGGCTAAGAAAAACTTCAATCTTGCCCCCGATGCGGAAATAACGATAGAAATGAACCCCGGCACGGTCAGCGAAAGCAAGATACGCGCTTACAAAAAGTGCGGTATAAACCGCTTTTCGGTGGGGTTGCAGACGGCGGTCGACAGTCAGCTTTCGGATTTGGGCAGGGTGCACGATTTAAAGGATTTTATCGGGTGCGCAAAGCTTTTGAAGGGCGAAAATTTCAGCGCCGACGTAATGATAGGACTTAAAAACCAGACGGTCGGCGATATAGAAAAGACCATTCAAACCGCTTCCGATAACGGCGCGCTGCATATATCCATGTACGCGCTTACGCCCGAGGACGGGACGCCCGTTTACACCGATTATTTAAACGGCGAACTCCCCGACGGCGACGAGGTCGCTCAAATGTACGGTGCGGGAGTCGAAAAGCTCGCTTCGCTCGGCTTCGAAAGGTACGAAGTTTCCAACTTCTGCAAGGACGGAAAAAAGAGCAGGCACAACCTCAACTACTGGCGCAGGGGCGAATATATAGGCTTCGGCGTTTCGGCTTCTTCCTGTATAAATAACGTCCGCTTCACTAACACGTTCGATTTGGACGAATATTTCAAATGCATTTTGTCCGATTGTTTCGCGGTAATCGACAGCGAGGAAATCGACCGCGAAGGGCAGGAGGAAGAGTATATAATGCTCCGCCTGCGCACGTCGGACGGCATTGACTTAAACGAGTTTAAAAAACTTTTCGGTTGCGAATTTACCGAGAAATACTCTGTGCAGATAAACAAGCTTAAAGACAGTCTGGACCGCGGTTCGGACAGCATAAAAATAAAGGACGAATTTCTCTTCGTCCAGAACAGTATAATAGTAGAATTTTTCAACTGACGGAAACGGATGCGCGTACTTTTACGCGCATCCGTTTACATTTCAGCCGTTGAGTTTTTTGTTTGCGATTATTTTACCGCGTACGCCGTCGACGAGGTACGCGTTTATGTTTTTCTCTCTGTCGCACACGCCGACGTAGTAGTAACAGCCCTCGTCGTATAAAAGCCGTACATATATTTCGCCCTTGAAAATTTTGTTTTCGGTAAGCGAAGCAAAGAGGTCGGGGTTGTGTTCGGTCACGCATTTAACCGCGCTTTCGCAGTCCATAACGCTGTCGTCGCGCACGTTCAAAAGAGTGTAGCTGTTGCTTTCTTCGCCGTAAGTCAAAGTTACCGCCGCGCTGTCCCCGCTTACACCGCCGTTTGAAAGGCTTAGGTAGTATATATTTTCAACGGCGCGGTAATTCATTTCGCCGTTTGCGTTGCCTACCGAAACGTTTACTTCTTCGCGGTTTTCGGGCAGGGCGACGAAAATTTCCGTCAATGACGTCATTGCGCCCTTTATGCCGTCCGAATTGTACGGGTTCTCCTTTTCTGAAACGTAAATCTTTATACTGACGCTGTCGTCGGAATACATATAAATATCCGTTCTCTTTTCGGAAATATAGGAGGCATAATCCGTATTTTTAGCGCATCCGCTCAAAAAAGCGGGTATTGTGAATATAACGAGCAAGGCACATAATATTTTCTTCATAATACAATATATTTTCAAAGCCCCGCATTAAGAATAAATTTTTACAAATTACAGCCTAACCGCACGTTTTGTAAGTTTTTTTTCTAACGTACAGTTGCATTTTTATTTTTACTGTGATAAAATACCTATAATATACATTTAACGAAAATGCAAATGAACAAACTGATTATAAAAACCGCGTTGATAACTATATGCACACTCGTTATCGCCTCGGGGGCGGTGTTCTCGCTCTGGCTTGTCTGCTCACCGCAGACTATGGCGTCGTCGTGTGAAAAAACGGGGAATTACGCCCTGGCAGTTACCTGCGCGGATTTACGTTATAAATACACAAAAAACGTTTACGACCTTGCCCGCAGTGCGGACGACGCTATTTTATCCGGCAGGGACAACCTTATTTCCGACAGGGGCGAAAAGCTTCTGTCGCACGAAAAGTTCGAAGAAGTCTGTAAAACATTGGACGCGTCATCTGCGGATAACGGGCTCGGCTTCGGTTACAAGGCATATATTTGCGGGCACGTTTCCGCTTCGCAATACCGCTTGGGGAATACAGATAAAGCCGTGCAGACGGCGCTTTACGGCGGAGAGAAAGCTTTCCCTAAACTCGTGATAGAAATTTGTTCCGCGCGGGACAAGACATCCGCGCAGGCGGTGCTGGCGGCTTTGGAAAAGCTCGAACAAACGGACGAAACGTCAGCCTTATCCGAATTACTGAAAAAAATATAACGCATAGATAAATTTTTAAGGAGTAGTTAAGTTTATGAGTAAAATTGTCAAAGAAGCTTTAACGTTCGACGACGTACTGCTTGTTCCGTCTGCGTCCGACGTTCTGCCCGCAACCGTGGATTTGCATACGACGCTCTGCAAGGGTATTGACCTCAATATCCCTCTTCTCAGCGCGGCCATGGACACCGTAACGGAGAGCAGGCTTGCCATAGCCATGGCGAGGGAAGGCGGTATAGGCGTAATTCACAAGAATATGACGATAGAAGAGCAGGCTTTGCAGGTAGACAAGGTTAAAAGGAGCGAACACGGCGTAATTACCGACCCGTTCCACCTTACTCCCGACCAGCCCGTTTCGGCCGCGTGCGAGCTTATGGCAAAATATAAAATAAGCGGTGTGCCGATTACCGAAAACGATAAACTTGTCGGCATACTCACTAACCGCGACTTGCGTTTCGAAACCAATTTCGAACAGCCCATATCCAACGTAATGACGAAGGACAACCTCGTCACCGCGCCCGTGGGCACTTCGTTGGAGGAAGCGCAGAAAATCCTCGGCAAACACAGGATAGAAAAACTCCCCATAGTAGATAAAAACGGATACCTCAAAGGTCTCATAACCATAAAGGATATCGAAAAATCCATACAGTACCCCAACAGCGCGAGAGATGCCAAAGGCAGGCTTTTGGTTGCGGCTGCAATCGGCGGTTCGCCCGACGTGCTCGAAAGAGTTGCCGAGCTTGTCAATTCCAAGGTAGATATGCTCGTGCTCGACTCCGCGCACGGACATTCGAAGGGCATTGTCAATGCCGTCGCGAAAGTTAAAAAAGCTTATCCCAATCTGCCCCTCGTCGCGGGCAACGTGGTTACGGCGGAAGCGACGCGCGACTTAATGGAAGCGGGCGCGGACGTAGTAAAAGTCGGTATAGGACCCGGCTCGATTTGCACGACGCGTATCGTCGCGGGCATAGGTATGCCCCAGCTGACTGCCGTTATGGATTGCGCCGAACAGGCAGATAAGCTGGGCAAGCGCATAATCGCCGACGGCGGAGTCAAGTATTCCGGCGATATAGTAAAAGCTATCGGCGCGGGCGCAAGCGCGGTAATGATAGGTTCGCTATTCGCGGGCACGACCGAGTCGCCCGGCGAACTCGAAATATACCAGGGCAGAAGCTTCAAGTCATACCGCGGTATGGGTTCGCTTCCCGCTATGGCAAAGGGCAGTAAGGACAGATATTTCCAGAGCGACGCCAAAAAGTTTGTACCCGAAGGCGTCGAAGGCAGGGTTCCCTACCGCGGAGCGATTGCCGATATAATTTTCCAGCTTATGGGCGGACTCCGCGCAGGTATGGGATATACGGGTTGCGGTAATATCGAAACGCTGAGAAAGGACGCAAAGTTCGTTAAAATGACGGCCGCGTCGCTTGCCGAATCGCACCCTCACGATATTTCGATTACGAAAGAAGCTCCCAACTATTCGCCTAAGAACTGAGTTTGACTTTTAAGGAGTAATATGACACATCAGAAAGTTTTAGTTTTGGACTTCGGCGGACAGTACAACCAGCTTATTGCAAGAAGAGTCAGGGAACAGGGCGTATACTGCGACCTTCTTCCCTGCGATATGACCATTGAAAAAATCAAGGAATACTCGCCGATAGGCATAATATTTACGGGCGGTCCGAACAGCGTATACGAAGAGGGAAGCCCCAAGGTCGACCCCGAAATATTCACGCTCGGCATACCCGTATTCGGCATCTGCTACGGCTGTCAGCTTACCGCGCATTTTATGGGCGGAACTGTCGAACGCGCTTCGGCTTCGGAATACGGCAAAGCGGAAGTGGATTACGTATATTCCAAAATCACCAAGGATATGCCCAGACGCGCCGTCTGCTGGATGAGCCACACGGACAGAATAACAAAGCTTCCCGAAGGCTTTAAAACAATTGCTTCCAGCGATAACTGCCCTTATGCGGCGTTCGGCGACGAAACGAGAAAAATTTACGGCGTGCAGTTCCACCCCGAAGTAAACCACACCGAGCTGGGTACGAAAATACTTCACAACTTCCTTTACGAAGTGTGCGGGGCGAAGGGCGACTGGACTATGTCCAATTTCGTCGCAAATAAAATCGAAGAAATCAAAGAAAAAATAGGCAATAAAAAAGTTTTGTGCGCAATGTCGGGCGGAGTGGATTCGGCAGTCGCGGCGACGCTTATACATAAAGCCGTAGGCGATAACCTTACCTGCGTTTTCGTCGACCACGGACTTTTGAGAAAGTACGAAGCCGACGAGGTTATGTCGGTGTTCAAAGACGGGCTTAAAATGAACCTTATAAAAGCCGACGCGGGCAAGGTGTTTTTAAGCAAGTTAAAGGGCGTAACCGACCCCGAAAAAAAGCGTAAAATCATAGGCGAGGAATTTATCCGCGCGTTCGAAGCTGAATCCAAAAAGATAGGCAAAGTGGATTTCCTTGTACAGGGAACTATTTATCCCGACGTGATTGAGAGCGGAAAGGGCAAAAGCGCCGTCATAAAGAGCCACCACAACGTGGGCGGGCTTCCCGACGTCGTCGATTTCAAGGAAATAATAGAGCCCTTGCGCGACCTGTTCAAAGACGAAGTAAGAAAAGTCGGCTTCGAACTGGGTCTGCCTAAAAACGTCGTAATGCGCCAGCCCTTCCCGGGACCCGGACTTGCGATAAGGATTATGGGCGAGGTTACCGAAGAAAAGCTTGAAACCCTGCGCGACAGCGATTATATCCTCAGGGACGAAATCGCAAAAGCGGGGCTCGATACCGAGATATGGCAGTACTTCACCGTAATTACCGACAGTAAGACGGTGGGAGTGCAGGGCGATTTCAGGACGTATGAAAACGTAATCGCAATCCGCGCGGTGACGTCGCTCGACGCGATGACTGCGGACTGGGCGCGCATACCTTACGGAGTGCTGGAAACTATTTCGACGCGCATAGTTAACGAAGTAAAGCACGCCAACAGGATAGTATACGATATAACAAGCAAACCTCCCGCAACCATAGAGTGGGAATAAAAAACGCAATGGGCAGTAGGAAAATCAGAAAAATAAATACGTAAGAAAAAACCCCTCAGCGGTCGAAAGAACGCCGAGGGGTTTTGAAGAAGGGTCTGCCCGCGCCCGAAGTTCGAAAAGAGGAGTATTATGAGTCAGGCAGAAAACAACGCTTATCTCGGGGAGAAAAATATCCCCGTTTTAATGCTTAAATTTTCAATTCCGTGCGTCTTATCGCTGTTGATAAGCGCACTTTATAATATAGTCGACCAGATTTTTATAGGCAACAGCGAGCTGGGCACTCTCGGCAACGCCGCAACGGGCGTTGTTTTTCCAGTGTTCATAGTTTCGCAGGCTTTTGCCTGGTGTCTTGGCGACGGCTGCGCGTCTTATCTGAATATCAGTCAGGGCGCGGACAGCACCGATAAAATACATAAGACGGTGGGGAGCGGAATTTCCGTTACGCTTATCGCAAGCCTTGTGCTGATCGCGGTGTTCTATCCCGTAAAAATTCCTATGCTTACGCTTTTCGGCGCGTCCGAAAACAGCATGGGCTACGCTGTGCGGTACTTCGATATAGTGGTTGCGTTTTTTCCCGCGTATATGTTGATGAATATGATAAACTCCGTAATCCGCGCCGACGGAAGTCCGGGCTGGGCTATGGCTTCAATGCTCGCGGGCGCGCTTGTCAACATTGCGCTCGACGCGCTGTTCATTTTTGCGTTCAAGTGGGGAATGGCGGGCGCGGCGTGGGCTACCGTAATAGGTCAGACTCTTTCGTTTGCTATATGCGTTTTCTATCTCATTTTCAAGTGCAAGACTTTCAGGCTTACGCTTAAAAGCTTTATACCCGATTTTAAAGCGCTGAGCGGTGCGTTGAAACTGGGCGTTTCTTCGTTCATAACGCAAATGACAATCGTCGTGCTTGCGGTAGTATGCAATATTATGCTTGCAAAATACGGCGAACTTTCCGAATACGGCAAGGATATTCCCATCGCCGTAATCGCAATCGAGAGTAAGGTATTTACCGTCGTAATCAACTTAGTCGTGGGAATAGTGCTCGGCTGCCAGCCGTTGATAAGCTACAATATGGGCGCCAAAAAGTACGGGCGGGTGAAAACGCTGTACCTGTATATTTTGCTGTGCACCGCGGTTATAAGCCTTATTTTCACTGCGGTAATAGAGGGCGCGCCCCGCGCGGTTGTCGGATTGTTCGGCGAACCGAAGGACGTCGACTCTACCGCATACTGGAATTTTTCAACCAGGCTTTTCAGAATATTTTTAATGTTCGTCACGTTCACATGCATAATCAAAATGTCGTCTATATTCTTTCAGGCGGTGGGTAAACCCGTGTTCGCGGTCATATCCTCTCTTGTGCGCGACCTCGTGTGTTTCGTTCCCCTTTGCTGTATACTGCCCGCGTTTTACGGAATAGAAGGAATACTCTGGGCGGGTCCGATTGCCGACGCAATCGCAATAATAGTCGCCGTTACGCTGACTGCCGTTTACTGGCATAAAATGAAAAAAGAAGGCTGTTCCGCAAATTAAAGCGAAACAGCCTTTTTCATAACCGAAGTCAATGGCAGGTACATCGTGCTTACTGTAACAGCCGTGCAGACGGTCTGCGGAAGCATTGCGAGAAAGGAGGCGTAAAAATAAGTCAGCGCCGTCTGCTTCGACCAGCCGTAAAACAGCGGGCTTATTATATCGTCGAGAAGAGTGAAGCATACGGTGCAAAGACATGCCGCCGCGGTGACTGTAATAATTTCTATAAGCCCCGCCGTGTTAGCGCCTTTCTTTTTTAAAACCGTCAGCACGCAGAACACAGCGCACAGCGCGGCGCTTATTGCAAAGATTATCCAAAGAAGTACGTTTACGAAATTTTTGTAAACAGCCGAAATTTTTATAACCCCCGACAGATTGCAAAAAAGGCTGGCGCCCGCAATGAGGATAAGCGCCGTGCATACAACCGCCGTAAGCAGGGGAGGACAGCTTTCGTAAACTTGTTTTTTAATGTGTCCCATGCCCCCGAAAACCAGTGCGAGCGAGGGGAAGTAAATAAGGTAAAGTATAAACGCCGTCGGGTGAAACCCGAACAAAAAACATCTTAAAAGAGTAAACGCAACGGCGCATACCGCGCCCGTACGCACGCCCGAAACACAGCAGAAGCACACCATGAGCACGGTTACGATTTCGACGCCCGAAACTGCGGACAGCGCAAGCTGGCCGCCGATTAAAAGGGCGCACATCACCGCGGTATAGGCAACCCGCTTTGACGGCGTAAGTTTTTTGTTTTCCCCGACCATCATTACCAGGTCATCGAGCTGTATTCGTATACAAGCGCGTAAGTATGTCCCTCGGCGCAGGGCAGACCCGAAACGCCGTAAGAAGCTTTGTAAAGCGTTATTCCTCCGTAGACGAAGGCGTCGTCGGCAGAAGCGTACGGCACGCCGTCTGCTTCGGTAAGGGTGGTGTAAACCGCCCAGTCATAGCCCGAATATGAGTTCAAAGTCGAACTGACGGTTTTATTCGAAATTCCGAGCACGGAAGTAATATAAAAACCGTAATCGCCGTCCTGTCCTTCGAACGTGAGCGCGCCTTGTTCTTTCAAAACGTCCATATAATCTTTCATAGTCGTTTGTGTGCAACCATCGGGCACGGTGAAAGCGTAGGTTATAGAATAACCTTGTTCTATTTCCGTTTGCCCTGCCGTACCGCCGTTTTCTTCGGGCGCGCAGGCGCACAGCATTGCGCCTGCAATAAGCGCGGCGATTGCGGATAAAATAGTCGATAATTTTTTCATAAGCGCTCCTTGCGGTCAGGCATACGCCCCAACCGGACTTTAAAAATGATAATATTTGTTCAAGTAATTGTCAAGCAATTGACATTGTGTCCGACGATATTATATAATAGCGTTATGAAGAAAAAAATGGGATTCCGCGCGGCGGATATTGCTGAATGTGCAATTTTTATAGTTCTGATGGTCGTTGCAACATACATACAGATACCTTTTCCTCTCGTTCCGCTTACTTTCCAGACGGTTGTAAGCGTGCTTGCGGGCTTGCTCCTCGGCTGGAAAAAGGGAATAATAAGTATGTCCGTTTACTGCTTTATGGGGCTTGCGGGTCTGCCCGTGTTCACTGCGGGCGGAGGATTTTCCTACATTTTCAAGCCCTCGTTCGGCTACATAATCGGCTTTATCGCGTCGGCGGGGGTAGGCGGTCTTATCGCGGGTAAAGCAGACGCTTCCCTCCGTCGGTACATCGTTGCGGCGCTGTGCGCGTTCCTCGCCGATTACGTCGTCGGCATACCTTACTGTATTTTAACGGCAAAAGCTCTCGGTGTGGAAAATCTTACGAAGCTGTTTATTACGGGCAACCTCGTGTATATGCCCAAAGACGCCGTTTTAAGCGTGCTCTCCGCGTTTCTTGCAAAAGCAGTTACGCCTGTAATCCGAAAGCGTAAAGCGCAAATTAACCGCTGAAACGCCTTACCGCATATAATGGCGGTATGCAAAAAACTATTTCGGTAATAGACCTTAACGCTATAAAAACAAACGCTTCGAAGGCGCGTTCCCTATGCGGAAACCGAAAACTTTACGCAGTCGTCAAAGCCGACGCTTACGGACACGGGGCGGAGAAGGTTTCGCAGTATATAGAGGACGCAGTCGACGGTTTTTGCGTCGCGATAGTGGACGAGGGCGCGTCATTGAGAATTGCGGGGATTACTAAGGAAATTCTCGTTTTTACGCCCCCGCTCGATGAAAGCGATGTGCTCAGGGCAAGGGCTTACAACCTTACGGTAACGGTCAACGGCGTCAGGACGGCAAAGCTTATAGACGGGCTCGCGTGCCATATAAAAGTAAACACCGGCATGAACCGTATGGGGTGCGGTATAGACGGGCTTCCCGAAATTCTTTCCGTGCTCGAACCAAGCTCGGTTAAAGGGGTATATTCGCATCTTTACGCCCCGCACGATAAAAAGGCAAGCGCGGAACAGCTTAAAATTTTCAAACGCGCGGTCTGCGCGGTCAAAGCCGTCAATCCTTCCGCAACGGCGCATCTGTCGGCAAGCGGGGGCATACTTACGGGCGGGGAATATCTTTTCGACGGAGCGCGCGCGGGAATAATCCTTTACGGTTACGCGCCTTACGGGTTCGATGAAAAGTTTTCGCACGCGCTGAAAGTTTACGCAAGGCGCACGCAGGTCACTCCGTTCATAGGCGGAGGAGTGGGCTATAACTTTGCGGACAAAGACTATACGGAACTCAGCTCGTACAGGTGCGGTTATGCCGACGGGTTCAGAAGAACGGTGCCCCTCGGTGAAAAGACGCTGTGTATGGACGCGTTTTCGGCGGTCGGCGGAGGAGAATACGTCTGCGTTTTCGACGACGCGGACGAATATGCAAAGAAGTGCGGTACCATTTCTTACGAAGTGCTTACTTCCGTAACCCGCCGTTCGGAAAAAATTTATGTCGGATAAATGTCAATTGCGCGAAAAACTTAAAATAAAACGCAGATACTTTCAGGGCGTCAGGCGCGAAATTGCCGACGCCGAAATTTTAAACTGCTTTTTAAAAGCGTTTTCGGCATACGACAGCTTCTTTATATACAATTCGTTCGGCACGGAAGCCGATACGCAGAATATAATACGCGAACTCGTTAAAGCGGGCAAAAAGGTCTATCTCCCGCGCGTCGAGGGCGATAATATAACCGCAGTGCCGTACGGCGACACCGAAACCGGCGCGTTCGGAATACGCGAACCCGTGGGACAGGCTTTTACCGGCGAAATACAGGTTACCGTCATTCCGCTTCTCGCCGTCAACTTATCGGGCGCGCGTATAGGGTACGGCAAAGGTTATTACGACAGGTATCTTAAAAACGCGCGGACTCTTAAAGTCGGGCTGGGCTACGGCTTTCAGCAGGAAGAGTTCGAGGGCGAAGCGCACGATATTCCGCTCGATTTATTTTTGTGCGAAAAGGGAATATCCTTTTATGCGGACGTGCGCGGTGCGGTGGAGTTATGAGAATTGTTTCTGGTAAATACAGGGGTATGAAACTTGTCGGGTTCGAGGGCAGGGATATCCGTCCGACCGCCGACAGGGTGAAAGAGAGTCTTTTCAATATTTTGAGGGAAAGCGTCGTCGGCGCGGACGTTCTCGACTTGTTTTGCGGAAGCGGAAACCTCGGTATCGAGTGTCTGTCGCGCGGAGCGGAATTTGTGCGTTTCAACGATATTTCCAAGGCGAGCATAGCGGTGCTCAAAAGCAATTTGGCAAGGCTGAAAGACGACAATTACGCCGTGTCGAACTCCGATTATAAAAGCTGTCTGTCGCTCGGCGAAAAGTACGGTCTTATATTTTTAGACCCGCCTTACGCTTCGGACGCGGGCGTGCGCGCGCTCGAAATCATATCCGAACGTGGCTGTCTGGACGTAGGAGGCATTGCCGTGCTCGAACGCGGACAACCCTTTAACGGCTCCGTAAGCGGGCTTACCGCTTACGACGAGAGGAAATACGGCGGAACTTATCTCACATTTTTCAGGGCGGACGGTGATTGATTATGAAAAGAAAATGCGTTTTTGCGGGCACTTTCGACCCGCCGACTTCGGGACACCTCGAAATTGTAGACACCTGCCTTAAAATATTCGACGAAGTCGTCGTCGCCGTAATGCTTAACGCGCAGAAAAAACCCCTTCTTAGCGCGGAAGAGAGAAAGACTCTGCTTGAAAAACTTTTCAGGGACGAACCGCGCGTAAGGGTTGTCGCTTTCGAGGGAGCCGCCGTCGACATACTGGAAAAGGAAAATACTCCTTTTTACGTGCGCGGGGTGCGCAACACCGTAGATTTCGAATACGAAAATATGGACACGTTTGCAAGCAAAAAGCTTAAAAAAGATATGGTCGCGCTGTATGTGCCCGCATCGCAGGAAAAGCTTCACATAAGCTCTACGCTGGTCAGAAATTCAGTATTGTTCGGAAAGGAATATTCGCGCTATATACCGAAGGCGATACTGCCCGATTTACTTGAAATGTTGGAGAAGAAAAATGTTTGAAAAACAGATAAAGATACCCGACCCCGAAGAAATACTCGATAAAATGCCCCTTCCCGCCGAGCTTAAAAAGATAAAGGCGGAACGCGACAAGCTCATTTCCGACGCAATCCGCGGAACGGACGGCAAAATGATTATAATAGTCGGACCCTGTTCCGCGCACGAAGCGTTGCCCGTTCTCGAATACGTGGAAAGGCTGGGCAGACTCAACGAAAAAGTAAAGGACAAGCTTGTGCTCGTCCCCAGAATATATACAAATAAACCCCGCACCAAGGGCGTGGGGTACAAGGGTATGTTTTCACAGCCCGACCCTTCCAAGTCGGAAGATATTTTAAAGGGCATTTACGCCATACGCTCGCTGAATATAAAGGCAATAGAGGCAAGCGGGCTTTCTTCCGCAGACGAAATGCTGTATCCCGCGAATATACATTACGTCGACGACCTTTTATCGTATATAGCGGTGGGGGCGCGTTCAAGCGAAAACCAGCTTCACAGGCTTGTCGCAAGCGGGATAGAGGTGCCCGTGGGTATCAAAAATCCCATGAGCGGTTCGCTTCTCGTTATGCTCAATTCCGTGTATGCGGCGCAGAGCGGGCAGGTGTTCAAACTCAACGGCTGGCAGGTAAAGACGGACGGCAACGAGCTGGCGCACGCCATACTCCGCGGAGCGGTGGACAGCTACGGCAACGATATACCCAACTTCCACTACGAAACGGTAATGCAGGTTATAGAAGGATACGCGAAATCGGGGCTTAAAAATCCCGCGATAATAATAGACGCCAACCACTCCAACAGCGGTAAAAAGTTCAAACAGCAAATACGTATCTGCGAGGAAGTAATGCAGAACAGGCTGTACGACAAAGATTTCAAGCGCTACGTCAAGGGCTTTATGATTGAAAGCTTCCTCGAAGAGGGAAACCAACCCGACGATAAAGTTTACGGCAAATCGATAACAGACCCCTGTCTGGGCTGGTGCGATACCGAGCGTCTTATACTCGACATAGCGGATAAGGTGTAAAAATGCAGAAGATAGGCTACCTCGGACCCGAGGGCAGTTACAGTTTCATAGCGGTTAAAAAAATGTGCCCCGACGCCGAGCATATAGCCTATTGGAGCTTTGCGCTGGTCATATCGTCGCTTATAAGCGGACAGACGGACGGGGTTGTCGTTCCAATCGAAAATTCGCTCAACGGCGGGGTAATGCAGAACATCGATTTATTGCAGTATACCGAAGGTATCTGCGCGGTAGAGGAATACACCGTTAAAATCGACCACCGTCTGGTGACGAAAGAGGGCGCGGACCTGAATAATATCAAGCGCATATTTTCGCACAGCCAGGCGCTTGAACAGTGTTCGGCATACCTTAAAAAGCATTTTCCGTCGGCACAGCTTTGTTCCGCGCCGTCCACTGCGGGAAGTCTTGATATGATTTCAGAAATAACGGACGCGGGCATCGCGGGCGCGCACCTTAAAAGGGAGGGGCTTGTATTTTCGGAGAACAATATAGCCGACGACGAAAACAACTATACGCATTTTCTGCTCGTGCGCAGGGGCGGTGTTCCCGAAAACGCGCGCACAAGCAAAATTTATTTTTCTTTCACCTGTCTTAACAAAGCGGGCGAACTTGTGCGGGTGCTGGAACGCGTTTTCAAAAACGGTTTCAATATGACAAAGTTGCAGTCCCGCCCGATAAAAAATACTCCCGAAGCATACCGCTTTTTCATAGAAACGGAGGGGGACTATTCTTCGACCAAAGTCAAATTTGCGCTTGCGGACATACGCGCAAATTGCGCCGAGTTCAAGCTTTTGGGCTGTTACTGAACGAACGGCAGGAGTATTAAAAAGCAGACCGCGCCCTGAATAAATTTGACGGCGGTAAAGTAAAGTACGTTTACTTTTGCTTGCATAAAATAAGAAAGCTGCTGCAAGAGTATGGAAATCCCGCCGAACGTTATCAAAAAACCTATGAACGGAAGTTTAAGCTTTGCGGTCAGCGCCGAAAGTTCGCGGCACCCCGCAGTCGCTTCTATAAGTCCGGTACATACGCCTTTGGCAAGCGAGGGGTCGATAAGACCTATCAACAGCTCCAAGGGATACAGCAGTCTGAAATCGCATACTATTTGCGCGGTAACGCAGAAAAACGCGATAAACCCGCCCGCGACGGCAACCGAAACGACAGCGCCGTAAAAGCAGTCGTAAAGTATGTTTCCGCTGTAAGGCTTTCTTACGTATTCGTGTTTTTCTCCGCGTTTTAAAACGAGCGAAATTATAAGACCCGTCGCAAGCACGCTGACGGCGTGCGCGAGAAGCAGTAACCAGCCCGCGGACTTGTCGCCCAGCATTTTCACACCCACACTGCCTATGATGAAAAGCGGGCCCGAGGTCGAGCACAGGGCGGACAGTTTTTTTGCGTCGCTTGCGCCTATACAGCCGTTGCCGTAAAATTCGGAAACCGCTTTCGCGCCCGCGGGATAGCCCGAACAAAGACTTATGATAAAGCATACCGCGGAAGCGGGCGGAAGCCCGAAAATCCCCGTAACTCTTTTAAGCGGAAGAGAAGCCTTTTCGGCAATGCCCGTCTTGATGAATATAAGAGTAATCACCATCAGAGGAAACAGGGATGGAAGAACGCATTCCGCCCACATGATAAACCCTTCGAAACAGCGCGTTATATATCTTTCGGGGTAAATTATAAATGCCCACGACAAAAACGCGAGGACGGCGCAAAGCAATGCAAATTTAAAAAAACGGAACTTTTTCATTCCTTATAAAATTATTTCAGCGGGGTATCGAATATGAGTAAAAAGTTAGGTCTTGCACTCGGAAGCGGAGGCGCGCGCGGTGTTGCGCACGTAGGATTTTTACAGGCTTTGGAAGAAGAGGGGATAAAGCCCGATTTTATCGCGGGCTGTTCCATGGGCGCAGTGGTAGGGGGCTGTTACGCAAGCGGTATGACCGTAAAGGAAATGAGAGATATCGTGCTTACCATAAAAAAGCGCCATATCATCGACGTCAGTCCCCAACCCATAAGCAAAATGGCTATTCTGCGCAGTAAAAAGGTGCGCGAACTTCTTTCGCAAAACTGCAAGGTTAAAAATATAGAGGACTTTCCCGTGCCCTTCAAGTGCGTGGCGGCGGACTTGCTTTCGGGCAAACTGCACGTTTTCGAGAGCGGCGAAGCCGCTCTCGCCATACAGGCTTCGAGTACGATTCCCTCTGTATTCCGCCCGGTAAAACTTGAAAACGAGCTGTTGGTTGACGGCGGAATACTCTGCCGCGTACCCATAAAAATCACCAAGGAAATGGGCGCGGACGTAGTTGTTGCCGTCGACGTGCTTAAAAACTGTTCCGAACCCGTATCCGAGGTCGGCAACATTTTACAGCTTATGCTAAGGGTGGTCGACGTAATGGACGCGCACGCCTCGTCGCTTATAAAGGAGCGCGACGGGGATTTGTGCGATTTATACCTCGAACCCGAAATGAAGGGTATGAGCCAGTACCTTATAAAAGATCTCGACCGCGCTTACGAAGAGGGGTACGTAATGGGCAAAAAGAACACGGACAAAATCAAGGAACTTTTGAAATAACAAATGGATAATCTGTTTACGCATATGCACGACAATTTAAAGCCGTTAGCCGAAAAAATGCGCCCTTCTAATCTGGACGGGTTTGTCGGACAACGGCACATACTCGGCGAAGGAAAACTTCTCCGCCGTCTTATACAGGCGAAAAAGGTGCCCAGCTGTATATTTTACGGGCCCCCGGGCACGGGAAAAACCACGCTTGCGAGAATTATAGCCGAAACGGCGTGTGCGAAATTCGTAATGCTTAACGCTATATCCAGCGGTGTCGCCGACGTGAAAGCCGTTATAGAAGAAGCAAAAAAGACTTTCGAAATGTACGGTAAAAAAACTTATCTTCTTTTAGACGAATGCCACAGGTGGAGCAAGACGCAGAGCGACTCGCTTCTCGCGGTGCTGGAATCGGGTCAAATCGTACTCATAGGCTCGACTACCGAGTCGCCCAATTACAGTATGACGCGCGCAATCGTAAGCCGTTGTACGCTGTTCGAATTCAGACAGGTGGGCGCGGAGGACATAAAAAAAGCTCTCAAAAGAGCGCTGACCGCACCCAACGGGCTTAAAGATTACAATATAACGATAGAAGAAGAGGCGCTCGATTATTTCGCTTCGGCTTGCGGGGGCGACGTGAGAAGCGCTTTGAACGGTCTTGAATTAGGCGCGTTGACTACGCCCGTAAACGGCGCGGGCGAAATTGTAATTACCAAGGAAACGGCTGTCGAGTGCCTTCAAAAAAAGGCGCTGAGTCTGAACGACGATAACTTTTATCACATACTCAGCGCGTTCTGCAAAAGCCTGCGCGGAAGCGACGCTACGGCGGCGCTGTACTATGCGAACCGCCTTATCGAGGCGGGTTGCGAGCCCCAGCTTCTTGCTAGGCGTACGATTGCGCACGCAAGCGAGGACTGCTGTTCGGCAAAGGCGCTGAACACCGCCTGCAACGCACTGTTCGTTCTCAACAACTTAGGTATGCCCGAAGGCAATCTCGCATTGACGCAGGCTATAATCGAGGTGTGCGAAGCTCCCAAAACAAACAAGGTAGTCGTTGCAATGGGAATGGCAATCGACGACGCGCGCAACCACCCCGACGACAATATACCCGACTATTTGAAAAATCATACGGAGGCGAGCAAAAAGTATAAGTATCCGCACGACTACGGCGGGTGGGTGGAACAGCAATACTTGCCCGATTCTTTGAAAGACAGGGATTACTTCCCCAAAAAATAAAAACTTAAAAAAAATAAAAAGGACTGTACGGAAAAATTCCGCGCAGTCCTTTTTTGCGATGTCATAAATTATTGCGCCGTCAAATATTATATTCAAGAGGACGGAAATTTGTTTTCGACAGTAAAACCTTTAAAACGTCAAAGTTACAGGTATTCCGTCATACTTAAAATGATATTATCGGAGAGAAGGTATTGATACGCGTCTTAAAACTTAAAACGATAATCTTCACGGCAATAGCCGCAATGCTGATAACCGTGCTTTCGCTGTCCGTGTACTTCACGGGCGCATACGCCGTCTATTACGGAAACACGCCCCGCCTCGTGCCGATTTACAGCGTCGAGAAGGAGGAGAAAATTGTTTCCATTTCCTTCGACTGCGCATGGGGTACCGAGCATACCGACGAAATTCTGAACGCTTTGAAAGTGTCCGAAGTCCGCGCAACCTGGTTTATGGTCGAGTTCTGGGCGGAAAAGTATCCCGAATACGTCAAAAAGATAGACAAAGCGGGTCACGAAATAGGCACGCACTCTTCGACGCACTCTTATATGAGCAAGCAGAACGCAGAGGAAATCAAACTCGAACTGACAGAGTCCTCGAAAGCTATCGAAGATATAACGGGCAAAACGGTAGAGCTGTTCCGCCCGCCGTACGGCGATTACGACGACGAGCTTTTGAAAACGGCTTCCGAACTGGGCTACTACACCGTACAGTGGGATACCGACAGTCTGGACTGGAAGGACCTGTCCGCGACGGACATAGCAATGCGCGTAATAAACGGCGTCAAAAACGGTTCGATTATACTTATGCACAACAACGGACTGCATACGGGCGAAGCCGTTCCCATAATTTTGGAAACGCTTAAAAACAAGGGTTATTCCTTTGTTCCCATAGGCGAACTGATTTACCGTGAAAACTACATAATAGACGGAACGGGCTGTCAGAAAAAGAGCGCGTAACGTATGGTACGAGAAAGAAATACATTTTATGGAGGCATAAATGAACTACAATACGGAAAAAAACAATAAGGTGTATATTTACGGCGAAATCGTGTCGGAAGCGGAATTTTCACACGAGGTGTACGGAGAAGGATTCTACGAATTCTTCGTTAAGGTCATGAGGCTTTCGGGTCAGGCGGACATTCTGCCCGTAACCGTGTCCGAACGCATAATGACGGAGGGGATAAAAGTGGGCGCGACGATATGCGCGCTCGGCCAGTTCCGCTCGTACAATAAGCTGGAAGACGGCAAATCCAGACTTATGCTTACGGTTTTCATCAGGGAGCTTTTGGAAAATCCTCCCGGTAAAAATCCCAACTCGATAGTGCTTTCGGGTTATATCTGCAAACCGCCCGTATACCGCACCACGCCGTTCAACAGGGAAATAGCAGACCTTCTCATTGCGGTCAACCGCAGTTACAACAAGTCCGACTATATACCCGCAATCGCCTGGGGCAGAAACGCGCGTTTCGTACGCAACCTGCAAGTCGGCGACAGGGTCGCGCTTTCGGGCAGAATACAGAGCCGTGAATACCAGAAAAAGCAATCCGACGAAAGCTTTGTTTCGATGACCGCGTACGAGGTTTCCGTTTCGAAACTCGCCGCGTTCGACGACGACTGTGAATTCGATATAGAGCAGGAGTTCGATTTGTACTCCGTACCCAGAGCGTACAACGAACAGTAATAAGCGCGCCCGCATAAGCGGGCGCGCTTTTCATATTGAGATAACAAAAAGCCGCTTGTGACATTGAAAATTTAACAAAGTACTTTAATTTAAATGTACGCGCTTTTTAATCTTTAAACAAATTTTTAATCATCGTGTTGACGTAGAGTATGGGGACAACGGCTATTTTATCGGCGTACTTCAAGACCGATTTCATATTCTTTGCGGGGACAAGCACTTTTTTAAAGCCCATTTTAACGCACTCCGAAACCCTCTTTTCGCAGTATGAAACGGCGCGCACTTCGCCCGTAAGCCCCACTTCGCCGAATACCGCCGTATACTTGTCGATGGGTTTTCCGTAGTAAGCCGAAGCGAGGGCGGAGCACACCGCCAAATCGCAGGACGGTTCGCTTAGTTTTATTCCGCCCATAGCGTTGACGTAAACGTCGGAAGAGGAGAGCGCCAGCCCGCACCTCTTTTCGAGTACGGCTATAAGAAGCACGAGTTTGTTGTAGTCTATTCCGAGGGGCATTCGACGGGGAACGCCGAACGAGGTTTTGGCAATAAGCGTCTGTATTTCCACGTTCATACACCTTGCGCCCGTCTGCGCGGGTGTGACAGCCGAGCCGGGTTCTTCCCCTCGGCTTTCGGAGAGAAATACGCCCGAATAGTCGGTTACGGGAATTATGCCCTCGCCCGTCATTTCGAAAACTCCGACTTCCTGAACGTTGCCGAATCTGTTTTTGACGGAGCGCAGTATCCTGAAATTTTCCTGGTTTTCGCCTTCGAAATAGAGCACGGTATCCATAATGTGTTCAAGCACTTTAGGACCGGCAAGCGCGCCTTCTTTTGTTACGTGCCCGACTATGAAAAACGTAATACCGCGTCCTTTGGCGATACGCATAAGTTTAGAGGCGCACTCTCTTACCTGCCCGACCGACCCCGCAGAGGAGGACAGGTCGTCGGTATACACCGCCTGTATGGAGTCTATAATACAGAATTCCACTCCGTCAAGCTCGCTTTCAAGACAGTCTATGCAGGTTTCGTTTATTATGAGAAGCCTGTCCGGATTAAGGTTTAACCGCTCCGTTCTCAGCTTGACCTGCGAACAGCTTTCCTCCGCGGAAAAGTAGAGTACTTTTCGGTCATTGGAAAGGTGCGAGGCAATCTGAGTGAGAAGGGTGGACTTGCCTATGCCGGGGTCGCCTCCGATAAGCACGAGCGAACCCGTAACGATACCGCCTCCGAGCACGTTGTCGAATTCGGACATTCCCGAAGACGTTCTGTTGTAATTTTCGAATTTTATTTCCGAAAGCGGTCTGGCTCTTCCGCCGTAAACGGCTTTTCTTTCGGACTTGTTTTCTGCGGGCTTAACAAGCTCTTCTACCATCGTGTTGAACTTTCCGCAGGACGGACATTTTCCCAGCCAGCGCGGGCTCGAAGCCCCGCATTCACAGCATACGAACTGCGTCACGGCTTTGCTTTTAGCCATTGCTTTTTTCCTCCGTTATTACGGCGCAGTAAGCGGTAATGCCCAGCCCTTCGCCGACAAATCCAAGCCCTTCCGCAGTGCCCGCGGATACGGCTATGTTTTCAGCGGAAACTCCCGTAAGCGCTTCAAGATTTTGTATCATCTTATCGATATGCGGTTGAAGGCGTGGTTTTTCTGCCTGAACGGTTATCGAAATGTTTACGGGCGCAAATCCCTTAGCGCCGATTATATCGACCGTTTCGCGCAGAAGCCGTTTGCTGTCCGCGCCCCTCAGGCTTTCGTCGCCGTCGGGGAAATAGTGACCTATGTCTTTAAGCCCCGCCGAGGAGAGGAGGGCGTCCATAACGGCGTGAAGCACTACGTCGCCGTCGCTGTGCGCGATAAGCGCCCTGTCGCACTCTATGTTAACGCCTGCAAGCGTAACCGAGTTTCCCTCGCCGAAAGCGTGGGTATCTACGCCGAAGCCTATGCGCTTGCCCTGTACCCTCGGCATTGCGGGGAACCCGCGCGAAAAATCCTGCTTAAACGTCAGTTTTATGTTTTCGTATTCGCCTTCGGTGTAATGGGGCTTTTGTATGTACCGCTCGTATACCGCGCTGTCGTCGGTGAACACGTCGCCTCCCGCAAGCGCGTACGCCCGTTTTATGTCCTGCGTATAGAATGCCTGCGGGGTCTGTAAAAGAAGCAGTCTGTTTCTGTCCGCACGCTCGTTTCCGTATACTGCGGTGTCGGTTGCTTTTACCGCGCAGACCGAACTTTTGAATTTAACTGTTTCCTCTATGCACCTCAAAATAAGTTCGTGCGAGAGGAAGGGGCGCGCCCCGTCGTGAATGAGCACTATGTCGCCCGTAACGCAGGAAAGCGCGTTTTTGACGGTGTCCGTTCTCGTGCGTCCGCCTGCCGTCACTTTGAAGCCGAAAGGCTCGCACAGCGCGCTTATCTGCGGATAGTCCTCTTCGGACGAGGTTACGATAACTTCGTCGATTTCGTCTACATCGAATTTTTTTAAAGTGTGGTACAGCGCGGGCGCGCCGTAGAGAGGGGCAAGCAGTTTGTTTATTCCGAAGCCCGCGCGCTCGCCTTTGCCGGCGGAGCAGATTATTGCGCTTACTTTCATAGTTTACCTTATTAAATGTTTTATTGTTTATTTATCAGAGTTAAAAATTCGTGATAATCTCATACAGCGAGGAAGCCTCGTCCTTTTTTACGGTTTCCTTAACCGCGAGTATCCTGAACTTAATCGAACCCGAAGCATAGGCGATTTCAACTATGTCGCCCTCTTTAACGCGGTACGCGGGTTTGACGTCCTTGCCGTTTACGCTGACTTTGCCCTTATCGCAGGCTTCCTGCGCAAGCGTTCTGCGCTTCAATATGCGCGAAACTTTTAAAAATTTGTCTATTCTCATAAAACTTTTTCAAAACACCTCTTAAAACGGTTGACTTTGATTTATTTATTCCTTATAATAATACACTGTATCAGAATGCGATTTTTGCGCAAAATGAACAAAATTCAGGTAATTTTTACCTGAAAATTCCCCCCAATCCGCCATATTTCAACCGCGGATACCACTGGATTATACACCATAATAAAGCGTTTGTAAAGGGGAATTGAAAAAAATTTTTTAATCGCCGTGTTTTTCGGCGCATTGATTTGGATTTCATGATTTTTTCCGGTGAAAAGATATATACGGATAATCGCCTATGTGAAATATATAAAACGGGCGGAAGCCAAAAGGAGTATTTTACTTAAATGAATTTACCGGTTCACAAGTATGGCAAAACCGAAAGAAGAAAGTTCGGTAAAATCAACGAGGTCATCGATATCCCCGACCTTGTTGAAATTCAAAAGGCGAGTTATAATTCGTTTATCAACGAAGGCATAGCCGAAGTTTTCGAGGACTTTTCACCGATAACCGACTATTCCGACCACTACGAATTGTATTTTCTCAATCACTGGTTCGACGAGAAACCCAAATACGACGAGAAGGAGTGCAGGAACCGCGACGCGACATACGCGCTTCCCCTGCACGTGACCGTAAGACTTGTCAACAAGGTCAAGGACGAAGTCATCGACCAGCCCGTGTTTATGGGCGAATTCCCGCTCATGACCGATTCGGGTTCGTTCATTATAAACGGCGCCGAGCGCGTTATAGTTTCCCAGCTCGTGCGTTCGCCCGGCGCTTACAACGCATCGTCGCGCGACAAGACGGGTAAAGAAATATTCGGAACCACGGTTATCCCCAACCGCGGAGCATGGCTCGAACTCGAACAGGATTCGCAGGGAGTAATGTGGGTGCACGTAGACAGAAAACGTAAAATCTGCGCTACCGTTCTTTTGCGCGCGCTCGGCTTCGGTTCCGACAGGTCGATTCTCGATTTGTTCGCAAACGACAAGATGATTGAAAACACGATTGCCAAGGATACGACGAAATCCGAATCCGACGGTCTTATCGAGCTGTACAGAAGACTGCGCCCCGGCGAAGTTCCCACCGAAGCTTCGGTTAAACAGCACCTCAACAATCTGTTCTTCGACCCCCGCCGTTACGACGTTGTAAAAGTGGGCAGGTATAAGTTCAATAAAAAGCTTAACCTTGCTTACCGCCTTCCCGGCTGTAAGCTTGCAGAGGATATATTCAATCCCGAAACGGGCGAAGTTATGGCGCACGCGGGCGATATAGTCACGGGCGAACAGGCGATGGAAATTCAGGACGCGGGCGTAAACGAAGTGTTCGTCCTCGTTACCGACCCCGCGGAAGGCGAAGTTAAACATAAGATTATCGCCAACAATACCGTAAACTTCAAAGCCGTTTCCGATAAAAACCACAAGACGCTGGGACTTCTGCCTACAATATATTATCCCAATTTCAAGTTTATGCAGAAACTCGCGGAGGAGTGCGCGAACGCTTCCGCCGAGGAAGTTGCGGAAAAATATATCGATGAAATCAACGCGATATATTACGTTTCCGAAACCCGCGAAACCGATGACGAAAAGCCCGAGGAGAAGAAGAACAGGGAAAAAAGACGCGATATGCGCGTTAAGTTCGTTACGGCTTGCAAAAAGTTCAGCGAACTTCTCAATTCCGACAAAACCGTCCTCGACCACGACGAGAAGAAAGAAATCAAACCCATCGTCGAAAAGCTCAACCACAAGCACATTACGGTCGACGATATCGTCGCGGCTATTTCCACGAACATCGACCTTCAATACGGCATCGGCACGATTGACAATATCGACCACCTCGGCAACCGCCGCGTGCGTTCGGTAGGCGAACTTCTTCAAAACCAGCTTAGGATAGGTATCGCAAGGCTTGAAAAGCTCATAAAGGAAAGAATGGCTACGCAGGACGCAATGGAAGTTACCCCTTCGGGTCTTGTCAACGTACGTCCCGTTTCGGCGGTAATACGCGAATTCTTCGGTTCTTCCCAGCTGTCCCAGTTCATGGACCAGACCAACCCCGCGGCGGAACTCACCCACAAACGTAAGCTTTCCGCGCTCGGCCCCGGCGGTCTTAACCGCGACCGCGCCACTTTCGAAGTGCGCGACGTTCACCACTCGCATTACGGCAGGCTCTGCCCCATAGAAACACCCGAAGGTCAGAACATAGGACTTATTTCTTCGCTTGCGACCTTCTCCAAAGTAAACGAATACGGCTTTATAATGAGCCCGTACAGAAAAGTAATAAAGGACGAAAACGGTGTTCCCGCAGTAACCGATAAGGTCGATTACCTTACGGCGGACGAAGAGGACAGATACATCGTCGCTCAGGCGAACGAACCTCTGGACGAAAACAACCATTTCGTCAACTCTCATATCGGTTGCCGTCACCGCGACCTCATAACGCAGTATCCCCCCGAAAGAATGGACTATATGGACGTTTCGCCCAAACAGCTCGTTTCGGTTGCAACGGCGCTTATTCCCTTCCTTGAAAACGACGATACCAACCGTGCGCTGATGGGCTCGAACATGCAGCGTCAGGCGGTTCCTCTCATGAAGACTGAATCCGCAATCGTTGCGACGGGTATCGAGGACGCAATCGCGCGCGACAGCGGAGTAATGGTGCGCGCAAAGAAGGCGGGCGTCGTGTCGGGAGTTTCCTCCGACCTCGTCACCGTGCGCGAGGACAGCGGTTTCGAAACGCAGTACAAGCTTAAAAAGTTCGAGCGTTCCAACCAGGGCACCTGTCTTAACCAGCGTCCCATAGTCAACACGGGCGACAGGGTTGAGGAAGGCGAAATTATCGCCGACGGTCCCGCAACAAACAACGGCGAACTCGCCCTCGGTAAAAATATTCTCATCGGCTATATGGAATGGGAAGGCTACAACTACGAGGACGCTATCCTTATTTCCGAAAAGCTCGTTCAGGACGACGTGTTCACGTCAATCCATATCGAAGAGCACGAAACCGAAGCGAGGGATACCAAGCTCGGCGAAGAGGAAATTACCCGCGATATTCCCAACGTGTCCGAGGACGCGCTTAAAGATTTGGACGAGGACGGCATTATAAGAATAGGCGCCGAAGTCCAGCCCGGCGACATACTCGTCGGCAAGGTAACGCCCAAGGGCGAAACCGAGCTCACCCCCGAAGAAAGACTTCTCCGCGCGATATTCGGAGAAAAAGCGAGGGAAGTAAGGGATACGTCGCTTAAAGTTCCCCACGGTGAAGGCGGTATAGTCGTCGACGTAAAGATTTTCACCAGAGAAAACAAAGACGAACTTTCCCCCGGCGTAAACAAGCTCGTGCGCGTATACATTGCGCAGAAGCGTAAAGTGCAGGTCGGCGACAAGATGGCGGGACGTCACGGAAACAAGGGCGTTATTTCCCGCGTGCTTCCGCAGGCGGATATGCCTTTCCTTGCGGACGGCACGCCTTTGCAGATAGTTTTGAACCCCCTCGGCGTTCCTTCGCGTATGAATATCGGACAGGTTCTCGAAGTTCACCTCGGACTTGTCTGCAAACAGCTCGGCTGGAAAATCGCGACGCCCGTATTCGACGGCGCGACCGAGCAGGACATCAAGAAGTTATTCCAGGAAAACAATATATTGAACCCCGAAGGCAAAGTCGACGGCAAAATACAGGTCTACGACGGCAGAACGGGCGAACCTTTCGAAAACAGGGTTACGGTAGGCGTACAGTATATGATTAAGCTTATCCACCTCGTCGACGACAAGATTCATGCAAGGTCCATCGGTCCTTACAGCCTCGTCACGCAACAGCCTCTCGGCGGTAAAGCACAGTTCGGCGGACAGCGTTTCGGCGAAATGGAAGTGTGGGCGCTCGAAGCGTACGGCGCGGCGCACATCTTACAGGAAATTCTTACCGTCAAATCCGACGATATCGTAGGGCGTGTAAAGACTTACGAGAGCATAGTTAAAGGCAACAATATTTCCGAACCGGGCATACCCGAAGCGTTCAAAGTGCTTTTGAAAGAACTTCAATCCCTCGCGCTCGACGTCAAGGTGCTTACCGAATCGGGCGAAGAGCTTGTAATCCGCGAACTCGACGACGACGATGAGAATATCCCCACTGCAAGGGCGCGCGAAATTCAGGAACAGGAGTCCAAGATACCCGAGGAAGAACTCGAACTTATCAGACACTCCGACGAAGAAGAGCTCGACCTCGAACCCATGTCGATATTCGATACCGACGACGAGGACGACTTTGCGGGCAAGGCGCTGTTCGGCGGCGACGAGGACGATGACGACGACCTCGGCGACAAGTTCACTCTCTTCGACAGCGAAGAGGAAGAAAGTCTGGACCTGTTCGGCGAAGAAGACGATAAGGACGAAGAGTAAGGGAGGTTATTAAATGTTCGAATTAAACGATTTCAGCTCTATTAAAATCAGTGTAGCTTCCCCCGAAAAAATAAGGGAACTTTCCAAGGGCGAGGTGACCAAGCCCGAAACTATAAATTACAGAACCCAGAAACCCGAAAAGGACGGTCTTTTCTGCGAAAGGATTTTCGGACCGATGAAGGACTGGGAATGTCACTGCGGTAAATACAAGCGTATCCGTTACAAGGGTATCACCTGTGAAAAGTGCGGTGTAGAAGTCACCAAATCGAAAGTCAGAAGGGAAAGAATGGGACACATCGAGCTTGCGGCTCCCGTATCCCATATCTGGTATTTCAGGGGCGTTCCTTCGAGAATAGGTCTTATCCTCGATATGTCGCCCAAGGCTCTGGAACAGGTAATCTATTTTGCCGCTTACGTCGTTATCGACCCCGGCACGGTTCCCGTTCTCGAATACAAACAGGTCATAAACGATAAAGAACTCCGCGAAATCGAAGAAAAGTACGGCGACAGCGAAGTTACCGGTCTTAAAGTCGGAATGGGCGCGGAATCTATCCGCGAACTCCTGATGGCGGTCGATCTCGAAAAAGAGTGCGAAGAAACCAAAAAGATTATCGAAACCAGCTCGGCGGCGCAAAAGCGCATCAAAGCGGTAAAGAGAATAGAAATTCTCGAATCGTTCAGAAAGAGCGGAAACCGCCCCGAGTGGATGGTACTCACCGTCCTGCCCGTGCTTCCTCCCGAACTGCGTCCTATGGTCCAGCTCGACGGCGGAAGGTTTGCTTCGTCCGACCTCAACGATTTGTACAGGCGCGTTATAAACCGCAACAACCGTCTTAAAAGAATGATGGAACTGGGCGCGCCCGATATGATAGTCAAAAACGAAAAGAGAATGTTGCAGGAAGCAGTCGACGCGCTTATCGATAACGGCAGGCGCGGAAAGGCGCTTTCTGGACCTTCCAACAGGGAACTCAAATCTCTGTCGGGTATGCTCCGCGGTAAACAGGGACGTTTCCGTCAGAACCTTCTCGGTAAACGTGTAGACTATTCGGGACGTTCTGTTATAGTCGTAGGACCCGAACTCAAACTCTATCAGTGCGGTCTTCCCAAAGAAATGGCAATCGAGCTGTTCAAGCCCTTCGTAATGAAAAAGCTTGTTGAAAGCGGCCAGTGCCACAATATCAAGAGCGCGAAGCGTACCGTCGAAAAGGCTAAACCCCTCGTATGGGACGTACTCGAACAGGTTATAAAAGAGCACCCCGTGCTTTTGAACCGCGCTCCCACGCTTCACAGACTTTCCATACAGGCTTTCGAGCCCGTGCTTATAGAGGGAAGAGCAATCAAAATCCACCCGCTCGTATGTACCGCGTTCAATGCGGACTTCGACGGCGACCAGATGGCTGTGCACGTGCCTCTTTCGGTCGAAGCGCAGGCGGAAGCAAGATTTTTGATGCTTTCCTCCAATAACATTTTGAAGCTTTCCGACGGCAAGCCCGTTATGCAGCCCGCGCAGGATATGGTTCTCGGCGCGTACTACCTTACGATAATAAGGCGCGAAGAGGGTAAGTTCTACCGTTGGAACGGCGACAGGTATTATGAGTGCGCGGAAGGCGAAGAGGGAGCCGAAAAGTATATCCCCGACGCTTATATTTCTGAGGACGAAGCTTTAATGGCTTACCAGACCAAGCTTGTCCATATGCAGGACGAAATTTACGTAAGGCGTAATCTTACAATCAAAGACGAAAACTCGCCCTATTTCGGCGAAGAAGTTCAGGGCAGAGTCAAGACCACCGTCGGCAGGATAATCTTCAACTCGAATATGCCTCAGGATCTCGGTTTCGTAAACCGCAGGGAGAAAGAGGATTACCTCAAATACGAAATCTCTTACGAGTTCCTCGGCAGCGCCGTTGCGGTTGGCAAAAAACAGCTCGGCAAGATAGTAGAGCGCTGTTTCAAGACGGGCGGCGCGCCCAGAGCGGCAGACGTGCTCGACAAGATAAAGACGCTGGGATACAAGTATTCCACGATAGGCGCGGTAACGACTTCCGTTTTCGATATGCATATTCCTTCGGCTAAACAGGAAATCGTAGAGGAAACCGAAGACAAGGTTATCAAGATAGAAAAGAAGTATCAGCGCGGACTTTTGAGAGAGGAAGAGCGCTACAACGCGGTTATCGAAGCGTGGGACAGCGCTACCGACAGAGTTACCGAAGCGCTTAAAAAGACGCTGGACAAATTCAACCCCATATGGATGATGGCGGACTCGGGCGCCCGCGGTTCGATTGACCAGATGAAACAGCTTTCGGGTATGCGCGGACTGATGGTTAACCCTCAGGGTAAAAAGATTGAAGTTCCCGTTAAGTCGTGTTTCAGACAGGGACTTTCCGTTCTCGAATACTTCATTTCCTCGCACGGCGGACGTAAAGGACTTGCGGATACGGCGCTTAAAACAGCCGACTCGGGTTATCTTACGCGTAGGCTCGTAGACGTTTCGCAGGACGTAATCGTGCGTGAAGACGACTGTATGGCGGGCAGTAAAAAGCCCCGCGGTATGATTGTCAAAGCCATTATAGGCCCCAACGGCGAAGTTATCGAGGGACTCGAAGACAGAATTCAGGGCAGATTCGTCGCGGAGGACGTCAAGGACGCAAACGGCAACGTAATTGTTCCCCAGAACGGTTTCGTAACCGACGCTCTCGCAAAGGATATAGTCAACGCGGGTATCGAGCAGGTATCCATACGTTCGGTGTTCAGTTGTAACTCGCGTTACGGCGTATGCGCAAAATGCTACGGCAAGAATATGGCTACGAACACGCCCGTTCAGCCCGGCGAGGCTGTCGGCGTCATAGCCGCCCAGTCAATCGGCGAGCCCGGTACCCAGCTTACCATGCGTACTTTCCATACGGGAGGTATCGCGGCTACGGGCGATATTACGCAGGGTCTTCCCCGTGTAGAAGAATTGTTCGAAGCGCGCAAACCCAAGGGCTGTGCAACGCTTTGCGAAGTTTCGGGTATAGTAACGGTTGACGACAAAGACAACTTAAAGCATATTATAATCCGCGACAGCATTGCGGGCGAAGTCAAGAAGGAATACACGCTTCCCTTCAATGCCGAACTTCACGTCAAGACGGGCGACAGGGTAGAACCTGGCACCGTACTCAATACCGGTTCCGTATACCCTCAGGATATACTCAGGGTTTCGGGTATCAGGGGCGTACAGGACTATATTCTCGAACAGGTACAGTCCGTTTACCGTTCGCAGGGCGTTGACATTAACGACAAGCACGTTGAAATCATCGTCCGCCAGATGCTCAGAAAGGTCAAGATTGAAAGCGCAGGCTCGACAGACCTTCTTCCCGGCGAAACGGTCGACATCTTCACTGTGGAAGAGGTTAACAGAAAGGCGATTGAAAACGGCGGAACGCCCGCGCTCCAAAAGCGCGTGCTTCTCGGCATAACCAAGGCGGCGCTCTCTACCGATTCGTTCCTTTCGGCTGCGTCCTTCCAGGAAACCGCAAGGGTGCTCACCGACGCGGCGATAAAGAACAAGGTCGACCCGCTTGTCGGACTTAAAGAAAACGTTATTATAGGCAAGCTTATTCCCGCGGGAACAGGCGTCAAAGAATACAAAAATATGTCCCCCGCAATCAACGCCAATTACAACAGCGTTGTAAAGCCTCAGGATTAATAAAAAAATCGGCACGGCGCACGTACAAGTGCGCCGTGTGAAATAGAGGTTTATTATGCCTAATTTCGAAGATTTGAAATTGATTGACCTGATAAAAGTATTCAGAGCCGACGTCGTAAGCATACAGGAAAACCGCTCCGCGTCGCTGTTCAAACAGGCAAGTAAAGATTTGCAGAGTATTTACAACCTACATATAGCATCCAAAAACGTGCTTAAAGAAGTTGAATACTACCTTAAAAATCTTTACAAATCATTCAATTACGCGGCGGTTACCGTCAACGACGTTTTAAAGAAAAAGACGCTTGACCCCAAAAGCGGCGCTATGATGGACGAATGCCTCGAAGTAATGATAAAATGTTGTGATATAATAATATCTAAGCTCAGCAAGAAGAATTGACTTGACGGTTACGAAAGAGGAAGCTTATGGGTTTGTATTCCGTTTATCATATAATTTATATAGCTATATACGTAGTGCTTATCGCACTGTCGATACTCGCCTGTAAGTTTCTTTTTAAAACGGATAAATCGCGCGGTATTTATATGCGCGTGCTCGGCGGGTTGCTTTTCGCAAGTCTTATCGTAAACCGCATTTCGCTTACGGTATGGGATAACAATGCGATAGGCATACGTGAAATGATACCAAACACATACTGCGGTATGTCAAGCCTCTTGCTCGGAATAGTTCTTATGACAGGCAAGCGCGACATTGCGGTATACCACTTTCTGTGGTGGTTGGAGCTGGTCGGCGGTATAGCCTGCGTATTCTATCCAACTTTTATAAATCAGGGACCGTCGTTTTTCTTCTTACCGACGATTACGGGACTGAACCATCACGCGCTCGGCTCGCTTATATGCATAACGATGGTTTATACAAAGTGGATTAAGCCGTCTTTTAAGTACTGGTATGCGTTTCCGATAGGAATAGCGGCATATACGCTCTTCGGTTTATTCCTCATAGACGTTTTGAAGATATTCCATACAATGATTATCGACGAACCCGCCGTACCGAAAACTCCCCTCAAATGGTGGTTTATACTCATATTCGGCTCTGCGGCAGTTGCGGTAATCACTTTCGGTATAGATAAAATTAAATACGCGCTTGAAAAACGCGCAATAAAAAAACCGCTGTAAAAGCGGTTTTTTTTATTCTTCAATCCGGGGAGGCTGTTCGTTCGATTTTGCGGCCTTTTTCTCCAAAAAGGACGTAAGCGTGTAACTCGCCGTCGCGCCGAACAGGCAAAGTATGACACCTGCGATTAGTTGCACCGCGTCAAGCGAGGGGAGCGTATGTTCGGGAAAATTGCCGTTGTAAGTTATCAGGATTGCGGGAAGCGAACCGAGCACGAATCCGATAATCGCCCAGGCAGTGCCCTGCGGAAATTTTTTTAAAAACAGCTTCATAAGCTTTGCAATACTGAAAAAGCCTATTATAATGCCGATTGCGAAAACAAAGAGCACGAGAAGCGAATGCCCGAAATTGTCTTTAAGCGCCGAAACGGCGCCGAAAATCGCATTGTAGTAACCGAATATGAGCAGAAGCATCGACCCGCTCACTCCTGGGATAACGAGCGCACAGCTTGCTACTGCGCCTATGATTATCAAAAGGAAATAGCCGTAAACGGGCATATTTACCGAAAGGTCGGCTTCCCCGAGTCCGGGGATGAAGCAAATGCCTATTACGGCGGCAAGCGGTACAATCGTTGATACGATGTGAATTTTTTGGAAACCGCCTTTATACGCATCCTTTAATATTTTCGGCAATGACCCTGCCATAAGCCCGATAAACAGCAGAACGGTGGGGAAGGGCGCGTACGTCAGCGCAAACTTCAATGGATAGTACATTGCAACTATACCTAAGACCGCGCCGAGCGCTATGGGCAGTAAAAAAGTAAAGCTGTTTTTAAAATCCCGCCTTAAATCGCTTATTGCGTTTATGAGTTTGTCATACACGTTCATTAAAACGGCGAGCGTGCCCCCGCTTACGCCGGGAATAATCATTGATATGCCGATAACCGCCCCGCGCAAGACGTTAAGGAAAAAATTTTTATATCTCATACAATTAATTATACGTATATGCGGAGGGGCATTATACGTATTCCTCGACGCTTATTCCCGCCTTTTCAAGCATTTCGTCTATTTCTCTGTAATATTTTTTATAAAGTCTGTAAATGCCCTTCGCCTTGTACGGAACGAGAGGGAAGAGTATGCTGTCGTCGTTCGCAAGCTCTTCCAGACGGTAGCTTCCGTTTACTTTCCAGAACCTGAACACGCCCACGTTTATAGCGTCTGCGGGACAGCCGAACGAACAGCCCATGCAGAGCACGCAGTTATGCCCGAATTTGTACACGCCTTTTTCAAGGGTGATATTGTTTTCGGGACAAGTTCTCTCGCATTTTCCGCACTCCACGCATTTGTTTGCGTCGACCTTGAACATAGGTCCGTGCAGGTGCGCAAACTTTGTTTCCACCCAGCCTATGATATTTGCGAGAAAGTACTTGTACAAGGGCAATTTCACGTTTTCGCGTTTAAAGCTTTCAAGTTCCCCGCAGATGAGCTTTACGTAAGCTTTCGCGTAAATCCACATCTGTTTAGCCATTTCGTCGGAGTGGCGGTAAATCATATTGTAAGGCATTACAACGTGCCTTTCAAGCGTAACGTCGTAGCCTTTCTTGGTCAGAATCCTGATAAGCGACTGCGACGAAGCGTCGTTCAAGTGCAGACCTTCGCCCGAGCTTTTGAATATAAACGCCCGTCTGTACGCAACTTCGGGCAGACCTTGGGCAAATTTTAAAATGGGTTCGGGCGCGCAGAACGCGTGAATGGGATAACCGAAGCCGACAAGGTCGAAACCCTCGGGCGAGGGTGCGTTTCCGCTTTTCGCGGAAACGCGGTAAACCGTAACGTCCGCGTTCATAAATTTCTTTATCAGCGAAGCAACTTTAAGAGTGTTGCCCGTACCCGAAAATACATATAAAATTACTTTCATTGTTCGATAATAAAATCGTCCTCGCCTTCGAAAAGGGGATAAACGTCGTTTTCTTCGTCCTTGGTGTGAGTGTCGTAATAGACCTGAGCATAAAACGGAATATCCTTTGCAAGGCTTCCGTAACGCCAGGGTTTGGGTTCGCAACAGTGCGGGCACCAGTATCCGCCCTTCAAAACGGTGTAAACCGAGCTTTTGAAGGTATGACCTTCACGGCACTGCCAGTCAAGCTTTTCATAGGGGTCTGAACTGTAAGAAGAAGAGAGCAGTTTCCCTCCGCGGAACTTCGCTGCGCCGTCAAGGTCGGCAACGGTAAGTTCTTCAAGCTTCTTGCTTTCGTCGTAACCGTGGTTCAAAAGACGCTCGCGCGCAAAATTTATATCTTTGAGTTTTTGGTAATCTACCGTGCCGTCGGGCGTTTTTCCCTCGCAGAGAAGGGGGAACGCGTTCCAGTCGGTACCTATCGCTTCGAACTTGTCCCTGCCGCCGAAAAACGCTTTAATGCGCCCTTCCTTGCCGTGTTTAACCCAGTACATAGGCGCGTTCGTGTTTTTGAACAGCCTTTTGAAAACAAGTTTGGATATAAGCGAAGGGGGAACAATCTTCGCCAGCTTGAAATAGGAGTATTTCTTCGACATTCTCTGCCAGAACGTTTTAAAGTCTTCCGACCTGTAATTCAGAAAATTATCGAGCACGTCGCTGTCGTAAAACCATACGCCGTGAAAGTTTCTCGTGATATTCCAGTTGGGTTTGAAAAACTTTTTGGCGCCCGAACCCATCATCGCAAAACCCGCGTCAAGCGTTTCGAAGCCCGTAACGCGGCAGGCGCTTCCTCCGCCGATATTGTATATCGCGTTCCAGAACCCGCACAGTTCGCCTTTCAAGTCTTTTTCGACGAGGTTTTTGCACATAATCCCGCTGTCGACGTCCGTCACCCACTCCAAAGGACAGTTCCACGAAGTGTGAAACATTAAACCGTCCTTTAAATTATTTGCAAACATATACTTGTGTAAAACAGCCGTCTGCCTTAGAGATACGAATTTTTTAAGTCCGCATTCCAGAACGTACCTTTCGGCTTTAAGCTTGTACGCCGAATAAAAGTCGTAGTCGCTTGAAATAACGGGGTCGCCGACCCTGCCCCATACGTGCGGATAACTCCTGTTGCCGTACATAGCAACCGTCGCTATATGCACGAAGCTTACGGTGTTTCCGCCTTCGATGACGGCGTCGGCAAGATTTTTCGTGCCGACATAGTTGCTTAAATACGTCGACTTCGGATTATGGTCGGACTTGGGCGGGATAAGCGCCGCACAGTGTAACAGGTAATCTGCATCCTCCAACAGCTTTATGCAGTCCTCGTACCGTGCGATGTTGCCCCTGAACCTGTAAATTCTGTCCGAATGTTTTTTAAACAGTTTTTTAACGAAGGAGGGAAGCTTTTTTTCCTCTTCGTAGACAATGCATTTAATGTAAAAGTCTTCGGGCGATTGCAAAAGGCTTGACAGTACTTCGCCGCCCATAGCTCCCGTAACGCCCGTAAGCGCAATAACATTTTTTCCTTCTTTCATAAGTATGTGACAATTTTATCATATTTTATTATGACATGTCAACAATGCAAAGTATAAAAATTTATGTTGAGGGCAATAAAGATTGCGGAGGTAATTATATGACTGAACTGACTTCAAAGGAATTAGAACTAATATCCGACGCGCTGACCGCCGAAGGATTGTTATGCAAAAAGGCGAGGGCGTATTCTAAAACGCTTACCGATAAAGATTTGGCAACCACGTTCAACAACATTGCAAACGAACACGAACAGCGCTATACCGCGCTCTTGAATCTGATAGGAGGCTGAAATGAAACTTACGAAAATGGATTGCACGCTTAACGAACAGGACACCTTGCAGGATATGCTGGAAAGCGAGAAACAGCTTATGGAACTTTATACCGTCGCGCTCTTCGAAGGAAGCTCGAAAAACGTCAGAAAGAACTTTTCGACCAATCTTTTGGGCGTAGCCGAAAATCAGTTCTGCATTTACTCGCAAATGCAGTCGCGCGGTTATTACGAGCCGAAACCCGCGGTAAAGACTATGATTGACGAAGCAAACGACACTTTCAAAAAGCAGAAAAAACAGCTTAAAAACGCATAAAAGAGCGAGCCGTCCTTGTAAAAGGACGGCTCGTTTTTTTATTTAACCGAAATAAGTTTTTCTATTAGCTTGTGTCCCCGGCCGACGTACTCGCCCGTTAAAGCGCACTCTGCTTCGGTGTAGCGTTTTGCGCCGTTGGAAAGGTCTTTAACGTTGGAATATAGAAGGTAGGGAACGGGGTCGCTTACGTGCGTCTTGCAGGCAATAGGGGTGTAGTGGTCGGGGCATACCAAAACGGCGTAATTTTCCCTCGCTTCGTCAAGCCTTTTTACAACCGTACCGAGAACTCCGTCGATTTGCTCTATCGAATACACTTTGTTTAAATAATCGCCCTGATGTCCGCACTCGTCGGGCGCTTCCATGTGTACGTAAACAAAGTCAAGCCCGTTTAAAAGCGCGTCGACCGCCGAATTTGCTTTGCCCTGAAAATCAGTTTTGTAATTTCCGGTTATTCCGCTGACTTCTATGATTTTCATGCCGGCAAGCATACCTATTCCGCGCACAAGGTCGACGGCGGAAATTATACCGCCTTTCAAATGCCGACTGCTTTCAAAGTTACATAGCGCTGGTTTAGTGCCTTCGCCCCACAGCCATATGCTGTTGGCGGGCTTTTTGCCTTCTTTAACTCTTTTCACGTTTACGGGGCAGTCTTTCAAAAGCCCGAAGCTTCTTTTCATTAATCCGGCATATACATTTCCGTATTCGCCTTCGGGCAGGCTGTCCGTAATGCGCCTGTCGGTAATGTCGTGAGGGGGAGTCAGCTTATTGCCGGTTTTGCCGTTTTTTACAACAAGGCAGTGCCTGTAAGAAATGCCGGCGTACAGTTTGTAACGTTCGCCGTCGAAATGCTTTTTAAGATAATTTATCAGTTCGCAGGCTTCGGCGGTGGTAATTTCGCCGGCCGAATAGTCGAGCATTGTCTTTTTTTCGTAATCTTCTTTGTCGGAAAGGGTGACGAGGTTGCACCTTACGGTCACGTCGTCGGGTCCGAGCTCTATTCCCATCGAAACCGCTTCGAGGGGTGAACGCCCCGTATAATATTTTGCGGGGTCGAAACCTAATACGGACATATTCGCAACGTCCGACCCGGGTTTCATCCCGTCGGGAACGGTCAGGCACAGCCCGGCTTCGGAAAGAGGCGCAAGCCTGTCGAGGTTTGGCGTTACGGCTTTTTCAAGACAGGTTTTATTGCCGAGTTCTGGTATTTTCCAGTCTGCCATGCCGTCGCCGAGTAATACGATATATTTCATTGTTCTCCGTTATAATTGCCAGTCTATGGGCGTTTTACCGTGTTTTACAAGGTAGTCGTTTGTTTTAGAAAAATGTTTACAGCCGAAAAATCCGTTATAAGCCGAAAGGGGCGAGGGGTGCACGCTCTGTAATATGCAGTGTTTGTCTGCGTCTATCAGAGGAACCTTGCTCCTCGCGTTACCGCCCCAGAGGATAAACACGGTGTTTTGCGTGTTTTCGGAAATAAGCTTTATTACGCTGTCGGTGAACCACGCCCATCCGCACTTAGAGTGCGAGTTTGCATGGTGTTCCCTTACCGTAAGCGTCGTGTTGAGAAGAAGCACGCCTTCCTGCGCCCACTTGGTAAGGTCGCCGCAGGCGGGCTCTTTAATGTTGACGTCGCTTTCTATCTCTTTATATATATTCTGTAACGAGGGAGGAAGCGCAACTCCTTTTTTGACGGAAAAACACAGTCCGTGCGCCTGGTTAGGTTCGTGATAGGGGTCTTGCCCGAGAATAACTGCTTTTACGTTTTTAAGCGGGGTATACCTGAAACAGTTGAAAAGGTCGTACATATCCGGATATACGACGTAGTGGGTGTACTCGTATTTGAGAAACTCGCGTATTTTAAGGTATCTTTCGTCGCTGAACAAACCGCTTAAAAGTTCGTCCCAGCCCCCCTGTAAAGGTTTCATAATTTTTCAAGTATCTCCAAATATTTTTCACATTCGCATAAAGCGCCGTCCAGGTCGTGCTCGGCGCAGTTTCCGCATTCTTCGCGTTTACTGCCGGGCACTTCTTTGAAAGAGAGGGAGAGCGCGAAACTCTTTTTTAAAAGTTCAAGCGTCTTGCCGTAATCAAGGTTGACGGTGAGAAGGTAGAAGCCCGTTCTGCACCCCATAGGACCGAAATAGACGATATTGTCCTTTTCTTCGGAATTTCTCAAAACCGTCGCAAGCAGGTGTTCGACGGTATGTAGTGCTTTGGGTGAAAGATAGTCGCCCGCGTTCGGTTTTTTAAAACGCAAATCCCAGGTAGTGACGCCGTTCGCCGTCCCGCACTCGTGCAGTCCCACGGAAAGTTCGTCGTGGTTTTTTGAAAAAGAAGGAATTTTTTCCATAACTAAGCCTCAACTATGTTTTTAAGCTGTTCTTCAAGTGTCTTTAAGCATATGTCAAGATTTTTAAGATACTGTTCGGTCGTGCTTGAGTTACCCGCAATGTCCGAAATTATCTTGTACGCCTTGAACTTTACGCCTGCATGCATGCACGTCTGCGCAATTGCGCCGCCTTCCATATCGCGTATATCGGCGCCCAGCGTCTTTGTCAGCAGGCTGTAATCTTCCTTGCTGTCGTTAAACCTGTCGCCCGTTGCAAGCCTTTTGAGGGGGAACCGCTGGGTCGAAAGGGGAAGATAGTTGTTTTTGCACTCGTCGAGCGTGCCGATTGCGGTATTGTTTATCTGCGTTAAATCGAAGTCGTACTGAACAACTTCCGAAATACCGTAAATTTCGCCGACGGCAAGATTTGCGTGCAGACCGCCAGCAACGCCGACATTGATGATTTCGTCCGCACCCAGCTCGTCGACCGCTATCTGCGTACCGCAGGCGGCATTCACTTTGCCCACTCCGCAAACTACGATGCCCGCGCGTTTACCGTAGAGAGTACCGCATAAAACACGTTTCCCGCAGAAAATAAAATCGCGTTCCGCATGCATAGCCCCGATAACGGGCAGGGCTTCTTTTTCCATTGCTATCACAAAAACTTTCATATGTAAATTATACCTTATTTATTCAATCGTTGTCAACACAAATACACCAGACCGCGTTCCCGTCGGAGCCGTGCGTGAAGGTACAGCCGACAGCCCGTCCGCAATCGTATAAAACACCGCCGTAGTATTCGCAATCCGAAAGCTTTTCGGCAAGCGTCAGCCCTTTCATTTTAATATAGGCTTCCCTGACGACCCAGTGTTTTAAAAAATCTTCCGTGCCTTTAATTTCGCCTTTTTCCCTGCCTGTGAATTTTTTAAGCACCGAGGAAAACTTTCTTTCGCGTACCGTTTCAAGGTCTATGCCGACGGGTCTGTCCGATATAGCGAAAACGCCCCTGTCCGCGCTGTGCGAAATTGAAAAAAAGAGGGGGTCGCCCTCTAAATACGGCTTGCCGTTTTCCGTTTTCAAAATTCGGTAACAGTCAAGCCGTTCGTCTAAAATTTTATAAAGCCCGGCGTAAACATCGCCGTCGGTAAAGAAGTATTCCGTCATAACATCAGCGATTCTACGTATTCAATCTGTTCTTTCGTTGCAAGGTTCTTTGTAAAGGCGCAGGCGCTTCCCGCCGCCGTCGCGTAATTTAAAGCGGTAAAGTAGTTTCCGGATTTGAGGTATTCGTGGATAAAGCCCGCAATCATGGAATCGCCCGCCCCGACCGAGTTTACAAGCTGTCCGCGCGCCGCCCGCACGTACATCGACTGTTCGGTTTCGGTAACCATGGCCGCGCCCGAGCTTCCCATAGAAACGATTACGTTTCTCGCGCCAGCATCACGTAATTTTCTCGCGCAGGCAAAAACGCCTTCTATATCCGGCAGGGAGGAAAGACCGAATATTTCCGCCAGCTCGTAAATATTCGGCTTAATCAAAAACGGTTTGTATTTAAGCGTTTCGGTAAGCAGTTTTCCGCTCGCATCGACGACAAGGTTTATTCCTTTCACGCCTTTAAGCTTTTTGAAAAGATTTGCGTAAGTAAAACAATCGAGGGTGGAGGGGACGCTGCCGCTTGCAATCAGCCAGTCGCCCGGACTTAACAGAGCGCGCAGTTTTTTGACGAGTTTGTTTACGTCGGCTTCGGTCACGTTCGCGCCCGTTCCGTTTATATCCGTTTCAGTATTGCTTTTGATTTTAACGTTTATTCGGCTTTGTCCGTCCACGTTTATGAAATCGTGGTTTAGCCCCAAAGCGGAAATTTTGTCCTTAATGGCTTTACCCGTAAACCCCGCTACGAAACCGAGCGCAAGCGAATCGTCGCCCAATTCTTTGAGGGCGAGAGAAACATTTATGCCTTTCCCCCCGACGGCGAGCCGTTCGGATACGGTACGGTTTACTAAACCGCTTTTAAGGTTATTTACTTGTACGTAGTAATCCAGAGAGGGGTTAAACGTTACCGTGTATATCATCAGTATAACTTTAATGTATTTGCAGAAAAATGTCAATAAAAAACAAAATTAAACGCTTGATTTTTTATTATAAATTTGGTATAGTAAAAAAGCTTGATACGCAATCGGGCGAGTTTCAGATTCGATTGCGGGCAGAGAATGAGAAAAGCATATCAAAGGCTCGTCTTTGTAAAAACGGAACTTAAATTTAAACGCAGAATCTAACGATTCCAAAGTCGTAGCTTTCCCCGCTCCCAGAGCGGCAAGCTTGGCTTGCGCAGCGTAAACTACGCTGTCCGTCGCCTGCCGTAAACCGTTGACGGCAGAACGGCGTTAATCAAACGGGAAACTCCGCACCGCGTTTTACCGCGCGCTTTGCGGAAGTAATTTGCGGTATGCCTTCGTTTCAGCCCGTCCGCCGGCGGGAACGGAGTAAGTCAATAGGCGGAATAAATATGTAGAAAGCTCAGACTAAACCCGTAAGACTCGGGTGCAAATCCCGACTCGTCCACCACAATTTAATATTCGGCATCCGCTAATATATAGCGTATTTCGGGGTTATGGCGCAGTTGGTAGCGCGTTTGAATGGCATTCAAAAGGTCATCGGTTCGAACCCGATTAGCTCCACCAAAACAAAATATTTGCCTGTTCATCCGATAAGGCTGAAAAGACGTAAGAAAAGCCGAACGGTTCAACCGTTCGGCTTTTCTTATTATAACTTTACTTAGGCTGTTTTCCTATATAAGCGAGGATACCGCCGTCGACGTAAAGAATGTGTCCGTTGACCGCGTTCGAAGCATCGGAAGCGAGGAATACCGCGGGACCCGAAAGCTCGTCCGCTTCAAGCCATCTGCCTGCGGGCGTCTTTGAAATAATGAACGAGTCGAAGGGGTGACGGCTTCCGTCGGGCTGTTTTTCACGGAGGGGAGCAGTCTGCGGGGTTGCGATATAACCGGGACCTATGCCGTTACACTGGATATTGTATTCGCCGTATTCCGAACAGATATTTTTGGTAAGCATTTTAAGTCCGCCTTTTGCCGCGGCGTAAGCGGAAACAGTTTCCCTGCCCAGCTCCGACATCATAGAGCAGATATTGATTATTTTACCGTGTCCCTTTTTAATCATCGAGGGAATTACGGCTTTCGACATTATGAAAGGTCCGTTAAGGTCGATGTCGATAACCTGCCTGAACTGCGCGGCGGTCATTTCGCACATTGGTATGCGTTTGATAATTCCCGCGTTGTTAACGAGAATATCGATTACGCCGACTTCCTTTTCGATAGTTTTGACAAGCGCGTTTACGCCGTTTTCGTCGGTAACGTCGCAGACGTAGCCGTGCGCGTTCACGCCTTCTTTTTTATATTCTTCCATGCCCTTGCTTACAAGTTCCGCATTGATGTCGTTGAAAACAATCGTTGCGCCCGCTTTGGCTAAACCGCAGGCAATTGCAAAGCCTATACCGTATGAAGCGCCCGTTACAAGCGCGATTTTTCCGTCAAGTCTGAAATCTTTCATTTCCATAAGAACTGAGCTCCTTTATCAATAATTTCTATAAAATAAGTATATCACGGATTTATAAATTTGTACAGTGTTAATTGAAAATTTTTACCAGTTTTTGATAAAAAATGCATAAAAAAACAATTGTTGACAATTTTCGATAAAACGGCTATAATAATATAGTAGTCAAAATAACGGAGCTTAAAATGAAGATTTGTATTTTCGGCGCGGCGAGCGCGCATATCGACGAAATTTATATAAAAGCGGTGGAGGAGCTGGGCGAAAAACTGGCAAAGCGCGGGCATACGCTCGTATTCGGCGCGGGCGCAACGGGACTTATGGGCGCGGCCGCGCGCGGGTTCAAGCGCGGAGGCGCGTTCGTTCACGGCGTTATTCCCGAATTTTTCAGGGATGAACAGGTGGAAGCCATTTACGGCGATTGCGATAAGATAACTTACACAAAAACCATGTCGGAGCGTAAGTTCATAATGGAAGAGGAAGCCGAAGCGTTTATCATAGCGCCCGGCGGTATAGGTACGTTCGAAGAGTTTTTCGAGGTTCTAACTTTGAAACAGCTCGGACGTCATGACAAAGCTATGGTTATCTACAACATAGAAAACTATTACGACGACCTTGAACGTTTTATGCAGACGGTGACGGAAAGAAAGTTTATCACCTTCAAATGCAACGAGCTGTATGCGGGCTTCGACTCTGACGAAGAAATTATAAACTATATCGAAAACTATAAAGGCACGGGCACAACCTGGCAGAAATTGAAAATAGGCGACTGATGATTAACGTTGCGTTTGTATGTCTTGGAAATATCTGCCGTTCACCTATGGCGGAGCTAATATTTACCGGAATGGTAAAGGAAAGGGGACTTGCTTCGAGTTTCCGCATAACGTCGTTCGGAACTTCCGACTGCGAGGAGGGTAACCCCGTATACGCGCCTGCAAAGAAAACGCTTATAATGCACGGCGTGCCGGGCAATCATATCGCAAAGCAGATATCATTGAAAGACGTTATAAACAACGATTATATTCTCGTAATGGACAGCTCTAATCTGCTGGATTTATTACGGCTTACGGGCGGTAAGTTCGGCGAAAAGATTAAAAAACTGCGGTCCTTTACGTCAGACCCGCACGACGTCGCCGACCCGTGGTATACCCGCGATTTCGAGAAAGCTTTTGCCGACATATGCGAAGGCTGTGAATGCTTTCTTGATTATCTTTTAAAAGAGAAGGCTTGCGCCTTCGAATACGATAAAAGGCATTAAATAAAAAGCGCGGAGCTTCCAAAAGGAAGCTCCGCGCTTTTTTTGTAACGGCAAATTACTTTTTGCCTGCTTTCTTTTCGTCTGTAACGCGTCTGTCTTTTCCCGTAAAGAAAAGCGCTATGGTGCCGGGACCGACGTGCGAACCCGTGCACAGGTCGTAATAGTCGATTACCACGTCGTTTGCGCCCAGCTGTTTAAGCCTTTCGGCAAGTTCTTTCGCCTCGTCCTCGCAGTTGCAGTGAGTAATGGCAACCGTCTGTTCGTCGGGGTCGACTACGTTATTGGTAAACTGTCTTACAAGTTCTTCGATTGACTTTCTTCTTCCGCGCTCTTTCGAATATACGGCAAGCACGGCGGGGTCTGAGCTGTCGGCTTTTAGCATGGGCTTGATATTGAGTATTGCGCCCGCAACCGCAAGTATCGTTGAAACGCGTCCGCTCTTTCTCAGATATTTCAAATCGTTTACGGTAACGTAAGAATTTATTTTATATTTGTTTTCTTCCGCCCATTTATAACACTCGTCGATTGAAGCTCCGCCGTCGCGTTTTCTTGCGGAATACACTGCTACAAGCCCTTCGCCCAGCGAAGCGTTCGCGCTGTCGACCACGTAAATTTTGCGGTCGGGGTATTTTTCTTTTAAAGCCTTCTGTGCTTTAAGCGCCTGCGCGTTTGTTCCGCTTAACGATGCCGTAATTGTTACCAGCATTACGTCCCTGCCCTGCGAAAGCGACTTTTCCATAGCTTCTTCGAACGTTGCCTGTCCTATCAGCGAAGTTTTTATATCAGCGTTTTCAAGCATATTTTCGTAAAACTTTTTCGCCGTTACGGCAAAGGGAACGCCGTCTTCGAAGCACAGTCTTTCCTGTCCGTTTACCGTGCAGGTGAAGGGTACGACCGTTATCCCCGTTTCCTTAATCATATCCGCCGTAAGGTTGGCCGCCGAATCTACGTAAATATCAAAACTGTTCATAATTTCTCCTTAATTCAAAGTTTCCGGTAAGCAAATATCATTTATAACTATTATAAACCAAAACGCGAATAATACAACCTATTACCGGCTGTTTTATCTCCACGTAGTAAATTTAAGACTCTACTGCTTAAATTTCACGCTCTACTCACAGTAGAGTCACGTTTTTGCTTGTTTTTTTGCGTGAAATATGCTATAATTCGGGCTATGGACGAATTGAAGGAAACAATAGCTAAAAACCTTGTCGAATTGAGGACTGCGTCGCGAATGACCCAGCTTCAACTCGCCGAAAAACTTAACTATTCCGATAAAGCCGTTTCCAAATGGGAAAGGGGCGAGGCTATACCCGATATCCGCGTGCTTAAAAAACTTTCAGAAATTTACAATATTTCCGTTGACGATATTATATCGGAAAGCGTTTCGCTGAAAGTCAAACCCAAAATGAATATAGGCAAAAAACGCCTGCTCATTACCCTGCTTTCCGCGGGGCTTGTGTGGTTTATCGCAACGGTTATTTTTATGATAGTGTACTTTATCCCCGAGTCGGCGAAGTACGCCTATCTCGTTTACGTTTGCGCGCCGTTTTGCTGCGCAATCGTAATTACGGTATTTTCCGCGCTGTGGGGCAACTGGATAACGAATACGGTCGCCTGTTCGCTGATAGTATGGACGGCCGCGGTAATTTTCCACGTCTTCGTCATAACCTTTTCAAGCTTCGACAAAATTTACTTTATGTATATCGTGGCGGGGGTTTTCGAAGTGCTTATACTTCTTTGGTTCCCGTTAAGAAAACTTTATAAACGCAAAAAATAGACAGGAGAACGAAAATGAATCTCAAAAAACTTGCTTCCGCGCTTATTCCCGACGAAGGACTTCTTTCGATAGACAAGTACGAACATATTTATCCTCCGCGCGATATCGCGCCCAAAGCCGAAGTAACGCGTCTTGCGCCTTCGCCCACGGGCTTTATACACCTCGGCAACCTGTATTCGGCGCTCGCGGACGAAAGAAGCGCTCATACCACGGACGGCATTTTCTATCTCAGGATAGAGGATACCGACGAAAAACGCAAGGTGGACGGCGCGGTGGAAAGCGTTATCCGCTCCTTAAAATATTTCGGGATTAATTTTGACGAGGGCGCGGAAATACAGTCGCCCCTCAACATTTACGGACCTTACTATCAAAGACGGCGCGCCGAAATCTACCGCGCGTTCGTAAAGGATATGATAGAGAGAGGATACGCGTATCCCTGTTTCTGCACGGAGGACGAACTCAACGCGGTCCGCGAAAAACAGACGGGCGAGAAAAAGACCACGGGTTATTACGGCGAGTACGCCGTATGCCGTAATTTAAGCGAGAGCGAAATTTATAAAAATCTCGGAGAGGGAAAACCTTTTGTAATCCGCCTCAAATCGCAGGGCAGTATCGAAAACAAAATAATTTTCCGCGACGCTATTAAAGGCGAAGTTACGGTCACCGAAAACGACCAGGACGTCGTAATTCTTAAATCCGACGGAATACCAACGTACCATTTCGCGCACGCAATCGACGACCACTTTATGCGCACGACGCTTGTTATCCGGGGAGAGGAGTGGCTTTCAAGCCTTCCCGTGCATCTCGAACTTCATAAGGCGCTCGGCTTTAAACCGCCCCGTTACGCGCACACGAGTTCGCTTATGAAAATGGACGGCGGTACCAAGCGCAAACTTTCCAAACGCAAGGACCCCGAGCTTTCTCTGGACTATTACCGCAAGGCGGGCTATTTCCCCAAGGCGGTCGTAAAGTATCTTATGACTTTGTTGAACTCCGATTTCGAGGAGTGGTCGCTCAAAAATCCGACAGCCGATTACCGCGATTTCAAGTTCAGAATAGAGAAAATGAGCAGAAGCGGCGCGCTGTTCGATTTGGATAAACTAAACGACGTGTCGCGCACGGAAATTTCAATGCTGTCCGCAGTGGAGTGCTTTGAGTTTTTGAAAGGCTGGGTAACCGAGTTCGGCACTCCCGCAGACAAAGCGCATTTCCAAAACGAAGAGTATATAATAAAAGTGCTCGAACTCGTTATGGGCGTCGGCGGTAAAAAGAGAAGAAAGGATATCGAACGCGCCGAGCAGGGCGTAAGGCTAATAGATTATTTCTTCGACGACACATTCGCGCCCGAATATTCTTACAGGTTCGACGCGCAAACGGTCAATACCGTGCTTGGCGAATTTTTGAAAACTTACGACCCCGCGGACGACAACTCGGCGTGGTTTGCAAAAGTAAAGGCAATCGCTCCCACGGTCGGGTTTGCGGGCGAAATGAGCGATTACAAGAAAGAACCCGAAAAATATAAAGGAAACGTATCGGACATTGCGGAGATACTCCGCATCGCCGTGACAGGTATGCCCAACTCTCCCGATTTGTGCACGATTATGCGCATACTCGGAAAAGAACGCACGGCGGAACGTCTTAAACGCGGAATGAGCAAGATTAAAAAAAAGCAGGTATAAAATATGTTGCAGTTAAAGGAAATTACAAAAGATTATCCCGTTGCGGACGGTGCGGTGCACGCGCTTAAAGGCGTAAGCATTAACTTCCGCAGGAACGAATTTGTATCCATACTGGGCGCTTCGGGTTGCGGTAAAACAACTCTTTTGAACATTATAGGCGGGCTTGACAAGTATACTTCGGGCGACCTTATAATAAACGGAGTCAGCACCAAGCAGTTCGGAAGCAGGGACTGGGATACTTACCGTAACCATTCGATAGGTTTCATATTCCAAAGCTATCATTTGATTCCCCACCAGACTATTCTTCAAAACGTCGAACTCGCTTTAACTATATCGGGCGTCGACAGGGAAGAACGCCGTCGCCGTGCGATAGAAGCGCTTGACAAGGTCGGTCTTAAAGACAGAATAAACAACCGTCCCAACCAGCTTTCTGGCGGGCAGGCGCAGAGGGTCGCTATTGCCCGCGCGCTTATAAACGACCCCGAAATCGTGCTTGCCGACGAGCCGACCGGCGCGCTCGATTCCAAGACGAGCGTTCAGATAATGGACCTTCTGAAAGAAATTTCTAAGGATCGTCTTGTAATAATGGTTACGCACAACCCCGAGCTTGCCGAACAGTACTCTACGCGTATCATAAGACTTTTGGACGGACAGATCACAGACGACAGTATGCCTTACGACGGTGCGGAAGAAATCCCGCAGGAAGCGCCCGCGATAAACAAGGGCAAGAAAAAGCGTTCGTCTATGTCGTTCGGAATGGCTTTTATGCTTTCGCTTAAAAACCTGCTTTCCAAGATAAAGCGTACATCCGTTGTCGCGATAGCGGGCAGTATCGGTATTATAGGCGTATCTATGGTGCTTGCGATTTCTTCGGGCGTACAGGGATATATAAAGAGTATGGAGGACGATATGCTTTCGGGCTATCCTCTGACCATTACGGAAACGGCTCTCGATTTCGACGCGCTAATGAATTTCTCGACGGGAACAAAAGTCGATATAAGCAAGCTCGAAGACGGTAAAATTTACGTCGACTCGCTTCTGGAAACGCTTATGGGCATGAACCAGTCGATGACCACGAACAAAATAGAAGAGAACTATATCAAGTATGTCGACAGTATGCCTAAGGAGTACTACAACGCGCTTCAATACGGCTACGGCTTCAACCTTGCAAATAACATTTACACCGATTTCAAAGTAACCGATAAACCCGTTTCGGCGGACGCGGACGTCAGCGGTACTTATTCTATAACGGCAATCCGCCAGATGTACACATCGGTTTTACAGCGCGAATCCGATTATGCGCAGTATACCGCAATGATTGCTTCGGCGGGCTCGTTCAGCGAAATACCCGATAACTACAATTATATTCTCTCGCAGTACGACATACTCGCAAGCGACGCAGGCAAGACGGAAAACTTTACCGAAGCCGAATATAAGGACATTTTCGAAAATAAAGACAGTCTTATTATCGTTGTAGACGACAAATGTTTGAACGATATAACGCTCGGTCAGTTCGGCTATTTCACGCAGGAACAGTTTTTAAACTACGCATATAAAGCGCAGATTGAAAACGGAACGGATAACGACAACTACGACAGCGGAATTATTCAGGACTTTATCGACGGCAAAGAATACGGCTTTTTTGTCGGCGAAAACGCAAAAACGTTTACCTGGTATCCCAACGACACCGTGTACTCCGAAAAGGGAGAGGGCGAGGTTTACTACACGATTACCACCGACGGCGAAGGCAAATATACGCCGCTTGACATCTCGGATTTCGTTACGCACAAATACAACTATTCGGGCAAGGGGCTTTCGCAAGACGGAGCCGTGCCCTTGAAGGTCAAAGCAATTCTCCAAAAGAAAGAAGGAATTTCATACGGCTGTCTTAATTCGGGCATTTATTACACCAACGAACTTACCGAGCATATGCTGGAAACTTCGAAGGAAAGTAAAATAGCGTCGTACGTCAGAGAACACGGCAGTACGTACATAGGTTACAATTACGAATTCTCGTATTACGAAAACGGCGCGTTTCATAAAAGCTCGTGGATAATCCCGCCTATGCCGGCCTATCCAAACGGCATACCCAACACCGGGCTCGTCAGACCTATGGCGGATATGATGTCAATGATGACGGGTGGAAATTCCGACAAAATGAATTTATCCGCGCTTGGCGGAAGCGATTTACCCGTTTCTGTAAGCATTTACCCGCTCAATTTCAACAGTAAAGATTTGATTACGGGATATCTCGATAAGTGGAACGAAGCGTGCGATGGAAACGGCGTTCTCGAATTTACCGACGCGGACGGGAACAGCGTCAGGTACGAGCTTTCGGAAGCGGACGCGGTCAAATACACCGATACGGTGGGGCTTATCATTATGATGGTCAATACTATGATACAGATGGTTACGATAGCTTTGGTTGCGTTTACCGCGCTGTCGCTCGTCGTATCTACCGTAATGGTCGGAATAATCACTTATGTTTCAGTAGTCGAAAGAATAAAGGAAATAGGCATACTGCGTTCGGTCGGCGCGAGGAAGAAAGACATAAAGCGCCTGTTTATTGCGGAAACGTTTATAATAGGACTTGCCGCGGGCGTGGTCGGCATAGCGGTCACATATATACTTTCGCTTATCATAAATCTTATAGTCGGCTCAATCGCGGGCATATACACTATTGCGTCGCTCCCCGTACTGACTGCGTTCATAATGATAGCGATAAGCGTTGTACTGACGCTGATATCCGGACTGATTCCCGCGTCTGCCGCGGCGAAAAAAGACCCCGTCGTCGCGCTTCGCACCGAATAAACGTCATAAACCGTCAAAAAATCTGCCTATTTACGTTTACATTGTTTTAATCGTATGGTAAAATAATCCTATGGCAGGAGGAATTATGAGAAAACTTTTCAAGACTTTAATGCTTTCGGCTCTGGTATGCGGGTGCGCCGTCATAGGCGCGCTTGCGGGCTGTGCAAAAATGTACGAGGGCAAGTACGAGTACACCCAGTACGGCACCAATTACGGCGTCAAGGTACAGGTGCGCGTGGACGAAAACAAAGTCATAAAATCGGTAAGAATAGTAGGTTCCGACTACGTTGACGTTTCGCCGGCAGGCGGGGACCGCTGGACGCAGGAAAAGGTAGACAACTGGAAGAACAACATAAAACCTCTCTTGCAGGCGTACGAAGGCAGAACGGTTTCCGAAATTCTCGCAATGCAGGTTGCCGTAAGCGAAGCGGGCGCGCCGTTATCGGCGAACGCGGAAGGCTTTAACGCGTACGACAGCGCGCTTATAATATCGGGCGCGACAATGGGAAGCGGAAGGGTACTGCTTGCAGTGCAGGACGCCGTAAAAAATCTTAAATAATTTTGCGCCCGCCGTAAGGCGGGCGCTTATAAGAATATTATGAAATTTACCAAAGCGGTCATATCCGCTGTATTATCGGGATTAATGCTCCTGTCGGGGTGCAGTGCAAAAACTTACGGCGTGTATACGAACATTGCCGAAGGTTTTACCGTCGCGCTTAAAAATTACAAAACGGCGGAGGGACTCGCCGCTACCCAGACTATGGGAGAACCCGAGCGCGCGGGAAGCGGAAATTACAAGTCCGTCGGCAAAACTTTTTACGGCGTGATGACGGCTGACGCAACAGTCGTTGTCACGGACGATTTCACCGACGCCGAAACCGCGGAAAACAAATTCGTGCGGTTTACCGAAGAAGCGGAAAAACTGCTTACGCAAATAAACGCGTCGCTGTCGGTAGGAGAGGAGCAGTCCTCTGTTTCCCGCTTTAACGGCGCGTCCGCGGGCGAAACCGTCGAAATCGACGCTGTCGCTTACGAAGTGCTGGAAACCGCCATGGAAATGTATGAGTTTACGCAGGGTTATTACAATCCCGCAATATATTACGGCGCGGAAATGTACGGATTTTACGACTGGACCAAGCGCCCCGAAACCTCGGAAGAACTTCCCTCGGACGCGCAGGTTGAAGCTTTCCGCGAACTGTCGTCGCACTTCGGCGAAGTTAAGCTATTTAAAGATGAGGATAAGTATTATGCCGTAAAGCCCGGCGCCGTATGCGTCCGGAACGGCGCGGAATATTCAATGAAAATAGATTTGGGCGGTATCGGAAAAGGTTATTCCGCAGATAAAATAAGCGCGCTTATGGACGAATACGGCTATAAGTTCGGGTATTTCGATTTCGGTTCAAGCAGTATGATTTGCAAAAACCACTACAAAAACGGCAATTATACCGTCGGGTTCCGCGACCCGCGCTCTGCGGACGGCAGGGCTTATTTCGAAGTAGGCGTAAACAACCGCGCGGTTTCTACAAGCGCAGACGACGTAAAATATTACACGCTTGACAATGTCAGGTACTGCCATATTTTTAACCCTGTTTCGGGCAGACCCGTGACGGGCGAAATTATGTCGGCAAGCGTAATCGGCGCTTCGGCGGTTCGGGGCGACGCGCTTACGACGGCAATAATGGCAATGGGCAGACAGAGGGCGGTACAATTCGTAAACGAAAAAATTACCGACGAAATGATTGTGTTTTGCTGTGACGAAGGTTAAAGGAGCGGACAATGTCGCTTGAAAAAATCCGACAGGTAAAGAGCGGTAAAGCGTTTAAAATAGGCGATATTTTAATTTACGCAGTGTTGCTAACCGCGGTTATTGCCGTGTTCCTCGCCGTATATTTCACGCGCGGCGCTTCGCCTTTATCGGGTATAAGAATAAGCTTTGCGGGAGAAACCGTTTACGAATACGATTTTGAAAGCGGTGAAGAACGTTTAGACGCGAGGTACGTTGCTAAGCTCGACGGAGATACCGACACGATAAACGTGAAAATAACGACGGATTACGGATACAACACAGTGCAGATAAATAAAGGCGGAAGCGTAAAAGTGACTTCCGCAGACTGCGGTAAACTCGACTGCGTGTATTCGGGCGAGCTGAAAGATAACGGCGGGGTGATTTACTGTTCCCCGCACAGGCTTAAAATCGAACCGTACGGCTACGATATAGATAATGGCGATATTATTATGTAAAACCAAATTCAATCGGTTGCGTTCTTTCATATTTCGTGATAAAATGATTATACGTTATACAGTAATTTAGCGGAGTAATATTATGTTTACTTTTTCGTTGCGAGAGTGGAAATTAAGCGATGCGCAAAACTTGGCATCTACAATTAACAATAAAAAAATATTGGATAATCTACGGGACGGCATACCATATCCGTATACAGAACAAGACGGCAAAGAATTTATAAATTCCATTCTCTCTGCCGATAAAAATTCAAAGTTTGCTTTCGCTATTGAAATTGAAGGGAAAGCAGTCGGCAGTATATCCGTTTTTCGGCAAAACAATATTCATTTCAGAACAGCCGAACTCGGTTATTATCTTGCGGAAGAATATTGGGGCAAGGGTATAATGACCGAAGCCGTAAAGCAAATTTGCAAATATGTTTTTGACAATACGGATATATTGCGAATTTATGCGGAACCGTTTGCAAACAATAGAGGTTCGTCCCGCGTTTTAGAAAAAGCAGGCTTTCAATTTGAGGGAATATTGCGTTCCAATGCAGTAAAAAACGGCGCGGTTTTAGATATGAAAATGTATTCCCAAATAAAATAAATTTCAATTTGTCTTTCTAATAAAGTTTAGCTAAAAGCACTCGAATAAAATGTTCGAGTGCTTTTTTCATAATCTGAAAGCGTATCAATAAAATATTTGGTTTTTTCAATTCCCTATGGGAATTGTGCTTTTGCGCGGGCGCGCTTTTTTATAACTCAAAATTATTTTTCGGGAGTTTCCGAAGCGGTTACCTTACGGCTTATAATAATCTTTCTCGGGCACTTTTCAACGCAGGTTAAACAGCCCGTACATTTGGCGTAGTCGAACACGGGGAGATTGTCTTTCATCGTAATCGCGCCGTGCGGACAGCTCTTTTCGCATATCGCGCACGCTATACAGCCGACCTTGCAGACGCTTGTAACTTCCTTACCCCTGCACGAAGAGGAGCAGGCAACGTATACGGGAGCCGAGGCAGGTATTCGCCCTATTATCTTTTTCGGACAGGCGTTAATGCACGCTCCGCAGGAAATGCACCTGTCGGGGTCTACGTGCGCAAGTCTGTCGGTAACTTCTATCGCATTTTCGGGGCAGACGGCTTTGCAGTCGCCGTATCCGAGGCAAGCGAACGAACAGTTTTTGTTTCCGCCGAGAAGCGAATTGTTTGCCGAGCAAACGGGATTTCCCTTATATTCGAACTTAACCCCGCAGTTTTCCGAAAGACCGTTGCAGTGAACAACGGCGACGGTACGTTCGCCGCTTTGCAGTTCCACGCCCAAAAGCTTTGCTATTTCTGCTTTTTTCTCGGGCGAGGTTACGTGACAGTCGTCTATATTACCGCATCCCTCGGCAAGTTTTTTAGCGAACCCGTTACAGCCCGAACATCCGCATCCTCCGCAGTTTGCGCCTGCGAGATTGTCGAGGATTTTAGAAATTTTTTCGTCGACGTCGACTTTGAAAATTTTTCCTACAAGGAGTATGAGTATGCCTACCAAAAGCGCGGTTCCCGCAAAAATGCCCGAAACTATGCCTACCGTAATCCACGTTTGCGCAGTGACAGCAAGTAAATTCATTTTTTCTTCTCCTTAAATTACGATATATGTGAATACCATAAACGCCATGCATATAAAGCTTGCCGTAACCATCGCTACGGGGAAACCCGATACCGCTTTCGGCAGTTTGTAACAGTTGAGTTTTTCGCGCATACCGCTCATAATTACCATTACCAGCGTAAAGCCGAGCCCCGAGAACAGCGCGTACAGCACAGCCCAGCCTACGTTCATCGAAGCCGCGCCTATAACCGAGGACATATCGCCGAGCACAAGCTCCGTAACGCCCAGCACGGCGCAGTTTGTTGTAATAAGCGGAAGGTATATGCCCATCGCGCCGTAAAGCGAGGGTGAAACTTTTTGTATAATTTTTTCAAGCATTTGCACAAGCGAAGCGATTATGAAAATGAAAAATATAATTTCGAGAAACTCTATGTGCAGGGGAATCATCGCGTAGGTATAAATGGGATAGGTGACAAGCGTCGCCAGCACCATGACAAGCGTTACGGCAATTCCCATGCCGACGGCGGAAGAAGTCTTTTTCGAAACCCCGAGGAAGGGGCAGATACCGTAAGTTTTTACCGTTATGAAGTTGTTGGTAAGCACCGCGGAAAGAACGATAGCTATAAAAGTACCCATAATTTAAGCTTCCTCCTTCAAAAGATTTCCGCGCGCCAGCTTGTTGGCTTTGACCCTTCGCGCTCTCTCGAAGCCGTCGATAATGTATACGAACACGGCAATGCTTATCCCGTATACGATAAACGCACCTGCGGGCGAAGCGAACATACCTATTTTAAAGTTCCAAAGATGCAGTCCGAACAGCGAGCCCTTGCCTAAAACTTCGCATATAATACCCATTACGGTAAGCGCAAATGTGAAGCCGAGCCCGTTCGCTATTCCGTCGACGGCGGCTTCGGCAGGGTTGTGTTTGTTAGCAAAAGCTTCCGCTCTGCCGAGTATGATGCAGTTGACGACAATCAGCGCAAGGAACCCGCCTAGGCTGTCGTGCAAATCGGGCAGGTAATATTCGAGGAACATTCTCGCAAACGTGACAAGCGTAGCTATAATTACTATATAGCAGGGAATACGCACTTCGTTGGGAATAACCTTTCTCAATAGCGATATGATTATGTTGCTTAAAGTCAGAATTACGACTACCGTAAGCCCCATTCCCAGCGCGGACATAGCCGAATTCATAAGCCCGAGAGTGGGGCAGGTGCCCAGCACGAGCATAAGCGTAGGGTTCTGGAATATAAGCCCGTCAAGCGTAATTTTTTTATACTTGTTCATTGAAGCCTCCGTTCAGAATTCCGTTAACAAGTCCTACGGCGCCGTTAACCGCGTTGTTTATCGCCGTCGAAGATTTGGTTGCGCCCGAGGTCTTGAAGCCGTTATCCGCCGTGTATTCGAATCCGTCCTTGTACTGCGTAAGAGGAAATTTATCGAGGTAATCTATATCGCCGAGGAAGGTTTCGCCGTCGCTCGTTTCTATTGTTACCCTGCTTACTTTTACAATTTTGCTTTCCTCCACGTCGACGAGCACCCAGCAGGTAACAGTTCCGTTAAATCCTCCCGTGCCCTTAGACTTTACAAGGTAATCGCCTTTGTCGTCTTTATAAGCTTCGAGAATAAAAGCTTTGTCGTTTTCGTATCCTTCGTAAGGAGCTTTTTCAACGCTTACTTTCTCGCCGTAAATTTTGCTGATTGCGCGGTTAAGCCTCTCTTCGTCGGTCACTTCGAGGAAGCCGTAAGCTATCGTCAGGAACACCCCGCAGACAAGCAGTATGCAAAGCAATGATATTATGCACTTGAACGAAGTGCTTTTGAAAAATTGTTTAACGGTCATTTATTTTCCCTCCTTAGGTCTTTCGGAGTTTCTGTAACCGAAGGGTACGGGTCTTACGTATTTGTCGATAAGCGGAACGAACAGGTTCATAATGAGTATGACGAAGGACGCCGTTTCCAGGCGCGTAAAATATCTTAAAACCGCGAGAAGCACCGCGCCGATTATATAATATACCAGCTGAGCCTTTGTGCATTTGGGGGAAGTTACGTAATCGGGGAACATAAACACACCCGCGAACAGCACACCGCCAGAAAGAATATGAGGCAGGAATAGGGAAATATCGAATTTATAACCGCCCTCGAACGCAAAGCCCGACATAAGTACGGCGGTGAATCCGAAAACTGCCGTAAACAGCAAAGGTTGCCACCATTTTAAAACCTTTCTCACGCAAAGGTATATATATCCCGCAATTATTGCGACTTTGCACGTTTCGCCTATGCAACCTTTTACGCCCGTGCCGAGAAACAGGTCAAGCGCGGTAAGGGTCGTTTCGGGATTTTTGCCGAGAAGTGAAGAGAGGTTTGTCGCTCCCGAGGATAAGTATCCGAAATCTATGTTGGCGAAGTCGGGGAAGGAATATTTCGCCATTGTTACGGAAAAGCTTAAAAACATAAATATTCTCGCCGTTGCCGCGGGGTTTACAAGGTTTTTGCCCGTACCGCCGAAAAACATTTTGACAAGCGCGACGGCGAAAATTCCGCCTATCGCAATTTCGTACCATTTGACGGAAACGGGAACTATAAGCGCGAGAATAAGTCCCGTTATTACCGATGTGAAATCGAATTGTCTGACCCATCTTCTGCAAACGGCTTTTGCGTTACGGCATTTATTTGAAAAGCCTTTATTTTGTATAAAGAAATATACAAACTCCGTTGCAACGCAGAAAGCTACGGCGACAAGTTCGAGCATAAGCGCAAGCGCGCCGAAGTAGACGATACCCGCGACGGCGCAGGGAATAAGCGCGATTACCACGTCAAGCATAATCCCGCGCGTTGTTCTTCTTGACTTTACGTGAGGGGGAGCCGAAACGACGACGGTGTTATCCATTGTTTTCCTCCTTTTTGCCGTTTTTAACCGAGGGCGGAACGGCTGGCGCGCTTCTGCCTTTCTGGTCGGGAGTTCTCAAACTCTCCGCCTGCGGCGTAATCTTGTTTATAAGATAAGCTTTCGTCTTTCTTATCGCCTGTATTAACGGACGTTTTGCGGGGCAGATATATTCGCACGTGCCGCACTCTATGCAGGAAGCCGTTTTTCCGTACTTGACGGCGGATTCCATATCGCCGGCCGAAGAGTAAAAGGCGGTGTTCATAGGCATTAAATGCATGGGGCATACGTCCGCGCATTTACCGCAGTTAAGGCAGGGTGTGGGCTCGTCGGCGGAAGCTTCCGTGTCGGTCATAAGAAGTATTCCCGAAGTAGTCTTGTGCGTGTAAATTGCGTAATCGGCGAGCGCGACGCCCGTCATTGGTCCGCCCTGAATAACTTTTTTGGGCGCGGAGTTTTCTCCTCCGCAGTAATCTACTATATCTTTAACGGACGTGCCGACTTTCACCAAAAGATTTTTTTGCTGTTTGACGGCTTTGCCCGAAACGGTCAGAGTGCGCTCGTAAAGCGGTTTGCCGAATTTAACGGCTTCGTAAACCGCAAAGCAGGTGGCAACGTTGAATACGGCAACGCCGACGTCGGCGGGCAGTCTGCCTACGCCGACTTTTCTGCCCGTCACGATGTATATAAGCTGTTTTTCTCCGCCCGTCGGATATTTCTTTCTCAGAATAACGGGCTGTATATCGGAGTATTTTTCAAACGCTTTTATGCAGTCGGGTTTGTTGGCTTCGATGCCGATTTTTATGTCGGCAACGTTCAAAGCTTTTGCAATATACCGCGCGCCCTCCGCAATTTCGTCGGTGCGTTCAAGCATAAGACGGTGGTCGCAGGTCAGGTACGGTTCGCATTCCGCGCCGTTTACGATAAGCGTATCGACGCGCGAGTGGGGGCATACCTTGACGGCGGAGGGGAAACCCGCACCGCCTAAACCGACAATTCCCGCCTGTTTTATTCTGTCTTTGATTTCTTCGGGCGACGGGTCGGACAGGGGCGGAAAGCTGAATTTATCGTCCTTGCCGTTGGCTTTTATGAAAATAAATTTCTCGTCCGTTCCGCACGCGCCCTTTACGTCTTTGATGTCGGTCACCACACCGCATATGGAGGAAAATACGTCGGAAGAAATAATTCCGTCCGCGCGGGCGATAATTTCTCCTTCCGCAACTTCCTGACCCGTTTCGACGACGGGCTTTGCGGGCTTACCGAGCGACTGCGACAAAGAAACCGCTATCGTTTCGGGCGCAGGCATTACCTCAATCGGCGCGTCTTTGGAAAGATATTTCATACCGCGCGGGTGCACGCCGCCGAAGTAGTACTTACCTTTTACTGCTTTCAACTTAAATTCTCCTTATTGATATAATCGGACGCGTTCTTGTCCGCACGCGTCTTTATTCCCGTCGCCCTTTCGAAAAGGGAGAGGGGGACTTTTTTGAAAATGAGAGTGATAATTCCGCCGACCGTCGCGCCCGAAACAATGCCGAGAAGCATAAGATAGGGCAGGTATACGAACATATTCGCCGTTCCCGTAAGCACTACGAAAACCGTATTCTGCGTAATATTATGCGCAACTGCGGAGCATATACTAACCGCAATGACGGAAACGCGGGGAAAAACCGCATACATAAGAACGGAGGAAACCGCCATTGAAACTATTCCGCCCGTAAAGCTGTACATAAGCGCGGAAACGTTGCCTGCGAAAATCGCGCCAAGCGCCGTCCTAAGGCACACGGTAAGAAAAGCTTCCGCAGGAGAAAACATAATAAGGGCGGCAAACGAAAAAACGTTTGCAAGCCCCATTCTCGCGCCGGGTATAAACATGGGCGGAAATTGATTTTCGATAATGAAAACTATTAATCCGAGGGCGGTCAAAAGCGCGGTTATTGCAATTTTTCGCGTCACGGAAATGCCTTTTTTCATAATTTCTCCATAATCGAATACTTCCGTATTGATTATACACTAAAAAGTAAGAATAGTAAATATCAATATGGAAAATTTTTCAAAAAAAATAATTAGGAGAGGTATCAAACCGACACCTGTTGACAATTTAAAACAAAACGTATATAATAGTTTGCAGTACATCGTAAAGGAGTATTTTATGGAACTTAAATACACGCGTAAAAACGTATACAAAGAAGCCGACGGCAAAGAGCTTGAAAAGATTTACGAGTTCGCGGAAGGCTACAAAAAATTTCTCGACAAATCCAAGACCGAAAGGGGCGCTTCCTCGGAAGCCGTAAGGCTTGCCGAAGAGAACGGCTTCAAACCTTTCAGTTTTTCGGAAAAGCTCAAAGCGGGCGACAAGCGCTATTTCCTCAACAGGGATAAAAACATTTTCTTAATCAGCGTCGGCACCGAGGACGTTGCAAAGGACGGCGTCCGCATTATGGTCGCTCACGTAGACTCGCCCAGACTGGATTTAAAACCCAACCCCATGTACGAAGAAAGCGGGCTATGCTATCTCAAAACGCACTATTACGGCGGGATTAAAAAGTACCAGTGGACGGCGCTTCCCTTAGCGCTTCACGGCGTGGTTATGCTCCCCGGCGGAGAAAGAAAAGTTATCTGCGTAGGCGAGGACGAAAACGACCCCGTATTCTATATCACGGATATTCTTCCCCACCTCGGTCAGGAACAGAGCCAGAAAACGCTGGGCAAAGCGATTGACGCCGAAAGCCTTAACGCGGTCATAGGCGGACTTCCCGCAGTAGGCGACAGCGAAGAGAAGGAGTGCGTAAAGAGCGCGGTTTTAAAACTTCTCAACAAAAAATACGGTATGACGGAAGTCGATTTCCAGTGCTCGGAACTTTGCTTCGTTCCCGCAGGCAAGGCGCGCGACGTAGGCTTCGACGGGGCTTTGATATCGGCGTACGGTCACGACGACAAGGTCTGCGCGTATCCCGAAATGAAGGCGATATTCGATTATAATTCGCCCCATACGGTGCTCGCCGTATTCGCCGACAAAGAAGAAGTCGGAAGCGACGGAACCACGGGTATGCAGAGCAAGGTCATTTCCGACGTGATAGAAACTATTGCATCCTCTTTCGGAGCAAATCCCATCGAAGTAAGGTATAATTCAAAATGCATTTCGGCGGACGTAACCGCAGGCTACGACCCCGCTTTCAGCTCTGTTTTCGAAAAGCGCAATACGACGTTTGTGTCGTGCGGCGCGGCGATTTCAAAATACACGGGCGCGCGCGGTAAGTCGTCGTCAAACGACGCTTCCGCAGAATATATGGGCTTTATACGCGACATACTCGACGCCGACGGCGTGTTCTGGCAGACGGGCGAGCTCGGCGCCGTGGACGCGGGCGGGGGCGGTACCGTCGCAAAGTTTATCGCCAACCTCGGTATCGATACTGTCGACGTGGGCGTGCCCGTGCTTTCAATGCACGCGCCTTACGAGCTTATTTCCAAAGCCGACGTGTATTCTTTATACAAGGCGTGCATAGCGTTTATAAAATAATAGGTTAAAAATTGACGGCTTCCGCAATTTTGCGGAAGCCGTTTTATTTTGTTTTCGTCAGCTTCTGGGTATAAAGCTGTAAACGTTTTTGGTCTGCTTTCTTACGAACAGCTTATATTTTTTACAGCCCGATTCAAACAGTACGTGTATTCTCTTCGTGGGCGCGTTGTTTGCGGTGGTGGGGGTGACGGAGCACATTCCCTCCGACATCGAAGGTATCGAGTAATCCTTGATAAACATATTGCTGTCGTTCTTATCGGCGAAGTAGACGTATAAAGTCGAGTCCGTGTAATTGTTGCCGGAAGGTCTTTTAATGCCGTCGTAGATAAAGTTTTCGCCCGTAAGCGCGCTGTACAGCTTTCGCGAAGAAGTAGAAGTTACTTTACTGTAATCGAAACAGAGTAGATGCGAATTTGCAAGCCCGTAACTCTGCGAAAGAACCATTATGCCGTCGTTGGTGCCGTAACCCGTTCTGCCCGACCATGCGACGCCCTGAATTTTTTCGGGGAGCGAGAAGATTTTCTGTATTTTGGGAACCTTGCTCTCTTCGGGAAGGCTTTCGTCTTTAAGTACCGTAAGACCGTATTCCGAGCTCGTGTTTACGTTGTATTCATACATAAACGCGGTATTCTTGTATCCCGCAGGGGTGGTTATCTTATGGTTGTCGTCCGTGGGATAGTTGCCGGGGCGGTAGAATTCGCCGACATAAAGTCTGTCGTACGATAGGGTGGAGTAGCGGGGGTCGTTGTAGTAATAGCAGAACGAAGCCCTGCAATTTGCGTTGAACGAGGTCGTGAACGCTATCGAAGTTAACGGCTGTCCGTTTTCGTCCGTTTCGGTCGATTCGGCTTTTTTGATAATTTCGTTTAAGATGTTCGAATACTTTTTAGAATCGCTCGTCTTTGCAACGTTGACTTTGCTTTCGCCCGTTACCCAAAGCGTTGCGCCGTTTGTCGCGACTCCTCCGCAGTGACCGTAAAAATCGGTGCCGTCGGCGTTTTTCAAAGTGACGTATCCGACGTAACCCGTGGTTTCGCCCGTAACGTAAACGCGGGAAGGCGAGCCGTCGGTCATATACGCGCTTATCAGAAAATAATTCTGCGTAGCCGTTTTTACCTTGCCGTCGTCGCCCTTAATGGGGTTGCCGTCTTTGTCTTTAAGCTCGTACGAGGCGGGGTAAGTGCCCATACCCTGCGGAACGGCTCCTTCGGCAAGTCCGGGTATTTCTATGCTCTGTTCGAATTTTTCGAAATCCTTATAGAAATCGCCGAAAAACCAGACGGTTAAGAACACCGCGAGAAAGAGTACGGCGGACAGTACGGCAGTAAGCGATATAATCAGTTTTTTGTGTTTCATAACTTTCCTCTTGAAACGTTTAAGGTTGTATACTTTACCATTGTACCAAACCCGTTAAAAAAAAGCAAACCATAATTATATATAAATTTACGTTAAAATAAAATTTTACCGCCCAAGCTTTACGGCGGTTAACCGAATATGGCTTTGAGCAGTAAACCGAATATAAACGTCGTAACGGCGCCTATGAAAGCGAGCATTATTTTATACATAATGTCGCGCTGTCTTTGTTTTGCGCACCGTTTATAGGCAAACCCGTTTTCTTTAAGGTTTATGACGTACATTTTTTCGCCCTTTCTTTCCGAAGTGATAAGGTCGAAATAGCCGTCGCGCATAAGGTCGTTTAAAATATTTTCAACTTTTTCGGAGTTGTATTTATGTTTCGACGGCAGAACGGACAGAATATCGAGGGGAGAAACAAGACAGCCGTCCGTACCGTCGCACAGACAGTAAACGGCCGACATAACTTCGTTTTCGTATTTCGACAGCATACCTATATCAAAGCGAATATAAGCGCGACAATAAGACTGCCGAGCGCGCTTCCCGCGAATGCCGAAAGGAAAGTAAAGTCGGGCTTCCGCTCTTTTGTTTCGGGCTCTTCTTCGGGCAGTTCGATTTCTTCTTCGACATACTTTTTCAGCGGGGCGACGCAGTACATGTCGCCACGTGAATATTTAAGGTCGATGTAACCGCCTCCGCGCAGTGAGGATAAAACGCGCTCCAACTCGTCGTAAGTTTTCTGGCTTCCGTCGGGGAAAGCCTCGTAAAATTCGTCCTCGGCAATAATAACGTACCGCCCCGCGGGGCTTAAATCGAATATCCTGTCAAGTACTGCATTGCAAATTCTGTCCATATCACTTTAAATAATTGCAAACTTTTACGTTTTTTATACGGGCAGAAACTGTTTTTTTTATTTTATTGCCGACCAGATAATCCCGCCCGTAAATATAATCAGGCAGATGCCCAGCACAGTATAGGCGCAAATATTTATTATTTTAAGCTTGGGAAAATCGTTCTTTTTTTTCTGCACGTTTACAAACGTGAGCGAAGCAAGGCTTAAAAGTACTGCGGATATAAGCGAGTAAATGCCCAGCACCGTAAACGAAAGTCCTATCGCCAGTGCGGAAAGCGCCGTCAGCGCGATTGCGATATATGCGTATGTCCTGCCCGTATACGGTACGGTATCCTGTTGCGTTTCGTTGTGTTTCTTACTCATTTTCTTTACCTGTCAGTTCCGTATGGCTGTCGGGGTCGACCAGCACCGTGCCGTAATCGGTGTAAATTACGAACCCCGCGTCCGACTTCGGCGGTTTTTTTACAAACTTCTTTTTTGTATAGTCGACGGGGATTTTCGTGCCTGCGCGCCCGTCGGAGTAGTAGGCGCATATTTGCGCGGCGCATGCCAGAACGGAGTCGGGCACTTCTCTGCCGTCGGTGATTACGGCTACGTGGGAGGAGTGGTACTTCTGCGTATGAAGCCACATATCATGGGGCGAAAGGCTCTTTGTAAGCCGTTCGTTCTGCAAATTGCTCCGTCCCGCAAGAATTCTGAACCCGTCCTTGTAATAGACCCTGTAAGGAGGGTCTGCGCTTTTCTTTTTTTTGGTTTCGCGTATTTTCAATAGCCCCAGTCCCGAAAGTTCTTCCTCGGTTTCTTCCAGGTCGGAAAGACTTTCGGCGGTGCATATGTGCGCGCGGATGCTCGAATAGTAGTCGAGTTTAAGCTGTGTTTCCGCAAGCTGTTCTGTGACCGAAATTTTGGTGCGTTTGAGTTTTGCGTATCTCTTGAAATATTTCTGCGCGTTCTGCGAAGGCGTGAGGGCGCGGTCGAGTTCTATCTTAATTTTCCCGCAGTCCGGGTCGTAATAATTCACCGCATAAAATTCCGTCATACCGCGTTCGACGGCGTATATGTTGGCGGTAATCAGTTCGCCTTTGAGTTTTACCTCTTCTGCGCCGAGGCACTCCCCGAGTTTGGCATTAATCGAAGCAAGCCTTTTTTCTGCTTTTTTTACCGCCGAGGCAAGCGCGTTTTCAAGTTTTGCCTTCTTATCCGCAAAACTGCGTTCCGCCGTCAGACGGTCGTAAAAAGCCGTCTGCGCTTCAATAACGCTATTATAGCTTTCACCGCCGGCGGCCGAGCGTACTTTAAAGTCGTCGGGGCTTCCGTTCATATATGTGACGCAGGGTGAAGGGGGAATGGTGTAAACGTAGTCGTAAACGTTTTGCGCGGTAATGCCTTCGCCGTAAGTCTGAACCATGTCGCGGGCGGTAGAGTAAGCAATACCCTTGATTCTTTCGCAAATGAATTTCGCTTTGTCGGGTGTAGGGATGCGCATAATCTCTTCCAGTCCGCAAATATCCGAGGGCGGTATTTTGTCCTGCGGTTCGGGCGGAACGTACTTCACTCCGCCGAAGAGTACGCGCCGTGTGTTTTCGCCCAGCTCGGTGGTTTTCAACGCGCCGATAATGACGCCGTTTTCGCACAGCACCGCATTTGAGTATTTACCCATTATTTCGAAGTACAGCCTCATATACGACGACGAAAAGTCTGAAACGCACTTGAAATCGAAATATATTATCCTTTCGAAATCGGGCTGGACTATATCGGTAATCTGCGCGTTCTGCAAATGCTTTCTCAAAAGCATACAGAAATTGGGCGCGGTAACGGGTACGGCGCTCTCCGATTGCGTCAGGCTTAGACGGGCGGAACGCGCGGAAAGACACGCTTCGAGTTTAACGTTGCGTTTTCCGGTGTATATAATAAATGTCAGCAGGTCGCGCGACGGCTGGACGATGCGCGATATCTTACCGCCGACGAGTAAATCTTTAAGTTCGCAGGCGATATGTCTGAGTGTGAAAGCGTCCTGAGGCATAACAAGCTCCTTACAGCCTTTTCTATATTATAAACGAAATTTTGCCAAAAGTAAATGTAAAACGCTTTTCAAAACAAATAAAATGTGTTAGAATATTATCCGCATAAATTCAAAAATATTTTTTCAGGAGATTAATAATGAAATACACACAGGCAGTCGGTGAAAAAAGCACGGTTAAACTTACAATCACTTTTTCCGAAGCAGAATGGCAGGATGCAATAAACAAGTCCTACGCAAAGGTAAGGGGCAAATATTCCGTTCCCGGTTTCAGAAAGGGCAAGGTTCCCAAGCCCGTACTTGAAAATTATTACGGCAAAGGCGTTCTTTACGAAGAGGCTTTCAATATCCTCTATTCGGACAACTATCCCGAAATTCTCCGCAAGGAAAAAGATAACTTCACGGCTGTCGGCGACCCCTCGCTCGACGTCGAGGATATGACCGAAGGCAAGGGCGTTGTGCTCACGGCTGTCGTGCCCGTAAAACCCGATGTCGCAATCGACGCTTACAAGGGTTTAAAAATCAAAAAATTTGAATATAATGTATCCGATGAAGACGTAGAGAAGGAAATGAAGAAAATTCTCGAAAGCTCGGCGACCGATAAAGAAGTCGAGGGCAGGGCGTGTAGACTCGGCGACACCGTAAATATAGACTTCTCGGGAAGCGTGGACGGAGAGAAGTTCCCCGGCGGTACGGCGGAGGATTATAACCTCGTTCTCGGAAGCGGTTCGTTCATCCCCGGTTTCGAAGACGCTGTTGTCGGAATGAAGAAGGGCGATAACAAGGATATAAACGTCAGATTCCCCGACGATTACCAGGCAGATAACCTCCGCGGTAAAGACGCAGTTTTCAATATCACTCTCCATAAGATTACCGAAAAGGAATATCCCGAACTCACCGACGAGCTTGTAAAGAGCCGTGCGGGAAGCGAAAACGTTGAGGAATACAGGAAAAAGACCCGCGAGCGTCTTGAAAAGAACGCCGAGAACAGAGGCAGGGACGAAACTGAAAACAGCATAGTTTCCGAAATTTGCAAGCACGCTTCGGCGGAAATTCCCGACGCTATGATTGAAAACGAAATCGACAGAATGGTTCAGGATTTCAGCTACCGTCTTATGTATCAGGGAATAAAGCTCGAAGAATATCTTAAATATATGCAGTTGTCAATGGAGCAGTTCCGCTCGCAGTTCAAAGAGCAGGCTCAGCCCCGAGTTATGAGCCAGCTCGTAATAGATAAGATTATCAAGACCGAGGCAATCAAAGCCGAGGAGAGCGAAATCGACGCCAAGATAGCGGAGCAGGCGAAATCGGTCGATAAGAAACCCGAAGAGTACAAAAAGAATATCGACCCCCGTCAGGTTGAGTATATTACCAACGATATTATAATAACAAAACTTTTCGATTTCCTGAAAGCAAACAACGAAATGTATACCGAAGAAAAAACAAAGCCCGCAGGAAAGAAAACTACGGCGAAAAAGACTGCCGCCAAGAAAGCAGAATAAAATAATCGATTGTTAAGGAGATAACTATGGCACTGGTGCCCTACATTGTCGAACAGACTTCCCGCGGGGAGCGTTCATACGATATTTACAGCCGTTTATTAGAGGACAGAATTATATTTTTAAGCGGAGAGATTGACGACGCGGTTGCGAACACAGTCGTTGCGCAGCTTATTTATCTCGAAGCCAAGGACCCGCAGAAAGACATTTCGCTTTACATCAACAGCCCCGGCGGTTCGGTATCCGCGGGACTTGCGATTTACGACACGATGAATTATATCAAGTGCGACGTATCCACAATATGTATAGGACTGGCGGCTTCCATGGGCGCGTTCCTGCTTTCCAGCGGAGCCAAGGGCAAAAGGTTTGCTCTTCCCAACAGCGAGATAATGATTCACCAGCCTCTCGGCGGAGCTCAGGGGCAGGCAAGCGATATAAAAATCGCGGCGGAGCATATTCTGCGCACCAAGCAGAAACTCAACGAAATTCTTGCCAAAAATTCGGGTAAACCGCTTTCCCAGATTGAGCGCGACACGGACAGGGACAACTACCTCACCGCGTCGGAGGCTCAGGAATACGGACTTATCGACAAAGTATTTGTAAAGCGTTAATAATTATTTGGAGTTTAAATTGAAAGAAAAAAGATTTTGTTCGTTTTGCGGAAAATCTGAAGAAAAAGTACACCGTCTTATCAGCGGACAGGACGGAGCGTGTATTTGCGACGAGTGCGTGACTATCTGCTGCGATATGGTAAAGGAGCTTGAAGTCAGCGACGTCAAGCCCGTTCCCCTTAAAAAACCCGCGGAAATCAAGGACGAGCTCGATAAATACATCGTCGGTCAGGACGAGGCTAAAAAGGTATTGTCCGTCGCCGTGTACAACCATTACAAACGCATAAACAACATGCCCGACAAAAAAGATAATGACGGCGAAGTCGAGATTGAAAAGAGCAATATCCTTCTTCTCGGTCCCACGGGTTGCGGAAAGACGCTTCTTGCCAGAACGCTTGCCCGCATACTCAACGTGCCGTTCGCATCGTCGGACGCAACCACTCTAACCGAAGCGGGCTACGTCGGGGAAGACGTCGAAAATATTCTTCTTAAACTTATTCAGAACGCCGACTACGACATCGAAAAAGCCCAGCGCGGTATTATTTATATCGACGAAATCGACAAGATCGCAAGAAAGAGCGAAAACGTATCCATCACCCGCGACGTATCGGGCGAAGGCGTACAGCAGGCGCTTTTGAAAATCATCGAAAGCACCGTCGCAAACGTTCCCCCCCAGGGCGGAAGAAAGCACCCCCAGCAGGAATGCCTTAGAATAGATACGACTAATATCCTTTTCATTTGCGGAGGCGCGTTCGTAGGACTTGACAAAATCGTGCAGAAGCGCAGGGACAACACGTCTTTGGGCTTCGGCGGTACGGTAAACGCCAACGAAGAAAACGTCTACGAAATGCTGTCCGACGTTAAGCCTCAGGATTTGACCAACTTCGGCTTGATTCCCGAATTTGTCGGGCGCGTTCCGATAGTAGTAAGCCTGCACCCGCTCAACGAGGATGCTCTCGTAAATATCCTTACCCAGCCCCGCAACGCGATAATCAAACAGTATCAGAAACTTATCGCAATGGACGGCGTAAAACTCACCGTCGACGACGGTGCGGTGCGCGAAATCGCTAATACGGCAATCCGTCTGAAAACGGGCGCGAGGGGATTGAGGACGATAATCGAAGGGTTTATGACCTCGGTAATGTACAAAATCCCGTCCGAAAAGGATGTTGAAGAAGTCATTGTCACCAAAGAGTGCGTGACCGAAAAAGCCGAGCCGAAAATCATTTACAAGCGCACGGCGTAACAAAAGAAAATTCACTTCCCCCCTTTAAGGGGGAATTTGAATATAACGGAGAATTATGGCAAAATTTCAAGATTACCCTCTGCTTGCGTTGAGGGGCAGAGTCGTCTTTCCCGACACGACCGTTAATTTCGACGTCGGCAGAATGATTTCGTTGACTGCGGTCAAGTATGCCGCCGACAACGGAACGAACATTTTCGTCTGCACGCAGAAACAGTCCGAAAAAGAAGAAATAACAGCGGAAGACGTATTTATGTCGGGCACGGTCGTCAAGCTCCGCCAGATAACGCGCCTTCCGGGCAACAATCTTCGCCTTTCCGTCGAAGGTCTTTTCCGCGCGACGGTAAGACAGCTTAGAAAGGAAAACGGCGCGTTCATCGCTACCGTCGAGGAGATAACGCCCGTTCGCGGCGACCCTGCGCTGGAAGAGGCGTATTTCCGCACGTCCAAAGAAATTTTAAAGGAAATAACCTCGTCCGACAGCCGTTTTACAAAGGACGCGTCGTCGGCGCTGGACAAGTGTTCAGACCCCGACAAGTTTGCCAACCTCGCGGGTCACTATATGCAGATTAAAACCGAGCAAAAGCAGGAGCTTTTGGAATGTCCCCGCACGATTGACAGGCTTAAAAAGGTGGACAGGCTTTTAAACGACGAGCTTGAAATTCTCCGTCTGGAACGTAAAATAAATTCCGCCGTCAGGCAGAACATAGACAAGAACCAGAAAGAGTATTACCTGCGCGAGCAGTTGAAGGCAATCCACGCCGAACTCGGCGACGATATGGAGGAAAAGGACGAGCTCGAAGAAAAAATAAAGGCAAAGCGTATGCCCGAAGAAGCGGAAAAGAAAGCCTTGAAAGAGCTTTCGCGTATGTCGCGCATGCAGAGTTCTTCGCCCGACTACAACGTTCTGCGCATTTACCTCGACTGGATGCTCGATATTCCCTTTACCGAACAGACGCAGGATACCGAAAACCTTGCAGACGCCGTAAAAGTTTTAGAAGAGGACCACTACGGCCTTGAAAAGATAAAAGAACGCATTACCGAATACCTTGCGGTGTTAAAGCGTACGGGCGGGCTGAACGCGCCCATACTGTGCTTCGTCGGTCCTCCCGGCGTGGGCAAAACTTCTATCGCGGGTTCGGTTGCCCGCGCGCTGGGCAGAAAGTTCGTGAGAATGAGCTTCGGCGGAGTAAAGGACGAGTCCGAAGTCCGCGGTCACAGAAAAACTTACGTCGGCGCAATGCCCGGCAGGATAATAAGCGGAATGAAGAAGGCGGGAAGCATTAATCCCGTGTTTCTTCTCGACGAGGTGGACAAGATTTCGTCCGATTTGAGGGGCGACCCTGCCGGCGCGCTTTTGGAAGTGCTCGACCCCGCGCAAAACTCCACTTTCGTGGACAGGTATCTCGAAATTCCTTACGATTTAAGCAAAGTTTTGTTTATTACCACAGCGAACTCGCTTGAAACAATACCCGCCCCGCTTCTCGACAGAATGGAGATAATCGAGCTTACGGGCTACACCCCCGAGGAAAAGCGCGAGATTGCAAAGCGCTATCTTATCCCCAAAAAGCGCGAAGCCAACGGTCTTAAAGCTTCCGAACTTTCCATTTCCGATAAGGCGGTCGACGCTATAATCGACGGCTACACAATGGAAGCGGGAGTCAGAAACCTCGAACGCAGGATTGACGCGGTTTGCAGAAAAGCCGTTGTGAAGCTTGCGGACGGTAATTGCAAAAAACTTTCCGTCACGGAAAAAAATCTTTGCGATATTCTCGGCGCAAAGCGTTACGAACGCGACACGGCTCTCGATAAAGACGAGATTGGCACGGCGACGGGGCTTGCCTGGACGGCAGTCGGCGGAACGACGCTGAATATCGAAGTTTCCGCAATGAACGGCAAGGGCGACGTTTTGCTTACGGGCAAACTGGGCGACGTTATGAAGGAGAGCGCCCGCGCCGCGATAAGTTATATCCGTTCCAACAGTCAGGCGTACGGCATAGACGTAGACTTGTTCGAAAAAACGGATATTCACATACACGTGCCCGAAGGCGCAACGCCCAAGGACGGACCCAGCGCGGGCATAACCATGGCGACGGCTATTCTTTCGGCGTTCACGCGAAAGCCCGTCAAAAAGAGTATAGCAATGACGGGCGAAATAACTTTGCGCGGTAAAGTTCTGCCTATCGGCGGGCTTAAAGAAAAGGCGCTTGCCGCCTACCGCATAGGCATACACGACGTAATTATCCCCGAGGACAATAAAAAAGATTTGGAAGATATACCCGAAACTGTAAGGGGCAGCATCAATTTTATACCCGTAAGCGAAGTGGACGCCGTGTTCAAAAACGCCATTGTAGGTATATAAAATGCTGAATATTACGAATGCCGAATTTCTGACAAGCGCGGGAAGCAGAGAACAGTTTATAAAAACCGATAAGCCCGTAATAGCTGTTTGCGGTAAATCCAACGTGGGCAAGTCCAGCTTTATAAATATGGTTACCAACCGCAAAAAACTTGCCAGGGTATCCAAAGACCCGGGCAGAACCCGTCTTGTAAACTATTTCGATTGCGGAACTTTTATCCTCGCCGATTTGCCGGGTTACGGCTATGCAAGCGTTTCCAAACAGGAAAAATTGAAGTGGGCGAAGTTGATAGAAACGTTTTTTGCCGAAAAACGCGCGGACCACGTTTTCGCTCTTTGCGACATCCGCCATGACCCGACAGCCGACGACAGGCAAATGATAGAGTATCTTTATTATAATATTATTCCGTTTACGGTCATCGCAACCAAGGCGGATAAAATATCGAAGTCAGCCGGTAATAAAAGCGTTATAAATATCGCTTCCGTTTATAAATGCGGTGCCGGCAATATAATAGCTGTATCGTCGCAGACAAGACAGGGTCTTGAAGACGTGCTTCTACGTATCCAATCGGTTACCGAAAAAAGCGCAGACGATTAATACGTCTGCGCTTTTAAATTTAAGCCGCCGCTGTTTTGTTTCCCGCTAAGTCCTCCTTTATGCTTAGAAAAACTTTCTGAAACTGTTTACGCCTCTTTTCAAGCTTGCTTAAACTTATATGCAGTTTCTCCGCAAAGCCGTTTAAAGAAATCCAAAAAGATACTGTATATAGTTTGGTTTTCGATTATTTTATAATTATAAGGATTAAGAAAATTCTCTAAGCTTACTTAGAGGGGGAGTAAACAGCTGGCGCTGTTTACTCAAAAACCTTTAATAGTTTTACAAATGAAAATGACAGTAATAGAATTTAACAAGTGTTTGAAATCAAACAACCCTGACGAAAGAAGCAGAGTGTGCAATTACATAATTTTCTATTTGCGCATACGTCTGAAATACAGGGTCGAATATAAAGAAAGAGCTGATATTGCATTTGCAATTCTTGAAAATGTTTTGGCTTATTCTGCGGAACATTTTATTACCGCGCCTTGCAGTTTTCTGAACAAGTGCGTAGAAAATTATCTTGCTACGTATTTCAAGAATAATGAAAAGATAGTCCAGCTCAACGAAGATTGCGTTTACGAAGTACGCTATCCCGAACTTGAATACGATGCTTGTATGAATCTGCTGATGCAGTATTTGAGCAGACTCGACGCAGTTTTGATTTATATGTATGTAATTCAGAAATATAAACATAAAGAAATTGCCGAATATACCGGTCTGTCGTATGCAAACGTAAGACAGCGTTATATCAGAAATATGAAAAAGTTGAAAGAACAGATTAAATTTTAAATAAAAGTGTCACAAAACCATTAAATTGCCTGTCTTTAATAGTATAAAAAAATATCAGAGGTAATTTAAATGAAAAAGAAACTCTTGGCACTTTGTATGACCTTCGCGCTTATTTTAAGCGTCGCAGGCGGAATTACGGCATTTGCGGAAGTAAGTCTTGAAGAATGCGACCGCTGTTTCCAGACAACAGTTAACGGCTTCCTCGAACAGGACGACGTGGACGGCAACAGGATTCGCGCCGAACGCAAACCCGTATACGACATTGCTTTAAGGCAGCTCGGATATCTTTACGAATTCGAAATCGTTACGGGCAACGGTTACGCTGTTATTATCTGCGACGACGGCAACTACGTCGCGCAGGAATTCGTACCCCAGTCCGAAAGCCCCTATAAGTCGGTTGCCGAAACGGAGCTTTGCGTATACGTAAACAGTATGACGTATCTCAAATATTCCGACGGTAAGTACTGCGATATAGAAACTTCGACGGAAATTTCTCAGGAAAATCTTGAAACGCTCCGCGCCGACGCCATAGTGTACAAGCAGACCGCGTTGTCGGCTGAATTTGATTCAGTAACAATAAAGTACGTTTCTCGGGTTCCCGAATCTAAAAGTTTGAGTAGAAGAATACCTAAGTTCGTCAATCCGGGTGGAATAGAAAATGCCTGTGCCGCTGTTGCCGGCGCGAACATTATAGGATTTTATGACAGGTATCATGAGGATTTAATTCCCAATCATAAGGCTGGATATGAGTCATACGGTTTTTATCTTTACAGCCTTCAAGACAATTATGTCGGCGACGCAATTAAACAATTATATTCGGATATGAACGGTACGGCAGACGGTATATCCGAAACCAATTTCAAAAAAGGTATGCAAAAGTACTGCGAAGATAAGGGATTTAATTGTATTTTTACGCCGATTACAAGCTCTGGTAAATTAAATTTTTCTTCGGTAAAACAGAGTATTAACGAAAATAAGCCGATAGCGCTTCTTGTAAGTACTTATACTATTGCAGATATTATTAATTACGATGGTTATGATTATTATGGTTATGACTTTTATTACGGCAACCATATTATGGCGGGGTTCGGCTATTACGGATTGGATTATACTTTGACCGACGGGTCGTCTTTAAGAAGTGAGTTTGTATATGTCGCTTCGGGTTACTCGAAACCAGTAGACGCATTTTTCAATATCAATTACAGTACGAATATAAATTCTGCTTATAAAGTTTACATATATTGAGGAAATTATGAATTTAAAAAAGTATCTCAGACAACAGGCTGAAAAAGACAAAAAAAATATGCTTTCCGAAGAGGACGAGCAGAATTGCAGACAGATTGCATCGCAAACGGCTACGGTTGCGTTAAAAAGAACTCACTATCCCGCGGTGGCGTTAGTAAGCGGCGTGGTTGCGGTTTGCTTAACGCTTTCTATAACTCTGCCCATTTTTCTTAAAAAACCGCCTGTCGACGATATACTTTATCAAGAAGAAAATATACGGTCGGCGACTTGTTCGCTTGAAGATATTAATTCGACTTCAAATTATTTTTCTGTTTCCGAAGTCGCCGATGCAGAAGTATTTTACGAGTTAAACTATGATTCTGTAAGCAACGATAGCTTATATTATACTGTAAATGTTACAACTGCGATTTCTGAGTATACAATGTTTTTGGTGACAAATACAAAGTACAACTTTATATTTGAACTTAAAGATAAATTGCTTAATGAACAATTGTCTTTATATACAATCAATTACAATATAACAAAGTCAGAAGGTTTTCAAGGTTCAACGGCAAAGTATAGAGGATATGTGCAAAACAGCAGTGAAACGGTATATATCGAATATACGCAGTTAATCGATTTAGGCGAGCAGGCGTTTTTTAACGATATCCAGAGCATTTTAAAGATAAAATAAAAAGTTAATGACAGTACTACTTAATGGCAGTACTGTCTTTTTATGTCAAAAATTCAAATCCGTCAATTTTTGACGTATTTCGACAAAATAAAAATGATAACATAATTAATAGAGGAGTGAAACTTATGAGAAAAAAGTTAAGCAACAAAAAATTATTAAAATATTTAATCGAATACATTATTATGACTTTAAACGAATTGGCAGGCACGGACAGCGGTGAATTCTGGGCGTTTTTAGAATGTCTTGAAATTTTAAGTAAGTGGAGCGGATTCAAAAAATACGGTATCAAGGACATAGAAGCCCACTTCACAAAACTCAGACGAATATAATAAAATAACATACCCCGGCGACTTCCGTCGCCGGGGTATGTTATTTTATCTTAACGTCATATTCATAAATTGACATATGATTTAACTTTTGTTATAATCTAAGAAATATAGACAAAAGGGGCTAGCCCCTTTTTATTTGCTTCGCAAATAAAAATATATTAATGGTTACTTAAAAAAGGAAAAAGTTTTTTGTTATTTAACTCGCTTGAATTTTTAATTTTTCTTCCTATAGTATTTTTACTGTATTGGATTCTGCCGCAAAAGTTCCGCTGGGCGCTTCTTTTGGTCGCCAGTTACTTTTTCTATATGTACTGGAACTGGAAACTTGTTTTTCTTATTCTTTTTACTACGGTTGTTTCCTATTCGGCAGGCATATTTTTGGAAAAATTTCAGGACAGTAAAAAGATAAAAATAAGTGTTCTGGTAATATCCGCTGTCGTCTGTTTGGGCGTGCTGTTGTTCTTTAAGTATTTCAATTTCTTTTATGGTATCGTATGGGATATTATCAGATTATGCAGTGATAAAGAGCCTGCGGGATATTTCAGCTTGATTTTGCCCGTAGGTATATCCTTTTATACTTTTCAGACGCTGTCTTACGTTATCGATGTATATAAATCGAAAATAAAAGCCGAACGGCATTTCGGCTATTATGCGCTGTTTGTCTGCTTCTTCCCCCAACTGGTTGCGGGTCCGATTGAACGTCCGCAGGACTTGATTCCGCAGTTAAAATCCGATAAGAGTATCAAGGAGGTTGATTACAGCGGGGCGTTCAGGATAATGCTTATCGGCTTCTTCAAAAAAATTGCCGTTGCCGATATGATAGGCATTGTCGTCAACGCAACGTTCAACGATATAAGTTCTGCTAACGGGCTTATGGTTCTTATTTCGTCCGTGCTGTTCTCTTTTCAAATACTGTGCGACTTTTCGGGTTACAGCGATATTGCGGTCGGGTGTTCGAAATTGTTCGGAATAAATCTGACCGAAAACTTTAAGTCGCCGTATTCGTCTAAATCGATTAAAGAATTCTGGAACAGATGGCACATTTCGCTTTCGCAATGGTTAAGGGATTACATATATTTTCCGCTGGGCGGAAGTAGAGTTAAAAAGTGGAGATGGTGTTTAAATATTTTAATCGTATTCTTCATAAGCGGACTATGGCACGGCGCAAGTTACAATTTCGTTATCTGGGGAGTAATGCATGGTTTATTCCAGATAATCGGAAGTTTGACTTTGAATTTAAGAAACGGTTTCTGGACTAAATGCAAAGTTAATCCGCAGGGCAAAATTGTCGCTTGTTTAAGGGTGGGCGTTACTTTTATACTTGTAACGTTTGCCTGGATATTTTTCAGGTGCGGAACGGTTTCGGAATCGTTTACGGCAATCGCAAAACTTTTCTCGGACTATAAGTTTACGGGCGAATATTTTATAAATACCTGGAACGGTTTGCAGTTAACCTGGTATTTTGCGGTTTACTTTATACTGGCGATTGTTTTAATGATGAATCTGGAAAAGTTGAAATCAGAACAGCTTATAGGCAACTCCAAGGTTTATAAAAATGCATACGTAAGGTACGCGCTTTATGTTTTAATGGGTTTTGCCGTGATTATTTCCTGGGTATATTTGCAAGCTTCCGATGTCGGAAGTTCGTTCATATATTTCCAGTTCTGACGGGGACGGTCTTATGAAAAAGAAAGTTATAAAATTTGTTGCTTTTATTCTCATTTTAATACTGCCGTTTATAGTATTGTTTTTGGTAACGGAACTTATAGAAAACCAGTACCGCAACACTTTCGTTGCCGAACTGGAAAACAAGTGCGGAAGACTTAACGGCGCAAAGGGCAAAAAGATTGTTTTTGTAGGCGGGTCGTCGTTGCCGTTCGGGTTGCGCAGTGATTTAATTGAGCAGGAAATAGAGGGTTATACCGTCGTAAATTTCGGTTTGTATGCTACGCTCGGAACGAAAGTTATGATGGATTTATCCAAAATGAATATCGATAAAGGCGATATAGTCATACTTGCGCCCGAGTTGAACGAACAGACGTATTCGTTATATTTTAACCCCGTTGCGCTTGAAGAAGCGCTTGACGGATTTTCGTTTAAGTATAAATATCTTTCGTTGCAGGATAATTTGTCGCTCTTTTACAACTATTATAAATTTGCGTTCAAAAAACTGGAATACAGTGCGCGGAACAAAGCCCCTAATCCGACGGGGATTTATCGGCGCGATTCGTTTAACGAGTACGGCGATATTTCCGTAAACAGGGAGCACAATATAATGGTCAACGGTGTTGACCCTAATATGTATGTTTACACCGACGGAAGATTGTTAGGGCAAAGCTTTATCGATTACGTAAATGATTACGTAAAATACGTTGTAGGACAGGGCGCTTCTATATATTTCAATTTCAGTCCCACAAATCAGCTTGCGTTAAAGTCCTCCAAATCCGCAAGGCAGAATTTTCAGAATAATCTCAGTGAAAAATTGAATTGCAATATATTGTGCAATATAGAGGATTGCATAATAAACGAAGGGTATTTTTACGATACTAATTTTCACTTAAATTCGGCAGGGGCGGTTTATTTCACAAATACAATAATTAATAATTTAAAAAGAGTGCTTAATCTCGATTATAGTCCCGGAAACACGCCCGACGACGGGTCGGGAGATAAACCGGGTATTGAGATTCCCGACATACCCGAAATGCCCGATTGGGGCGGGGACATTGAAATTCCCGATAATCCTTCGGGGGAAAAAGTTGATTTCGATAAGTATAAGGGCGAAATCAACGTCGATTATGTAGATTATTTTAATTACAGGCTTGTAGGTTCTTCCTATCAGATTACAGGCGTTAAAGATGAATATAGAAATATAGAAGAGGTAATAGTGCCGTCGGCTTATGCGGGCAAAACCGTCACGACTTTGGCACCGGGCGCGTTTTACGGGTGTACAAACCTTAAAAGAATACATATCGGTTTGACAATCAGAACATTGGAAAGCGGTTGTTTCAGAGGATGTATTTCGTTGCAGGGCATATATTTGTATGATTCGGAGGACGGAAGTAAAATGAGTATACCTCAAATCGGGCTTTTTGATGATTGCAACAGAAACGTAAAAGTTTATATTCTGAATTTTCACGCTTACGAAGGCGGTTATACCTGGGATAATTACAAGGACAGATTTGAGTTGTTTGAAAGATAAGGTTTATTTATGAAAAAATTTAAAATTTTATCGGTTATATTATTTATAATTTTATCGGCGTCGCTTATTGTCTGCGGTCTGACAGGCTGCGATTTTGTTCAATATATCGAAAATTCCGAAAATCAAAACGCTTCGGAAGAGGTCAAACTTTTGCAGGAAGAATATGTTGACAGATTGTATACGGTTACTTCCGAGATTAAATTCAGAGAGCACGAACAAAAGCTTTACGAATATGCCGTGCAGGACGCGGTAAACGAATTATACGAATGTTTATCGGAAACCGAGTTGCAAACCGTTTACGAAAAACATCTTATAGCCATCGGCAAAATCAAAACAGACGGACAGTATGCCGACGAGGAAGAGGCTGAGGCGTTAAGCGCTTACCGCGCGGCTATATTAAAACAAGCCGAAGCAAATTACGACAAACAAAAATATTCAGAGGAACAAATTACATATCTTGATTCGGTACTGGCAAAGTTTTCGGGTGAACTTTTCGAAATTGCGGATACGGAAAGTATGAACGCGCTTTTGCAAAAGTTCTATTTCGATATTTTTAAAGAAGACGAAATATTAGACCTGATTAACTTAACGGATTTTTCTGCTTACGAGGATTCTCAGAAACAGATATTGATTGATACGTTGGAAAAGTGTGCGGAAGATATCCGCGGTACGGATACGCAGGAAAATGTTAACGAAATTAAAGAAGTATATAAGTTTGAAGTTTATAAACGCGATACCGTCAAAAAACTGAATGAGTATACAGATGTGCAGATATACAGAAAAGAACAGGCTGACGAAATTAAAGCAATATTGTCCGAAAGCTTGCGGCTTGCTGAAAATGCACAAACAAATACTCAATTGGATAACATATTCAGGGAATACCAGATTGCCGTATATGATATTCCTACAAGTGATATGCTTTATTCGCGCGAGTTGGAAGAACTGAAAACACAACTCGGCAGTTCGCTTGCAGACACGTATAAATTGTCTTTTTACCGTGAAAAAGAAAGGCAGACTGTTCAGGAATTATTGAAAATTTTTCAAGATTCCTTGGTAAATTTGCATAGGAAAGAAGACGTCTTATCCGAGTATATAATATCAAAAAGCAAATTGGATTGCGTAAAAACAGCGAATGAAATGGCGTCCGATGAAAGAACGCTTCTTATCGACGAGCTGTACGGCAAGCTGGCGAATTATATTAATAGCAGTATTGACGAAAATGACCGCGACGAATATCTTATTAGGGCAGAGTCGGTTTATTCAGCGATGTGCGACAGAATTTCGACGGAAAGCATACGTCTGGTATACCGTGAATTTGCAAAGGAAATAGGAATTACGGAAGTTTTTAAGGAGGAATTGCAAGAATATAAAGATAATGTATACTATCGCGAAAATGAACAAAATCAAGTAAATGCTATTAAAGAAGAGTACTTAACTAAATTTATTGACAGTTTAAGCGCCGAAGAGAAAGAAGTGCTTTTGCGGGAAGCAAAAAATTCAATTGATATAATAAAATCAAACGATGATTTATGGAACGACAGCGTTGCTCGTTTCAGGGCCGATTTAAAATCTTTGTACGGTGAAGAAATACTGGAAGAACCGCGCAGTCTTACGGAGGCGAACGATTATAACGAGCTGGCAAAGATAATCGATTATTATGCCTTTTATCAATTGAGCGGTACGGAATTTGTCTGCGATACGTTCAGGGTAAAATTGAACTTTGACCACGGCGACGCAACTTACGAAAGGAATGAAGTTTACTGGCACTGCGAATTATTGAAAAGCGCGGTGGATATTCAGGCAAAATTCGATAATGACAGTAAATACATTATATTCTCTTTAAAGGGTTACAATTTTGCCTCGGAAAGCAATCTGGAAACTACTAAAATCGAAATAAAGGAGTTAAACGGCACGCAGTTCGCTTCCGATAAGACTGATTTTATCGCGCGTGAAGAAGATTTTGATTCTTTCTCGTTTTATAACTATGAAAGACGTATAAAGGTCAGTAATTCTCAACAGCTTTGGTATGCATTGGAGCATAGATATTTCCCCGTTTGTGAAAAAGGTTCTTCGGCTGAAACTGTTTTGAACGAGGCAAAAAAAATACTACGGTCGATTATTATGGAGGGGATGAGCGATGAAGAAAAAATGTTTCAGATTTACTCCTGGTTATGCAAAAATATTCAATACGATGACCAGCATCAGAATCATAATTCATCTTCCGACCCCGATAATTATCCTAATGAAAGAGTATCCCTTCTTAAATCGTATTTCATAGAGGGCGCGTTATTTGAAAGGCTGGCTGTATGCATCGGATTTGCTAAGCTGCAAGTACTTTTTTTAAGTATGGAAGGCATTGAGGTTAAAATTAATATTGCGCGCATGCCGTATTTAACAGGAAAAAATACGATTAATTCAATGAGCAACGGTTTCCATACATATGTATTTGTGAAAATGGGAGACGTCTGGTATTACTCGGATTCCGATAAAGGCCGTACGAGAGGTCAAAATACATATTCAATAAATTTTATAATGTTACCAAAAGCAGAGTCCACGCTTTTTGACGAACATATGAATAAAGAATTGGTCGGCGGAACAAGCAAAGATTATTATAAAAATTTTAAAGTCTTAAATTGCAAAGCTTATGTATTTGACAAACAGGAGTTATACAATCTGCTCGATAATGTAAGAGATAATAATTTTATGCTGCCGTTTTCGGTTTTTGCAGGATATAGCGGTTGTCTTGACGATATAATTAATTACGGGCACGATAGCGATACTTCTTTTAATTTATTATACAATAATAAGGCTGAATTGATAATCCGTAAGATTTAGCTTATATTTTGATATTAAGTTTAATATAATGCCCTTCCGTAAGATTTGCAAGCTTACGGAAGGGCATATTGTATATCGGCATAAATTTCGATTTTTTAATCAAAATAAATATAATCCCGTACTGGAAAAATTATGAAATTTCATTGCTTTTATATAGATAATATTGTATAATAAATAATGAGTTATGGTATGTTGAGCAGATAACGAAGGCAGGATTATAAATGTTAAAATTAATGTATATTACGAACAATCCGTCCATAGCATTAATAGCGCAGAAACACGGCGTTGACCGTATATGGATTGACCTTGAAACGCTGGGTAAAGAGGAAAGACAAAAAAACATTAATTCAGTTAAATCGCATCATTCGATAAAGGATATCGAAATTATATCGCCTTTGCTTGACAGCTCAGAAATGTTGGTAAGAATTAATCCATGGAACAGCGATTCGGTTAATGAAATCGACAGCGTTATAAAGGCAGGCGCAGACATTATTATGCTTCCTATGTGGAAAACCCCGCATGAGGTCGCACGGTTTATAGAAGCGGTCGGCGGACGTGTAAAAACAGTATTGCTTCTGGAAACAAAGCAGGCGGCGGAGTGCCTTGACGAAGTTTTGGAAATTAAAGGTATAGACGAAATCCATATAGGCTTAAATGATTTGCATTTGAGTTACGGCTTGACGTTTATGTTCGAATTGCTGGCTAACGGCACTGTGGAACAAATCTGCAACAGAATAAGAGCAAAGGGTATTCCATACGGGTTCGGCGGAGTCGCAAGAATCGGGGAAGGAACGCTCCCCGCAGAGAAAATTATTTTAGAGCATTACAGGCTGGGTTCTCGGCGCGTTATTCTGTCAAGAAGCTTCTGCAATACCGAAGAAATAACGTCATTAGAAGAGATAGATAAACTGTTTGAAAAGAATATATCGGCGTTAAGGGACTTTGAAAAATATGCCGAAACTGCTGACGACGTCGTTTTGTCGGAAAACAAAAATCAAGTTAAACTTTGCGTTGATAAAATATTAAAGTCCGTTTTGGAGAAGAAAATTAATGAATAAAGAAATCCTTGAAAAACTTACGGCCGATTACGGCGATGCGTTTTATGTTTTGGATACGGAGCAGTTCAGAAAAAACTTTTCAGAGTTAAAGGCAGAGTTTTCGAAAATTTACAGCAATTTCAATATTGCTTATTCTTATAAAACAAATTATACGCCTAAATTATGCAGAACCGTAAACGAAATGGGCGGTTATGCGGAAGTCGTTTCCGATATGGAAATGGAAATAGCTTTACGCGTAGGCGTGAAGCCTGAAAAAATTATTTGGAACGGTCCTTATAAAAACTATAAAAAAGTTGAAGAGCTTCTCATAATCGGCGGAACCGTTAATTTGGATTCTGTTTATGAAATCCAAAAAATACGCAATATTGCAGAGCGTTACCCTCGGCATACTTTAAACATAGGTATAAGGGTAAATTTCGATATAGGAGACGGCGTAACGTCGAGATTCGGTTTCGACATCGAATCGGAAGATTTTGAAAATGTACTGCGTTTAATAAACGAGACCGGAAATTTGAATTTAATAGGTATTCAGTGCCATTTTGCAACGCGTCGTTTAGATACGTGGAAACCCCGCGCGGAAAAAATGCTGGCACTGTTGGATAGGCTTAATTTAAAGCCGCCGCATATAGATTTGGGCGGCGGCTTGTTCGGTAAAATGGACGAGTCGTTAAAAGTTCAGTTTGACTCTGCTATTCCCGATTATAAAGAGTATGCAGAGGCAGTTGCTCCTGTATTTGCGGAATATTATAAAGATTGCAAAGATAAGCCTTTGTTGTTGATAGAGCCGGGCAGTGCGCTGGTCGGCGACTGCATGAAATTCGCTTCCAAAGTAGTAAACATAAAGGAAGTAAGGGGCAAGGCAATCGCTACGCTTCTCGGCAGTATATACAATATCAATCCTACGCTTAACAAAAAAAATCCTCCTATAAAAGTTTATAATACAGGAGTTGAGCAAAAGCATTATTCCGATTTGGATTTCGGAGGATTCACCTGTATAGAATCGGATTATTTGTATAGGAATTACAGCGGTAAGCTGGCTCAGGGCGACACCGTTGTTTTCGGCAATGTAGGCTCGTATTCCGTCGTATTGAAACCTCCTTTCATTTTGCCGAATTTCCCCGTTATCGAAATTTCGGATAAAGGCTGTGAACTTATAAAACGCGCAGAAGTTTTCGAGGATTTGTTCCATACGTTTTCATTTTAATTATGTTTATTATCGGTAAATTTTTTAAAAGAATATTCGACATATTTTCTTCGTTTTTGGCAATTGTTCTGTTATTGCCAATATGGTTGATAATCCCTATTGCTATTAAGTGCGACTCTAAAGGCCCCGTATTTTTTAAGCAGGAAAGGCGCACTAAAAACGGCAGAGTGTTTAAAATGCTTAAATTTCGCTCGATGGTCGTCAATGCAGAACAGACGGGCGCAGGACTATTCAACTATAAAGACGACCCTCGCGTTACTAAGGTCGGCAGATTTTTACGAAACACCAGTATAGACGAGTTGCCTCAGCTGTTTAACATATTCAAAGGCGATATGTCAGTAATCGGACCCAGACCGTGTGTAAAGTATGAACTCGGAGATTTCGATACGCTTAATAAGAGATATAAAAAGCGTTTTGAAATGAAAGCTGGATTAACGGGTTTAGCGCAGGTTAAGGGGCGCAACGACATAAGCTGGGATGAAAAAGTAAATTACGATAATCAGTATATCGATAATTTTAAAAAGCACGGCATATTTACCGATATAAGAATACTTTGGCTTTCGGTGATAAAAGTTTTTAAAAAAGAAAATATTTACGAGAATAAGTCGGATGAGAATTTGGATGATATCGAAGCATCGAAATTAGCCGAAGAAGAAATAATAAGGTTAGCGCACTTGCCGGATAGCGATGCCGACGAAGAAAGCGGTTCTGACGAAGGAGAGAAAAAATTATGAAATATGACGTTGCAAACAGACGGATATGGTTAAACGGAGAAATACTTAATGTAAACGATGCCAAGATAAATGTTTTATCTCCGACATCGCAATTCGGATTGAACGTTTTTGAAGGAATACCTTGCTATTGGAATGAAGATAAAAAACAATTATTTGCATTCAGACTTGACGACCATTATAAACGGCTTGTTAAATCCGCAAAGCTTCTTCAGATCGCTTGCAAATATACAAAAGAAGAAATGAAAAAAGCGTTAATCGATATCGTACAAGCTAACGAATATTATGAAAATATTTCGGTAAGGCAAACGCTTTTCGTAGACGGTTTCGGTTCCTGGGGTTCGGAAGAGCCGGTGGGAATGTTTGTCGCGCCTATACCCAAGGGCAGAATGAGTAAAGAGTATAATAAAAAGGGCTTGAATGCCTGCGTAACATCGTGGCGCAGAATAAGCGACGTAAATCTTTCTCCGAGAATTAAATGCGGGGCGAATTATATTAACAGCAGAATGGGACAGCGCGAAGCCTTGCGTAACGGATATGATACGTGCATATTCCTAAACGAATTCGGTAAAGTTTCCGAAGGGCCCGGCTCCTGCTTTTTTATGGTTAAAGACGGGTATCTTATTACGCCGCAACTCACCGACAGTGTGCTTGAAAGCATAACGCGCGACAGTATCATCAGGATAGCAAAAGAGATTTTAGGTTTAAATGTTGTAGAGAGAAGTATCGACCGTACAGAGCTTTACGTTTGCGACGAAGCGTTTTTATGCGGTTCTGCTATGGAAATTACTCCTGTAATTTCTGTCGACAAATATGTTGTCGGTAAAGGCGACGCGGGAAAGATAACCGATAAGCTTCATAAATTATATCTTGAAATTGCCACAGGTAAAGAGAATAAATTTACAGGTTGGGCAGAGCCTATTTATTAAGGGGTAATAATGGGGAAATTTTCTGTATTAATGTCTGTTTATAAGGGTGATAGTGAAATATTTTTGCGGCGCGCGCTTGAAAGCATAAGCGTTGACCAAATATTAAAACCCACTCAAATAGTATTAGTAGTTGATGGTCCTGTTTCAGATAAAATTTTAGATATAATAATGCAATTTGAAAAAATAGTTTCTGACAGTATAGAATTTACGTTAATCAAAAAGGAAAAGAATGCCGGGCTTGCCGCCGCCTTAAATACGGGGCTTTCTGCTTGCCATTATGATTTAGTTGCAAGAATGGATTCAGATGATATAGCTTTGCCTCATCGCTTTTCTTGTCAGGTCGATTATATGGAGAATCATCCTGAAACAGCAGTTTTGGGCGGAAATATTACTGAGTTTGAAGAAGATGAAAATATTATAGTGGATAGGAGAGAGGTGCCGGCAGAACACGTAGATATAATTAAAATGCTTAAAACTCGCAATCCTGTAAATCATATGACCGTAATGTACAGAAAAGACATTATAGAGAAAGTTGGCGGTTATTGCGAAAATTTCGGCAAACTTGAAGATTATAAATTATGGGTAGATGTTGTAGTTAATGGCTATAAAATTCATAATTTACAGGATAATTTGGTTAATGTAAGAGTAGGAAACGGATTTATAGAACGGCGTAGCAACAAACGGGAAATAGAAGACTGGGATATGTTGCAAAAGTATCTATTATCCACAAATATGATAACGAAGCGAAAGGCTTTTAAAAATAAATTGTATATACGTGCTTTTATATATATGCCAAAATGGATGAAGAAAATAGCATATAAAACGGTTTTGCGTAAAAAATGAAAACAGAAATAAATTTGGAACAATTAAAGCAACTGGAAGTTGAATTATTATCTGAAGTGCATAAAATCTGTTCGCAGGAAAATTTTAGATATTCTTTGGGCGGAGGAACATTGTTGGGTGCTGTACGCCATAAAGGTTTTATTCCTTGGGACGACGATATAGATATAATGATGCCTCGCCCGGATTATGATGCATTTATATCGTATTGCGAAACGCATGACGTGCCGTTTGCGGTGCAGTATTTCGGTAATGATAAAACATATGTGGATTTATCTGCTAAAATATTTAATCCGCATACCGTTCTTGTAAATGACAATGTAACAGAAGGGGAAATATCTTCCGGCGTATTTATAGATGTATTTCCGATAGACGGTTTGGCACAGACCTATAAAAAAGCCAAAAAAGCGTTTAATTCAACGAGATTTAAACGTAACTTATTAATTGCCTGTCAATGGAAAAAATTTTTCAGGTCAAAAACTCATGCATGGTACTATGAACCTTTCCGTTTTGCTTTTTTTGTTCTTAGCCGTTTTGTAAATAAGACTCGTTTGTTTGATAAAATACAGAAAAAATATAAAAAGATAGACTTTAATTCTGTAAAATATGCGGCGGCAGTCGGCGGGGCATATCGGGAAAAAGAGATTTTAAATCAAAAAGTTTTTACGAAATATATCGATTTACCGTTTGAAGGCAATAATTTTAAAGCAATATCCTCATATGATACTTATCTTTCAAGCATTTACGGCGATTATATGAAATTGCCTCCCGAAGAAAAGCGGGTTTCGCATCATACGTTTAAGGCGTTTTATAAGGAAATTGAAGAATTAAAATGATTAAAGTCGCTGTTTTAATGAGCACGTATAACGGGCAAAAATATCTCTGTGAGCAGATTGAAAGCATTCTGTCGCAAAACAGTGTCGAAGTTGAAATTTTTATTCGTGACGACGGTTCTTCGGACAGTACGCGCGATATTTTGACAGACTATGTTGAGAAATATTCCAACATTCATACTGATTTTGCAGAAAATGTCGGCGTAGGAAACAGTTTTATGAATTTGCTCTATTCTGTTTCCGACACGTTTGACTATTATTCGCTTGCCGACCAGGACGATATATGGGAAAACAATAAATTGATTGAATCAATAAATTTATTGCAAAAAAGCGGTAAGCTTTTGTATGGTTCTAATCAGGAGTGTGTAGATAAGTACGGAGCTTCAATCGGATTAAGATATAACCCTAATGAAAAAATTCATCAATCTCCGATAAGCATTCTCGAAAAGAATATGATAGCCGGTTGTACAATGGTATTGTCCTGCAAATTATTCAAGGTGCTTACCGAAAAGAATAATAGACCATCACCGTCGCTATTAAGAAACAGGATTCACGATGTTTGGATTGCAATGATTGCATCGCTATATGATGGGATTGTTTATGATCCAAGGTCTTTTATCAAGTATAGGCAACACGAAAATAATGTAGTGGGAGCGAAAAGCAATTTTTCCAGAAGGTTAAAAGAAAGATTGAAGAAGGTCCGTCATTCCGAATACCGTAACGGGCGAAGCTTACTTGCCAAAGAGTTGACAATAAAATTTCCTGAGGAGATAAAGAGATATCCGTTAATTGAAATTTGTTCTCAATCCCATTCGTTTAAAGGAAAAATCAAAATATTAAAGAACGGCAAACAACTGAGGTCATATACAAAAGAAAGTCGTTTTAGCTTTTTTATTAAGGTAATGTTTGGAGTTTTCTGATTAAAAGATTTATTTAAGGTCTGTAATAAATTATGGCTTTTTTAATGTTTACAATTTTAGCTATATTTCTGATAGCGGCATATTTTTTAGGGGATAAAGATTTACTTTCTCCCTGGTTTTTGTTATGTCTGATGATTTTTGCCATGTTTATTATAATTTTGCTCAATTATAATAATTGGGATGTAGAAATAAATAAATGGTTCATATTATATGTCAGCACTGCGATTATATCATTCGGCTTCGGCGGAGCATTTGTTAAATGTTTTTATACTCTGCCTTCAAGTAAAACGCAATCATCAAAAAAAGTTTCGGTTTTTGAAGCAAAGGTTGTAAAACCTTACCCGCAATATTTATTTTTAGTTGTTTCAAGCGTTTTAGCTGTTTTATATATTTATAAACTTTTGTCAGACGTATCCGATGTTGCGTCGTTCAGCGGTAAATTGCGTAAAATTTATGATAATACAGTAAACGGTTATACCCCGGGTTTCATTTATAATCAGATGCGGGAAATAATAACTGCAATCGCATATGTCAATACTTATCGGTTGATGATAAGGTTTTATGCGCGCAAAGATAAAGCTAATATCTTTATATTAATTTTGCCTATACTGCTTTTTATTATAGCGGCCCTTATAACTACCGACAGAAACATATTTTTAAGATATGCGATATATTTTGTCTGTCTTTATGTTTTGTTTTTCTATGAAAATTATAAAAAGAAAAACGTAAATTTCAAGATTATCCAAAAGGTTTTAATATTAGGCGTAATTGCTTTAATAATCTATTTCATACTGGGGAAAATGAAACAGTATTCGTCAAATTTCTTTAATTCTTTGAGTATTTACGGCGGTTCGGGTTTATACAATTATAATCTTTGGCTTAAAGATTTCGACGGCTCTTTGCTGTACGGCAATGCAACGTTTTCAACGTTTTTGACTTCATTTAAAACAGTTTTAAACTATATCGGAATTAATCTGGATATTGATGCGTTAGACCGTTTTGAGGCGTTTATTGAATTCAAATCTTCCAACGGATATATATACAGCTCGAATATCTATTCCGCATTAAAACCGTATACTGCTGATTTCGGGTATTTAGGCGTAATACTTTTCCCGTTTATAATAGGCGCATTTTATCAATGGCTTTATGTAAGAGCGAAAAGACATAAGTATGCTTATCCGTGGTTGCTTTACAGTATGCTGATATATCCGGTGCTTTTCTTTCCGATAGCGGAACAGCTTTTCGGTCGATTTACTTTGGGCTTTGTCTATGAATTGGTTTGGCTGGCAATTATTTATTACTTCGCAATAGGCGGAAGAAAAAGAATTTTAGTAAAGAAAATTGTACCTAACGTAAACGGAGCGCAAAATGCAAAACAATAAGATAATGAACATCGGCGTAATTTTTGCGGGCGGAGTAGGCAGCAGAATGCACAGTAAAGATATGCCTAAGCAGTTTTTAAAAGTGCACGATAAGCCGATTATTATTCACACCTTAGAGCATTTCGAAAAGAATAAAGAAATCGACGCAATAGTCATTGCCTGCATTTCAGATTGGATTCCGCATCTGGAAAAACTTTTATACAGGTACAGAATTGAAAAAGTTAAGAAAATCGTGCCCGGCGGGGAGAGCGGACAGCTTTCTATATATAACGGATTATGCGGGGCGGAAGAGGTTGCCTGCGGGAATAAAGCTATCGTTCTGATACACGACGGCGTTCGTCCTTTGATAAGTTCGGAATTGCTTTCTGAAAATATTCGATGCGTTAAAGAGAACGGTTCTGCGGTGACTGGGGGCATAGTTAAAGAAACTATCGTAGTTATAGATAAGAAAGGGCGAATCGAACAAGTGCCTTCACGGGAAAATTCGCGCGTTGCCAAAGCTCCGCAATCGTTTTGGCTGGATGAAATTTTAAAAGTCCACAGACAGGCATTAAAAGACGGTGTTACAAATTCTATTGACTCCTGTACTTTAATGAAGCGGTACGGACATGATTTGTATATGCTTGACGGTCCTTATGAGAATATAAAAGTAACTACTCCCGATGATTTTTATACTATGCGCGCAATTCTCGACGCGAAGGAAAATGCGCAGATTTACGGCTACGGAGAGGATGTTAAATAATGAATTTATGTGATTTTGAAGGAACAAAAGTATTAATAACCGGCGCAAGCGGTTTAATAGGAAAGGCGCTTGTAAGAAGTTTGATTTTGCATAACGGGGTTAAGCCAATAAACGTATATGCGTTGGTACGCAATAAAGAAAAAGCTTCTTCGGTATTTGCCGATGTTCCGCAGGAGCATTTGCATTATATTGTCAGCGACGTTTGCAATTTATTACCTGAAAATTTAGGTATCGATTATGTAATTCACGGTGCAAGCAAAACGGCAAGTAAAGAATTTGTTTCCGAGCCCGTCGAAGTTATACTCGGCTCGGTAAACGGAACCAAGGCATTGTTGGAGTTTTCGCGCGTCAATAATGTCAAGGGTTTTGTATATCTGTCCACAATGGAAGTTTACGGTACTCCGGAAAACGACAGCAAAATCTTTGAGGGTTGCTCAAATAATATCGATACCATGAATGTGCGGTCAAGCTATCCCGAAAGCAAACGCCTGTGCGAAAGCCTTTGTTCGGCATATGCTTCCGAATACGGGGTCCCTGCAAAAGTCGTTCGTCTGACTCAGACATTCGGAGTCGGAGTAAGCTATAATGACGGCAGGGTGTTTGCCGAATTTGCAAGGTGTGCGATTGAGGGCAGGGATATAGTTTTAAAAACAAAAGGACAGACAAAGCGCAACTATATCGATATTGACGATGCCGTCAACGCAATATTTACCGTTTTGCTTAAAGGGGTTGCCGGCGAGGCGTATAACGTCGCCAATGAAGATACGTACTGTTCGATTTACGAAATGGCAAATATGGTTGCCGAAAAGTTCGGAAACGGGAAAGTTAAAGTCAGAATTGAAGAAGCCGAAGATATCGAAAAGCTCGGATATGCTAAAACACTGAAAATGAATTTATCTGCGGACAAGTTAAAAAAACTTGGTTGGAATGCAGAAAATTCTCTTGAAACTATCTACAATAAAATGATTGGCTTTATGAAAAACAATAAAGTTTAGGTTATACTATGGCGCAAAATATCACTTCAAAAAAATTTGCAAAAAATGTAATATACTCGATATTAGCGCAAATCATATCGTTGGCGGTAAGCTTTGTATTAACGCTTATAGTTCCGAAATTTATAGATGAATACCAGTATTCTTACTGGCAGACATATGTTTTGTATGTCGGATATGTCGGCGTTCTGCATTTCGGTCTTTTGGACGGTTTGGTATTAAGGTATTCCAAATTTGACTATGAAGAACTGGATAAGCCCCGTTTACGTTCACAGTTTATAATTCTTTTAATTTTTACGGGCATAATAACAATAGCGGCGGCGTCCATTTCTTTGTCGGTATTAGATTATCCCGATAAAATAATTTTTGCGCTTGTTGCTGTGGGTATAATTACAAAAAATATCGTAACTTACAGTTCGTATATGTTCCAGATTACGAACCGCATAAGCAAATACGTATTTTTGGTAATTGCGCAGAGGCTGGCTTACGGCGTTGTTGTCGCCCTTTTACTGATACTTAAAGTAAATGATTTTTACTGGTACTGTATTGCGGATTTAATAGGGGATTTGGTCGGGTTCATAATCGGTTCGGTATTTAACCGCGGTTTGTTCCTCGGTAAAGGACTGAAATTAAAAGAGTCGCTGTTCGAGCTAAAATCAAACGTTTCGTCGGGAATAATTCTGATGATGGCAAACTGGTCGTCTATGCTTATGATAGGAAGTGCGAAGATGCTCATTCAATGGCATTGGGACGAGCTTTTATTCGGTAAGATAGCTTTTGCATTCAGCGTATCGAACATATTTTTAGTGTTTGTTTCGGCTATCAGCGTGGTAATGTTTCCGTCGTTGCAGAGAATAGAGCAGGACAAGCTTCCTCAACTTTATAAAAATGTAAGAGGTATGCTGTCCCCGATACTGTTCTTTATGATGATATTCTATTTTATCGGGTGCTGGATTTTAAATATATGGCTCCCGAAATATTCCGACAGTCTGATGTATTTGGGTATTTTACTGCCTATTATCATTTACTCATCAAAAGTCAGCTTATTGACAAACAATTATTTAAAAGTATACCGTAAAGAAAAGTTGATGCTTTTTGCAAATATAATCTCAATAACGGTAGGCATTATATTGTTTGTACTGTGTACTTATGTCTTTAATAATATAACCGCATTGCTCGGTTGCGTAGTGTTTACGATAATGCTGAATTCAATATTATCTGAAATTTTTGTTCTCAAAACAATAAAAGTTAAAATTATCAAAGAATTTATTATTGAAACAATAATGACGGTTGGTTTTATTCTCTGTACAAGCCTTTTAAGTTTGTGGATTGGTTTAGCCGTTTACGGCGGGCTGTTCGTATGTTATTGTATTGTAAATTATAAAAGTCTGAAAAATCTGTTCGGCGCTGTATTAGGAAAATTCAAAGTTAAAAAACAAGAGGAAGAAATATGAAGGGAATAATTCTTGCAGGCGGTAGCGGTACCCGCTTATATCCGTTGACAAAGGTAACCAGCAAACAGCTGTTGCCGGTGTACGATAAACCTATGATTTATTATCCGCTGTCGGTATTAATGACTGCGGGAATAAAGGATATTCTCATTATTTCAACGCCTCAGGATACTCCGCGCTTTAAAGAGCTGTTGGGTGACGGTAACTCATTCGGCGTAAAGCTCGATTATGCAGTCCAGCCTTCGCCAGACGGGCTCGCGCAAGCTTTTATAATAGGTGAAAAGTTTATCGGAGACGATACGGTTGCCATGATATTGGGCGATAACATTTTTTACGGTCACGGCTTTACGAAAATTCTGAAAGATGCCAAGCGAAACGCCGAGCACGGAAAAGCGACGATTTTCGGATACGGAGTTAAAGACCCCCAGCGTTTCGGTATAGTAGAATTCGATAAAGACGGAAACGTTTTGTCTGTCGAAGAAAAACCTTCCGAGCCTAAGTCGAATTACTGTATTACAGGGCTTTATTTTTATGATAACAGGGCGGTGCGGTTCGCGAAAGCTATAAAGCCTTCGAAGCGCGGAGAGCTTGAAATTACCGATTTAAACGCTATGTACCTTAACTCCGGCGACTTAACGGTACAGCTGCTCGACAGAGGATTTGCCTGGCTTGATACAGGTACAATGGACAGCCTGTTCGAAGCCGCCGAGTTTGTAAGAGTTTTATCGCAACGTCAGGATGTAACTATTTCTGCACCAGAAGAAATAGCTTACCGTAATAATTGGATAAACAGAGAAAAATTAATGGAGATTGCAGAAAGTTACGGAAAATCTCCTTACGGGGAACATTTAAAAAAAGTTGCAGGAACAAAGGAGGATAAATAAATGACTGTCATCGTAACCGGCGGAGCGGGATTTATAGGGAGCAATTTTATTTTCCATATGCTGGAAAAATATCCCGATTACCGTATTGTCTGTTTAGATAAACTTACGTATGCGGGTAATCTTTCCACGCTAGAAAGCGTACTTAATAATCCTAAGTTCCGATTTGTTAAAGCGGATATTTGCGATAGAGAAGCGGTATACGCTTTATTTGAAGAAGAGAAACCCGATACTGTCGTCAATTTTGCGGCCGAAAGCCATGTCGACAGAAGCATCGAAGACCCCGGTATATTCTTGCAGACGAATATTATGGGTACAGCAGTTTTGATGGACGCTTGCAGGAAGTACGGAATAAAGCGCTATCATCAGGTGTCGACAGACGAGGTTTACGGTGATTTGCCTCTTGACAGACGCGATTTGTTTTTTACAGAACAGACGCCTATTCATACAAGCAGTCCGTACTCGTCAAGTAAGGCAAGCGCCGATTTGCTTGTTCTTGCTTATTACAGAACATACGGATTACCGGTAAGCATAAGCCGTTGTTCAAACAACTACGGTCCTTATCATTTCCCCGAAAAGCTTATTCCGTTGATGATAGCTAACGCTCTAAACGATAAGCCTTTGCCCGTATACGGGAAAGGCGAAAATGTGCGTGATTGGCTCTATGTCGAAGACCACTGCAAGGCTATCGATTTGATTATTCATAAAGGTAAAGTCGGTGAAGTTTATAACGTCGGCGGGCATAACGAGATGACTAATATAGATATAGTTAAGCTCATATGTAAAGAATTAGGCAAACCCGAAAGTCTGATAACCTATGTTGCAGACAGAAAGGGTCACGATTTGCGTTATGCAATAGACCCTTCGAAAATTCACAGTCAACTCGGCTGGCTTCCTGAAACGAAATTTGCGGACGGCATAAAAAAGACTATAAAATGGTACTTAGATAACCGCAATTGGTGGGAAACTATTATTTCCGGCGATTATCGCAATTATTATGAAAAAATGTATGGAAACAGATAAATGAGAATACTTGTAACCGGAGTTAACGGACAACTCGGGCATGACGTCGTAAATCAATTAAAGAGTCGCGGACACCACCCAGTAGGCGTCGACATCGGTGAAATGGATATAACCGATTGCGAAAGCGTTGCGGATGTGTTAAGTAACGTCAAGCCCGACGCGGTAATTCATTGCGCCGCGTGGACTGCCGTAGATTCGGCTGAGGACAACGAAGATAAAGTACGGCTCGTCAATGCCTACGGTACCGAAAATATCGCAAAGCAATGTAAAAAACTCGGCTGTAAATTGATGTACCTGTCAACGGATTATGTATTTGACGGTCAGGGAAATGCTCCATGGCACCCCGACTGTAAAAATTATAAACCGCTAAACGTATACGGTCAGACAAAACTCGAAGGCGAGCTCGCCGTATCGGGGCTCGTAGATAAATTTTTTATAGTCCGCATAGCCTGGGTCTTCGGCAAAAACGGAAACAATTTTATAAAGACGATGCTTCGTCTTTCCGAAACTCATAATACTCTCAGGGTCGTTAACGACCAGATAGGAACTCCGACTTATACTTTTGACCTGGCAAGACTTTTGGTAGATATGGTTGAAACTGAAAAGTACGGTTATTACCATGCGACAAACGAAGGCGGTTATATCAGCTGGGCTGAATTTGCAGAGGCAATATTCAAAACAGCGAATAAAAATGTAAAGGTTATACCTGTTTCCACTAAGGAGTACGGATTGTCAAAAGCCGTACGCCCGTTCAACAGCAGACTGGATAAGTCGAAACTTATTGAAAACGGCTTTAAACCTTTGCCTGCATGGCAAGACGCGCTGAAAAGGTATTTAGAGGAGATTAACTATCGATGGGACAAATAAAAGTCGAAAAGAATGTAGGCGGAATCGAAGGTCTTCATATTATACAGCCTGCCGTTCACGGCGACTCACGCGGGTATTTTATGGAAACGTATAATCTGCGTGATATGGAAGAAGCAGGACTCAATATGAATTTCGTACAGGATAACCAGTCAATGAGTACAAAAGGAGTTCTGAGGGGATTGCATTTTCAAAAGAAATTTCCGCAGGGTAAACTTGTGCGCGTTATAAAAGGCAGAGTTTTCGATGTCGCGGTCGATGTCCGTCAGGGAAGCAAAACATACGGCAAATGGTATGGCGTAGAACTTACCGAAGAGAATAAGAAACAGTTTTATATATCGGAAGGTTTTGCTCACGGTTTTTTGGTTCTTTCGGATATTGCGGAATTCTGTTATAAAGTTACGGATTTTTATCATCCCAACGACGAAGGCGGGATAGCATGGAACGACCCGTCAATCGGGATAAACTGGGGTGTTATCGGCGAATACAAAGGAACCGCCGACTGCTCGGGTTACACTTTATCAGACGGTACGCCGTTGAATTTAAGCGAAAAAGATAAAAATTGGCAAAATATTTGACATATTTTTATTAATAGTATAAACTATTTTTAGTTAAAACTATTATATGGACGGAGGATGAATATGAGAAAGACAGTTTTATTAAGTTTGGTTGCTGTTTTATGCGTTTGCCTTTTCGGTTTGGTTGCGTGCAATAAAGTTGAAGCGGAATCTGTCGATTATAATAACGTTGCATTAAACGGGTTAACCAAAGTTACAATTGACAAAACGGAAACGTTCGATATTTTAGACGGCGTTACGGCAGTATATAAATATTCTGACGGCACGGAGAAAGATTTAACATCTGAAATACGTTACGTACTCCCCGCACAGGCAAATTTTGTAGGGGGGGGGGGTATAGTATTGTTACCTTTAATGAGTGCGGAGATTATGAGATAGCGTATTATATCAGCGACGGAAACGGTAATCATACCGTTGAGTTGCGCCTGATTCAGGTTTGTAATCTGAACGATGTCGTTGACTATAATCAGATTGAGTTGAACGGCATAGATGAGGTTATGATAGACAGGGCTACCGAAACGTTTGACGTAATGAGCGGTGTTTCGGCTGAATACGAACTGCCTGACGGAACAGAGAAGGACTTATCTGATGAAGTACGCTATATACTTCCGGCACAGGCAAACGCTGACGGCAATATCGTAACTTTCAAAGAATGCGGAGATTTTGAAATACCGTATTATATCAGCGACGGCAATGGCAATCACACTGTTGCATTACGTCTTGTTAAAGTCAGAAATATTTACAACTGTTATTGGGTAAACGCAACTATACCTGTTTTGTACTGCGCTTTGGATATGGTAAGCAACGATTACAAATCGATGCTGGTATTTACTCGTGCGGACACTCTCAATATTGACGAACTGGATGAAGGGCGGTTTATTTATAAAGCCAACGGTGCCGACGTCAACGAATTGGACGCGTCGAAAAAGTATATGGCGCACATAGCTTCGACAGATAAGTGGAGTTATTTTAGGGCCTTTATATGCGATGCGTTTAATCAAATCGAATTGTTTTCTTTTGTCCAGAATGGTATTCCGACAAGCAGATATGAAGTAAAACTTGTTTCCGACGGCTCTTGGACATATACGAAAGCCTTCCCGTACCGTGATGCTGGTTCTTATGATAAATGGAAGGAGAACAAAAGAATTTATGACGGTATTTATAATCAGGCGTTGAAAAACGAATTTGAATATGTAAATACGATATCTAATACAAAAATGTACAGACTTACGTTCGACGGCGTTGAGGTAGGTTCTCATTATTATAACGATGCTCAACTTAGCCAGATGACTATTATGGCGGCACAGCGCGACAATGTCGAAATGTGGTGTGGTTATCCTGAAACTCTGACTAGTGCAGACCCTAAGGTTCAAGCTGAAATAGATAAGGCGCATATGCCGAAAATGTCGCCTGATGTGATGTATGCTAATTTCTCCGAAGAACAGAAAGAAAAATTCCTTAAAATATGTAACCTCGTAAAAGATACTTTCGATACTGAATACTTTAATCAAGAAGGCGATTACTTAATAATAACGGGTACAAATCCTTTTGCAGGCAGTTTTACCGACGCAGAATTTGCTGATATTCTTCAAAGAATAGTTGATGATTATTCGGGTTATAATATTCTTTATAAACCTCATCCTTCGGCTCTTGCGCCTACTGACAATATGCCGATGACAAAAGGTGTACTGGAAGCAAATAATATAAAAATTATGCCCGGCAGGTTGCCTATGGAAGTTATCACTTGGGTTTATCCCAATGTAAGACTCGGCGGATTTGATTCATCTTTGTTTATGGCAATCCCGCAAGGTAATACCGAATTTTTCATTGCCAACGGACCCACGTCGTTATCTGTTTTGACTAAACAGCTTTACGATAGCGGTGCTTTCGGTACTCCGAAATTTTACTGGAAAAACAACATTTGAAATATTAATATATAAATAAGATTTTCCCCGCAAGCGTATTGTTCGCTTGCGGGCTTTTATTAAAAACCGCATAATTCGACAAAATACGGAATAAGCTATTATACGCGTAAAAATGTACGCCGTAACTTATTCGCGTGGAGGCGGTTATGTGGGACTATATTACTGAAAGAGTTACAAAAGAGGGCAAATATATAGTAGAAACAGGCACGACTGTGCGCGCCGCGGCGTTATATTTTAATATTTCCAAATCAACCGTACATAAAGACGTAACTGAAAGGTTGAAGTATATTGACAAAGCCTTGTATAAGGAAGTAAGGGCTGTTCTTAACAGAAACCTTTCGGAGCGCCATATACGCGGAGGTATTGCGACAAAAAATAAATATCTCGGTAAACCGCTTTAAAATTTTAACTCGAATTTAACATTTTTTTCATTATAATAAAATTGAAAAATCGAGCCGTTTGTGATATAATGATGGAAACAGAACGCTTTTTGGTTTGCTAATGATGAAATTAATGGGTATTGACGTCGGTTCGACAACCGTTAAAGTAACGGTCATCGACGGCGAAGAAATCTTGTATAAATCCTATATCCGCCATTTCGCGCGCGTCAGGGAAACGGTGCTTTCCGAACTTTATAACGTGCGTAAAAAGTTCGACGGCGAGTTTGCCGTTAGCATTACGGGCAGTGCGGGTCTTGGGTTGTCGCAACGCAGCGGGCTGAACTTCGTACAGGAAGTTCAGGCTGCTTTTATTGCAATCAGAAAATTTTATCCCGATGCCGACGCTTGCGTTGAACTGGGCGGAGAGGACGCGAAAATCATATTCATTACAGGTGGTACCGAACAGCGTATGAACGGAAGCTGTGCGGGCGGTACGGGCGCGTTTATAGACCAGATGGCAACGCTTTTGAATATCAGTGTTGCAGAGATGGACGAGTATGCCCTTAATGCAAGTAAAGTTTATCCCATAGCTTCGCGGTGCGGAGTTTTCGCAAAATCGGATATACAGCCCCTTATCAACCAGGGCGCAAAGAAGGAAGATATTGCGGCTTCGATATTTCAGGCGGTAGTCGATCAGACAGTATCGGGTCTGGCGCAGGGTAGGCGTATAAAAGGGAAGGTGCTGTTTCTCGGCGGTCCTTTACACTTTTTAAAGTCGCTCCGCAAAGCTTTCGTGACTACATTGAATTTGTCGGATAAGGAAGCGGTGTTCCCCGACGACGCGCCCTGCTTTATGTCGTTAGGCGCGGCTTTGGGTTCTAAATCGGTAAAGCCGATGCCGCTCGGCTCGATTATTTCGTGTATCGAAAATGTCAGCGACAGCGCGGAAATAGTGACGGGCAGACCCCTTTTTGAAAGTAAAGAAGAATATACCGCATTCGTGAAGCGTCACCGTGCGACGGATTTACAGTTTGCCGATATCGCGGGTTATGAAGGCGACAGCTACCTCGGCATAGATTCCGGCTCTACGACAACAAAATTGATACTTATAACGCCCGACTGCCGTATACTTTATTCGCACTATCAGTCTAATAACGGTCAGCCACTCGAAGTCGTGACCGAAAAATTAAAAGAAATATATAAACTTTGCGGGGACAAGATAAAAATACGAGCAAGCGCGGTGACGGGATACGGCGAAGAGCTGATAAAAAGCGGTATAAAAGCCGATTTCGGAATTGTAGAAACCGTCGCGCACTTCAAAGCGGCGCTTCATTTTAATCCTAAGGTCGATTTCATAATCGATATAGGCGGACAGGACATAAAATGCTTCAAGATTAAAAACGGCGCGATAGACAGCATTATGCTTAACGAAGCCTGTTCTTCCGGTTGCGGTTCGTTTATTCAGACGTTTGCCAAAGCTATGGGTATGGAAATCGACAAGTTCTCTCACGAAGGACTTTTCGCAAAGCACCCCGTGGAACTCGGTTCGCGCTGTACCGTATTTATGAACAGCGCCGTAAAGCAGGCGCAGAAAGACGGCGCGGGCGTCGACGACATATCGGCAGGTCTTTCTTCGTCGATTGTCAAAAACGCTATCTATAAAGTTATAAGGGCTTCAAGCGTTTCGGAGCTCGGCGAAAACATAGTCGTGCAGGGCGGTACGTTTTTAAATGACGCCGTTCTCCGCTCGTTCGAGCTTGAAACGGGCAAGGAAGTTATCCGCCCCGGCATTGCGGGGTTGATGGGCGCGTTCGGCGCGGCGCTGTACGCAATGGAGAATATCCGCGAAAAATCTTCTTTGATAACCGAAAGCGAGCTTGACGGTTTTACATACGAATCCAAGTCTGCCAACTGTCACGGCTGTACTTCAAATTGCAACATAAACATTATTTCTTTCGGGGACGGAAGAAAACACGTTTCGGGCAACAAATGCGAGAGAGGGGCTGGCTTGAAACCTGCGTCCTCGGAACTGGACATATTCGCATATAAGCAGTCAAGACTGACGGAATGCATAAAAAAAAGTACGGGAACGCGCGGTAAGGCGGGGTTGCCTTTACAGCTGGGTATGTACGAACAGCTTCCGCTCTGGGCAGGATTTTTCGAGAGTCTGGGGTTTGAGGTAATTCTATCGGATAAGTCGTCGCGCAGTCTTTATTTCAAAGGTCAGCACACGGTCGCTTCGGATACGGCTTGTTATCCCGCAAAACTTATGCACGGTCATATAGAAAGCCTTTTGGACAAGGGCGTCGATTTTATTTTCCTGCCGTGCGAAAGTTACAATATAGACGAACACTGTTCTACCAATCATTACAACTGTCCCGTCGTGGCGTATTACCCCGAGCTTTTAAAAGCCAACAACGAACGTCTGAACGCAAACAACTTCATATCGCCCTATCTCGATTTGAATATGCGCAAGAACACAGTACAGAACTTGTATCGCACGTTCTCGGGTTACGGAATAAAGAAGCGTGAAATCGCAAAAGCGCTTGACGAAGGTTTTAAACGTCTGGAAGAGTACCAGCGCGATATACGCGCCAAAGCCGACGAAATACTCGAAGAAGCGCGTAAACAGGATAAACAGGTAATAGTGCTCGCGGGCAGACCTTACCACCTCGACAACGAAATAAATCACGGTATAAACAAGCTGTTGACGTCGCTGGGCATAGCCGTGCTTTCGGAGGACGGTGTTTTCGATAAAACGCAGGCGGTGAAAGTAGACGTTCTCAACCAGTGGACGTATCATGCAAGGCTGTACCGTTCGGCACACTTCGTCGCGGAGCGCGACAATGTAAATTTAGTACAGCTGGTGTCGTTCGGTTGCGGGCTCGACGCGATAACTTCCGATGAAGTCCGCGCTATTCTCGAAAAGAACGGCAAGCTTTATACACAGATAAAGATAGACGAAATAAACAATCTCGGAGTAGTAAAAATACGTTTGCGCAGTTTGCTTGCAACGGTGGAAGCTGAAAAAAATAAAAACACACAGAGATGAAAGAAAAAATAATCGATTATACAAACGAATATCCCAAGTGGAACGACTCGATGAAATCCACGCACAAGATATTGATACCCAATATGCTCCCGTGGCATTTCAGAATTATAGGCGACGTTTTATGGCAGGAAGGGTACGACGTGGAAATCCTCGAAAACGAAACGAGGTCTGTTATCGACGAGGGCCTTAAACACGTCCACAACGACACGTGCTATCCATGTCTTTGCGTTACGGGTCAGTACATCGACGCGCTTAAAAGCGGTAAGTACGACCTGGATAAAACCGCGGTACTGATTACCCAGACGGGCGGGGGGTGCCGTGCGTCTAACTATATGTCTCTCATAAGAAAGGCGCTTTCGACGGAGTTTCCGCAGGTTCCCGTTCTGTCCGTCAATTTTTCGGGGCTTGAAAAGGGTTCGTCGCTTAAAATGTCGCTAAAACTTTTTATCAAGCTCGGCTATGCGATTTTTTACGGCGACAGCATTATGTGGTGCTACAACCAGACAAAACCCTACGAAAAAGAAAATGGCACGGCGGACCGCGTGCGCGACGGGCTTGTGGAATTTCTGATACAGGCGTTCAGAAAAGGTAAGTATAAAAATTTCATAAAATTAAACGAAAAGATTATAAAAGCGTTTGCTTCGGTAGAACGCACGGACGTAAAAAAGATAAAGGTGGGAATAGTAGGCGAAATTTACGTTAAGTACGCCCACCTCGGCAACAACAACCTCGAAGGTTTTCTTCTTTCGGAAGACTGCGAGCCCGTAATACCCGCGCTGATGGACTTTATGCTTTACTGTATTGTTAACGTTATTAACGACAGGGAATATTACGGACATAACGCGGGCACTGCGTTTATATACAGATACGTTTACAGAAAAGTTTACGGCAAACAGAAAAAACTTATAAAACTGTACAAAGACGAAGGCACGTTCGAAGCCCCGCACGATTTCGAGTACCTGCGCGCCTGTGCGGACAAGGTGTTGAATCAGGGAGTAAAAATGGGGGAGGGCTGGCTTATCCCCGCGGAAATGGCGGCGCTTGCCGAAACGGGAGTGCCGAATATTGTCTGCGCGCAGCCTTTCGGCTGTCTGCCAAACCACATAGCTGGCAAGGGTACTATACGCACTTTGAAAAATTTATATAAGAACGAGAACATAGTCGCCGTTGATTACGACCCGTCCGCAACGAAAGTCAATCAGGAAAACAGAATAAAACTTATGCTGGCAACCGCAAGGGAAAATAATGGACGAATAAATAATTAACGTCAAAGCGACCTGATTTTCTGTGAATTCAATAACTAATCATATTAAAAAGAGACAAGCATCAGCTTGGCTCTTTTATATAATCCGTGTACTATTTTTAGCACATTGTATCAAATTTACGAGAAAATATAAGGACTATCTCAGAGTACGGGTATACCTTATCAAACACTTATAAATTTATTTCTTGCCGACTGTGCAAAGAATAAAAAGCAGCCTACGGTTGCATGGAAATAAACGTAATTAATTTAAACGGCAGTTTATACTGCCGTTATTTTTTTGTCCTTAGCCGATTGCGGTGGGCGCGAAGTATGCGGGTTTATTTGTTAAAATGAAAATCCGTATCATTTTATATTAACGATAAAGTAAAAGATTTTGGCTTGCGTAAAATATTAACGCAAAAATAACTGTAAAACTTGTAAAAATGTTAATAAACAACAAAAAATATTTAAAGTAAGTTATTTTAAATAATTTTATGAAAATATATTTACATTAACGATAATGTGTGTTATAATGCTTTTGACAATGAAAATATAGTCCGAATTGGCACGAAAAGGCGCCTTTTCGTTGTTGTTGGCATTACCTGCTAACAACAAAAAACATTTATCGGATTAAAAAATTTAAACGGAGCGGATAAAATGCAGAACTTAAGAGTAACTACTTTGAGCGACATAGCGGAGCGTATGGGCATCTCGGTCAACACGGTAAGCCGCGCTTTAAGGAACTGCTCGGATATCGGCGCGTCTACAAAGGCGGCGGTCAAAAAGATTGCCGACGAAATGGGTTATCAGCCAAATAAAGTCGCAAGCTTTATGCGTACGAAAAAATCGAATATTATTGCCGTAGTTATTTCGTCGCTCAGCAATCCGTTTTTCTCTATCAGTTTGGATTTTGTGTTTGATTATCTTACGAAAAAGAATTATCATCCGTTGATAATAGTTAAAAAGGAAGGCGACCTGTCGGTTGAAGAGGTTGTCCGCTGTATGCAGAGCGGTGCGTGCGGAATTCTTACGTTTATTGACCTTGACGAAGAGACTGCGGATTATTGCGAAACTTATAAAATTCCCGTTCTTCTATGCGGTTCCCGTCCACGCGACGAGCGGATAAGCGCAGTGTATTCCGATGATAACCGTTGCGGAAAGCTCGTTGCACAGGAAGCCGTTTCTCACGGCGCTAAAAATCCCTGTTATATAAACGGCGCACTGTCCGACCTGAACAACGGCAGAAGAAACGGTTTTATAAAAGTTTTGGAAAATGCGGGTATTCACTGCGACAGTTATAAGTTCGACTATGAAGACAGAGAGGCGAGCGCAGAGTCGATTAAAAGGCAAATAGAGGACAACGCAAACGACTTTATTTTCTGTTTTAACGACGAAATAGCAACGGTTATGCTTAAAGCCTTTGACGCGGACGGCGGTTTTAAAGGCGAGATTTTCGGCGTCGACGGCATATCGAAATATCTGCCCTATTCGAGGAGCGTTAACAGCGTGGGGGGAGATCTTCAAAGCATAGCAAATCGTTGCGGGCATATACTTCTTGAAAAGGTTGAAAAAGGCGACGTGAAAATTGTACGCGAAGTATTCCCGACGGAAATTATATTGAGATAAAAACCGCAAGGTTTAAAGATAAAAGGAGAAAATGATGGCAGGTTTATCTTTAAGACATATCTATAAGGTATATCAGAGCAAAGAAAAGGAAAAGAAACGCAAAAAGAAGGACGACGGCGCAAAGAAGCGCAAGGGTGATTTTCTTGCGGTCAGGGATTTCAATATGGAAATCGAAGACGGCGAGTTTATCGTATTCGTAGGACCTTCGGGTTGCGGTAAATCCACAACTTTACGAATGATTGCCGGTTTGGAGGAAATAACTGCGGGCGATTTGTACATAGGCGACAGACTCGTTAACGACGTTGAACCGAAGGACAGGGATATTGCAATGGTATTCCAGAATTACGCGCTTTATCCGCATATGACTGCGGGTGAAAATATAGGCTTCGGTTTAAAAATGCGTAAAGTTGCAACGCCGAAAAACGATGAAAACGGCAACCCTGTGCTCGCAATAGATAAAAAGAAGATACGGGAGCTTAGAAACAGTCTTAAAACCGTACATATAGATATCCGTTATGCCGAGGAGAATGACGTCGAGCTTGTGTTCAAATACAGGTTGTGCGAGATAAAAGCGGAATATGAAAAGCTTTTAAAAGAGAAGAACGCCGCGCTCGAAGGTAAGAGCGGGGAACAAGCCAAAGAAATATTGCTAAGCTTCTCGGAGCGTGAAAAGGCGATAGCCGACAGGGTAAACGAAGTTCTCGCGACTCAGAAGGCGGTAATTAATGAAATCAGACTCAGATATGCCGGAAAGAACGAAAAGGCCGAAGAAGCGGGAAATCTTGCAAAAGAGCTTGCAAATAGGGCTTCGGTAAATCTCGGCGACATAAGAGAAAGCGACATAAAGCTTGCGCTTACAGAAAGAAAGAAAAAGCTCGAAAGGGATTTAGAGTACTATACGAATACGCCGGTGCAGGTGTATGAATACCGCCACATTCCGAAAGAAGAAATAGAAAAGAAGGTTAAATGGGCGTCGGAAGTACTCGGCGTAACCGAGCTGTTGGATATAAAGCCCAAAGCAATGTCGGGCGGACAAAGACAGAGAATTGCGCTGGGGCGCGCTATCGTGCGCGAGCCGAAGGTTATGCTTTTGGATGAACCGCTTTCAAATCTCGACGCAAAGCTCAGAACGACTATGAGAAGCGAAATAGTCAAGCTTCATAACGAATTAAAGACGACGTTTATTTATGTTACGCACGACCAGATAGAAGCAATGACTATGGGTACGAGAATAGTTGTAATGAAGCTGGGCGTGATACAGCAGATAGACAATCCCACCAATCTTTTCGACTTTCCCGAAAATAAATTCGTTGCGGGATTTATCGGTACTCCGCAGATGAATTTCTTCGACGTTACGATAAAAAAGAACGGCAAAAATCTTGACGTGAAATATCCGAACGGCGAAATGCAGAGTTATAATCTCGCAAATATGCGCACGATAAAGCCCGAATATCTTGACGGTAACGAACACGGCGTAACGCTCGGGATACGCGGCGAGAACGTAACTTTCGACGAAAAAGGGATAAGCGCAAAGCTGTCCATAAAGGAAATTCTCGGCAACACTACGCAGATGTTTGTAAAGATAACGCCCGAAAGTCCCGACAGTATAATTTGCGTAAACGACCGCAACGATTACCGTCAGTGCGATACTGTAAAGATATTTTTCGATGAAAAGAGGATACATCTTTTCGACGATGAGACGGAGTTATCCATAATGGAAAGAAAATACGGTAATTAAGAAAATTATTCATTTTCCCTCCTTATAACAAGGCGAACTTCCGCCGCCGACAGGCGGTGGGAGGGGTGCCGGACGTGAATGGCGGGAACGGCAGGTAAAAATGAAAAATCGCATTAAATTTTTCGGGTTGAGTTTTTTCTCGGATAAGATAGCGTCGGAAGCTGCAAAGCGCAGCTTTGCAACCGTATTTATAGGTCTGTTGCTGTCGTTCGTATTCTTCTTGTTCGGGTATTACGGCGCGGACGTGGCGCCGTTTGCAACCCATTACAACAATGCGGGGAGCTATAAGGAATTTATTCAAGCGGCGTTTGATAACGGTGTTGATGTTGCGGTTATAAACCATAAGTGTACAAGCGGAAAGGTTATCAACACTTATTCTAATGAAGAAGACGCGGCGTATAAGAAAAACGGTTATAACCTGATTGTCGACACCCGACCTTCGGATACGCTTATAGAATTTACGCAGGTAGCAATAAAGGGCGAGAGCGAGATAGCTTACGGGGAGTGGATAAAGTTATCGGATACGGAAAAGCAGGGTTACAGATTGGTAACGCGTTATACCGACCGCGAGCTTGAACTCAGCGAAGAGAAATTAAAATCATACAAACAGTTTTTAAATTCCGACGAAACGTTGAAAAAAGAGCTTGACGCGCTCGACGGTGCGGCGGACGATTACGGCAGGCAGGTTTATTACCTGTACGTAAAAAATTATTATACAAAAGCGACCTCGGTTTATTCCGGAGCTAAGGCGCCGGTGTTGCGGGATTATTATTACGCAAACTATATCGCAAGCGGTAAAGCATATTATTTTTACGTTTTCGACGATATGTGCGCAGGCTCGTTTAAAACGGACAACGGAGTTCCCGTCGTGTTCGGCGGTTATTTTGTGAAATGCGCCGACGGAAAAGTAAACGATATACACGGCTTCATAAAGGATACTTATTACGATACGGCAGGTTATACGTTCGGGTCGTATTTCGTAAGCGCGGTTTCACAGCTGCCTATGCTTGTGATTATTCCCATATTGCTCGGCGCGGTTATGTGGCTTGCAGGCAAGGCGGTAAAGGACGGCTGGGAAAAGAGCTTTGCGGGCTGTTATAAGACGGTGTGCTCGTTCGTGTGGTTTTCGGCTTTCGTTGCGGCGCTGGTAACTTTTATATGCGGCTGGTTTGTTGCGGCAAGGGTAATACACCCGTATATGATATTTATTTTCGCAGGCTTGTTGCTCGTTCGCACGGCGGTCTACTGCGTAGTGAGCGCGGTTAAAAACAAGTCTTATACGGGACAAAATAAAAATAACGAATTTTCGGAGGATAAGTTATGAAACTTAAATTCAAAGCGGTTTTGGCGGCGGCGGTAACGGCACTAACGATTTGTGCGTTTGCGGCGGGTTGTACGGATAAACCCGAAGAGAACAATACGCCCGATTACGGAAAGCTGAGCATAGACGACTTAAAGGTGTTTATAACGCAGGATAGAAGCTTCACGTTTGCGGAAATTCAGCCCGTATTCAGTAAGCCGGAAAAGGCGGAGAGCCTGACCTATACGTACGATACGTCGAGTATAAAAATCGATGGCAACACGGTGACGCCCGTAAAACGCGAGGATAAAGAAGTAAACGTCCGCGCAAAGAGCGAGCATTTCAATGTGGTTTTCAAGGTGGAAATAGAGTTTCTGAAATTCGCCGAGGACTCGTCGGGATTATACGATTTGAGCCGTTTCGACGTGGCGCAGCGCGCTGAACTATGTAAGGAAGTAACCGCAAATACAACGCTTTTCATAGGCGACAGCTTTATGGATAATCACTTTATCGGCGAATATATGCGCAGCTTTGCGCAGGGCAAAGATGTCTTGCACGCAGGTATCAGCTCGACGACTTCCTATCATTGGGAGGCGGCGTATTCAACCGTTATAGGCTCGACTGCGCCGAAGAACATAGTAATGCACGTAGGAACAAATAATTTCTATGACGTGCACGATTTGACTTCGGATACACAAGACAGTCTTACGCGCTTATTTATGCTTATGCATTCAAAATATCCTTCGAGCAATATTTACTGGTTTAACATCACACAACGCTCGGATACTTCGTATGCGCAAAATGTTTCGGAAACCAACGTATACATGGCGGAGTGGTGCGCAAAGTACGATTGGATAACGTGTGTAGACACTTGTTCAAAGGTAACAACGGCTATGCTCGGAGACGGTGTTCACCCGACTACCGAAAATTATAAAGTATTCACGGATGCGCTCGTTGAGGCAGGCTGTGAAATAACCGAAAAATAAAAATCAAGGAGAAAATGATGAAAAATTCAGTCAAACGCCTTGCGGCGGCGGTTCTTGCTTTGGCTATGGTTTCGCCGTGTGCGTTAACGGCTTGTAAAACCGATATTATTGACGAGTACGAGCTGTCTGCTTACAAGGGCGAAAACAAGGACATTAAAGGTGAAATTGTGTACAACAATTCACTGTTTTACAGCAATAGCCTGAAACAGGGATACCCCGACCCGCAGATTTTGGACGATACTGCCCGCAGCGGATATTACTATATGTACGGTACGAGCAATTTACAGACTATGCGTTCAAGAGACCTTGCAGTATGGGAGCCCGTAACCGTAGTGCTTAAAACCACGGACGAAACGCTCAACGCCGTTCTCGGTTCGGGGGCGTACCGTTGGGCGCCCGAAGTCGTATACGACGAGGGGACCGAGCTTTACTATCTGTTTTTCAGCAGCGTTCCGTACAAAGAATACAAAAACGGCGCAATTACGGAGACGGGCGGCGACGTGGACGGAGGTCTTACCGCATACTGTATGTACGCGGCTACGTCGGCTTCGCCCGAGGGACCGTTCAATCTCATAAATTTCGGAAACGCCGAAAGCTGCGGAGCCGAAAACGTTCATAATCTCAACACGAACAATAATAAAGAAATCACAGAGGAACAAGCAAAAAGCGGAGAATACGCTTTCATCGAAAAAGACGGCGTGTATTACGAGGCAGCTTTCAGACATTTTTACGCCGACTACTGTCTGTTCGCTCCCGACGAGCTGAGCAAGCTTCTCTATAAGAACGAAGTCGGCGCAGGCGGAATTTACAACGAAAAGCCGCAGGCAAGGTATTTCCAGACGATAGACCCGCACCCCTATGTTGACCCCGTACCTACGGTAGACGAGGCAACGGGCAAGACCTATCATAAAAAATATATGTATTTCAAGCTCGAGCATAACGCGGCGTGGAATATAAATATCGGCGTCGAAATGGAAAACTGGCTTAAACCCAAGTGGGAAACAGCAAAGTATATAACCGCCGACAGATTTTATACCATACAGGATTGGCGCGACGGTTCCGACGATAACGTAACGTACGAATACGGTGCGGTATGTAACGAGGGTGCGAGTATGCTCTATCACGAGGACGGAAACGGCAAGGGGCTTTATTACTTTACGTTCTCAGTTAACGACTACTCGACGAGCGATTATCAGGTAGGAATGGCGGTTTCGGACAGTCCGCTCGGCGATTTCAGAAAGCTGAGAGAGGACGAGGGCGGACTTCTTCTCTGCTCGTCGACGACGGGCAGCGAGAGTATCTCGGGCGCCGGGCATCATTCGTTCGTTACTTCGGGCGACCAGCTCTATATATCCTATCACCGTCACAAAGATTACAGCGAGGGCGGGTCGAACAGATACGCTGCAATCGACGAAGTTAAGTGGATAACCGTAAAGGATAAGGACGGCAACGATATGACGGTGCCTTACGTGAACGGACCCACCGACAGCGTGCAACCTCTGCCCGAAAAGGTAAGCGGTTACAAGAATATCGCTTCCAAAGCTACGCTTACCTGCTCGGACGAAAGCGCGGAGCTTGAATATATAACCGACGGACTGCTGACAGTGCATAAGGACGCGGACGAAACGTTTATGGACTATATCCGCGAAACCAAGATAAGCAAGACCTCGACGTTCGAGTTCGCTTTCGATAAGGCGGAAACGGTGCGCGCGGTTATGGTTTACAACTCCGCCAAGAGAAAAGAAATATTCCTTAATATTCCGAGAATCGAGTTCACTCTCGAAGACGGCAGCGTCCGCGTCATTCGCGACGTTAAGTTCGACGTAGACAGGTATTGCAGAACGGGCGGCGTCGGCAATAAAGAGATTTTGTATGTCAGCTCGGGTGCGGCGGCGTTTGCGGAATTCTACGACGTTGCGGTAACGAATATTAAGATAACCGTCGAAATGCCTGAAAATCAAAGCGTCGTCGGCATATCCGAAATAAGAATTTTGGGTAAAGCGTAAGGAGGAAAGTTATGAAAAAGCTGATTAAATGCGGTGCGGCCGCAATATGCGCAATAACGATTTCCGCTGCATTTGCGGGTTGCTCGGGTGAGAAAATCAATATAATCCCCGACCCCAACCCTTACACCTTCGACAACAGCGCTAACGTTATAAGACCCGACTGCGACGAGGGGATGAATATCGACGGCAAATTTGACGAAGAAAAGTGGAAAAACGTGCGTTGGCTGTACGCCGAAGACAAACCTAACGCCACGCAGAGCGCGAAGATAGAGTTTGCGTCTTTCGTCGGCGAAAAGGGTATTTTTATCGGCGGGAAGGTAGAGGAAACAGGTTCCAACATCTGGGTCAACCCCGACAGAGGCTCCTGGACCAACAGCTGTCTGGAAATGTATATAGGTCCCGTGGGTTACGGCGAAGAGGGCAGGCATAAGACTATCGAATACGACGTGCAGGCGGACGGGTCGGTAAATAATATGCGCGTCGCTCCCGACCAGTCGAGCGGGTTCGACATACACACCACATGGGACAAAATGCCGCTTACGGCCGCGCAGCAGATAGGCGGAAAGGTAAATACTCCCGATTGTACGGGCTACACGATAGAAAGCTTTATTCCGTGGGCGTTTTTGGAGCTTGCGGGCTGGGACGTTTCCGACCCTTCCGAACTGAAAGTGGGAATCGACCCCGTACACATCTTCTCGCTTAAATACGAGGGCGAGGACGTATCTGACAAAATAACCGAAACTCGTATTTGGTCGCGCTGGTCGGAAAAGGTGCTGCCGGGTATCGGCTGGCTCGCGCCCGACACGTATTTCCGCTTCGATAAAGGCGGGCTTATGCAGTATGATTACGCGGTAAATTACAGCGGCGAAGGCAAGGGCACTGTGGTGGCGAAAAGCGGCTCGGATAAAATATTTGGCTGGGGCACAACGACGTTTACGGTAAAACCCCGCAACGGCGCAATCGTTAAGAGTATAACGGTAAACGGCGAAGATTATACGGCAAAGCTCAGGGAAACGGGCGGCTATTACGAGTTCGACGTAAAGGACCCCGAAGGCAAGTTGACTATTGACGTGGAATTCGGATTCGAATAAAAACACCGTAAATTTTACGGATATTTTAAGATAAAAAATCAAAAAGATAAGGAGAAAAGCATGAACAAAAAATTTAAATGGGCAATTCCCTTTGCGGTTTTGTCGCTCACCTGCGGAGTGGCGGCGGGCGCTGCGGGGTGTAACAAACACGAGCACAGCTATACGCAGCTTAAAAACGACGGCGACACACACGTAATGGTTTGCCCCGACGACAACACGCCCGACGAAAGCACGAGAAAAGAACACGAGTTCGTCGCAGGCGAGTGCGAATGCGGAGCTACCGAACAGCAAGCCGAGATTAAATACGGCAGCGTTAGCGGTTCGGTAAGACTTTATAAGTCAGGCGAGTATGTTTCCGCCGAGGGTGTAAAGGTTGAAATAGACGCGGACGCGGACGTTGAGGGCAGCGTTAAGGACGGCAAATACGTTTATACAATCGAAAACGTGCCCGTAGGTGAAAGCTACGAGCTTACTATTTCAAAATCGGGCTACGAAACGAAAAAATACGAGATACTTCTTGAAGAAGAAGGCGAAGAAGCAACGATAGGCGGAGCTAACGGTATAACCTTAAACTATGAGGTGTTCGGTTTGTTTGCGGGCTGGGATTCGGCTTCGCACGATTTGACGCATGTAAACGATGCTGATCCCTATATACTTTTCAGAGAGCACACGGGCGACCAGACTCTAAACGTTATTACCAAGGACAGCTATAACGGGGTTTCGGCAAGCTTCGACGTCAATTACAATAACAGTACCCATAATTGGCGTACGCAGGGAATAATTCTCAAATTCTCCGACGGCAAGCATATGGTCGTACGCTATCATAACGGCGACTCCTCAAACGAAAAAGGCGGCTTAGGCAACATACAGTTCACCGCCGAAGCATGGGATTTCTTCCCCAAAGAAAACTGCCTTTTCGGCGAAGACGTAACGGGAACGCAGTACGGCGAATTGCCTGTTTATCAGCTGTCCGCAGCAGATACGCAGGGCATTAAATCGGAGGAAGGAGTAAGACTTACTACCGTAGTAAATGACGGTAAATTGACCGTTATGTTCGGCGGCAAGTATATCTGCGAATACGCTCTCCCCGACGGCTACGCCGATAAACCCGTACAGGTTGCTTACTTTGCATTCAATGCGGCAAGCAACGCAAAGTTTACTTACGAAATTACAAAATCGATTCCCGCGCTCGAAAGCGTGCTCGATATAGACGTAACCAAGCCCGAAGGCGCGGATTGCACCGTTACCGCAAATCCTCAAAAGGATAAATACTCGTTCGGCGAAGAAATCGAGCTGACGTTTGACGCGCCCGAAGGATATAAGCTTGATTCGCTTACCGTAGACGGCGAGGACAGATATAACGACGTTAAGGCAGGCAAACTTACGATTGTCGCAAACAGAGCGTCAATCAACGTTGCGGCGGCGTTTGTACAGGAAGAGCCTATCAATATCAACATTTCGGTAAAGGGTAAAAAGCTCGGCGCGACGGCTGCGCTTGCGGACGGAACAAAGGTTGCGCTCGGCGGAACGGAGTATACGGTTACGAATGGAAAAATAACGGGCGAAGTTATAAAAGGCAGATATACGGTAAGCGTTGACGGTTATATTTCAAAGGAAATAGTAATCGACGAAAATCTCACCGAAATTGTGCTCGAATACGACGCGTTTGAAATAGTACGCTGGGATCACAGCGGACACGGTTTGGTGCACGTAAACGATAATGAACCTTATATAGAATGGGAAGGTCCCGGAGCATCGTTAAACGCAGTCACAAAGGAATGCTTGTTTACAAACGCTTCCGTTTCCGTAATAATCAAAGGCGGTTTTACCACGAACGGCGGTAAACAGCAGGGCGTTATATTGCGGTTCGAAGACGGAAAAGCGGCAATACTTAACATAAACGTAGACGGGGACGCCCGCCTTCAATTCAGACCCGAACTGTTTTCGGATAATAACGATGCGTCGATTGGATTGAGAACGGTTTTTGAAAAGGAATGGGTGGAATTCAGAAACGTAACGGATGCGGAGGTTCAAAAATACAATTCCGAAACCGGAATAGAGCTTAAAGTTCTTCGCTCTGGCAAGTCACTGTTCGTTTATCTCGACGGCGAGTTCAAAGGCAGAGCGGATTTGCCCGATAAATACGAAAACAGTAAAATGGGCTTCGGCTTGTTCTCGTACGACGCGGTAGTGGGCTCTAAGTGGAAATATGAAATTTCCGAAAACGTTTCCGTACCTACGGTTGAGATAACGAACGAAACGCCGTCCGACGCAAACGGAACAATTGCGATTGCTCCCCAAACAATCGGCTTGGGCGATACCGTAACGATAACCGTAACTCCCGCAACCGGATATAAACTCGGCACGCTTACCGTTAACGGCACGGACGTTACTTCTCAAATCAAAGGTATGCAATATACCTTTGCGGTAATGGGCGACACGACCGTTGCGGCGACTTTTGAAGAAATCGTAAGCGGCAGTATCGATGCGCAAATAACGGGCAAAAAGTACGGTGTAAGCGGCAACGCTTTGACGGCGGGAACGCAAGTCACGCTTTCATCGGGCGGGTTGGACGACGTAACGGCAACGCTTACCGATAAGAACGGTGTGCTTATGCTTTCGGTTATCGAAATCCCCGCCGCAGTATGGACGGTAAAGATAGCGGGATATCTGACTGCGGAAATAACGGTTGGCAAAAACGCTGAATACACTACTGCAATCGCGCTTGAAGCGGATACGTTCAATACGCTTACTCCCTGGGGCAAGTTCGACTTCTCGCAAGCGAATAATGAAACAACTGCTGTCATAGGCTTTACCAACGACTGCGGAGAATTCGTAACTAAAGAAACTTACGACGACGTAGCCGCAAGCATTGTTTTAAATAAAGATATGCTGAACAGTAATCAGGGCGTAGTCGTACGCTTCGTAGGCGACGGAATGAACGATTTGGTTTACGTCCGCCTTGAAGGCTCTAAAAAAGTGCAGTTCGCCGACGACCCTTTATGGAACTCGAATAAAGCAGAAGGCTCCGGCTGGCAGGATTTGATTTTCTTAAAGGAAACCGTTGAAGGTAACACAACTCACCCGGCGTGCGCAAAGGCGGAAGAATATCTTGCCGCAATAGAGGCGGGTACTTTAAAGCTCACGCTTTTAAGGGTCAAAAACGTTGTTCACGTATTCCTCGGCGACGATTATATCGGCAGCAGAACCTTTGCCGAAAAATATGCGGACGTTAAATGCGAAGTAGGCGTTGCTGCAACCGGTGTGCCGAATAAAGGCGAAGACGCTGCGATTACGGATTACAACAAAGTGTCGTTTGTAATGGAGAATGCGGATACTTATAAAGGCAAGCTTCCCAATCAACCCGATACCGCTGAATAAAGAACTTGAAAAAATAAATCGTTGCGCGGGGAATATTCCCCGCGCAGACGAAAAAAGGAAAAGAAATGGATATAAAAAAACTGACGGCGAAGCAGAAGGTAAAGCTTGTAATGGGCGCGGACTTCTGGACTAATTACGACTTGGACGGGGCAATATACAAATTCGTCGTCTCAGACGGTCCCGTAGGGCTTCGTCAACCTATTGACAGAACTACGACGGAACAGCACGATTGTATAAAATCCGTGGCTTATCCCTCGTTTCAGATGCTTTCGCAAACCTGGGATACGGCGCTTGCTTATAAAATGGGCAAAAGTCTCGGCAACGACTGTATAGAACAGAAGGTCGATATACTGCTTGCGCCGGGCGTGAACATAAAAAGACTGCCCACCTGCGGCAGAAATTTCGAATATCTTTCCGAGGACCCGCTGATTGCGGGCGAGTTTGCAAAAGAGTACATAGAAGGCGTGCAAAGCATGCACGTGGGATGCGCGCTCAAACACTATTGTGCGAACAACTGCGAAAGGTCGCGGCATTGGATAAGCTCCGAGGTGGACGAAAGAACGCTGAGGGAAATTTATATTAAGCCTTTTGAAATCGCCTGCAAAGCAAAGCCCTGGACGGTTATGTCCGCTTACAATCTCGTAAACGGAGTAAGGATGTCCGAGCATAAAAAGCTTTATTCCTTATTGAGAGAGGAGTTCGGCTTTGACGGAATGATTATGTCGGACTGGGAAGCGGTTAAGGACAGCGAGGCGAGCCTGAACGCAGGGCTTGACTGGGAGATGCCGTACAATGCGGAACATCAAAAGCAAATGCTCGATAAAGCCGATAAATTGGATGCGGCAAAGCTTGACGAAAGCGCGGCGCGCGTAATTGCCCTTGCCGAAAGGTGTGAAAGTGAGAGTAAGCTCCGCAAATCGGATATGACTCTCGAACAGCGCAGGGCGGTCGCCCTCGAAATAGAAGAAGAGGGCATAACTCTGTTAAAGAACGACGGAGTGCTTCCGATTAAAGGCGGGAAAACGGTTGTTACGGGCGCGGCGGCGAAAAATTATTATTTCGGCGGCGGTTCGTCCAACGTCTACCCCGAGCAGGAATTCGAGCCTCTCGCAACGGCGCTTGTAAACGAGGGTGCGGATGCGTATTACACCGACAGCGTGTGGGAAGCGACGGGGCATCAGGCAAATCTGAGCAATCTCAAAAACGCGGTAGCCGAGGCGGCGAAAGCCGACTGTACGGTAATATGCGTAGGCAATCCCAACACGTGCGAATACGAGAGCGCGGACAGACAGCAGATAAAGCTTTCAAAGGAAGAGGAGCTTGCGATTGTTTCTCTCGCGGAGGCAAGCGAAAAAATAATAGTCGTCGTCTATGCCGGCGCGGCTGTGGATATGAGCGGCTGGATAGACGAAGTTGACGCGGTTGTCTGGGCGGGCTACGGCGGAGAATACGTAAACAAGGCGGTTGCAAGGGTTTTGACGGGCAAAGTAAACCCGAGCGGAAAACTTACCGAAACTTTCCCGCTTGCTTTGGAGGACGTTCCTGCGGAAAACGCTTATTCGGACGAAGCCGTAATGCTTTACAGCGAGGGGCTGAACGTGGGATATCGCTATTTCGATACCTTCGGCGTGCCCGTACTGTTTCCGTTCGGCTTCGGACTTTCCTATTCGCAGTTTTCTTACTGTAATCTTTCGGTCGAAAAGTGCGGAAATGACGTAAAGCTGTGCTTCGACATAGAAAATTTATCGGATATAGACGGTAAGGAAGTCGCTCAGGTCTACGTGCGCGAAATAACGAGGGAGGTTTACCGCCCTTATAAGGAGCTTAAAGCTTTTAAAAAGGTATTTGTTAAAGCCCGTAATAAAACGCGCGTTGAAATAACACTCGACAGGTCGGCATTTGCTTATTACTCGGTTGCCAAAGATTGTTGGACGGTACACGGCGGCGTTTTCGAAATTCTCGTCGGTGCAAGCTCGGAGAATATACTTCTAAAAAATAAAATCGTAATAGATTAATTTAAATATAAAAAACGGTATAAGGTGAAAATTATGAAGAAAAAATTATCGGTTGTTTTAGCGGCTTGCCTGACTGCGGTTACCGCCGTTTCGGTTGCGGGCTGCGGCGACAGCAAAACTCCGGCAGGCGATAAGCCGGTCGGCGATAGGACGCAGATATCCTTCCTTTGCGGCAATAATTCTAAATCCGAGGCCGCTTGGCTGGAACTTGTCGGCGCTTATAACGACGGCGCCGGTTATGAAACCGACAATACTTATGTTAACGTAGAATTAGGTACGAAAACGAGCCCCAACACGTTTACAAAAAGCAAAGATGAGGCGTATAACGTCGTAATGGTTACCGACAGTATTTCGAATACGTTCGTAAACTTTGCATATAAAGCCGATGGCCGCAAATGTCCCGACGGATATATGCTCAGTCTCGAAAAATATGCGAAAAATGACGATGATTTTAAAAACAATACCATTTCCGACAGCGTTATGGACTGGTGGCGTATGACTCGCAATCCGGACGCAAAGAAGGGCGCCGGCCAGCCCAAGCACGTTATAGGCGCGGGGCAAAACCTTCTTGCCGTACCCGTATCTTCCAACGCGCATTTTAACTGGTACAACGAGAAAATTTTTAAGTCGCAGGGCATCAATATCATATCCGTACCCGAAGAAGAACTTGACAAATATAACGCGGATAACGGCGCAAATCTCAAACCCCACGGTTATGCGGAGTATAAAGAAGAGCCCGTTGCAGGCATGAAAAAGTCCAAAAACCTTTTAGGTAACGACGTTTACAAGGTGTTCAATAACTGTATAGGTATGAATTGGGAAGAACAGAGAAATATTTTGAAATATTTTTCGCCCGAGCATAACGACGGTTCGGCAACGGGTACGAAATCTCCGACCAAATACGGCTTTGTTTCTGAATATTGGTTTAATTACGGCTGGTCGGTGGGCGGCGACGTTATGGGCTATAACGGCAGGGAATACGATTTTACGCTTCTCGACACAAGCGCTAATTATATAGTAACAAAGAACGGCACGGTTATAAACGGCGCAACCTATGCCGCCGGTGAAATAGTGCGCTACGAGGATAAGGTCAATCAAACCGATATCGCAACTATGGACGGGGTTTACGCCATAGAGTCGCAGTATAACGCCATAAAGGAGTACGTTTCGCTGCAAGTGGCTACGGATACGGTAGTCGACGAGCGCGGCGGTAAAACTTACAAGGGTTACGGAGTAGCGGACCCCGATACGGGCAAAGCCAAGATTTGGTTTAACAACGGCGAGCTTGCAATGACAAGGGGCAGCGAATTTGAGGAAAACAGAATGTCAAACCCCGACTTCAATATCTGCTTACCCGAAACGTATCGCGAATACGAGGGCGGAAGCGTGTATTATTCGGGAAACGATGCGAACGATTTCAAGAACGAGCACTTAAAGGTTATAGGCGAGACTTATGACGGCGAGGTGTACACCGGCGATATAAAGAAGGTGGACGGCACGCCGATAATCGGCAGCAGCACTTCGGCAAGCATTTGTCAGGCTCTTGCTATCCCCGCCTGCTCCGACCCCGAAAAATATCAGTCCGCTTGGAACTTTATCAGTTGGGTTGCAACCGAAGGACAGAAATACATTGCAAAAACCACGACATTCCCCGTAGCGGTCGAAACGGCTTTCGGCGCGGATTTTGCCAAGAACGATGAAATTTCGCAAGGCAAGAATCTGTACGCCGTAGCTAAGGTTTCGGTAAACGCAGGCAGGGGCGACTGGGGGTATTTTGAAAACGGAAGCTGGGTAACGAATTGGTCAAACCCGTTTAACGAGGAAGTAAGACGCGGGAAGAAAAAGCTTTCCGCATTCGAGCAGGAAAGAGCCGCAGCAGCAAAAACGGCTTTAAACGATATGTTTTGCGTAATTAAGGGGATAAGATAATGGGCGGCATAAAAGCGCTTGAAAAAATATCAGTCGCCGAGTGCGTACCCAAGCGTAAAATAAGGTGGAAGCCTGTAAGCTGGCTGTGCCTTGCGCTTGTTTTTACGCCGATAATAGCATATTTTCTTTTTAACGGTTTTCCCGTCGTACTGTCGTTTATTTCTATGTTTACCGATATGCAGGCAAACGATATAACGACGATGGAATGGAACGGCTTCGATAATTTCAGGCAGGTATTCACAGATCCGAAATTTTGGGGTTCGTGGAAATCCACGCTCATACTTGCAACCTCGCAGATTATTACTCTGTTGATATCGCTCGTTATAGCGGTACTGCTCGAACAAAAGGTTAAAGGCGCAAAGATTTTGCAGATAATCTTCTTTATACCGTATATCTGCTCGGGAGTTGCCGTAGCGATAATGTGGATGTGGGTGTTCAATAAGGATTTGGGTATTCTCAATTCCATACTCGGACAGAATATCGACTGGCTGAACGATTCCGACAGACCTATGCGGCTGATTGTCTGCGTGTACGTAACGATAGTGTGGCAGGCTCCCGCCTACGGTATAGTAATGTTCAAAGCCGCGCTCAAGAACGTAAATCCCGCTCTTTACGAAGCGGCTTCGCTAGACGGCGCAAACGCTTTTTACAAGTTTTGGCACATTACGCTTCCGGGAATAAAATCCGTACTGCTGTTTTTGCTGCTTGCAAGCGTTACGCAAGGACTTGCGGTTTTCGACAGCGTGCTCGTGCTTGCTCCGCTCGACTGGAAGCAGACTGCGGGACCGGACAACGTAGGACTTACGGTAAACTATTACATCTATATGCAAGGCGTCTATAACGACGAAATGGAGTACGCCGCCGTTATGAGCTGGTTCCTGTTTGCCGTTACGTTCCTTATCTCGTTCCCGATAATCCGCGCGCGCAACAAGGCTTCGGAGGGTTGATATGCAGACGAAAACTTTAAGAATACTAAACAATTTACAATCGGACGAACTGAAATCCTCCGACGGCAATTTCAAGCCCCGTAAAAAGCGCGAGCCCGTTTCGGTAGGGCGTATAGCTACATACGTCGTTCTCGGACTGTATACGCTGTGGATTTTGGCGCCGTTTATGATAATTCTTATATCATCTTTTACGCCGCGGTCGGAATTTGAAACGGCAAAGAGCTTTATCTGGTGGCCGAAGGAATTTTCATTAGAGGGATATCAAAGGCTGTTTACCAACAAGACCTTTAACGTCGGCGGTATTCCGATGCTGTTGCGCGGTTTTCTGAATACTATGTGGATAACGCTCATACCGCTCGCATCGGGGCTATTGCAATCGCTTCTCGTTGCATATTGCTATTGGCAGGGTAAGTTTCCGTTTAAAAACTCGCTGTTTATGTTCACGGTAACGCTTATGTTCATACCTCTCGGCGCATTCGGATTCGTAGGATATATGTTCTATGACAACCTCGGTTGGACGGAAGGGTGGCAGTCAGTTCTGCCGCTCATTGTGCCGGGACTGTTTGCAAGCGCAAGCACGGTTTTCTTTCTGCGGCCGTATCTTGACGGCATAAGCGGCGAGATAGTCGAGGCTGCGAGAATAGACGGAATGAATTTCTGGCAGATATTTTTCACGATAGTTCTTCCGCTTTCTAAGCCCGCGCTTATAGCGCAGTTCATATTCGGTTTCGTAGGCGGTTACAACAACTATGCGGGTGCGCTTATGTATCTTGTCGACGAAAAGAGCCTGTGGACGTTGCAGCTTGCGGTGCAACAATCGGTAAACTATATGATGGAAGGCGACTTCGATTATGCGTTCCAATGCGCGACTGCGTTGCTTTCTATGCTTCCGCTTATCATAGTCTATCTCATATGTCAGAAATTCTTTATAGAAGGAATTTCTTTCGGCGGCGGCAAGGAGTAAATTCAAACGGTAAATTGACGGGGGAAAACGACGATATAATTAATTTTGTATTGTGTTTCCCCCATTTTTTTAATCAGGAGAAAAATTATGAAAATAAAAAGACAGGCGGCAGTCGTCGCCGCAATCGTTATGGCGTTCGGGCTTGCCGCAACGTTTACGGCGTGTAAGGACGAAACGGACGCGCCGTGCAATCATACGATAACCAAAGTTGCGCAAAAAGACGCCGACTGCAAAAACGAAGGTAATTTCGAGCATTATAAGTGTACGGAATGCGGCGAGCTGTTTTCGGACGGCGACGGCTTGAATATTATATCCGTTGAAAAGATTACCATAACCAAGCGTCCGCACACGGCGCAGTTTCAGGATGAAACGGTCGGAAAGTACAAAAATTTCTATTATTGCAGCTCGTGCGGAGGATATTTCACCGATAAAACCTGTAGCACCGAAATAGCCTATTCAGAGCTTGAAGACAGCTCGGTTGAGCCTGTAAAGCTCCCAGATTTATCCGATTACGGAAATATTTTGGTTACGAAGTCTATCTCGCCGTCCTCTGATTTCGACGATATATCCTCCGACTTCACGGTGCGCATGTTTGTGGGATGGACGAATAAGGACGGGAAGGGAATAAGCGAATTTCCCGAAGCCGCCAAGGTGCAGACCAATTACAATCTCAACAGGACGGAAACGCTTAACGGCGACGGCTGGTATAACTTCGGTATAGGCTATAACACCAAAGGTCTTACTTATAAAAGGTTGCAGTCGGGTTCGGTAGAATCCGCAAAGACTGAGTATACGACTCTATTCAGAAAAAACGGCGGCATATACGTCAGAATAGTGCGCAAAGGCTTTAACGTATCTTTCTATTTCGAGGATAAAAACGGCAAGCCGCGGTTTATAGACGGCAACGACGAGTTCAAGGGCAGCGGTACGCTCATACGTTTAGCCGCAAACAAAGCCGAAGGCGCGGACGGTTGGCTTCCTTTCGTAAAGAATGCGGCAATATGCATAGGTGTGGGCAACCCGAGGTGCGTTTTCTGAAATGGGGAATACTGATATTATGAATCAATTTATTATTAACAGCATAAGAGTACAGCTATTAAACGAAGATATTGTACGCATAGAATATGCAAAAAACGGCAAATTCTGCGATGACAATACTTTTTTCATGCCGAATAAAACTGATTATAAAGATGACGTCGAATATTCAGAAAACGACGGCGTTGTTTGTTTCGGAGAATACGAATTATATATTCCCGAAAACGCCAAATCGCTTACGGGCGTAAGGCTTGAAAAGAATGGGCAAAAGGTTTATACTTATAAAAAACTTGCAAATTCGGGAGAGCTACCCGCATTGGATAAAACTCCCGAAGTGTTCGCAATATCGGACACGCCGAGAATTATCGTACCCGAGGGCGGATATTCCGCCGACCGCAAGGGCGAATATAAAGTAGAAGAAAACGTGCAAGACGTTTATCTTTTGTTATGTCAAAAGACCGCAAAGAAGCTTAGAAAACTCTACGTAGAACTTACGGGAAGGTGCGAGCTTGTGCGTTTATCCACGCTCGGCGGTTGGAACTCTAAATACTACGCCTATACGGAAGAAGAAGCAAAACAGCTTATATTAGATTACGAAAAACATAACGTGCCTTTGGACGTAATGGTTATAGACACCGATTGGCGTTTCTGCGAAAACGGATGGGGATACGATATCAATACCAAACTTTTTCCCGATATGAAAAGGTTTTTGGACTTTGCGCACGCGCACGGCGTGGAGGTAATGTTCAACGACCACCCCGAACCGGTCGACGGCAAGCAGGTTTTCGCGCCCGAAGAAATTGCCTACCGCGAAAAGAATTTGCAGGCGATTATGGAAAAAGGACTGGACATATGGTGGTACGACAGAAATTGGGGGACCAAACTTGTTTCGCCCGCAAAGAGCGTAAATCCCGAAACCTTAGGTCTTTATCTGTTTGACGAAATTACGCGTCTTTTCTGGCAGAAAAAAGCGGGGAATAAAAATATTTACCGCCGTCCCGTTATTATGGGCAACGTAGACAATATCGCAAACGGTTGTTATGTAAAAATCTATTCAAGTGCAAGCCACCGTTATTCGGTGCAGTGGACGGGAGATATCCAAAGCGATTTTGATGCGCTTGCGCAGGAAATTGATTCGATGATAAGAACGGGCAATAATGCCTTGCCGTATATTAATTCGGACTGCGGCGGACATATAGGCAATCCTGATAAAGAATTGTTTATCCGTTGGATGCAGTACGGCACGCTGTCGCCCGTGTTCCGCCCGCACTGCACAAATGTTGTCGAGCGCTTCCGCGAGCCGTGGGCTTACGATGAGGAAACGCTCGATATAGTAAGAGAATACAACAATTTACGCTATAGATTACTTCCCGTAATTTATAAAAACGCATACGAAGCCTATGAGAATGGCGAGCCGATATTTAAGTCATTAGGCTGGGAATATCCCGAAGATATAAAGGCTGTAAAACTGACTGATGAATATATGCTCGGCAACGATATTTTATTTAAGCCGATTGCGGGCAAAAATCCTTTGCCGGTTGCAAAGAAAAATTTCTTAAAGCCTGTAAAAGCCATCTACTACAACGGAACGGAGTTGCAAGGCGAGCCAATTGCAAATGCCGAATATGAACAACTCAATATAGTTTTAAACCATACATCGCCCGAGAAGGGAGTGCCTGTATATAATTTTTCTGCACGATTTGAAACTGAGGTAATGTTTGTAAGGGACGTAGAGCTTATTGTGCGTTGCGACGACGGCGCAACCGTGTGGATAGACGGTGAAAAAGTATTTGAAGATAAGACTTTGCATTCTGCAATGAATTTTCATCTGAAAACCATAGAGGGAGACAAGCCGCATAAAGTCGAAATAGAGTACTTTCAGGCGGGCGGCGAAGCGGCAATCGGACTTTTTTACTGCGAAACAAATACGGAAGATACAACGCAAACATATCTTCCGTCAGGTAAATGGCTTGACTTATTTACGGGCAAAATCCATAACGGCGGAAAAAACATATCGCGCGAATACGGTTTAAGAGAAACGCCTTTGTTCGTGCGTCTGGGCGCGCTTATACCGCTTGCATACGAGGCTCATAATACAAAAGAGCAGAAATGGGATAAGCTCGTCTACGACTTCTACCCCTGCAAAGAGGCAAAAGACAGCGGCTATTTATACGAGGACGATACCGAAACTACGGCGTATAAGCTCGGTCAATACCGCAAGAGCGCATACGTGGCGTACTATTGTGAAAATTGCAACGCTTACGTTATAAAACTGCACGCAGCAGAAGGTAAATTCGAGGGCAAAAAGTGCTTTGAAATGCGCGAAATCACTTTTAAATATCACCTGTTAAAGGACTCGGACAGCGTTAAAAAAGTTACGGTGAACGGCGAAGAGGTAGGTTTTGTCAAAGCCAAAAAGCATAGCTTGGTATTCCCTTTGAATACCGAACAGAACGCGCCCGACGGCGGCGTAATTTCCGTACCTCTGAAAATCGACGTAAACAAAGAGTACGAGATTAAATTTTATCTGTAAGGATAATGCAATGATATATTTTGATAAACTATCGGATGGCTTTATATTAAGCGGCAAAAATTACAGCTATGCAATATTTGTGAACAGGGCTGGCTATCTGCAACATTTGTATTACGGAAAAAAGATAGGAGAAAGCGACCTTGCGTTTTTAATAAAGACGCAGGGCGAAAAGCTTTCCCCCAATCCCGAAGATATAAATGCGGATATGTTAACGGATTGTATGCCTTCGGAGTGCGGCTTCTTCGGACGGGGCGATTTCCGTTCGGCAACGGTAATTGCGGAAAGAGAAGACGGCTCGGTTATGAGTTCATTCAAATACGTTAAACACGCCATATCCGGGGGTGTAGCGCGTATAAAAGGTCAGCCTTGCGTAAGAAAAGCCGATAATACCTTGACTATAACATTAAAAGACGATTTTTCGGATATCGAGATAGATTTGAATTATTCGGTGTCGGACAACTCGGATGTGTTAATAAAAAACACGGAAATGCGAAATACCGGAAAGACGTGTATAAAGCTAAAAAAGGCGTTCTCGTTTTGTACGAATTTGCCCGATATTGATAAACAGTATTCCGCGCTTAGGCTTGCGGGTAGTTGGGCAAGCGAAAGAAGACCCGTAATTACTCCGCTTGCGGAAGGAACGCTGAGGATAGAATCGACGCGCGGATATTCTTCGCACCAAATGAATCCGTTTATGGCAATTCTTGCTGACAGTTGCACCGAAAACAGCGGCGAGTGTTACGGCTTTAACCTGTTGTACAGCGGCAGTTTCGCGCTTACGACTGAAATGACATCGGATAAAAATATCCGCGTGCAGGGCGGAATCAACGACTATCTTTTTGGTTGGGAGTTAGACGGCGGCGAGAGTTTTATAACACCTCAAACCGCATTGTGTTATTCGGCGGAGGGGCTTGGCGGACTGTCGCGGGCATATCACGACTTTTTCCGCGAATACGTAATAGACCCGAAGCGCGTATACGAACGCAGGCCCATAGTTATAAACAATTGGGAAGCTACTTATTTCAATTTCGATAACGAAAAACTGTTTGCGATTATAGACGAGGCGGCAAAGCTCGGGATAGACATGTTCGTTTTGGATGACGGTTGGTTCGGAAAGAGAAACGACGATAAAAGCGGCTTGGGCGATTGGTTTGTAAATAATAAAAAACTAAAAGGCGGATTAAAGCCTATAATAGACCGCTGTAAGAAAAACGGATTGAAATTCGGTTTATGGTTCGAGCCGGAAATGATATCCGAAGATAGCGACTTATACCGCGCGCATCCCGATTGGGCGATAAAGAAAGAGGGCGTAGAGCCCTGCCGCGGCAGAAATCAATTAGTTCTTGATTTCACAAGAAAGGAAATAGTTGATTACGTTTTTAATGCGGTAAGTAAAGTTTTAAAAGAAAACGATATTTCTTACGTAAAGTGGGATAAAAACAGAGATATAACCGAAAACTTTTCGGCAAGTTTGCTCGCGGACAGACAGGGCGAGTTTTTGCACCGCTATACGCTCGGGTTTTACGATTTGGCGGAAAGACTTATTTCTGCGTTCCCCGACGTGTTTTTCGAAGGGTGCGCGGGCGGCGGCGGAAGGTTCGACGGGGGAGCTTTGTATTATTTCCCGCAGATATGGACGAGCGACGACACGGACGGCTTAGAACGCACCAAGATACAGTGGGGGACGTCTATGTGTTATCCCGTAAGCGCTATGAGCTGCCACGTATCGGCTTGTCCCAACCACCAGACGCAAAGAATTACGCCATTCAAGACCCGCGGAGCGATAGCCTCGTTTGGCGCAACGGGATATGAATTGGATTTGACCAAACTTACAGCGGAAGAGAAAGAACAAGTAAAAGAGCAGATAGCAAATTACAAGCGCATAGACGGACTTGTGTTAAATGGTGATTTGTTCAGACTTGCAAACCCGTTCGAAACTGATTATTTTTGCGAAATGATAGTAGCGAAAGATAAAACCGAAGCCTATGTTGTGGGTGAGAGATTTCGTGGCGACCCGTGCGACCACGACAGATTATTAAAGTTAAACGGGCTTGACGAAAACAAGACTTATACTATAAAAGAGCTTGGCGTTACGGCAAGCGGCAAGGCTTTAATGAGCGCGGGAGTATATTATCCGCGTTTGCCCGACTGCGGCAGTTGGATATGGCATATAGAGAAAATTACGAAATGAAATATAAAAGAAAAGAATACCCCCGCCCTCAATTCAGGCGCGACATATGGCAGAGCCTGAACGGCGAATGGGAGTTCGGGTTCGGCGATAAGCAAAATTACGACCGTAAAATCAACGTGCCGTTTTCGTATCAGTGGCAGGCGAGCGGAATAGACGACGTTTCGGTATACGATACTATTTGGTATAAACGCAAATTTACGGTCAGCGAAAAAACAAGCGCGCGCTGTTGTGCTTTACCGCTTCGGACTACGAAACGGACGTGTGGGTGAACGGCAACCACGTTATAAAGCATATCGGCGGGTTCACGCCCTTTTCTGCGGATATAACCGAATATTTAAAGGAAGGCGAAAACGAGATAGTGGTGCGCTGTATAGACACGCTTGAAACGGCGGTGCCGCGAGGAAAGCAGAGCTGGACGGGCGAACAGTTCACTTGTTATTATTACCCCAACAGCGGTATATGGGGCAGTGTCTGGATAGAGTTTTTCGGCGTGGACTGTATAGAGAACTATTCGTTGCAGTCGGATATCGACAACCGCAGAGTTTACGGCTACATAGAAACGCTATACGGTAAAGCGGACGAAGCTGAAATAGTTTTAACCTTTAAGAACAAAAGGATAAAGAAACAGCGCATAAGCCTTGACGGCAAGCGCACTAATTACAGAATCACCGTCGAATGGCAGGAAATAGTAAACGTTGCTAAAAACTTTACAAGCGTAATAGCGTACGTTCCGTTGAACGAAAGCTGGGGTGCGAGAG